>NZ_JBBCMO010000001.1:0-1009145 GCF_037152305.1 Pantoea sp. AS142 | reverse complement strand
AGAACGTGTTCACTCGGTGGAATCAGCATTGCATTCTCCTCTGACAACAGCTTTGCTGTTCAAAGTTTACTCAATCAATGTTGCATTCCACGTAACTTACTAGAGCGCGTAATTTGAGCTGAAGACCTGCACCGCGTGGCGCGTCAGCTCCTCGCGCATTTTAAAATAGGGCGCGCCCATTTTAATGCCAACTTTTTTTGCCTCGGCGCTGCGTGCAATCACACAACCATCGTTGTTCGACAGCACCACCACTGGCTTTCCCTTGAGGTCGGGCCGGAAAACAGTTTCACACGACGCATAAAAGCAGTTCACATCGACCAGTGCGAACATGGTCAGCGAGTCGATTTAATCACAAAGGTTACGACACCAAACACCTCCAGCACATCTTCGGTCTGGATAGCGATCGGTTTAAATTTGGTGTTCATCGGCATCAGTTGCAGGCAGGGATGAAGCTGGAGGCGTTTAACGGTAAATTCACCGTCGACCGCGGCGACCACGATATCACCGTGTGAGGCGGTGAGTGAGCTGTCAACGACCAGCATGTCCCCATCATTGATACCCGCCTCAATCATCGACTCGCCGCTGACCCGGACAAAATAGGTGGCGCTGGGGTGCTGGACCATCAGTGCATTAAGATCAATACGTTGTTCGACATAATCCTGTGCCGGGGAGGGAAATCCGCACGGCACTCGTTCGATATATAATGGCAAAGGCATAACGGCGCGAATGTCCGCAGGTTTAATGAATTCCATAATGTCACCCCCTCTTTCAGATCACTGTATATAAATACAGTAATAGCTAATCCCCCTTTTAATCAAGTGACATGGAACATTTTTAAGCGAACGGGTTGATGGTAATACATTTTTTCTTTTAACGGTTTTTTTAACTGCGGTCATAGTAAGCAGAAATAGGTTATTTTCACCGCACCACGGGAATATCATCGGTTTTTTCTACAGTAACTAATCTTATAAGTTCACATGCTGATTATTTTACTTAAGGGAAATCTGGCAACACCTGTCTGGCCTTTGCTGAGGTTTGAATATTGTGAGCGGCATGGTTATTCTGCTTTTTTAAGCATGGAGGGGTTATGGCAGACGACAAACGAATCAAAAATCTGGAAGAGGCCGTTGCGCAGTTAACGGTTGAAACAACGGTATTAAAAGCGATACTCGGTCAGCAAATTGCGCTGAATAACCTCAATTACAAAGGGAAATTTGACGATGTGCTGGCGGCACTGGCGAAAGAATATGCCGAACGCGGTCTGGAGGAAGGAAATAACCAGGCAATCCATGATGCGCTGCGTCAGTATATTAAATATGAGCCACCCGCGAGGGAATAAGCGGGCTTTCTGGCAGCGTCCGCTTGCCGGGCTTTCCCGGTGCTGCGGAACGCTGCCACCCTCTGACCTGGCCCACCTCAACAGCAGTATCAGGCAATACCTGTCAGCGTTTAAACCTCGCTGTCACTCTCCAGCGCATCCTGAATCGCGTCAGCCAGATTAGCAATTTCATTTGCCACGGCCTGCAGGTCCCACGAGGTTTTAGAGCCGGTTGCTGAAGTGGAGGCGCTGACGGACTCCTTTGCCACAGACAGAGCAGCAGCCACAGCCACTGAACGTTTATGCTGTTCCTGAGTTATGCCCGCGGGCGGAATCGCGAAATAGTCGTGAACCATGATCATTTCCTTGTGATGAAATAAGGGGTCAACCTTAGCCTTCTGAATCATGCGTGGGAAGCGAATTATGCGGCGTGACCTGTCAGACGGCCAGGATTGCAGCAGTACACGCGCCTGATGCGCTTTTCCCGCGCTGAAACCTGTACAGCTTTTGCTGAAATCTACGAAAAAAAGGCTTTTTAACGCTTTAAGGCTGCGTCAGTAAAAACAACAGCCTGTTGACCTGAAAATCACTGCCTCCCTAAAAAATCCAGCATCTCACTGTATTTAATAAATAAATCATCCCACGCCTGTTTATCCCTTTTAAAAAATCATTTTAGATACACCTCCGACCAGAAACCTTTTGTCAAATTTCATTGTACAACTTTGCGATTTTTGTATAACTTTGTTTCGTGATATTAAATCACTTGTAACGAAAGGTGCTTTGCACCGCATCTGAAGGTGTTGTGGATTTCCACCTTCAGATGCAATTTTTTTTGCGTCAGCCGGTTACCGAATCTGAATCGACGCAATCTCCCGCAATTTCTTATGAGGCCTGACATGCAAACAACGATGAATACAGAGTCTCAGATTTCTGATTACTTCATGAACTCTGGTACAGCGCTGACCACGGAAAAACAGGTCATTGCCGCGGTTCATACTGAACTCGCCCATGCGAAAGCTCATGTCTCAGATAAAGACATCGTACTGGGTCTGATTCACCGCCTTGAAAGCGAGCGTGACGTGGTTAAGCAGGATCTCTACCGTCAGGCTCTTGAACATGTTCTGCAGCGTGCTTCGTCGACCAGCGAGAGCTAAGAACCTGTGTCTGTTAAGATGGAACGCAAATAAGCATGGATGCTTTTCCAGTCCGGAATCAGCCCCGCTCAGGGGCTTTTTTTTCTCCTGCACTCAATCAGTCATCCTCTTCTTACCGCTGATATTGCCTGCCCTATCGGACCAGATATAGCGTCAAAACTCACCGTTTTTACCGCTTATTTCACCTTAAATCCGGATTAACTGCTCTCGTTCCGCTTTATTTATCCGTTGTCTGTGTCCAGGGATTGCCCTGCATCCACTGCAAACACAGATGAAGAAATAATCATGTTCCATCATTCATCAAAACTTCAATTCCCGGTTCGGGTAGAGAAACCCGATCCAGAGTTTGCCATGCTGTCACAGCAGACCATCGGCGGCATCAATGGTGAGATTCGTGTCGCGATGCAATACGTTTTCCAGAACACCAGACCGATATTCTGGGTGAGGAGTCGCTGCCCGGCAATGCCCGTCCCGGTTCCGGTGCGCAGTCAGAGCAGACTGACGGCATCACACCACCGAACGCTGAATGGCTCGCCTGTCAGGGTCAGATGCCCTGACAGGTTTATCCCCTCTTTTTTACGGAGGGACAGTGATCTCATCCACCCAGCGTCCATCTCCCCCTTTCGCAGAGCAGCCGCAGACGTGGCCTGGCAGCGCCGCCGTGATGCAGCCACAGCCCAAACACGGCGAAGAGTTATCAGAGTTCAGGCCGCCTGGCGGGTACCAAAAGCGATTATTTTCGGCAGGAAGGTGCCGACAGACTAATCGCCCAACGGGATAAGCATGAGGATGCCAGGACACCGCCTGACGGGGCGCGGCCACCGGTCAGCCTGTGCGCAGGCGCCCGCTTGCGTGATGCTGGTCAGTGATAAAGCCCGCGACATTTCAGGGGCGACAGTCGCTGTTAAGGGGGTGTGGCCATTATTTAATGTTCGCCGATTCCCTGGCGCTTTCGGCCAGAACATCACCCATCCGCTGCTGCGCTATGGCCCACAGGTAAAGCTGTTCCCGCGCCAGATTCTTCATTTTCACTTCGCACATGATGTCAAAATCCTGGAACGACAGCGCCCACGCATTCAGCGTCGGATTAAAGAAGTAGTCGGAGTGCGCCCGCAGTTTGCTTTTGCTCACGCCCAGCTGCGGCTGATCGGGCCAGCCCTGCTGCGGAATGATCCCTTCTTGCGAAATCGAGTAGTGCAGCACCGGTCGCACGCCGTGCCAGGAGTCGATCACTCTGGCAACACGCACATCATCAGGCTGGATAAACTCACTCTCTTTTACCCAGTGATGGTGAATATCCAGCACCACCGGACAGAGCGATGCCGCCTGCAGCACATCATCCAGCGAGCAGGAGATCTCATCATTTTCAACTGTCAGCATCAGCCGCGCTTCCGGGCTGAGCTGATTGAATGACCGTTTAAAGCCGTCGAATCCCGCTTTGCCATTCATATGGATGTTGATTTTAAAATCCTGGAAGGTTTTACCGTAGCCCATCAGACAGGCGCAAAGCGTGTGATACTCCACATCCTCCAGCGCGCGAACCACCACGTCGGGGTTATCGGAGGCCAGCACGGTATATTGTCCCGGATGGAATGAGAGCCGGATATGATGCGCCCGCGCCAGTTCGCCACAGCGGGCAAACAGCGGATGCAGCTCGGGCAGAAATGCCGTAAACAGCGGCGTGGCCTCGGGCACCGTGTAAAGCGGCAGCAGATCGCTGCCGATACGCATCATCCTGAGTGGCTCAGGTAACGTAGCCAGATGCTCAAGGGTCAGATAGAGATGATTAAGATTGGTAACGGTGATCTCATAAACCAGCTGATTGCGTTCATCGTGCGGTAAGCTCAGAAACCGTTTACGGGTAGTGGCGCGAAACGGGAAAAACTGTTTGCCATCACTATTGAGATACTTACATGCAAAGCCTAATTTCATGTCTGCTCCTGATTTATGCTTATCAGAAGTGTAACAGGCCTCTGGCGAGCAGCCAGTCGCGCGCCACAAAGCTGGGCTGAGTAATGACCGGGGGGCTCACTATGCAGGGTCACGAGATCCAGCGCATTGCCATAGAAGCGGCTGAACGGCTGCCCGCCGCAGAATGCAGCTATCCATTCAGGCCGAAACATCAGGTTTATAAAGTGTGTGGAAACGTGTTTTTACTGCTGACCGAATTGCAGGGTGTGCCGGTTATTACCCTGAAATGCGAACCGCAGCAGGCGGCGTTGCACCGGGTTATCTGTCCCTCGATCACCGCTGGTTATCATATGAATAAGCGTCACTGGATCACGGTGAATCCCGGCGATAGCCTCTCGCCCGGGCTGATTCAGCAGCGGGTTGAGGCGTCGTATCAGCGGGTGGTGCGCGGCATCCCCGCCTCACGCCGTCCGGCCTGGGTGGGATAAAGACCGAGGACGGGTTGCGTGTGTTAACCCGCGCCGGAAAGACCGTGAGTTTGATGACAGGCTTTTCTCAATAGCAGGCGCCGAATTTATCTGGCACCTGCCAGCATTTCAGCGGGTTATCCGATTCCGCCCCGGCACTCAGTGATGCAGCATCTCATCCACCACCTGCGGGTTCGTCATCTGGTAAGGATAATAGGTCGGCCAGTTGTCCATCTCAGCCAGCAGAGCCTGCTGAGAGTCGTTGCCCATAAAGATATGGAAATGGGCAGATTTACGTGGCCCGATGGTGTGGTCGCTGAACTGCACATATCTGGGGGCTTTGCTGCTGGTGTCCTGACACTCAAACAGGTAGCGCACCCCCTTTTTGCCCGAGCTGTAGGTCAGAATTTTGTAGCCCGCATACCGGTAAGGGCAAGCGCTGACCCGATCGCCGATGTGGAACTCCATTACCCCATTTTCGATACCGAGCGTATCGACGTCAGTGGCATAGCCTTTGCGGTAATAGGCTTTAAATTCCTCTGCCGTTTTACGGTGATCCTGCTGCGCTTTTTTCTGCCAGACCGGATCCAGTTCCCCGCTTTGTAGCAACGGATAAACCGACTGCCACAGCCCGTCCCAGTCAGAGAGCGGGCGGTCTTTCACATCGCGGTCAGCAAAGACCCCTTCCGCCGCTTTCTGCTCCATGGCTGACAACGGTTTTCCATGTGCATGCGTGCCGTGTGCCAGTGCCTGCTGGCTGACTAACAGCGCGCCTACGATGACCATCCACTTACCTGCATGATTCGCCAAAACCCGATCCTCAATCAACGTCACAAAATGAAATGTTATGATATAACATTTCAAATATCAACGTAAAATGACAACTCCCCGCATTAATTTTTTTTATTGGTTTACGTCCTTGTCAGGAACCCCCCACTCCCCGGCGGCGGGCGGATCTGATCTGGCAGCAACGCATCCGCCCGCCTGTCACGCGCGGACTGACGCGCCGCTAAGCCAGGCGGCACAAGGTGTGGATAAGCGAAGCGATAGCCCGCGTTGAGAGATAAGCCGGGTTTTTCTTGCGGACGCAAAAGGCGCAGCCACCGAGGTAAAATGGCCGATTTATCCTCAGTATTGTTCAGGTTGTTCTATATTTAGTCTCGTCGAAAGTAAAATAACAGATGGAGCATGGATTAATGTCGAAAGAAACAGAGAAGAAACCCCTGAGCCACCGCGCACCCACTACCGGCCCGGAATCATCAGAATCCGGTCTGGGTTCGCTGGCACCCAAAGATGGTTCGCATCAGCCCCCTGCCGAACCGACCCCGCCAGGCAAGCAGCCCACCGCGCCAGGCAGCCTCAAAGCGCCGCAGACGCACAATGCCAAACTTGACCAGCTTGAGGCCAGCCGTAAAAACGGCACCGACCGCGCCCTTACCACCAATCAGGGCACACGCATTGCCAACGATCAAAACTCTCTGCGTGCCGGTTCGCGGGGTCCCACGCTGCTGGAAGACTTTATTATGCGTGAGAAGATCACGCACTTTGACCATGAGCGTATCCCGGAGCGTATCGTGCATGCCCGTGGCTCTGCCGCCCACGGTTATTTTCAGCCTTACCGCTCTCTGAAAGATCTGACCAAAGCGCAGTTCCTCAGCGATCCCGAACAGACCACCCCGGTGTTCGTGCGTTTCTCCACGGTTCAGGGCGGAGCAGGATCTGCTGATACCGTACGTGACATTCGCGGTTTCGCCGCCAAGTTCTACACCGAAGAGGGTGTCTTTGACCTGGTAGGCAACAACACGCCGGTGTTCTTTATTCAGGATGCGCATAAATTCCCTGACTTTGTGCATGCCGTTAAGCCAGAGCCGCACAACGAAATCCCGCAGGGCCAGAGCGCTCACGACACCTTCTGGGATTACGTCTCTCTGCAGCCGGAAACCATGCACAACGTGATCTGGGCGATGTCTGACCGTGGTATTCCGCGCAGTTATCGCACCATGGAAGGTTTTGGTATTCACACCTTTCGCCTGATCAACGCCGATGGGAAAGCGACCTTTGTGCGATTCCACTGGAAGCCAGTGGCCGGTAAAGCCTCGCTGCTGTGGGATGAGTCGCAGAAACTGACCGGTCGCGATCCCGACTTCCATCGCCGCGACTTGTGGGAAGCGATTGAAGCCGGTGATTTCCCGGAATATGAACTGGGCCTGCAGCTGATCCCGGAAGAGGATGAGTTCAAATTTGACTTCGATATTCTCGATGCCACCAAGCTGATCCCGGAAGCGCTGGTGCCAGTAGAGATCGTGGGCAAGATGGTACTTAACCGTAACCCGGACAACTTCTTTGCCGAAACTGAGCAGGTCGCGTTCCACCCCGGCCATATTGTGCCAGGTCTGGATTTTTCCAACGATCCGCTGCTGCAGGGCCGCCTCTTCTCCTATACCGATACCCAGATTAGTCGCCTGGGCGGCCCGAACTTCCATGAGATCCCGATTAACCGTCCAACCTGCCCTTACCATAACTTCCAGCGTCAGGGCATGCATCGTCAGGATATCGACACCAATCCGGCTAACTATGAGCCGAACTCGATCAACGATAACTGGCCGCGCGAAACCCCACCCGCAGCAGAAGGTGGCGGCTTTGAAAGCTATCAGGAGCGGGTTGAGGGTCATAAAGTGCGTGAGCGCAGCCCCTCGTTCGGTGAATATTATGCTCAGCCACGCCTGTTCTGGCTAAGCCAGACTGAGTTTGAGCAGCAGCACATCATTGGGGCTTACTCGTTTGAGCTAAGTAAAGTGGCGCGTGCCTATATCCGTGAGCGTGTGGTGGATCATCTGGCGCATATCGATATCAAACTGGCGCAGGGCGTGGCCGATAACCTGGGTATCGCTCTGACCGACGAGCAGCTGAACATTCAGCCTCCTGCGGCGGTTAACGGCCTGACTAAAGATGACAGCCTGAGCCTCTATGCGATTCCGGATGGTGAGATCAAAGGCCGTCAGGTTGCTCTGCTGCTCAGCGATGGCGTGAAGGCGGCTGATGTGCTGGCGATTTTGCAGGCGCTGAAAGCAGAAGGTGTTCACGCCAAACTGCTGGCACCGCACATGGGTCAGGTTCGCGCTGATGATGGTTCGGTGCTGCCGGTCGATGCAACGTTTGCGGGTCTGCCCTCTCTGACCTTTGATGCGGTGATGGTGCCGGATGGCAATATCGATGCTCTGCTGTTAAGCGGCGATGCCCGTTACTTCCTGCTGGAAGCCTACAAGCACCTCAAGGTGATTGGTCTGGTGGGTGAAGCGCGTCGCTTTAAGGCGCAGTTCGGCCTGGACGATGCGGATCAGGAAGATGGCATTGTGCAGGGCGACTCGGCGGAGAGCGCGCTGACCTCTGAGTTCACTCAGGCAATGAAAGCGCATCGCGTCTGGTCACGCAGCCAGAAGGCACAGTCCGTCCCGGCCTGATGTCAGGGGCCGGCTATCACCGGTATGCTGCCGCGCCACGCCATAAAAAACCGCCCCTGTGGCGGTTTTTTTATGGCTGGTGCCGGAACATCTGTGCAGTACTTCGTTCGGGGCGATGCAACGGTCTGACGTTCCGGTATCAGAAGGTCTGCCAGTTTTCATTGTCCGCCAGGCGGGCAGGCTGAACTTTCGACGTGGAGACCGGCTTTGCCACTGGCGCGGCAGAGAAAGCCGCAACAGTGCCGGTTTTGAATACCGATACCGTTTTACGCAGGTAGCTTGCCTGCTCCTCCAGTGAAGCGGCGGCAGTCGCAGACTCCTCCACCAGCGCAGCGTTCTGCTGCGTCACACCATCCATTTCCGAGACCGCTTTGCAAACCTGTTCAATGCCACGGGTCTGTTCCGTCGAGGAGGCTGCAATCTCTTCGATCAACTGCGTCACCCGGCTCACCGACGTCACAATGCTCTCCATCGCGATGCCCGCCTGAGAAGCATGACCGGCACCGGTTTTGATCCGCTCGGCTGAGCGGTCAATCAATCCCCGGATCTCCTGCGCGGCACTGGCGCTGCGTCCGGCCAGCGAACGCACTTCACCCGCCACCACGGCAAATCCACGCCCCTGCTCACCGGCACGCGCGGCTTCAACGGCGGCGTTTAACGCCAGAATATTGGTCTGGAAGGCGATGCTGTCGATAATGGCGATAATACCGGCAATCTGACTGGAGCTTTCGCTGATCTGATCCATGTTGGCAATAACCCGGGCAACGGTCTCACCGCCCTGCATAGCCGTGGCGGAAGCCTCTTTCGACACGGTGGTCGCCTGCTGGGCATTATCTGCGTTGAGTTTCACCGTTGAGGTGAGTTGCTCCATACTGGCCGCAGTCTGTTCCAGCGCGGCAGCCTGCTGCTCGGTTCGGGAAGAGAGATCGGTGCTGCCGGCAGAAATTTCCGCTGCACCGGTAAAGATAGAGCGAGTAGCGTCATCGACCGATGTAATGGTCACCACCAGCGCATCGCGCATCTGTTGCAGTTCCTGAATCAGCAGGCCCATTTCATTGCGACCTTCATGCTGAATATCTGAGGTTAAGTCGCCCGCCGAAATGGTGCGCATATGACCGGTCAGCCTGCCCAGCGGCCCGATCAGCAACTTTTGCAGTCCAATCCAGACCGCCACGCCAATCACCCCCGTGATCAGGCCGATGGTCAGCAGCGTCCAGAGCGCATCTGTCAGGCTACGCTGGTTATGCTCAGAGGTATCTTTAATCAGCTGGATGTTCACCGCACGCCAGGCCTCATAGGCAGTGTCGAGCTGGTCCTGCGCCGCCTGCGCTTCAAGGTTGCCATAGCCTGGGTAGTTGCCCTGCTTCAGAAAAGTAATGGAGGCCAGCATGGTGTCACGCATCTGCTGATAGGCTGTCTGAACCAGCGCCGACTGAGCGTCACTCTGTCCCTCTTTACGCGGCAGCGCCTGCCAGGCTTTGAAATCCACATCGGCTGCCTCCGCTGACTTTCCAGCCTGCTCCAGCAGCGCCGCCATGGCCGACAGGGCGTTGGGATCCTGCTGATTTTTCAGAAAACGAATCGCCACGCGGTTGATGGTGACACGGGTTTTAATCAGGGTTTTCACTGCATCACTGAGGTGCTGCTGCTGCAGCGTAAGCTGCTCTGCAGCCACGAAGTTTTTGTCGGCTTTGGATACGCCATTGTAGAACAGGAAACCGGTCAGGGTCAGTAACGTAATAAAGACGGCAAGCACCGCCAGAATACCGTGAGTAATTTTAAGATTTTTAAGCATATCCGCAGGCTCATATCAGAGAAGATAAAGCTGTTATCGGCCAGCGAAGCGTTTATCTGAGTGCTGTAGCAGAGGAGGTGACACGCCACAGGACGCTGGGTGTAGCCAGCGCGCCGTTTACGGCAGAAAAAACGGTGCGGCTCCGCCTGAACGCATTCGGCGCTTAACAACCGCCCCCGTGCTGTGGTTGAATTCGCCCCTTACATTTTTCGCACGTGGTTATCATGCATTACATTCAGAGTCTGATGAGTTTTATTGAGGGAAACAGGGTGCTGTCGATCAGCTTCAGTCTGCTGCTGCTGATTATGGCCGGGATGGTCACTCACCTGATCTGCAAATTTTTTATTGTCAAAGTGATCAGGAAGGTCTTTTTCAGCAACCATAAAAAAGACGTTCCGCTGGATAAAGATGTCCGCCTCTCTCAGAAGCTGTCAAATTTTGTGCCGGTGATTGTGGTCTATAATTTCCTGCAATTTATGCCGGGCCTGCCTGAAAATCTGAAAGTGGCGATTCAGACCATCTGCGGCATCCTGTTTTTTGTCTATCTGTCTCTCTTCTTCAACGAAGTGCTGGAGATTGTTAACAACTCCTATTCGCGCAAATCGAAGCGTAAGAATCACTCCATCAAGGGCTATATCCAGATTGGCAAAATCCTGGTGCATATTATCGCCGCAATCATGATTCTGGCGATTATGTCCAACAAGTCACCCGCGATTATCATCTCCTCGCTGGGTGCGGTCGCCGCAGTGCTGATGCTGATCTTCCAGCATACGCTGCTGTCGCTGGTGGCCAATATTCAGCTCTCTTCCAACGATGTGCTACAACTGGGCGACTGGATTGAGATGCCGGACAGAAATATCAGCGGCGAGGTGACCGATATTGCGCTGCATACCATCACCATCCGCAACTGGGACAACACCATTTCACGCATCCCGACCAAGAACTTCCTGACCGAGACCTATACAAACTGGCAGGCGATGTTCTCCTCCGGCGCGCGCCGCATCATGCGCAGCTTCTATCTTGATCAGAAGTCGATCACCTTTGTGAATCAGGAGATGCTGCAGGCGATGAGTCAGAACCGCATCGCCAGCGAATCGATCACTGCGCTGCTGGATGGACGTGATATCAGTGCTGTCGGCGAGCGCTGGTTTATGGAGAACGGCATCACCAATCTGATGGTGTTCCGTAAATTCCTGACCGCCTGGCTGACCCAGCGTGAGGATATTAAAAAAGAGATGTATATCGTGGTGCGGCCGCTGAAGCCGTCGCCGGATGGATTGCCGGTGGAGATCTACTGCTTCACCTCCTCTATTTTCTGGGCCGATTATGAAAATACCCAGGCGGCGATTTTTGAGTATATCTATGCGGTGGCCCGTTTGTTTGAACTGCAGATTTACCAGCATCCGGCAGGGTCTGATTTCGCCCGGCTGGCTCAGCCGCGTCCCGATAGCCGGGAGGCAGAGCAGAACGGCGGGTAATAACCCGTGACGCGCGGTGGCGATCTGCCGCCGCCACCGTAATTAACTTTTGCTCAGCGCATAATTCAGCACTTTGTCATTTTTCATCTGCACGGTCAGCGTCTGCCCCTCAGTGGTGTTCAGGGTGCGCGCCTCGCTGTAGGTCCACTTCAGCAACCGCTGGCCGTCCGGGTAGGGCGTTTCACTGTCAGGCTGTCCAAACAGCGCGATGAGCTGGGCTTTAGTGGTCTGACCGGCATGAATATGCTGCAGATTACCGCTATCCAGCCGATGTCCGACCCGGTTAGAACAGGCGGAAAGCAGCAACAGCAGCATGGCAAACAGAACGCTTTTCCTCACGTAACATCCTTTTGAAGTGTTCAGCGCCGCAGGTCATCCAGCGCGACCTGCGCGAGCGCGCTTAAGCTTATAGCGAATCGGCGCCATCCGGCAGGATTTTTTGCGCCTGTCCCTCTCCTTTTACCCCGACCGATGCCGATTCAGAGCAATTAACGCAAATTAATGCCACCAGCTGCCCCGCCGCCCTGCGATTGCAACATCTTAGTCTATGATTATTCTCTGTATGCCGCGTGGAAGCGGTCTCACTCCCCCCTTCCCGCCGCATCACGATGAATATCTGTCCAGCTTCCTGGCTGAAGAGACACGCCAACTCACCTGGCATCCTGGTCTCGCGACCAGGTTTATGATTTTTGACGCTTGCGTTAT
This sequence comes from Pantoea sp. AS142, assembly GCF_037152305.1. Taxonomy (NCBI): domain Bacteria; kingdom Pseudomonadati; phylum Pseudomonadota; class Gammaproteobacteria; order Enterobacterales; family Erwiniaceae; genus Pantoea; species Pantoea sp. AS142. Next base: position 996,856 of record NZ_JBBCMO010000001.1, on the reverse strand, counting down.
CGACATCCTTTTCGTGCGGTGGAGACCATCGTGCATTTCCAGGCTAAATGAGGCAACTGAATGGAATCCAAATCTTTTTTTAAAAGTTGGGGCGCAGAACGGGTTGCCAGTGACGAGGTGCGCTTCCGCCTCTGGGCAACCGGTCAGCAACGCGTGACGCTGCGTCTCTCCGGCAAAGACATTGAAATGACGCCGCAAGCTGACGGCTGGTTTGAAACTCAGGTCGCTGGCGTGGCAGCGAATGCCGAATATGATTTTGTGCTGGCGGATGGCACCGCGGTGCCCGATCCCGCCGCACGCGGCCAGAAAGCGGAGGTCAACGGCCCCTCGCTGGTGATCGATCCTGACGCTTATCAGTGGCAGAACACGAACTGGCAGGGTCGCCCGTGGCAGGCGTCGGTAGTGTATGAACTGCATATCGGCACGTTTACACCGGAAGGCACCTTCCGGGCGGCAATGGAGAAGCTGCCGATGCTGGCTGACACCGGCATCACCATGATTGAAGTGCTGCCGGTCTCACAGTTCGGCGGCCATCGCGGCTGGGGCTACGATGGCGTGTTGCTCTATGCACCGCATGCTGCCTACGGTACGCCCGATGATTTCAAAGCCTTTATCGACGCGGCACACGGTCACGGTCTGTCGGTGGTGCTGGATATCGTGCTGAACCACTTCGGCCCGGAAGGCAACTATCTGCCACTGCTTTCGCCTGACTTCTTTCACAACGCGCGCCAGACGCCCTGGGGCGCGGGCATCGCCTATGACGTTGATGCGGTGCGCCGCTACATCGTGGAAGCGCCGCTCTACTGGTTGCAGGAGTTTAATCTGGATGGCCTGCGCTTTGACGCCATCGATCAGATTGACGATCCCAGCGAAAAGCATGTGCTGATTGAGATTGCTGAGCGCATCCGTTCGACGATCACCAACCGCCCTATCCACCTCACCACCGAAGATTGCCGTAACGTGACTTTCCTGCATCCGCGCGATGAAAACGGGCACGCCCCGCTGTTCACCGGTGAATGGAACGATGACTTCCATAACGCCGTGCATGTGCTGGCAACCGGTGAAAATCACGCCTACTACCAGGATTTCGCCGATCGGCCAGAACAGCGGGTAGCGCGGGCGCTGGCGGAAGGCTTTGTCTATCAGGGCGAAGTTTCGCAGCAGTCGGGTGAGCCGCGTGGCGTGAAAAGCAGCCGCCAGCCGCCGGTGGCCTTTGTCGACTTCATCCAGAATCATGACCAGATTGGCAACCGTGCGCAGGGCGAACGGCTGATTAGCCTGGCTGGCGCAGAACGCACTCAGGTGCTGCTGGCCACGTTATTGCTCTCACCCCATATTCCGCTGCTGTTTATGGGCGAAGAGTATGGCGAAACCCAGCCGTTCCTGTTCTTCACCGACTTCCACGGCGATCTGGCCAACGCGGTGCGTGAAGGTCGTGCCAGAGAATTTGAAGGCCATGCCGGTCATGGCGAAAGTGTGCCGGATCCCAACGATGCCGCCACCTTTGAACAGTCGAAACTTAACTGGCAGCGAGCAGAAACGCCGCAAGGTCAGCAGTGGCTGGCACTGACGCGCCAGCTGCTGGCCCTGCGTCAGCAACATATCGTGCCGCTGCTGCAGACCGCCAATGGCGATGCCGGTCAGGTGATAAGAACGGCGGACGGTTTTCTCTCGGTGCGCTGGGACTTCCCGCAGGGCACGCTGTCACTGGCGCTGAACGTTGGCGACAGGACGCAGCCAATCCCCGACTTACCGGGCGAAACCCTGTTTGCCTGGCCGCAGGCCGCCACCGAACTGACGCCAGACGCTATTGTGGTGCGTCTGGCTAAGAGAGAAGCAGAATGAATATTCCAACCGCAACGTATCGCATCCAGTTCCGCAACGGCATGACGTTTGACCGTGCAGCGGCGCTGGTGCCCTACCTGAAACAGCTGGGTATCAGCCATCTTTACGCGTCGCCGATCTTCAGTGCTACCGCCGAGTCGACCCACGGCTATGACGTAACCGATGTCAATCAGATCGAGCCGTCAATTGGGGGTCGTGAAGGGTTTGATCGTATGGTGGCCGCGCTCAAAACTGCCGGGCTGGGACTGATCCTCGATATCGTACCTAACCATATGGCCGCTTCGCTGGAGAACCCGTGGTGGCGCGACGTGATTGAACAGGGTGAACAGAGTCGCTATGCGCACTATTTCGATATTGACTGGTCACGCCGCCTGACGCTGCCGTTCCTCGGTGACACCTTTGAGGCGGTGCTGGCAAACGGTGACATCAGCGTGCAGCGCGATCCCCAGACCGGCAAACCGGCGCTGGCCTACTTCGACAATTTTTATCCGCTGGCACCCCACACCTGGCAGGATCGGGAAGCGGCGGTGCTCGCCCTGCGTGATGCAGCACAGATTGCTGAACTGCATGACCAGCAGCCGTGGCGACTGATGTCATGGCGCGATGCGCCCAACGATCTCTCCTACCGTCGCTTTTTTGAAGTAACAGGCCTGGTGGGCGTGCGCGTGGAAGACAAAGCCGTCTTTGATGCCACGCATCAGCTGATCCTCGAACAGGTCCACAGCGGCGCGGTGCAGGGATTACGCGTGGATCACGTGGATGGCCTGGCCGATCCGCGCGGCTATCTGGAACAATTACGCCAGTCTGCCGGTCCCGACTGCTACCTCACCGTAGAGAAGATCCTCGGTGACAATGAACAGTTACCTGACGAGTGGCCCGTTTCCGGTACCACCGGTTATGAGTTTATGGCCACGCTGGCCAATCTGCTGGTGGACAGCGATAACCTGGGCGGACTGCGCAAGGCGTATCAGGCGGTGATTGGCAAAACCGTCGATATGAAAGCGGAGCTGCGCGCCGCCAAACTGCTGATGGCGAACCGCAATTTTGCCGGTGAATTTAACCGGTTACTGCAACTGGCACTGAAAATTGCCCACGCAGACGGCACGCCTCAGCCGGAAGCCGAACTGAAAAATGCGCTGCGTGAGCTGCTGGTGGCATTCCCGGTTTACCGTACCTACGGTACGCCACAGGGGCTGACACCGGCCGACACTGCGCTGTTGCAACAGGTGATCAGCCAGGTAAAAGCCAGCGCCCATGCGCCCGACAGTGAGGCGCTCGACTTCCTGACCCAGATTCTGCGTGCCGAGGTTGTCGGCTCTGCTCGCGAGGATGCCACGCAATTCCGCACCCGCTTCCAGCAGCTGACCGGCCCCCTGATGGCGAAATCGGTGGAAGACACCCTTTTCTTCCGTCAGCACATGGCGCTGGCACTGAATGAAGTCGGTGCTGAACCGCTGGCGCGCCACTTCTCACGGGATCAGTTCCACGCGGAGATGCAGGCGCGGCGCGAACATCAACCTGATGCGCTGTCAGGCACCTCAACGCATGACACCAAGCGCGGTGAAGATGCCCGCGCGCGGCTCTATACCCTGACCGAAGCGCCGCAACACTGGGCGGAGTGCGTTAACCGCTGGCGGGAGATGAACCATGATCAGGTCGTGCGCCTGAAAGATGGTCCGGCACCGGAACCGGCTGTTGAATGGATGCTGTATGAAGCGCTGGCAGGCGTCTGGCCAACCACCCTGCAGCCGCAGGATGCAGAAGGTCTGGCGGCGCTGGAAGCCCGTTTTTTGGTCTATGTAGAAAAAGCATTGCGTGAAGCCAAACTGCGCACCGACTGGGCCGACAATAACGACGCCTATGAAGAGGCCGTACTGGGTTATGCCCGTCATCTGCTCGCCCCCGCCAACAGCACCTTCCTCAGTGACTTCTGCCCGTCGCTGCAACCCTTTATGCGTGCCGGACTGGTCAACAGTCTGACCCAGACGGTGGTGAAACTTACCGCGCCTGGTGTGCCTGATATTTATCAGGGCAGTGAGGCGCTGGACTTCAGTCTGGTCGATCCCGATAACCGCCGCGAGCCCGATTTTGACGCGCTCGCCGCGATGCTTAGCACGCCACAGCACGATGGCAGTGAGGCGCACTGGCTGCGCGGTCAGGTCAATCAGCAGGCGATTGTGAAGCTACTGGCGCTACGTCAGCAGCAGCCTGCACTGTTCCGCCACGGTGACTATCTGGCGCTGTCGGCAGAGGGGGAGCAGCAGGATAAGGTGCTCGCCTTTGCCCGCACCGAACAGGACCAGGCGGTGATAGTGATTGTGTCACGCCGGGTCTTTAGCCCTTTGCCGGACCACCTCGATCAGCCGCCCGCTGCACGCTGGGCGAATACTGTCATTGCCCTGCCCGCAGCACTCGGCCAGCGCCACTATCAGGATGTGTTGACCGGTAAAGCCATCACTGCCGCCGACCAGTTGCCGCTCACCGAGCTGGCGTCGCAGTGGTGCGCCGTGCTGGTGGCACGCTGAAATCCGGCATGAATTATCTTTATTACGCGTCAATCTGTTCATTGAATAACGAGGCATAAATGTCAAACAGTCAGCGTTTTGAAATTACGGCGGGTTACAGCCATTTGCTGGGGGCCAATTTTGATGGCCAGGGCGTGAACTTTGCCCTGTTCAGCGCCCACGCCGAGCGGGTTGAACTCTGTCTGTACGATCCCAGCGGCAAAACGGAAATTGCCCGGCTGGAGCTGCCGGAATATACCCATGAGATCTGGCATGGCTACATTCCAGGCCTGATGCCCGGTGCGCTCTATGGCTATCGCGTCTATGGCCCTTATGACCCGGAAAACGGTCACCGCTTTAACCCGAACAAGTTGCTGCTTGATCCCTATGCCCGTGAACTGGCGGGTGATATCACATGGAACGAAGCACACTTCGCTTACGATCTTTATCACGAGGATAAAGACCTGACGTTCGACAGCCGCGACAGTGCGCCGTTTACACCAAAGTGCCGGGTTATCGATCCGAACGAATTCGACTGGCAGGATAAAAACCGCCCGCATGTGCCGTGGCCGAAAACAGTGATCTATGAAACCCACGTTAAAGGTTTTACGCAGCTTAACACCGCGCTGCCGCCTGAACTGCGCGGCACCTTTGACGGCATGAGCCACAAATCGACTGTCGACTACATCAAAAGTTTAGGGATTACCTCGGTCGAGCTACTGCCGGTACACTGGTTCCCGGACGATCAGCACTTGCTGGATAAAGGACTGAAAAATTTCTGGGGATACAACACGCTGGGCTTCTTTGCGCCTGCCACCCGCTATTTCGGGCCGCGCGGTATTCAGGGCTTCCGTGACATGGTGCGCGCCTTCCATGATGCCGGTATTGAGGTGATCCTGGACGTGGTCTACAACCACACCGCGGAAGGGAATGAACTGGGGCCAACGTTGTCGTTTAAGGGCATCGATAACTTCTCCTATTACCGTACCCTGCCAGACCAGCATCGTTACTACATCAATGACACCGGCACCGGCAACACGGTGAATACTTCACATCCACGCGTACTGCAGATGGTGCTCGATTCGCTGCGTTACTGGTCTGAGTCGATGCATATCGACGGTTTCCGTTTTGATCTTGGCACGATTCTGGGCCGCGAACCCGATGGTTTCGACCCGCGCGGCGGCTTCTTTGATGCCGTAATGCAGGATCCGATCCTGTCGCAGAAAAAGCTGATTGGCGAACCCTGGGATATCGGTCCGGGCGGCTATCAGGTGGGCAGCTTCCCGCCTGGCTGGGCAGAATGGAACGACCAGTACCGCGACACGGTGCGTGACTATTGGAAAGGCAACAACGTCTCGACTGACTTTGCTGCCCGCCTGCTGGGTTCAGGTGATCTCTACGACCAGCACGGTCGTCGTCCCTGGGCCAGCGTCAACTTTATTACCGCGCACGATGGCTTCACCCTCAACGATCTGGTGTCATATAACGACAAACATAACAGTGAAAATGGCGAAGACAACAATGACGGGCACAACGATAACCGATCTTACCACTACGGTGTCGAAGGCCCGACCGATGACGAAGGCATTAACGCGGTGCGTGAGCGTCAGAAGCGTAACTTCCTCGCCACACTGATCTTCTCCCACGGCACGCCGATGCTGCTGGCAGGCGACGAGTTTGGCCGCAGTCAGATGGGTAACAACAACGGCTACTGTCAGGACAGTGAAATCTCCTGGGTACACTGGGATAACCTGCCGGAGTCCGCTGAGGCGCTGCGCGAATTTACCCGCCAGATCCTGAAACTGCGTGCTGAACAGCCGTTACTGCGCCGTGAAAACTGGCGAGACGGCATGGATATCAAATGGTTTAACGCCGGTGGCGGGTTCCAGCAGGCTGAGCAGTGGGATGAGGGCTCGACGCTGGGCGTTTATATTGGCCGGCCGGATCTGCAGACCGAGGAAGGCATCTGGCATGACGTACTGATGCTGCTGAACCCGTTTGAAGGCAATGTGCCGTTCCGGATTCCGCAATTTGGAGAAGGCGGCTGGGTGCTGGAGCTGACCACCAGCGATGTGGCGAAACGCGGTCTGGTGATCACCAAAGAGAAGGATTTTGAGCTGGAAGGACGCAGTTTCGCCCTGTTCAGACGTCCCTGACCGCTGATTGCGGTTAAAAAAGCTAGCCCGGCGCAGCGCCTTTTGCGCTGCGCTTGTGTTTTCGGGGATCGCTGCCAGGCTTAACCGGTTGTTAATAGTGAGGATTAATGCTGATAAGGAGGCATAATGTCCAGATTTACGCAGAAAGTTGTGGTTGTGACAGGTGCCGGATCCGGCATTGGCGAAGCCAGCGCGAAACGCTTCGCTGAAGAGGGTGCATCCGTGGTGCTGGTGGGACGCACCGCGCAGAAACTGGAAAAGACGCTGGCCGACATGACGCCGGGTAATCACCTGGTAGCGGCCTGCGACGTTTCCGAAGCTGAACAGGTTAAACAGCTGTCAGAAACGGTGCTGAAGAAATATGGCCGTGTTGACGTACCGGTGAATAACGCGGGCGTCATCGTGCAGGGCCGCATCCATGAAGTTGAACTCGACGCATGGAAAACCCTGATGAAAACCGACCTTGATGGCGTTTTCCACGGCGTACACTATTTCATGCCTGCCCTGTTAAAAAGCAAAGGCAACGTGGTCAACATCTCCTCCGTTTCCGGCTTGGGCGGCGACTGGGGCATGAGCATCTACAACGCAGCCAAAGGTGCAATTACCAACTTCACCCGCGCGCTGGCGATGGACTACGGCGCGGATGGCGTGCGGGTCAATGCAATTTGCCCCGGCTTCACTTTTACCGATCTGACTGAAGATGCCAAAGGGGATCAGGATCTGCTGGCGCGCTTTTACGATCGTATTCCGCTGCGTCGTGCCGGTGAAGCAGATGATATCGCCCGTGCGATTCTCTTTATTGCCAGCGATGACGCCAGCTATATTACCGGCGTCAACCTGCCCGTCGATGGCGGAATTACCGCCTCGAATGGCCAGCCTAAACAGGCATAAATAACAGGGCAGCGTCTTCACGCTGCCTTTTTATTCTGGACGATCCGCCCTGTTAATTCGCTTTATTCTATTCTTGTGCAGCAATTACATGCCAGCGAATTAATGTTTTGGCGTATGGCGGGTTGGCGTTGCTGTGCGCGCCGGTTTAATTACCGCGCTGCTGGTCGGGCAAATAAATGTGCTCAGGCAGGCATTACAGAGAATGGCATTATTATGATGTATTTTCGCTACCACCAGCGCCTGCTGCCGGGTATAAAGCGAACCAATAAAGACGCGTTTATCGTTCTTTGACAAATTAACGCAACCTTCTTTGTGTAAAATCCACCCACCCATAGGACGCGGGCACAGATAATAATAGCTGGCTTTGAGCATGGTAGTCATCCTGATAGTTGCTGTATGTATCTTAAAAACGAACCAAAATTCGTAAGAGGTTTTTTTTGTAATCTGAAGCTTTATTAAACTAACTGAGAATTATGCTTAAAACCACTTTATTGCGTGAGTCAAACTGACTTTGAGATTATGCCGTTTATAGCCACTGATGTCGCTTCAGGCATTCAACGCACTTAAGCTCCCCGATCCGCTTTTTGACCCTGCTTGCATTGATAGTGCTAATGCATCAATAAAAAAGCAAAAATCAATTTAATTCATTAAAAACAATATTTTGAAAATTATTTCAGCAGATCGAGGTTGCCGGAATGCTCAGGTATTATTAGAGCAGTAGCGGATAACATTGCTCCCCGCAGGGGTAATTATGAGTATTGATAAACTGAGGCTCAAAAAGAGTAAAAGCGCTATACAGCGTATCTTTAAGCGGAACGCTAAGGTGAGCAGTGTCAGGGATTGATTAATCACGGCGGGAGTCACCAGCAGCGATCGGCTTGAAAAAGTAAAGCGATCGGTTTACTTTTAAATTATGAATAAGAGAAACGATATCATGCAGGCCGCCGAGCGGCTCTTCTACACCCATGGCTTCCACGCGACCAGCACCGATCAACTCTGTCGCGAAGCGGGTGTCTCCACCCGCACGCTTTATCATCACTTCGCCTCACGCGAAGCACTGACCGCAGCGGTGCTTGAGGCTCGCGAACAGCGTTTTATGGCCGACCTCCTGCCACCGCAACAACCTGAAGCAATAGCGCATCTGTTTGGGGTGCTGGGCGAGTGGACGACGGTGAACGGCGCCCGCGGCTGCTTCTTTCTGAAAGCCTGGGGGGAATATGCCGAGCGGAACAGCGAACTGGCAGCCCAGGCACTGGCCTTCCGGGCCACAACGCGGGCATACATCACCCAGTGTGTGACGCATCTGTGCGGCGCTGAAAATCAGCAGCTGAGTGATGCCATCTGGATACTTTTTGAAGGTGCGATTACCACGGCGCTGATTACCGGTCCCGAGGCCGCCTGGCAGGCGGCGCAAATCGCAAGCCAGTGGCTTCAGAATGGTACGACCGGATGAGATCGCCCACCGCGCTGGCGCTGACCGGCTTTAGCCTGATCGCTGTAACCTACGGTATGGCGCGCTTCTCGTGGGGATTGATGCTGCCCGCGATATCAGCGGATATCCCGCTCAGCCCCCAGCAGGCGGGTATGCTGTCAGCCTGCAGTTTTGTGGCGTACTGCCTCACCATTCTCACCGCAGCCGCGCTGGCGGATCGCTACGGCACCCGGCTGACTGCGCTGCTGGCCTCACTCAGTGCAGCGACAGGTCTGCTGCTGCTCGCCGGTGCCTCCTCACCGCTTCTGCTGGCAGCCGGACTGTTTGTGGCCGGATTAAGTGCCGGTCTCGCTTCACCCGCACTGGCCGCGGCAGTCAGTGACCGAATCCCTGCTGCGAGTCAGCCACGCACGAACACCCTGATCAATGCCGGTACCAGCGCGGGCATTATCCTGACGGTGGTAATCCTGAGCGTGCTGCCTGGCGGCTGGCGCGCCGCCTGCCTGCTGTTCGCTCTGCTGTCACTGGCCTGTGTACCGCTGGTGATGCGCGTGCTGACGGCTGAGGCCGTTGCACACGCCGCCAGCGTTTGCCACTGGCACCAGCGGCTTTATCGCCGCTCCATGCGCCGCCTGATGGGCATTGCGTTGATTTCAGGTCTGGTCAGTGCGGCCTGGTGGAGCTTTGGATCGGCGCTGCTGCGTCAGCATGTCGGTGTTGATGTAGAGACCGCCCGCCTGCTCTGGCTGATTGCCGGAGGCGCTGGCATCGTGGGTGCAGTCACCGGCCCGGTCGCTGCCCGTATCGGGCTGAATGGGGTTTACCGCCTGTCACTTTGCGGGATGGCTCTGCCGCTGCTGGTGCTGGCCTTCAGTCGGGGTGAATCCATCGGCTTACTGATCGCAGTTGCCTGCTGCGGCGCAGGTTACGTCACGCTATCGGGCGTGCTGCTGGTTTGGGGCGCACGCGCGACCGATGAGGATCCGGCGACCGGCGTCGGTATCCTGTTTTTTATGCTGGCGGTGGGCCAGGTCGCCGGCTCGCTGCTGTTTGGGCAGCTTTACGCCTCTTTGGGTGCCAGTTCGGCATTGACGCTGTTTGCGGTGAGCGCGCTGCTGTTGCTATTTATTGCGCCCACACAGAACCGCGGCGAGTCAGGTCAATAAGCAGCCGTAAACGACCAGGCTGAAGGAACGTCTGGAGGATAATTCATATTTGTTGATGCTCTTATGGCAGGCAGCGCCGTATATATAACGCTAACCGCCAGAATAAAGGGGAATTATAACGCTGTTGCTCTGTCCATCCCGATAGCCACATCACCAAAACGAATCAGATAGCGCGGATATTCTTAATCCGTGGATTAATCTTCTGCTGAAGTAAATCTGTTTCTGGTCCCAGATAATAAGGCACAGCACACTGCTTACCATCTTTAGTAAAAATAATCTGATTATCGTGCAGGAATAACGCAGTAAAATGGCCCAGCACCACACCATTTAATTCAAAGCAGTGATTTCTCGCCGCACGCAGTCCCTGCTTACTCTTCAGAAAATCAACAAATCGCATCATCCTGCACCTCCCGTCAATTAATTAACCCCACCAGAACCGCAAAGATAATAGCCTTTACACCGGCACTAATCACCCGGCTGCCGCTGTTTTCAGAATAGGCTTAACGGCCTGTCAGTCGCGACATTCAATTGGCGTGAACTTTCTCCCTTTCCTGCCAGGAATAATCCTGGAGAACAGGGGAAGAATAAATTATGGACGTGCGCGATATTGATATTGCACATTCTGGCTGCCCGCTATACCGTTGTTTTTTCGACAGGTGCAGATTTTCGGAGCAAAACCGGGTAATGGAAATTTTTGATGCAGACGAAAGCCACATCGCGGCGATTCAGCAGATCTACGCCTGGCATGTCCTTAATGGCACTGGCTCATTTGAGACAGTGCCGCCCGACGCAGCAGAGATTGGCCAGCGAATGCGTAAGATTCAGCAGGCGGGCCTGCCATGGTTTATTGCCGTCAGTGACGATAAAGTGCGAGGGTTTTGCTATCTGTCGCCCTATCGTCCGCGCTATGCCTACCGCCATACGCTGGAAGATTCTATTTATATCGACCCCGGATTTCAGAAGCGTGGTGCCGGTTCGCGTCTGTTAGACCAGGCCATCAGGTGGGCTGAACAGGCAGGATTCCGCCAGCTGATCGCTAACGTCGGCGACAGCGAGAACAGAGGGTCAGTTGCCGTGCATCGCGCCGCGGGCTTTGAGATAACAGGTATTCTGCGATCGGTGGGGTTTAAACATGGCCGCTGGCTGGACACCGTGTTAATGCAGCGCACACTGGGAACGGGCGATTCAGTGTTACCGGTTGATGGCTGAATACTGCCGGCGTAAAAAAGGCGCACTGCCCCTCGTTCTCCCCCGGAGAACCTTCTGGTAAGGTGCGTTAACAAAAATAAAAAATTCCGGAAACCTTTATGTTGTCGACACTCATTTATCGCAGCCACATTACCGAAGATGTGCCGCTTAAAATCCTGAATGATTTGGTATTTAAAGCGAATAAAATCAACAAATCATCCAGCGTAACCGGAATTTTACTGTTCAATGGCACGCACTTTTTCCAACTCCTGGAAGGGCCGGAGGCGGCGGTAAAAGCAGTTTACAGCCGGATTTGCCAGGATCCGCGCCACCATAATCTGGTCGAACTGCTGCGCGATTACGCCCCGGCGCGACGTTTTGGTCACGTTGGTATGGAGCTGTTCGATCTGCGGCTGCATGATAAAGAGAGAGTGCTCGAGGCAGTGCTGGCAAAATGCACCACGAAATATCAGCTAACCTATGCCGATCGCGCACTGCAGTTTCTGCGGACCTTTGTCGAAGCGCGCGAAAAAGAGAACTATTTTGAGATCCCCGCCGCCAGCAGCTGGACATTTATTCGTGACGAGTCAGAACAACGCGCAGGCGACGCGGCGCTGGTGGCAAAGGATGAGGTCAGCTTTGCTTTTCAGCCGATCGTAGACCCCTTTGCCTGCGAAATCGTTTCGCTGGAGGCGCTGCTGCGCGGCCCGCAGGGTGAACCACCGCGTGACTATTTTGCCCGACTGTCACGTGATCAGCTTTATCAGGTCGATCTGAGGTCAAAAAAGATCGCCTTCGCTCAGGCGAAGCAGCTGGGGATTGAGGGAATGACCCTGTCGATCAATCTGCTGCCGATGACGCTGGTGGAAGTGCCCGACGCCGTGCCGTTTTTGCTCAATGAGATTGCTGCGCAGGAGCTGGTTCCAGAGCAGATCATGGTTGAGTTCACCGAAAATGAAATTATCTCGCAGCCCGATGCCTTTGAAGCCGCCCTCAGGCAGCTTAAGGCGGCCGGAATCAGCCTGGCGCTGGATGATTTCGGCGCGGGTTTTGCCGGGCTATCGCTGCTGACCCGCATTCAGCCCGACAAGATTAAGATCGACCGTGCGATTATCGCTGATGTGCATAAAAGTGGTCCAAAGCAGGCAATCATTCATGCCATTCTGAAATGCTGCTCGTCGCTGGAGATCGGTGTTATCGCCGAAGGCATTGAACAGCCAGAAGAGTGGATGTGGCTTGAAGCGGCAGGCGTGACCCAGTTTCAGGGCTTTCTGTTCTCAAAACCCGAACTTAATGGCCTTGCGGCCGTGGCCTGGCCGGAGCTAATCTGACCGCCTTAGATTTGGATGATTTTGCGATTTCCTGCCTTGCTGGATCCCCCGGCGGCTGCTAAATAATAGAGAGTGCCGGGGGATCATCTTGCTGTCATGTTCCCGCGGCAGAGTCAGTCAGGACCCCGTCAGTGATTAAATGTTTAGCAGTCAGATGTTCAGTGTTTAGGCCAGCGCTACGCGCTCTGCGTGCGACGTGACTCCAGGGACAGCATTTGAGGAACTGAATGAAGCAAATCATCCGCGGTGATAAAGAACCGGCCCATATCCTCGCAGCGACCCGTGCGCTTGAAGCGCACTACTCCCGCTATGGAGAAGGCAATAAGTACCATCCCATTATCTATTCCATCGCCTACCGCAGCCGGTTTTATCAGGTTGAGGTGATTACCCGACGTGAAACCATGGTTGCCACGGTGATTACCGGGGTTCGTAACCTGACGCATCTCTCCGGCGCCGCCTGACGGCCGCCGGTAACCCTGCGGGGGCAGATTGCTCCCGCTACCCATTTAGCGTCGGTAGAGCGAATTGGCCGGATAGATCGCGCCAAGCACGCTTTTTTCCCGTGCGCCCGTCACCGCAGGCAGATTGCCTGGCAAGCCGGAAAGCGTGCGGAAAGCAAGCCAGGCAAAAGCCAGCGCTTCCATGTCGTCACCACTGATACCCGCCGCATCGGTAGTGGTCACTTCCGTGCCAGGAAGATGCGCCGCCAGGCGGGCCATCAGCAGCGGATTGCGACTGCCGCCGCCACACACCAGCAGACGGTCACAGCCATCATTGAGTCGCACCTGCTGTGTGATAGTGATGGCCGTCAATTCGACCAGGGTGGCCTGCACATCCTGCGCTGCCAGACCCGGGAAATGGCGCAGATGCTGTTGCAGCCAGCCCAGATTGAAGTGTTCGCGCCCGGTGCTTTTCGGCGGCGGCAACGCAAACCAGGGTTCCCGCAACATCGCCTCCAGCAGTGCCGGAATGACTGACCCGCTGCACGCCCACTGCGCATCTTTGTCGTAGGCCAGGCCCTGATTACACCCGATCCAGGCATCCAGCAGCATATTGCCGGGGCCGGTGTCGAAGCCGCGCACCGGCTGACCCGGGATCAGCAGCGAGAGATTGGCGATACCGCCAATATTCAGCACCATGCGCCGTTCGGTGGCATCCATCAGCAGCGCCTGATGAAAGGCGGGTACCAGCGGCGCGCCCTGCCCGCCCAGCGCCATGTCACGGCGGCGGAAATCGCCGACCACGGTGACGCCGGTTGCCGCCACAATCTGATTATGATCGCCAATCTGCAGCGTGTTAGGTGCGTCACTCTGTGGCTCATGCCAGACGGTCTGACCGTGACAGCCAATCGCCATGATATCGCTGGCGTCAAGCGATTCGCGCTTCATTAATGTTACCACGGCTTCCGCAAACAGCTGGCCGAGGCGGGTATCAAGCTGGCCGAGCTGCGACAGCGTCAGGGCTTGCCCCTGGCAAATCCCCAGAATCGCCTGACGCAGCGCCGGCGGCATCGGATGACAGTAGCTCGCCTGCTGCGCCACCATATTTTCATCAATGGCGGCCAGCACCACATCCACTCCATCCAGGCTGGTGCCTGACATTACCCCAATATAGCGACCTGATTTCATTGCCATTCCTTACTTCCGGCGGGAAGTGCGATTCATCTGTGGCTAGCCTGACAAATAATGATCGCTAATTCTATGATTAAATTCTTTTAATCCCACCGTGCAGACAGAGAATGTCGTGCAACTCTTTTTAATTCACGATTGAATTATTGTTGATCCTGCATAGTCTATGCTTCGTCCAACCGTGTTTTATTCGGACAGGGATTAATTTGCCAGGTTTGTGTCTTATACTGTGTGCAGGATATAGCGGTAAACGTGGCGCCTTCTCGACTAAAGGAGTTTCAAATGATTAAGCGTTTAATTGTGGTCGCTCTGGCCGGTGTCATGCTGGCAGGTTGTAGCAATACCAGTACGCTCTCGGGTGATACCTACAGTGCCAGTGAAGCTAAGCAGGTACAGAGCGTTTCGTACGGTACCTTAGTCTCCGTTCGCCCGGTAAAAATCCAGGGCGGCGATGAGAGCAACGTCATCGGTGCAATCGGTGGTGCGGTGCTGGGTGGCTTCCTGGGGAATACCCTCGGCGGCGGCACCGGACGTAGCCTGGCGACAGCCGGGGGTGCGGTTCTGGGCGGCGTGGCAGGCCAGGGTGTTCAGGGCGCAGTCAATAAAACTGATGGTGTTGAACTGGAAATCCGTAAGGATGATGGCAACACCATCATGGTGGTTCAGAAACAGGCCGCTACGCGTTACTCCGTTGGCCAGCGTGTTGTGATGGCGTCCAACGGAAGCCAGGTGACGGTTTCACCTCGCTAATAATGCTACAAAACAAAAAAACCGACGCCCAGGCGTCGGTTTTTTATTTCTCTTTATGCTGAAGTTCAAGAATGTTTTTCTCAAGCCGGGCGATCAGCGTCACCATCTGACTGATCTCTTCCCGACTGATGCCGGACAAAATGTCGTCCCGCGTCTCATCAATTACAGTCTCAACCTGTTCGATAATCGGCTCTGCCTGCTCCGTCAGCTTAATGCGCTTGGCACGACGATCGTTGGCGCAGGTCGAACGGGTAATTAATCCTTTCTCCTCAAGCTGATCCAGTGTGCGCACCAGCGAAGGCTGTTCTATACCAATCGCCTTGGCTAACTGAATCTGCGACTGTTCCGGCGGCAGTTGATGAATATTGTGCAACGTCACCCAGTGAGTCTGAGTCAGCTCAAGCGGCTTCAGCCGCTGATCAATCAACGCGCGCCAGATGCGCACCAGGCGAGATAAATCCGTTCCGAGCGGCGTATCCATTTCATCTCCTTATAATTAGCTTGCTAGCTATCAAGCCAGATTTTACACTATTCTGCGAGTTTACAGGAAAAATTACAAATCCCGGACCAGGCGGCGAGAATGCGGCAGCGCTTTCCATCTGCCGTTTGGGTTAACGAAGGATATTATCACGTGCTCACTCCTGCTTTTTCAGGTGCGAAACCCCTAACCGATCTGGTAGTGGGCGCCTCGCTGTTTTTCCCGCCGATATTCAAAGCGGTGATCCTCGGCTTCTTTTTCTGGCTACTGATCCACCCGCTGCTGCGCGGCTGGATCTATTCCGGCGATGTCTGGCATCCTACTCTGTTTGATCTTTCCCTGTTTGTGCTGTGCGTTACCGCCGCACTCTGGCTCATCGGTCATGGATAATCGATATGAAATTTAACGCGGTAAAATACTTCTCTACACTGATTGTGTTTGCCCTGGCGCTGCTGGCTGGTGGCTGGCTGTGGAACTATTACATGCAGTCGCCCTGGACCCGTGACGGTAAAGTACGGGCAGAGCTGGTGGATATCACGCCTCAGGTATCGGGCCGGATTACGCAACTCAGGATCAAAGACAATCAGTTCGTGCATCAGGGCCAGCTACTGTTAACGCTGGACCCGGTGCCGTGGCAGATCGCGCTCGACAATGCCGACGCCCAGCGCAGCAAAGCGCAGACGGATCTCGCGAAAGCGCAGCATGAGTTTAACCGGCGCAGCAGCCTGCCGCGCAATATCATCTCCGCAGAGGATCTTGATGCGGCACGGTTAGGCGCCGAGGCGGCGGCGGCCACTAACAAAGCCGCGCAGGCGGAATGGGAGCGGGCGCGCTGGAATCTTCAGCAGACGACGCTGACCGCACCGGCGGATGGCTGGATCACCAATCTGACACTACGGCCTGGCAACTATGCTACAGCGGGGTCGCCACTGTTTGCGCTGGTCGACAGCCACTCTTATTACGTAATGGGCTATTTTGAAGAGACCAAGCTGCGCCATATTCATGCAGGCGCAGCGGCCCAGGTGGTGCTCTACAGCAATGGCTTGCAGCTGCAGGGCCAGGTGGACAGCATTGGTCGCGCCATTTATGACCAGAGCATTGAGACGGACAGCGGCCTGGTGCCCGATATCAAGCCAAACGTACCCTGGGTGCGGCTGGCGCAGCGGGTGCCGGTGCGCATCCGTCTCAACCCGCTACCCGCCGATACAGAGCTGGTGGCCGGAACCAGCTGCACCATCACTATCCAGCCATGAATTTTCAGTGGCTGGCCTGGGACCAACTGCCCTGGATTAAAGCAAACGCCGGCCAGTGGCGCTATGCGTTGCGCAATGCTATCGCGATGTGTCTTGCGCTGAGCATCGCCTATGGACTGGATCTCGATGAGCCTTACTGGGCGATGACCTCTGCTGCCGTGATTAGCTTTCCTACCGTCGGCGGCGCGATCAGCAAAAGTCTTGGTCGCATTGTCGGCAGTCTGATGGGGGCCAGCGCAGCCCTGGTGATCGCCGGACATACCCTTAATGAGCCGTGGCTGTTTGCGTTTGCGATTGCCGGCTGGCTGGCGCTCTGTACCGGCATTGCGAATCACTACCAGAATAACGTCGCCTACGCGTTTTCACTTGCGGGCTACACCGCCGCTATCATCGCCTTTAGCAGCGTCAATATTACCGATATCACCTCGCTGTGGACCATTGCTCAGGCCCGCGTCTGCGAGGTGATCTCCGGCATTCTGTGCGCCGGATTGATGATGATGGTGCTGCCGAGTACCTCCGATGGTGAAACGCTGATTACTTCACTGAAGCAGATGCATGCCCGATTGCTGGAACATGCGGTATTGCTGCTGCAGCCTTCTGCGAGCGAGACAATCCGTACCGCACATGAGAATGTCATCAGCCAGATACTGACGATGAATCTGCTGCGGATTCAGGCCTTCTGGAGTCACTACCGCTTTCGCCGACAGAACAATGTCCTGAACTATGTGCTGCACCAGCAATTGCGGCTCACCAGCGTCCTCTCCAGCCTGCGACGCATGTTGCTGAACTGGCCCGATGCGCCAGAGACGCTGTTTGAAGCGCTGCAACAACTGCTGGCGGAGCTGGCGAAACCGGCGTGTGATAAATATCGTCTGGCGCAAATCCTGCGCAGCGTGACGCCGGCGGCGGATGGCGACTATCGGCAGCGCGCCTTTTGTCAGCGGCTGCGCTACTTCTGCTGGATGTACCTCAACGTTCTGCGCTGGATCCGCCTGCTGGATCGAGCCGATGCCGATACCCGTTTTCAGCCTCCGCCGGTTCCGGCGCTGGCACGCGACACTGACAGTGCTGAAGCCGGCTGGAGCGCCCTGCGCACCTTCTGCGTCATCGTGCTGGGCTGTGCCTTCTGGATCAACACACAATGGTCTTCAGGCGCCGCCGCGCTCACCTTAACCGCCATTGCCTGTGTGCTCTACGCATCCTCACCCTCACCCGGCGGCAGCGTCACGCTGCTGCTGAAAACCCTGTTGTGGCTGTTTGCGTTTAGTTTTGTGATGAAGTTTGGCCTGATGGTGCAGATCAGTCAGCTATGGCAGTTTTTACTGGTTCTGTTCCCGCTGCTGGTGACGCTGCAACTCTTCAAGCTGCAGCAGAGACCGCGCGCCGGGATGTGGGGTCAGTTCATCGTGTTTATGGGATCGTTTATCGCGGTGACAAATCCGCCCTCCTGGGATTATCAGGACTTCTTTAACGATAACATCGCTAAAGTCTGCGGGGTGCTGCTCGCCTGGCTAGCGTTTCAGATCTTGCGGCCCAGCTCCGATGCGCGGCGTAGTCGACGGCATATCCGGGCGCTGCGGCTGGCGTTTCTCGATCAACTGCGGCAACGGCCCCGGCTTAGCGAGAGCCGCTTTGAATCGCAGATATACCACCGCATTAGCCAGCTCAGTCATAGCCGGGATGAACAGGCGCGCGTCTGGCTACTGCGTTGGGGGGTGGTGCTGCTCAACTGCTCACATATCGTCTGGCAGCTACGTGAATGGCGCGCCGATTCGTTGACGTTGAGGGTATTTCGCGATAACAGCCTGCAAAATTTACAGGAGATTATCAGCCGCCGCGGCGTGCGACACAGTTCACTGGATCGGATGCTGACGGAACTGGAGGATTCCATCACCGCGTTACTGGCACTGAAGAGTAACGAGGCCAGCGAACTGGCAGGAATTATCTGGCGATTACGCTGCTCGCTGGCCCAGCTAAAGCAGGCGGTACCTGAATGATCACTGGCAATATTGTTGCTGTTGCCGGTTAAAATCATCCTGCAGCTGTTGCAGTGTTTTGTGTCCCTCGAAGCGGGTTTTATCCATTTCGGTCATCGGTTCAATCACCAGCACTTTCTCATCCGGTGAGAAGATAAACCGGCGCGTCAATTCGGTACCGGTAAAACTCTGACCATGAATGCCCCCGCATACCATAGTCATGGTGCGGCGATAGATAGTGCTATCCGTGAAATTGGTTTCGGTGGCGCTGCGAAAGACCTGATCACAACCCTGCGCTTCCAACTTACGCACCATGTTGCGGCTCAGCCATTCACGACCTTTGGCAATTTTCTCACAGGTGCTACGCATCGGACTGGTATCGATAGTGCGCTGCAGTTCCCGTCCGGTTTCGGTAACCAGTTGCGTATCGTTGGGTTTATCGCATCCCACCAGCAGCAGACACAGCAGCAATGCGCCCTTGAGTTTCATTTTCCTGCTCCTTTCCCCATTACGCTTTCTTACCTGAATCAATATCATAGGGGGGAAATGTCAGGGATGGTATAACAATTCATAAACAGTCGGGATAAAAGCGGGCGGCCCTCGCCTGCCGCCCGGAAACTCAGATTACGCCACAGGCATAACGCGCCCCGCCACCGCCCAGCGGTTTAGGCTGGTCGGCATGATTGTCCCCGCCGACATGTACCATCAGTGCTTTGCCTTTGATCTCTGTTAACGATTTCAGGCGCGGTGCCAGCACCGGATAAGTGGCGTTGCCTTTGTCATCGACATAGACCGCGGGCAGATCGCCCAGGTGCCCCTCCGCATAAGGCCCCAGATGTTTGCCGCTGTTGGCAGGATCAAGGTGGCCTCCGGCAGCACCGGCGGCCACCACTTTACCGTCAGATTCTCCCGGCTCACAGCTGCCTTTCGCATGGACATGGAAACCATGAATGCCCGGCGAAAGCCCCTGTAAATCCGGCGTGAATTGCAGACCATATTGTGTCTCGTCAATCTTGACGGTGCCCAGTGATTTTCCAATCCCTTCAGCGGTAACCTGATGGATTGTAACCTGCTCACTGGCCGCCTGTGCTGAGCCGCAGGCGATCAATGCGAATAGCGCAACTGCTTTGATTTTCATGATGACTCCGTTTACATACCAGGGTTTGAGATAAGTCTGGTCGCTGTTGCACTATTTTGCCGAAGATTGACGCAGTTTTACGCTTCAGGGCACATCAAATCCCAGCGCCGCCTTGCGAATGCGGAACCACTGCTGACGCGTCAGGGATAAATTCACGGCCCCGACGGCTTCGCTGACCCGCGCTATTTTACCTGAACCAATAATTGGCAGCGGCCGCGACGGCAGCATCAGTATCCATGCATAGACCACCTGATCCAGGCTGTTGGCACCCGTTTCCTGCCGCACCGCTTCCAGTTCGTTGCGCAACGGCTGAAAATGCGGATCGTTAAACAAGCGACCGCCGCCCAGGCAGGACCAGGCCATCGGGCGAATGCGCAGTTGCTGACACTGGTCCAGCGAACCCTCCAGCAGCACACTTTGCTGTACCGGTGAGATCTCCAGTTGGTTGGTTACCAGCGAGAATGGCAGACGGGATTGCAGCAGTGAAAACTGTGATGGTGTGAAATTGGATACGCCAAAATGCAGAACCTTACCGCTTTGATGCAGCGCCATAAAGGCGTCAGCCACCTCGTCAGCCTCCATCAGCGGATCGGGACGATGGATCAGCAGCAGGTCGAGACGATCGGTATGGATATGGCGCAGCGAGTTTTCAGCACTTCGCAGGATATGACTTTTGTCGGTAATGTAGTGGCCAATCTGGTGTTCAGGCCGGGCGCGGGTGGCGATGCCGCACTTGGTCACAATCTGCAACTGGTCGCGCAAGCCGGGTGCCCGTTTCAATGCCTCGCCAAACGCCGCCTCACACTGGTAGTCACCGTAGATGTCCGCATGATCAACGGTAGTAATGCCCAGCCTCAGATGGTGCTCAATAAACGCGACCCGCTCCTGAGGCGACATGCCCCACTCCATCAGACGCCAGTACCCCATAACCAGCGGTGAAAAATCGGGCCCCTGTGAAGCGATGGCTTGCGGTTTTAACATGACGTTCTCCCTGTTGCGCGATGGCTGAAGTTAGCGTGTCAGAGAGTATAACGGAAAGCGGAAAGTCGTCAGAATAACGCCGGCTGTTGTGGCTCGTGCGGCTCCTCGCCTTTCTGTTGCCGTTGCAGACGCTGACGACGCTGCTGACAAAGACGAATAACCTCCCGCTTTTGCGCATCGCTAAAGCGCAGCCAGTTGAACCGCTCATCGCGGCTGCGTAAACATCCCAGGCAATAGCCGCGCGCATCAGTCTGGCAGATGCCGCGGCAGGGGCTGGGAACCGGGAAAAACTCAAGCTGCTCGGCCACCACGACTCCGGATTAACAGAATAAACAGTCCAGTAAAAAGCGTAGCCTGTTTGCGCAGGAAGTCAGTCCTGACCGGTCAGAATTATCCTGCTCTTTTACTGCAGAATGAACACTCTGTGCCAAACGCACAGGGCTGCGTTGCATTAGACCGACTGGTCTACTACTCTCAGTGCCATGAATAAGATGCTACAGCGCAACGAAACTCGCGAACACCTGCTCCAGACAGGTGAGCAACTCTGTCTGCAACGCGGGTTTACCGGAATGGGCCTCAGCGAACTGCTGACACAGGCGGCGGTGCCGAAAGGCTCCTTCTACTATTACTTCCGCTCTAAAGAGGCGTTTGGCGTAGCGGTACTGGAACGCTACTTTGCGCGTTTCCTGCAGGATGTGGAGTTACAACTTAATCAGACCAGCGGCACACCACGTGAGCGCCTGCTCAATCATTTTCGTGCTGCCGTTGAGTTGTTTGTCCATCAGGGGCACATCGTAGGCTGTCTGGGGGTTAAGGTCTCGGCGGAAGTGTGCGATCTCTCCGAACCCATGCGTGACGCACTACAACAGGGCGCATCAAAAATCACTGCCCTTTACGCCCAAACACTGACCATTGCAGCACAGCAGGAGTCGCTGAACCTCCCGCAGCCACCCGCGCAGATGGCGGAATTGCTGTCGCTACTGTGGCTTGGTGCCAGTCTGCAGAGCAAAATTTCCCGCGAGGCGCAGCCACTGCGTCTGGCACTGAGTACCATCGAACAGTGGCTTGAACACCACTGATTTTTAAAAAGCATATTTGTAGACGACTGGTCTACTAATCAGGAGCTATTATGGCGAGTACCCAGCTGTTTCGTCCGCTAAAAGTCGGTGCAATTACCGTCCCAAACCGCGTATTTATGGCACCGCTGACCCGTCTGCGCAGCGTTGAGCCAGGCGATATTCCAACCCCAATGATGGCTGAATATTACCGCCAGCGCGCCAGCGCTGGTCTAATCATCACCGAAGCGACCCAGATCTCTTTCCAGGCGAAAGGCTATGCCGGTGCGCCAGGATTACATACTCAGCCACAGATTGCGGCGTGGAAAGCAATTAACGAAAGCGTGCATCAGGCTGGCGGTCACACTGCCGTGCAGTTATGGCACACCGGTCGTATCTCACATAACAGCGTGCAGCCGGAAGGCAAAGCACCGGTTGCCCCATCCGCGATTGCCGCAGGCACCCGTACTTCACTGCGTGCTAAAGATGGCAGCGTATATCGCGAAGATACCTCTGTGCCGCGTGAGCTGACGGTGCCAGAGATTCAGCAGATCGTGGCAGATTTTGGCCAGGCTGCGGCAAACGCGCGTGAAGCGGACTTTGACCTGCTTGAGCTGCACTCGGCGCACGGTTACCTGATCCACCAGTTCCTGGCGCCTGGCTCAAACCAGCGTACAGACGAATATGGCGGCAGCATCGAAAAACGCGGTCGTTTTGCGCTGGAAGTGGTTGATGCTGTGATCGCCAACTGGTCAGCCAATCGTATTGGTATTCGCGTCTCACCTATCGGTAGCTTCCAGAATCTGGACAACGGCCCGGACGAAGAAGAAGCGGCACTGTGGTATATCGGCGAGCTGGCAAAACGCAACATCGCCTATTTGCACCTTTCTGAGCCAGACTGGGCCGGTGGTCAGCCTTATACTGATGCCTTCCGTCAGAAAGTGCGTGACCTGTTTCCGGGTGCCATCATTGGTGCCGGTGCCTATACCGTTGAGAAAGCGGATGATCTGATCGCTCGCGGTCTCATTGATGCCGTTGCGTTTGGTCGCGATTACATTGCTAACCCGGATCTGGTTGAGCGTCTGCAGCAGGATGCGCCGCTCAATCCACAGCGCCCGGAAAGCTTCTACGGCGGCGGCGCTGAAGGTTATATCGACTATCCGACACTGTAACCGGTTTGGGCTGCCGTCGGAGACGATGACGGCAGCCATTATTCATCGGCGATTTTCATCGCTATACTTAGCGCCTGGGTCACCCGGCTTTGGCATTTTATTTAAAAGAGGATGTTATGCGTTTACTTCATACCATGCTGCGCGTTGGCGATCTCCAGCGTTCTATCGATTTCTACACCCGTGTACTGGGCATGCGCGTGCTGCGTCAGAGCGAAAACACCGAATACAAATATACCCTGGCGTTTGTGGGCTATACCGACGAAAGCGAAGGTGCGGTGATCGAGTTGACCTACAACTGGGGTGTCGATAAGTATGACCTTGGTGATGCTTATGGTCATATTGCGCTGGGCGTTGATGATGCGGCAGCGGCATGCGAACGTATCCGCAAAGATGGCGGCAACGTTACGCGTGAAGCTGGTCCGGTTAAAGGCGGCTCCACCATTATTGCCTTTGTTGAAGATCCCGATGGTTACAAAATCGAGTTGATCGAAAATAAAGATGCCGGTAACGGCCTGGGTCACTAACTTTGCCTGTCAGCCTGCCTAATCGGGTGGGCTGTATCCCCTTCTCTGCGCTTCATCTGCTGCACCCGGCCCCGTTTTTTGCCATAATACGCGCTGCCCTTTTTCTGCAACGAGATCCTGATGTCTGAATCGAATTCCCCTAATGCACTCAATCAACGTTTCCGTGGCTTCTATCCGGTGGTGATCGACGTTGAAACCGCGGGTTTCAATGCGCAAACCGATGCGTTACTGGAGATTGCCGCTATCACGCTGAAAATGGATGAAGAGGGATGGATTCAGATTGACCAGACGCTGCATTTCAACGTCGAACCTTTTGTCGGGTCGCTGCTGCATCCCGAGGCTCTGGCCTTTACCGGTATTGATCCCAGCAATCCGCTACGCGGCGCAGTCAGTGAATATGAGGCGCTGCACGCTATTTTCAAAATGGTGCGTAAGGGCATAAAAGACAGCGGCTGCAATCGCGCCATTATGGTGGCGCACAATGCCACCTTCGACCTGAATTTTATGTCAGCGGCGGCTGAACGTGCCAGCCTCAAGCGCAATCCATTTCACCCGTTTGCCACCTTCGACACCGCGGCCCTGAGCGGGCTAGTGCTGGGTCAGACGGTTCTGGCGAAAGCCTGTATCGCGGCGGGAATGGCGTTTGACACTACACAGGCGCATTCGGCGCTTTACGACACTCAGCAGACGGCGACACTGTTCTGCGAACTGGTGAACCGCTGGAAACGGTTAGGCGGCTGGCCACTGCCCTTCGCGGAAGACGACGCGCAAATCAGTACATCCGCATAAGCGATGCTGCAATGAAAAAAGGCCGACTTAATGTCGGCCTTTTTTTATTCTGCTTCTTTAAATTTTTCTGCGGTCTCTTTAATCAGCGACTGCAGTTCACCGCGCTGTAACATCTCAACGATGATATCGCATCCACCGACCAGCTCACCATCGATCCACAGCTGCGGGAAAGTTGGCCAGTTGGCATATTTCGGCAGCTCTGCACGAATGTCCGGGTTCTGCAGAATATCCACGTAAGCAAAACGCTCACCGCAGGCTGACAGCGCCTGCACCGCCTGTGCAGAGAAACCGCAGCTTGGCAGTTTCGGAGAACCTTTCATGTACAGCAGGATCGGGTTTTCTGCGATCTGGCGCTGAATTTTTTCTACAGTACTCATAATTGCCTTCCTTAATTCGTTACTTCGTGTTTGTTTATTGTAGCGACTTCGCAGCATGACTGAAAACGACATTTTGATCGCTGCCCGATTAAATCGCCATCATTGTTAAGTCCTGCGTCGGATGCCTGAATGCCTGATTATTAACGTCTGGTAACAGATTAATAATTCGTAATAATTTCGCTGATATAAGACGCTGAAAATGCTCATTTTCAGCGCAATTACGTGGGTTGCAAAGATTAATATTAAAAGGCATTACAGTTTTTAAAAGAACTGGACTAGAATGGCCGGGGCGCTGATCCTGGATCAGATTAATCTCAACTTTGTCGCGGTGCGTAGTGGCCCTGACAACTTAACGACTTCAATGGACTATGCGTTTAATCATTACGCTTTTCATGCTGGCCTTTGCGCAACTGTTTTTTAACATCGCCGCTGCGTCGCCGCACGCACCGGTGAACGTTAGTACGCATAAGGCAGAGAAAAAGAGCGCGCGCGACGATGAGCGCCGCAAGCGTCGCCCGTTGAAAACGGTGACGAAAAAAACTCGCCTCAGCTCGGTTCAAAAACTAAAAACTAAAAAACAGAAAAAAGTCGAACTCATCGCTAAACAGACACCTGCTAAAAAGACCTCGCTTAAAACAGCCCGTATCAACAAGAACAAAGACAAGAAACGCTATGGTCATCAGCGCCCGCTGAAAACGGTTGAGGTAACCCCCAGCGAGACCGGCACGATTAAAATGAGCAAATCTCATCGCCAGCGCTACCAGAAAGCGCGCGAAACAGCGATGACCAAGCTGATGGGTCAGTTAGGTAAGCCGTATCAGTGGGGCGGCACCTCACCGCATACCGGTTTCGATTGCAGCGGTCTGGTCTGGTACGCGTATAAAGACCTGGTGAAGTTTAAAATCCCACGAACCGCTAACGAGATGTATCACCTGCGTGATGCTGCGCCAATCAAGCGTGAGTCGCTGGAGAAAGGCGATCTGGTCTTCTTCCGCATCAATGGACGCGGTACTGCTGACCACGTCGGCGTTTACCTGGGCAACGGCAAATTTATCCAGTCACCACGTACCGGCAAAGATATTCAGATCAGCGCATTAGGGGAAGATTACTGGCAACGTCACTATATTGGTGCCCGTCGCGTGATGACGCCGAAAACCATACGCTGAGTAGCAGAACAAGCAGAAGAGAGCCGGGATAATCCCGGCTTTTTTATTAGTGCAGAATGGCAGTAAAACTAAAGGCCACAATCATCAGCAGACAGCCCACGGTGGTCATTAAAGCCAGTTTAAGATCGGTACTCATTGCTTGCTCCTTCATCACACAATTAGTGTGGATATCGCATTTTCCCACAGGGCCCAGTAAAAATCTCGTTTTATCCGTCCAGCCTTGTTAGAATCCCGCCTTTGTTGCGCAACGCGCGCAACCCTGATTCCGTTTGCGCACGCTGTCAGGCGGTTTTTCTCCGCCAGGAGCCTGTTTTCTGTCCGGTAAAGCGGCATTTTTGCGGAAAAAACCCTGAACAGACGCAAACGTTTAACACAAAGCTTATCATAGGGTTAGATAGGCACTGGAGTCCGATTTTCATGGCAACAATTAAAGATGTGGCGAAACGCGCAGGAGTCTCAACGACGACCGTTTCGCACGTCATCAATAAAACCCGCTTTGTGGCTGAAGAGACGCGCAACGCGGTCTGGCAGGCGATTAAGGAACTGCACTACTCACCGAGCGCCGTGGCGCGCAGCCTGAAAGTGAACCATACCAAGACGCTGGGCCTGCTTGCCACCTCCAGCGAAGCGCCCTATTTCGCTGAAATTATTGAAGCGGTTGAAAATCACTGTTTTGATAAAGGCTATACATTGATTCTGGGTAATGCGCATAACGATCTGCAAAAACAGCGCGCCTATCTCAGCATGATGGCGCAGAAACGCGTAGATGGTTTGCTGGTGATGTGCTCTGAATATCCGGACGACCTGCTGCAAATGCTGGAAGAGAACCGCAATATTCCGATGGTAGTGATGGACTGGGGCGAGTCGCGCGCCGACTTCACAGACACAGTACTGGATAATGCCTTTCAGGGCGGTTATCTGGCGGGACGCTATCTGATTGAACGTGGACATCGTGAGATTGGTGCCATTCCCGGTCAGATGGAGCGTAACACCGGTGGCGGCCGCCATGCCGGGTTCCTGAAGGCGCTGGAAGAGGCGGGTATTCAGCCGCGCACCGAATGGATTGTGCAGGGTGACTTTGAGCCGGAGTCGGGCTATCAGGCGATGCAGCAGATCCTGTCGCAGAAGCAACGCCCGACGGCAGTGTTCTGTGGGGGTGACATCATGGCGATGGGCGCGATTTGCGCCGCCGATGAGATGGGTTTGCGCGTACCACAGGACATTTCGGTGATCGGCTATGACAATGTGCGCAACGCCCGCTATTTCGCCCCCGCCCTGACCACAGTGCATCAGCCTAAAGCCCAGTTGGGTGAGAAAGCGCTGGATATGCTGCTGGACCGTATCACCAGTAAGCGTGAAGTTTCACAAACGATTGAAGTCCATCCCACGCTGATTGAGCGCCGTTCAGTAGCCGATGGCCCGTTCCGCGACTATCGCCGGTAATCTTCCCTTAACCACTCCTGATTAAGCGTTTGCGCATCACCCAGATAGCTGAGCAACCAGCCTGTCGCCGGTGATGCGCGATCCTCTGCCCAGCTGACGCAACATGGGCTGTCCGGAAACGCCACCGGCAGCGTCAGTTCAACCAGTTCGCCGCTGTCGAGCAGTGGCCTGGCCAGATGACCAGGCACCATCGCCACGCACAATCCCGCCTGCACGCACTCAAGGCCGGTTTGCCACTCCGGCACCACCAGCCTGCGCTGGTTATCCAGCGTCCATGTCATACGACGCGGCAGTGCGCGTGACGTATCCTCCAGCACCAGTGATGGCCAACTGCGCAGCGTGTCGTCATCTATCTGGCTCGCTTGCGTCAGGGGATGGTGAGGCGCGACAACGCAACGCCAGTTGAGTTTGCCCATATCCCGAAAGGCAAACCGTCCGCCAACCGGAATCGCCTGAGTCGCACCAATCGCCACATCCACCCGGCCATCGGCCAGCGCATCCCATACACCGTTAAAAACTTCATAGCTGATGATCAACTCCATATCGGGGAAGTGGCGATAGAAATCTTTGACCATTTGCCGGGTGCGCTGAGGCTTAGCAATACGGTCAACGGCAATGCTTAGCTGGCCGCGCCATCCGTTGGCCAGTTGCTGACACTGTCGCCGTGTGGCAAGCATTTTTTTGATGATGCTGCGCCCTTCCCGGACAAAATGTTCGCCTGCCGGGGTCAGAACCACTTCACGATGCTGACGTTCGAATAGCGGTACCGCTAGCCAGTTTTCCAGCTGACGCACCGTATAGCTGATGGCAGAAGGTACCCGGTGTAACTCCTGCGCGGCGGCGCTGAAGCTGCCCCCGCGGGCGACGGCGTCAACCACTTCTAATGCATATTCTGACCACATAATTTGCCTTCAAAAATTTTAACAGCAATCGGCAAATATTACCGTTTCACAGCGTCAGACGCACCTTTTACACTCTGACGCGTTTATCCTGCCAAAATGAGAGTCAAATGTCGTCGAATAAAGGATTCATGCCCTATCTTGCCCTGCTGAGCATGCTGGGCTTTTTAGCCACTGATATGTACCTGCCCGCCTTTGGCGCAATGCAGCAAACTTTTAACACCTCGCCCGGCCTGATCAGCGCCAGCATGAGTCTATTCCTGGCAGGCTTCGCCTGTGGTCAGCTCTTCTGGGGCCCCCTTTCCGATCGCATCGGCCGTAAACCGGTGCTGCTGGCCGGACTGGCCATGTTTGGTGTTGGCTGCGCAGGCATGCTGTGGGTAAATGATATCTATCTGATGCTGGCGCTGCGCTTTGTTCAGGCAATTGGTGTCTGTGCTGCGGCCGTGAGTTGGCAAGCGCTGGTGGTGGATCGCTACCCTGCCGCGCGCGCCAACAAAGTATTTGCCACCATTATGCCACTGGTTGCACTCTCTCCGGCGCTGGCCCCATTGCTGGGTGCCTGGCTGATCGGTCACTTCCACTGGCGTTCGATTTTCCTGGTGCTAACCCTGATTGCGGTGGCGTTGATTCTGACTACTCTGCGCCTGCCCACCGTGCGTAAGCCCGCGGGCGAAAAAGGTACGCAGCCCGGCTTTTTCACCCTGCTAAAATCACGGGTCTACAGCGGAAATGTGCTGATCTATTCCGCCTGTTCAGCCAGCTTTTTTGCCTGGCTGACCGGCTCGCCCTTTATTCTGGCGGATCTGGGTCTCTCGCCTGCCGATATCGGCCTGAGTTATGTGCCGCAAACACTCGCCTTTTTAATTGGCGGATTCAGCTGTCGCGCCCTCCTCAACCGCTTTAGCGGCGCACAGTTGCTGCCCTGGTTGCTGGGAGTCTATAGTCTGAGCATTCTTGCGCTGTTTGCTGTTGCGCTGTCAGGCAATAGCACGCTAATGAGCCTGATGGCACCCTTCTGCGGTATGGCGCTGGCTAACGGTGCGGTCTATCCGATTGTGGTGTCCGGTGCGCTGATGCCTTTCCCGCACGCCACCGGTAAAGCGGCAGCGTTGCAGAACACGCTGCAGTTAGGACTCTGCTTTGCCGCCAGCCTGGCGGTGTCGGCCGGATTAACCCAGGCGCTGTTTACCACCACACTGATGATGACGGTAACTATTCTGCTCGCGCTGATCGGTTACTTTATGCAGCGTGCAGCAAGCGCACAAACTGTTGTTGCCTCTGCGCAACCTGCCTGCCAGGATAATCACTGACGCACTGACTTTTTAGTTAGCTTCCTAACAATAAGTTATTGAATATTGACCTGCGTGAGAATATACTCATTCGGGTCAACAAACCTGTAATAAATCAACAATATAATAACGTAATAATCTGATTGGCACCCTGTTGCCGGGACGGTATTCGCGCGCGTTATTCACACCCTAACCGACCTGCTACAGGCGATTCCAGTCCTCTGTATCACACAGATAACCGGTGTACGGAGTCATCCGTGCCGTTCCTCAACGCCTGACGAAGTTGGCTATTATTTGTTCAGGCTCAGATTGGACAGGTGGTGGAAAAGCTATGAGTTCATCTTATGCAGAAGCAGTGAGTCCTGAAGAGAACCATTGGTATCGCATCGTTCACGAACTGCTGGAAAAAGCGGATATCGAAATTAATGGTTCACGTCCCTGGGATATTCATATTACTCATCCGGGTTTTTTTAAACGTGTTCTGCAGGAGGGATCGCTTGGGCTCGGTGAGAGCTATATGGATGGATGGTGGGAGTGTGATCGGCTGGATATTTTCTTCCACCAGGTACTTAAACATAAACTTGATGAGCAGCTTCCTCATCACTTTAAAGATACGCTGCGCATTGCCGCTGCACGCTTAACTAATCTGCAATCAAAAAAGCGGGCCTGGATTGTCGGTAAAGAGCATTACGATCTTGGCAACGATCTCTTTTCACTGATGCTCGACCCCTTTATGCAATATTCCTGTGGCTACTGGAAAGAAGCCACCACACTGGCGGCGGCGCAGGAAGCAAAGCTGGATATGATCTGTCGTAAATTAGCGCTGGAACCCGGGATGTCGCTGCTGGATATCGGCTGTGGCTGGGGCGGCCTCGCGGAATTTGCCGCAGGTCATTATGGCGTTAAAGTGCATGGCGTAACGATTTCCGCCGAACAACAGAAACTGGCGCAGCAGCGCTGTCGCGGATTAGATGTCACGATTCTATTGCAGGATTATCGCGATCTGAATAAGCAGTTTGATCGCATTGTTTCGGTGGGTATGTTTGAGCATGTCGGACCGAAAAATTACGCGACCTATTTTGATGTGGTCGATCGTAATTTAAAGCCTGACGGTATTTTCCTGCTTCATACTATCGGCGCGATTAAAACCGATATGAGTGTCGATCCCTGGATCGACAAATATATTTTCCCCAATGGCTGTTTGCCTTCGGTTCGTCATGTGGCGGATGCCAGCGAGCCCCATTTTATTCTGGAAGACTGGCATAACTTTGGTGCCGATTATGACAAAACACTGATGGCCTGGCATGAACGCTTTTTACAGGCCTGGCCAGAGCTGGCTGATAATTATGGTGAACGTTTTAAGCGGATGTTCTCCTACTATCTTAATGCCTGCGCCGGTGCCTTCCGGGCGCGCGATATTCAGCTGTGGCAGATCGTATTCAGTCGCGGCGTTGAAGGCGGATTGCAGGTGGCGCGTTAGGGTCAGGCATGTGGTCGTGATGAAGGCGCTGCCGCGCCGAAGACGATTAAAAGGGCTGGCCTGTTTTGCTTTGAGACGGGGCCGCACAGGGAACACGTTAAGACCGGAAAGACGCAAAACCCGCCATCCATGGCGCGGGACACGTTCCTGCCCTGTCCGTGTTCCCTGCGTCTTAAGCGTTTGTATTGTTGCCAGATTCAGCCTGATTTAGACTTTTGCACTCTTTATTGCTTATGCGCCTTTTATTAACTCTCAGCGGCAGGCTGGCCGGTCAGCATGCTCATAGCGGCTGCGGCATCGCGTTGTGCTAACACCCGCTCAACGGTCTCTACAATCGCCTGCGTATGAGGATCGATCTCAATATTGACCCGGTCACCAAAAGTCTTCACCCCCAGGGTGGTACGTTCCAGCGTTTCCGGGATCAGATAGACGCAGAATTTGGTTTTTGTCACATCGCCTACTGTCAGGCTGATGCCATCGATGCCGACGAAGCCTTTATGCAGAATATATTTCATCTGCGAGGGATCCTGGATTTTAAACCAGACTTCTCGGTTATGTTCTGACTGGATAATCTTGCAGATTTCAGCGGTGGTCATAATATGACCCGACATCAGATGGCCGCCTATTTCATCGCTGAATTTTGCTGCACGCTCAATATTGACTACATCGCCCTGATGTAAATCGCCGAGATTTGTGACCCGCAACGTCTCTTTAATTAAATCAAAACTGACGCAGTCGCCTTCAATTGCCGTCACGGTTAAGCAGCAACCGTTATGGGCTACGGATGCGCCCAGCGCCAGACCCGGTAAGAGTTCTGCTGGCAGTCTGACAGTATGGGTACGAAACAATTCTTTCTCTTCAATGGACACGATTTCTGCCGTGCCCTGCACAATACCGGTAAACATAGTCTTTGCCTCTGCGAAGTTTGCGCTAGTTTATCACAGCTCAGGTCGGCTGTTGATTTCAGCAGGCAGCGCCTGTTTGATGGGACGGCAAACCGCATCGGGTGACAAAGATTGGCGAATTCTGTTACGCCAGTTACACTAGCCCGCGAAATTCCATGGGCTTTGCTGCCCTTTTAATTTACTCAATAAGTCAGGTGTTAACGTGCAGAAGTATTTAACAGAAGCGCGTCAATTGCTGGCCCTTGCGATTCCGGTCATTCTGGCTCAGGTGGCTCAAACCGCAATGGGATTTGTGGATACCATTATGGCCGGTGCAGTCAGCGCCACGGATATGGCCGCCGTTGCTGTCGGCACCTCTGTCTGGCTTCCTGCCATCCTGTTTGGTCATGGTCTTCTGCTTGCATTGACGCCCACCGTTGCGCAACTCAACGGTTCTGGTCGCCGCGAACGTATCGGCGAACAGATTCGCCAGGGATACTGGCTCGCCTTTTTCGTTTCCCTGCTGATTATGGTGCTGTTGTGGCATGCCGGTTACCTCATTCGGGCAATGCATAATATCGATCCGCAACTGGCGCTGAAAGCAGAAGGCTATCTGCATGCCCTGCTGTTCGGTGCGCCTGGCTATCTCTTCTTTCAGGTATTGCGTAACCAGTGCGAGGGGCTGTCGAAAACCAAACCGGGCATGGTGCTGGGCTTTCTGGGTCTGATGTTCAACATCCCGCTTAACTATGTCTTTATTTATGGCCACTTCGGCATGCCCGCTCTGGGCGGCGTCGGCTGCGGCGTGGCGACCGCCTCGGTCTACTGGGTGATGTTTATCTGCATGCGCTTTTGGGTGCGCCGGATGGGTAGCATGCGCGATATCCATATGGAGAGCCGCTGGACGCCTCCATCCCGTCCGATTCTGAGCCGCCTGATGACGCTGGGATTGCCGGTGGCGCTGGCACTCTTCTTTGAGGTCACGCTGTTCGCCGTTGTCGCCCTGCTGGTTTCTCCACTGGGGATTGTTAACGTAGCCGGTCACCAGATAGCCCTGAATTTCAGTTCACTGATGTTCGTGTTACCGCTGTCACTGGGTGTCGCGACCACTATCCGCGTAGGTTATCGTTTGGGTCAGGGTTCCATCGAGCAGGCACGGGTTGCGGCCTGGACCGCCCAGGGTGTCGGCATCAGCATGGCGGCGCTGACCGCCATTTTTACCGTGACGTTTCGTCATCAGATTGCGCTGCTCTATAACGACAATCCCGACGTGGTGACACTGGCGGCACAGTTGATGCTGCTGGCGGCGATTTATCAGTTTTCAGACTCAATACAGGTTATTGGCAGCGGGATCCTGCGCGGCTATAAGGATACGCGGTCGATTTTCTTTATTACCTTTATCGCTTACTGGCTGCTGGGACTGCCCGCAGGGTATCTGCTGGCGCTGACCGACTGGCTGGTGCCACGCATGGGGCCGGCGGGCTTCTGGTGCGGCTTTATTATCGGTCTGACCTCGGCTGCTGTAATGATGATCTGGCGCATCAGACGGTTGCAGCAATCACCGGCGGAAATCATCCTTATGCGCGCGGCGAGATAACCCTGGAGGTGGGACAGAAAGGGCCCGCGATGACGAAAAAAACGACGGTTAGCACAGTTGCTGTTCAGTCATGGCGAAAAAACTATTTTCCCCTTGCCAGCCTCACACGCTGCCGTTAATATTCGTCCCCGCTGTCGCCCTGATAGCATGTTGCGCTCTTAGCTCAGTTGGTTAGAGCACCACCTTGACATGGTGGGGGTCGATGGTTCGAGTCCATTAGAGCGCACCAAGTGCGTCCGTAGCTCAGTTGGTTAGAGCACCACCTTGACATGGTGGGGGTCGGTGGTTCGAGTCCACTCGGACGCACCAATATTCAGAATGCGCTCTTAGCTCAGTTGGTTAGAGCACCACCTTGACATGGT
Organism: Pantoea sp. AS142; assembly: GCF_037152305.1. NCBI lineage: Bacteria > Pseudomonadati > Pseudomonadota > Gammaproteobacteria > Enterobacterales > Erwiniaceae > Pantoea > Pantoea sp. AS142. The sequence continues at coordinate 963,099 of NZ_JBBCMO010000001.1, read as the reverse complement.
GGGGGTCGATGGTTCGAGTCCATTAGAGCGCACCACTTTCATAACTTCTTCAGTTTGCGCAACTCCACTTTTATTGATCTGCATCTCTTTCACCCTCTGCTTTTTGATTGGTTTTCGCATACTTAGCGTCTATACTGTCCCGCGTTGCTTACTTGAAAGGTTTCAGCGATTTCGTGCTTACTGCGATAACTCAAATGATTTGCGCAACAACAGCGTGGTGGTTACCAACCGTAACCGCACAACTTCCCTGCACGCCTGGCCTTCGTCACCTATTCTTACTCAGTACTGCCCATTTCAGTCTCAATCAGAAATTTCACTTCGATGCGCTGCCATCGGATTCCGCCCTTATTCATCCATCACAACTTACAGATAATCCGTCATGAAAAAGACTAAAATCGTTTGTACAATCGGTCCGAAAACCGAATCCGAAGAGATGCTGACTCAACTGCTTGAAGCGGGCATGAATGTTATGCGTCTTAACTTCTCTCACGGCGACTACGCTGAGCATGGTCAACGCATTACCAATATGCGTGCTGTAATGCAAAAAACCGGTCGTCAGGCTGCTATCCTGCTGGATACCAAAGGCCCTGAGATTCGCACCATGAAGCTGGAAGGCGGCAACGATGCGGCGCTGAAAGCGGGTCAGACTTTTACCTTCACCACAGACCAGAGTGTCATCGGCAACAGCGAGCGTGTGGCGGTAACCTACCCGGGTTTCACAGCTGACCTGAAAATTGGTAACACCGTGCTGGTCGATGATGGACTGATTGGCATGGAAGTGACCGAAGTCACTGAAAACACCGTGGTGTGCAAAGTCCTTAACAATGGTGATCTGGGTGAGAACAAAGGTGTTAACCTGCCGGGCGTCTCCATCCAGCTGCCTGCACTGGCTGAAAAAGATAAACGCGACCTGATTTTTGGTTGTGAGCAGGGCTTAGACTTTGTCGCCGCCTCTTTCATCCGCAAACGTTCAGACGTGCTGGAAATTCGTGAGCACCTGAAACAGCACGGCGGCGAGCATATCCAGATCATCTCCAAAATCGAAAACCAGGAAGGCCTCAACAACTTCGACGAAATCCTCGAAGCGTCAGACGGCATCATGGTGGCGCGTGGCGACCTGGGTGTTGAAATCCCGGTTGAAGAAGTGATTTTCGCGCAGAAGATGATGATCAAAAAATGTAATAAAGCACGCAAAGTGGTTATCACGGCCACCCAAATGCTCGATTCGATGATCAAGAACCCGCGCCCTACCCGCGCCGAAGCCGGTGACGTGGCTAACGCCATCCTCGACGGTACCGATGCCGTGATGCTGTCAGGTGAGAGTGCTAAAGGCCGTTATCCGCTGGAATCGGTCACTATCATGGCGACCATTTGTGAACGTACCGACCGCGTCATGAAGTCCCGCATCGACAGCCAGAGTGATAACCGCAAAATGCGTATCACGGAAGCCGTCTGCCGTGGTGCCGTTGAAACCGCTGAAAAGCTGGAAGCGCCGCTGATTGTGGTCGCTACCGAAGGCGGTAAGTCAGCAAAAGCCGTGCGTAAATATTTCCCGAACGCCACTATTCTGGCACTGACCACCAACCCGACTACCGCACGTCAGCTGATCCTGAGTAAGGGGATTGAGACGCGTCTGGTGAATGAGATCGCCTCAACCGACGATTTCTATCGTCTCGGTAAAGAAGCGGCACTGGAAAGTGGCTATGGTCAGAAAGGCGATGTCGTGGTGCTGGTGTCCGGTGCATTAGTGCCAAGCGGAACTACCAACACCGCCTCAGTACACGTTCTGTAAAACTCGCTTTAACTGTTATTTAGAAGCGCCTTTATCAGGCGCTTTTTTTATTTCTACTTAAACCAAATGTCAGAAAATTCAAATCGAAATTAACTATTCAAATAATCTTAATATTAAGGTTAATCCGATTAAATCTCTCTGTTTTCGCTTAATTTTTTTATCATATTCTGGGATTCGCTGCTTCTTTGAGCGAACGATCAAGTTTAAGCATCTTCTCATCAAAAATTTATTCTCAACTTAAAAAGCTTTGTGTAATACTTGTAACGCTACATGGAGATTAACTCAATCTAGAGGGTATAAATAATGAATCGTACTAAACTGGTACTGGGCGCGGTAGTTCTGGCTTCAACTATGCTGGCTGGTTGCTCAAGCAACGCTAAAATCGACCAGCTGTCTTCAGACGTTCAGACTCTGAACGCTAAAGTTGACCAGCTGAGCAACGACGTGAACGCAGTGCGTTCAGACGTTCAGGCTGCTAAAGATGACGCAGCTCGCGCTAACCAGCGTCTGGACAACCAGGCTCACTCTTACCGTAAGTAAGAGTTCTGGTTTAAAAATGGCGCCTTTATGGCGCCATTTTTTTTCCCTGAATTCAGTGCCCTTTCTGACCTTCACCCGATCAGGGCTGAACGGCTTTACTGTCAACCTGCGCAATCGGGCCATTTGTCCCCACAGATGCGCTCTCCAGCCCTGCAGGCGGCACGGTATCACTCTGCACCGGTTCTCCACTGCTGACCAGCACCGGCATGCCTGAGCGTCGCGCTAAGCTGGCTTTAATCAGCGCACTATCACTCATCTCACTTTTCATAAACTTCTTTACTCCGGTGCTGAGCGCAATCGGCATGGTTTGCGGATCGTCTTTGTCATTGCGTGACAGCGGCTGATGCACTTCCACGTAGCGTTTACCATCCGGCTCCACAGCGTACTTCACCGGCTGATTGATGATTTCTACCCGCGTCCCTTTTGGGGCTGAATTAAACAGCGCCTCAATATCTTCTGAACGCAGGCGGATGCAGCCTGAACTAACGCGCATGCCGATGCCAAATTTCGCATTAGTGCCATGGATCAGATACTGCCCGGTGCCACGAGCCAGCCGCATGGCAAACTGCCCCATCGGGTTGTCCGGGCCGGCAGGTACCACACCGGGCAGCGTAATGCCCTCTTTGGCGTAGCGCTTGCGGATGTTTGGCGTCGGCGTCCAGGTCGGGTTAGAGATTTTCTGGCTGATTTGAGTCACCATCACCGGGGTTGCCGCCCCCAACTGGCCAATGCCGATGGGATAGACCATGACCTTATCTTCCCCTTTGGGATAGTAGTAAAGTCGCAGCTCGGCCAGATTAACCACAATGCCTTCGCGCGGTGTATCGGGCAGGATCATCTGCAGCGGCACCGTCAGTTGAGAACCCGCTTTCGGTAGCCAGGGATCGGTATCGGGATTTGCCTCCAGCATGCCAAGCAGCCCGACCTGGTAGCGAGCCGCAATGGCTTCCAGAGGTTGCTTGTCATCAGGAATCTGAGTCAGGACGTTTTCGCCAATCAGGCGACTGTCAGGTGGTGGCAGCGGATATTCAGTGGCGAATGCGGGTGCAGAGAGCCCAAAGCAGGTTAGCAGCAATGCGCCGGCTAAATGTATAGCAGGTTTCATGCAATTTTCTCATCGGATAAAAAACAGACGCCGGATGGCGTCTGTGGAGTGTAACTTAGCTGAGGTTCTGAGCGGTATGGCGAATAGACCGAATCATCGCCTCAAGCCCCTGCGACCGGGTGGGTGTCAGGTGCTGCATGAGTGCCAGTTCGCCAAACCAGTGGCGCACATCCAGCGCCAGAATATCGGCGGGCGGGAGATTCTGATAGAGACTAAATACGATAGCAATCAGTCCCTTAACGATAGCGGCATCGCTGTCGCCTTCAAACGCAATCCCCCCCTCCGCTTGAGGGGTCATTCTAATCCATACCTGACTTTGGCAACCCGAAATCACGTTTTCCGGCTGGTGCAAGGTTTCAGAAGATTCCGGCAGCTTTGAGCCCAGCTCAATGATGTAAAGGTACTTCTCTTCCCAGTTAGCGCAACGATTGAAGTTGCGAACCAGTTTTTCTTTTTCAGGCAAATTCGCCATCAATGACTCCGTTAAACTGTTCAACCACCCAGCAGACGGTGAATGCGCGTCAAACCGACAGCCAGACGGTCTACTTCCTCTTCACTGTTATAGAACGTGAAAGAGGCACGGCACATCGCCGGGACATTGTAATGCTGCATCAGCGGCATCGCGCAGTGATGCCCGGTACGGATGGCAATACCATATTGATCCAGGAAGCTGCCAACGTCGTAAGCGTGATGTTTGCCCAGATTAAAGGCGATAACACCGGCACGCGACTGCGGGCCGTAAATCTGAATATCCGGTACAGTGCCCAGCTTATCAAGCGCGTAGTTCATCAGTGCTGTCTCGCGCTGATAAATCGTATCCAGTCCCAGCGCCTGCACATAGGCCAGCGCTGCGCCAAAGCCGATGATGCCGCCGGTATTCGGTGTACCTGCTTCAAAACGCCACGGCGCACTGTTCCAGGTGGTGCCGGTGGGCAGCATGACGCGATCAATCATCGAACCGCCCCCTTCCCACGGTGGCATCTCGTCCAGCAGCACTTTGCGGCCGTAGAGAATGCCTACGCCATTTGGACCATAGAGTTTATGGCTCGAGAAAACGTAGAAGTCGCAGCCGATATCCTGCACATCGACCTTGTCATGCATTACCGCCTGCGCACCATCCACCAGTGTGATCACCCCAGCCGCTTTTGCCTGGGCAACGATCGCCTTAACCGGGTTAACGGTGCCGAGCACGTTTGAAACATGCGTTACTGCCAGCAAGCGCGTACGGCTGTCAATCAGCCCCGCCAGTTGATCCAGCGCCAGTTCACCGTTGTCGTTTAAAGGCAGGACACGCACTTCTGCGCCGGTACGCTGCGCCAGCATCTGCCACGGAACGATATTAGCGTGATGCTCCATCTCAGTGATGATCAGGTTGTCGCCAGCCTGGAGATTACTGCTGCCCCAGGTGTTCGCCACCAGATTGATGCCTTCGGTAGTGCCCTTGACGAAGACAATCTCTTCCTGTGACTGAGCATTGATAAAACGGGCAACCTGATCGCGTACATTCTCCATATCGCTGGTCGCCTGCTGGCTCAACGTATGAATACCACGATGCACGGCCGCATAGCCGTGCTGATAGAAATGACTCTCGGCGTTAATCACCGAGAGTGGACGCTGTGCACTGGCTGCACTGTCAAGATAGGCCAGCGGATGACCGTTGACCTCACGCTTCAGGATAGGAAAATCAGCCCTGATGCGTTCGAGATCGAAGTTCATCATACGTGGCCTCCGGGAAAACGATGCGCAATACGTTGCAGCACGGCCTGACGCATCACTTCGTTTTCCAGTGTTTCGGTCAGTTCTGCTGCAAACGCATGAATAATCATGGTCTGTGCTGCATCCTGCTCAATCCCACGCGACCGCAGGTAGAACATCTGCTCGTCATCGATACGACCAATGGTGGCACCGTGGCTGCACTTAACGTCATCCGCGTAAATTTCCAGCTGCGGTTTGGTATCGACTTCTGAGAGTTTGCCCAGCAACAGGTTATTGTTGGTCATCTGCCCGTCAGTCTTCAACGCATGCTGTGCCACTTTGATGTGACCGTTAAACACCGCACGGCCTTTGTCACGCACGATGGTTTTATGCATCTGACGGCTGACACAGTGGCCTTTGTTGTGCTCTAGGTAGGAACGGGTATCCGCCACTTCCTGTTTCACCGGCAGCACCAGGCTGTTGATAGCAAGCGTACTATTTTCGCCGTTCAACTGGGTACTGGTGTTGTGACGCGACAGTCCCGCGCCGAGCAGGAAGCTGGTGCTGCTGACCTGGCCATCGTTGCCAATCACCAGATCGTTGTGTGCAAAGTGATAGCTGGCGCTGCTTTCAAAGGCCAGCTTAGTGTGGGTCAGCTTTGCATTATCGCCTACCGCAAAGGTAAAGCGCGCGCCGGTGAAATGGGCGCGCTCATCCAGTGAAACGTAGTGCTCAATCACCTCCGCTTCTGCACTCTCTTCCAGTTGCAGATGATGACGATAGTGAACCGTATTCATGCCCGTCTGTTGACCGCTGGTGATATGCAGCAGGTAAAGCGGACGCGCAGCGGATTTACCGCGTGCCAGACGCAGGGTCGTCACCTCTTCCGCCAGACTTTCTGTCAGATGAAGGAAAATTTCTGGCTGAATCGCAGCAGGCAGCGGACGGCGATCTGCGGCCACACTATGCTGGACCTCAAACAACTCGCAGTCGCGGCTGCTGAAGGCAGGTTGGAACTGACCGTCGATATAAACCAGACGAATGGCGTCCAGCGGTAATGCCAGCGCCGCCACCTGCTCAGCGCTCAGGCTCTGCGGCGCATCAGGCAGCACAAACTGCTGAGACAGCAGCGTGTCCAGTGGCGTGTATTTCCAGTTTTCATGCTTGCGGGTTGGCAGGCCAACCCGCATCAGTTGCTGCCAGTGCTGCTGTGCCTGCAGAGAACGCACGTCGCCGCGCGACTCAAACAGGTGATGCCACTGTTGCAGCGCAGAATCACTCTTCGTCGGTAAGCCAGCCATAACCTTGCTCCTCCAGCTGTTTCACCAGCGAGAAGTCGCCAGATTTCACAATTTTGCCCTGATACAGAACATGAACGAAGTCTGGCTTGATGTAATCCAGAATACGCTGGTAGTGGGTCACGATGATAAAGGCACGTTTCTCATCACGCAGGCTGTTCACGCCATTGGCGACGATTTTCAGCGCATCGATATCCAGACCAGAGTCAGTTTCATCCAGGATGCAGAGCTCCGGCTCCAGCGCCGCCATCTGCAGGATGTCGTTACGCTTTTTCTCGCCGCCGGAGAAGCCGACGTTAACTGAGCGGGTCAGTAGATCTTCCGGCATCTTCAGCAGATGAATTTTCTCTTCAATGAAATCCTGAAAATCGAAGCGATCCAGCTCGTCCTGCTGACGATATTTGCGTACCGCGTTAACCGAGGTTTGCAGGAAAAACTGGTTACTGACGCCAGGAATTTCTACCGGATACTGAAATGCCATAAAGATGCCTTCACCGGCACGCTCTTCAGGGGCCAGCTCCAGCAGGTCTTTGCCTTTAAAGCGGACCGATCCGCCGGTAACTTCATAATCTTCACGGCCTGCCAGCGTCGCTGACAAGGTACTTTTACCTGAGCCATTCGGTCCCATGATGGCATGCACTTCGCCGGGTTTAATTTCGAGGTTCAGGCCACGCAGAATGGCTTTATCTTCAACACTGACCTGCAAATCTTTAATGCTTAACATACTTATTCCTTCACATTGCTTTCGGCAAGGCGTGTCACGGCATCAGCCCACACTGTGCTCAAGGCTGATGGCTAACAATTTCTGGGCTTCCACGGCAAACTCCAGTGGCAGTTCCGAGAATACGTCTTTACAGAAGCCATTTACGATCATTGAGATGGCGTCTTCTTCACTGATACCGCGTTGCAGACAGTAGAACATCTGATCTTCGCCGATACGTGATGTCGTAGCTTCATGCTCAAGCTGGGCGGTATTGTTGCGGGTCTCTACATACGGGAAAGTATGTGCGCCGCAATCGGGTCCGATCAACATCGAGTCACACTGCGTAAAGTTACGGGCATTGGTAGCGGTTGGCATGATTTTCACCAGCCCGCGATACGTGTTCTGACTTTTACCTGCCGAGATCCCTTTAGAGATAATGGTCGATTTGGTGTTTTTACCAATGTGGATCATTTTGGTGCCGGTATCGGCCTGCTGACGACCGCTGGTCAGTGCCACCGAATAGAATTCACCCACCGAGTAGTCCCCGCGCAAAATGCAGCTCGGGTATTTCCAGGTGATGGCCGAGCCGGTTTCAGACTGAGTCCAGGACATCTTGCTGTGATCACCTTCACACAGCGCGCGTTTGGTCACGAAGTTAAGGATACCGCCCTCACCTTCGCCGCCAGGGAACCAGTTCTGAACAGTCGAATATTTTACTTCGGCATTTTTGTGGATGATCACTTCCACTACGGCGGCGTGTAACTGATAGGTATCGCGCACGGGCGCTGAACAGCCTTCGATGTAACTGACGTAGCTATCTTCATCGGCAATCAAAATGGTGCGTTCGAACTGCCCGGTTTTCGCCGCGTTGATGCGGAAATAGGTCGACAGCTCCATCGGGCAACGTACCCCTTTCGGGATATAGACGAAAGTGCCGTCAGAGGCGACCGCTGAATTCAGTGCGGCAAAGAAGTTATCATTAGCCGGAACAACTGTGCCGAGGTATTGCTTCACCAGTTCCGGGTGCTCCTGAATCGCTTCGCCAAAGGAACAGAAAATGATCCCCTGCTCGGCCAGCTTGCCGCGATAGGTGGTCGACACCGAGACGGAGTCAAAAATGGCGTCAACCGCCACTTCCCGACCTTCACGCACCGGTACACCCAACTGATTAAAGGCGTTTTCCACTTCCTGCGTCAGATAATCGCTGGCTGGGGCACTGCCTGAAGCCTGAGTGGCACCCGGCTCTGAAGCGCAGCTGTCATCACAGTTGCCACAGGAGGGCGCGGAGTAGTAGCTGTAATCCTGGTAGTCGAGTTTTTCATAGTGCGCTTTCAGCCAGTGTGGCTCTTCCATTTCAAGCCAGGCACGAAACGCTTTAAGACGAAACTCCAGCATCCACTCTGGCTCGTTACGCTTGGCCGAGATCGCCCGCACCACATCTTCATTGATACCGTTGGCAAATTCTTCGGTTTGCAGTTGGGTAAAGAAGCCCTCTTTGTAGTTGAGCTTGCCTTCCCAGATTTGTACATCGTCAGATGTTTCGCTGTGTCGTGACATATTTCACTTACTCGACGCCAAAGCTCTCACCGCACCCGCAGGCGTGCTGAGCTTTAGGGTTATTGAATTTAAAAATCTGATTCAGGCCTTCGCGAACGTAATCCAGTTCGGTGCCATCAACGAATGGCATCGCCTGTAGCGGCACAAATAGCGTTGCGCCATAAAACGAGAACTGTAAATCGTCTTCGACCGGCTCTTTTACCAAATCCATGACGTAGCCAAACCCGGCGCAGCCGGATTGTTTTACGCCAAGACGCAGCCCCTTGACTTCAGGGTCCTGAGCCGCCAGATTGAGAATTTGTTGCGCTGCGGTTTCAGTCAGCGTCAGCCCTTTCCAGACAAAATCGTCGGGTGAGAAAGAGTCTGTATTAACGGATGCCATGTTGATACCTCTTGAGTCCGGACCTTTTCAGGCTATCCCCCTATGGTAGTGATCTGACCAATCACTTCAACCTCTTGTTTTGCAGGGATAATCATCTTGTGCTGTTTTATCTGCTTAATTATTAAGCATAGCTGCTCTGGCTCATCCTGTGTGAAGAGAGACAGCCTCAATAAGCCACTGATAACCTATTAATAAATCACTCTTTTTTAAAACAACTCTTTTTATAAAAAGGCTTATTGATAGATTACGCCTTTCTGCTATGTAAACAGATTGTTATTTCCGATTATACTGACAGGCAGGATAAATCGATAAATTTTTCTGTCCCGCAATTGCAATCCCTGCATGGATGAATATGATAATTATTATCATTAACATTCAGGACTACGCCATGATGCTTTCTGTCTCAGCCTGGCTCCAGCACAAAATCGATGAATACCAGTTTTCGGTTCGTGATATCACCGTTGACTTTTATATGGCGCAGGCAAAACTCGACCGGGCCGACTGCACGATTCATCAGCTACGTCAGTTTAACGATGCCTGTCATGATATGGCAGAAGTTTGCCAGTTGAACGGTGACGACCAGAGTTATCTGCATGCCATGGGTAAACTGCATCATCGGCTGGTGCAGGAGATGGGAAACAACGATCGCGATCGCCTGTTTCGCATTCAGGCTTATCAACTGGCGCGATTGACCCTGACGCGCCTCTGCCATCAACTGGCCTTGGTCGGAGAGTGGAACAAAGCCACCGTGCTGCAAAGTGACTTCGTGCGTCACGCAGGCTGGATATTCTAATCCAGCCACGACGTGACGTCGCGCACAATTTTTTTACATTAGCGCTAACAATGCCTGAAGTGGGTGGCGCATGCCATTGCCTTCCACACGTTTGACCTGGCTGCGGCATGAATAGCCGGTGGCCAGACAGCGCTGGCGCGGCAGTCGCTGAAGCTGCGGATGCCAGGAGAGCGCGTAGATCCCCAGAGAATTTTCGAGGTTCTTACTTTCGTGGCCGTAGGTGCCCGCCATACCGCAGCAGCCAACATTGATGTTCTCCAGCTTCGCACCAAAACGGGCGAAAATCTCCTGCCACTGATTCGGTGTTGAAGGCAGCGCAGTCACCTCCGTACAGTGCGCAAACAGATACCAGGACTCCCCGCTTATTGCCTGCACTTCACGTTCTGCCAGGGCACGCTGTAACCATTCATGCACGAGCAGGACATTAAAGTCGCCGCGCGATTCGCCCAGGGTCTGACGATATTCATCGCGATAGCAGAGCACAGTGGCCGGATCGACACCGACCATGGGCAGATCCAGCTTTGCCACCCGATTAAGAAAATCGGCGGTGCGGGCTGCCGTCCGGGCGAAACGTTGCAGGAAGCCTTTAACGTGCTGTGCTTTACCGTTTGGCGAGAAAGGCAAAAGTACCGGACGGTAGCCCAACTTTTCAATAAGCCTGACAAAATCATTGACCAGCTGCGCCTCATAGAAGCTGGTAAACGGGTCCTGCACCACCAGCACATAGGTTGCGCGTTCAGCGGCTGATAGTGCTTCCAGCTGCTCCAGCGTCATGTTCATGGCAGGATGGCCGCTGAGTTGTTGTTTAAGATTAGGTGTAGAGAGCAGAGGCAGATCCACCATGCCGATATGCGTTTTGCTCAATTCTTTGAGCCACGGCTGGCGCAGAAAGAAATTGAACACTTTAGGCGCTTTCGCCATCAGTGGCGCATAGCTCTCGACTGCCGCCACCAGATGATCGCTGACCGGACGCAGATATCGGGTGTGGTAGAGCTGTAAAAAGCGTGAGCGGAAAGCGGGCACATCAATTTTAATCGGACACTGAGTGGAGCAGGCTTTGCAGGCCAGGCAGCCCGACATCGCTTCTTTCACCTCATGTGAAAAGTCATACTCCCCTTTGCTGGCGTGCCAGCTGTTGCGGGTTCGCGCAATCAGGGCGCGTAGCGACAGGCGATTTTCAGGCAGCTGTTTTTCCAGGGTTAGCGGATCGACGCCCTGCCCGGCCAGCAGCCTCAGCCACTCCCGCGTGAGCGTTGCCCGCCCTTTGGGCGAGTGGATGCGATTGCGGGTAATCTTCATTGAAGGACACATCGGGCTGCGGGCATCAAAGTTAAAACACAACCCGTTGCCGTTGCACTCCATCGCTCCACGCCATTCATCGCGGACCGTTAACGGAATCTGACGATCATAGTTTCCGCGCTTCACAGCATCGACCTGCATCATTTCGTCGTTACTATTGAATGGCGTACAGATTTTGCCCGGATTCAGACGATTGAGCGGATCAAAGGCCGCTTTGATGCGGCGCAGCTCGTTAAACAACGTCTCGCCAAAAAATGCCGGGCTGTACTGAGCGCGGAATCCTTTCCCATGTTCGCCCCACAGCAGGCCGCCGTAGCGCGTTGTCAGCGCAACGACTTCATCGGAGATCTGTTTCATCATCATCTCCTGCTGCGGATCGCACATATCCAGGGCGGGACGCACGTGCAGTACCCCCGCATCGACGTGACCAAACATGCCGTAGCTCAGCCCGTGACTGTCGAGCAGCGCACGGAACTCAACGATGTAGTCCGCCAGTTTCTCCGGTGGGACAGCGGTATCTTCCACAAACGGGATCGGTTTAGCCCGGCCCCTGGCATTACCCAGCAGACCCACCGCTTTTTTACGCATGTTATAGATGCGCTCAATGCCATCCAGATCATTACAGAACTGATAGCCAATCACACCGCCCTGCTGTTGCGCAATGAGGGCGTCAAGGCGGGCACAAAGCTGCTCAATTTGCTGATCGATCAGTTCAGCGTTATCACCGGCGAACTCAACGATATTGAGACCCAGCATCTCTTTATCGGGTACGTCAGCGATCAATTCGCGCACTGAGTGCCAGACAATATCTTCCCGTGCCAGATTCAGCACCTTAGAGTCGACGGTCTCTACCGACAGCGCCTGCGCTTCCACCATAAAAGGTGCATTGCGCAGAGCAGAGTCAAAGGAGTCATATTTGATGTTTACCAGTCGGCGCACTTTAGGCAACGGCGTGATATCAAGTCGCGCTTCGGTGACAAAGGCCAGCGTCCCTTCCGCGCCACACAGCAGACGCGTCAGGTCGAAGGTTTGCATGTCGTCGCTGAAGACGTGACGCAGGTCATAGCCGGTCAGGAACCGATTAAGCTTTGGAAACTTTTCCAGAATTAGCGCCCGATGTTCGCGGCAGCGCGTCAGCACCTGCTGATAAAGTCGCCCTTCGGGTGTGGCCGTCTGCGCCAGGGTTTCAGCCAATGCAGTGGCCATGGGCCGCGTATCGAGGATATCGCCGCCCAGGAGCACAGCGCGCAGGCCCAGCACATGGTCCGAAGTTTTGCCATAGACCAGAGAGCCCTGACCAGACGCATCGGTATTAATCATGCCGCCCAACGTCGCACGGTTACTGGTTGATAACTCCGGCGAGAAGAAAAAACCGAAAGGTTTCAGCCAGGCGTTAAGCTGATCTTTGATCACACCCGCTTCGACCCGCACCCAGCCCTCATCAGTATTGATTTCCAGGATGCGATTCATATAGCGCGACATATCAACCACAATTCCCTGATTAAGCGACTGACCATTGGTGCCGGTCCCGCCGCCACGCGGTGTAAACACCAGACTGGCAAAGCGCGCTTCTCCGGCTACGCGGGCGAGCAGCGCAACATCCGCAGTCGAGCGCGGAAACAGCGCCGCATCGGGCAACAATTGATAGATGCTGTTATCGGTGGAGAGTGAGAGACGATCGGCATAGCTGGTCGCCATATCACCGGTAAAACCCTGCGCTTTCAGCGACTCAAGGAACGTCAGCACCAGTTGAACGAGGCCCGGTGCCTGCGAAATCTGTGGGATCATGATTGTCTGACCGAAGATGTTGTAAACGTTTGCGTTTATACGTTAGCGATTTCTCGTTTTATCATATTTTTCCTGCCTCTGCCCTTTTTTCAGAAAAGGCAAAAACCTTTCTCCGCGACGCTTTTTAATCCTCTGCAAATAGATCATGATAAAAAACGGGAATCCGAATACCCGTAAATGAAGGATTAAGACGAGGTTATGAGTCAATGATGAAAAGCCAGTACCGGGATATGGATTTACCGCAAATACTCTTCACCCTGATGTTCATTTTACTGCTGATCGTCGCCTGCTTATGGGTGGTGCAGCCGTTTATTCTGGGCTTTGCCTGGGCCAGCATGGTGGTGATTGCCACCTGGCCTTTGATGCTGAAATTCCAGCGATTGTTATGGGGACGTCGCTCCCTGGCGGTGATCGTGATGACGCTGCTGCTGCTGCTGCTGTTTATCATCCCTATCGCCCTGCTGGTCAGCAGCCTGATTGATAATAGCGCACCGGTGATAGCCTGGGTTACCCAGGGACATACGATGCCGAGGTTGTTGTGGCTTCAGGATGTCCCGATGGTCGGCAAAAAACTTTATGTCAGTTATGACACGCTGGTGGCGAGCGGCGGAGCCGGCGTTATGGCCAAAATACAGCCCTATATCGGCCGCACTACCGGCTTTTTTGTCGCTCAGGCCGGCCACTTCGGGCGCTTTATGATCCATCTGGGTGTCATGTTACTGTTCAGCGTGCTGCTTTACTGGCGTGGCGAACAGGCGGCTCAGGGCATCCGTCATTTTGCTTTCCGCATGGCGGGACGACGTGGTGATGCGGCCGTGCTGCTGGCGGCGCAGTCTATCCGTGCCGTGGCGCTTGGCGTGGTGGTTACCGCCCTGGTCCAGGGGGTACTGGGCGGTATCGGTCTGGCCTTCTCCGGCATTCCATACGCCACGCTGCTGACGGTGCTGATGATCCTCTGCTGTCTGGTACAGATCGGCCCGTTGCTGGTGCTGGTCCCCGCCATTATCTATCTCTACTGGAGCGGTGATACTACCTGGGGGACCGTGCTGCTGGTCTGGAGCTGTGTGGTCGGCACGCTGGATAACGTCCTACGCCCAATGCTGATTCGTATGGGTGCCGATCTGCCGATGATCCTAATCCTCTCTGGTGTTATTGGTGGACTGTTTGCGTTCGGCATGATTGGTCTGTTTATCGGGCCGGTGGTTCTGGCGGTTTCTTACCGGCTGGTTTCCGTCTGGGTCCATGAAGCGCCACCTCCGGACAATGACCCGCTGGCCGTGGTTGATGCCCTGGCGGACCACGATGGTAACCCACCTGCTGTATGATGCAGTGCGTTACCACACTGCGCCGATCCCGCCCCTTGTAAGTATTGATTAGGGCGGTTAATGATGATTAACCGCCCCCTCTCTTATGAATCAGATAAATTCTGTTTCCCATTAACGATTTTTAAGAAAAAAGTCACCTTTAGCCTGAAAATGACCTTTTCGGGCTAAAAAAGATTATTTTCCGCACTGTTTATTAAGCCAAATGGCAAAGTAAAGGTGACAAAAGATTATCGGCTTTAAACTAATAAGAGGATTCTTAAAGACGCCAGCCAGCCGTATGAATAACATGTTTCCTATGTTCGAAATCAACCTACTGATTTTCAGACAACATTATTCCCCTGAGTAGAGTAAAGAATTGCTGTGTGTAGTCTTTGCCCATCCCCTGTGATGGGCTTTTTTTTTACCTGAATCTGGCCAGATAATAAAAGAAAAGGCCCGCATAGCGGGCCCTGAAAAACTGAATGATAAAAGCGCTGTTATGCGGTTTTATTTAATTGCGCCAGACTCACCCACGTCTCCACTACAGTGTCCGGGTTCAGAGACAGACTATCGATGCCCTCATCCATAAGCCATGCGGCAAAATCCTGATGGTCTGACGGTCCCTGCCCGCAGATCCCGACATATTTTCCTTGCTGCTTCGCGGCCCTGATTGCCATTGAAAGCAGCGCTTTAACTGCCTCATTCCGCTCATCAAACAGCGCGGAGACGACGCCAGAATCGCGGTCCAGCCCCAGCGTCAACTGGGTCATGTCATTGGAGCCGATTGAGAAGCCATCAAAGTGCTGCAGGAACTGATCCGCCAGCAGCGCATTCGACGGAATCTCACACATCATAATAATCTTCAGCCCATTCTCGCCGCGCTTCAGTCCCTGACGCGCCAGCTCTTCTACCACGGCCTGCGCCTGATCAACGGTGCGCACAAACGGAACCATGATTTCAACGTTGGTGAGGCCCATCTCGTTGCGAACTCGCTTCACCGCTTCGCATTCCAGCGCAAAACAATCCCGGAAACTGTCGGCCACATAGCGACCCGCTCCCCGGAATCCCAGCATCGGGTTTTCCTCTTCCGGCTCGTAGCGTTCCCCCCCCACCAGGTTTGCATATTCATTGGTTTTGAAGTCGGAAAGTCGGACAATTACGCGTTTCGGCGCAAATGCCGCGCCAAGCGTGGCAATTCCTTCAGTCAGGCGAGCGATGTAAAACTCCACCGGATTATCAAATCCTTTCATCATTTTACGGATCTGCTGCTGCAATTCCGGCGTCTGCTGATCAAATTCCAGCAGCGCTTTGGGGTGGACGCCGATCATACGGTTGATAATAAATTCCAACCGCGCCAGACCTACACCTTCATTAGGCAGACAGGCGAAATCAAACGCGCGATCGGGGTTACCCACATTCATCATGATTTTCAGCGGCAGTTCAGGCAGCGAATCGACCTGCGAACTGGTGACGTCGAAGTCCAGCAGTTGATCATAGACGTAGCCGGTGTCGCCTTCAGCGCAGGAGACGGTGACCTTGTGCCCCTCTTTCAGACGATCGGTCGCGTCGCCGCAACCCACCACCGCCGGAATACCCAGCTCACGCGCGATGATTGCCGCATGACAGGTCCGGCCACCACGATTGGTGACAATCGCTGACGCCTTTTTCATGATTGGTTCCCAGTCCGGGTCGGTCATGTCGGTGACCAGAACATCGCCTTTTTCAATCCTGTTCATTTCGCTGATATCGTGGATTACCTTCACCACCCCTGCGCCAATACGATGACCGATGGCACGACCTTCAACGACGACGCTGCCCTGAGCCTGCAGCGTGTAGCGCTCCATCACCTGGCCATTTGAGCGCACGGTTTCAGGACGCGCCTGAACAATAAACAGCTTGCCGGTGTGTCCATCTTTGGCCCATTCAATATCCATCGGGCGCTGATAGTGCTGTTCAATCAGCACCGCCTGCTTCGCCAGCGCCTGCACTTCCTCATCGCTCAGGCAGAAACGGTCGCGCTCGGTCTCAGGCACATCTTCGATCCGCACCTGTTCGCCATGCGCCTGAGAATCGGCATAGACCATGCGAACCTTTTTCGAGCCCATATTACGGCGCACGATCGACGGACGATTGGCCGCCAGGGTTGGCTTGTGAACATAGAACTCATCCGGGTTGACTGCGCCCTGCACCACCATTTCACCCAGGCCTAATGCGGCGGTGATAAAGACCACCTGATCAAAACCGGACTCCGTATCAATGGTGAACATCACACCTGAGGCGGCCAGATCCGAACGCACCATACGCTGTATTCCCGCAGAGAGCGCGACGCCACGGTGGTCATAGCCCTGATGCACGCGGTAGGAGATAGCACGGTCATTAAACAGCGAGGCAAAAACATGCTTGACCGCCACCATGACGGCGTCAATGCCCTGCACATTAAGGAAAGTTTCTTGCTGGCCGGCAAAGGAGGCGTCGGGCATATCTTCTGCAGTTGCAGAGGAGCGGACAGCGAACGACGCGGCATCATCATCCGCAGAAAGCTGCTGATAAGCGTCCAGAATAGCGGACTCCAGCTCAGGCAGAAACGGCGTTTCCACCACCCACTGACGAATCTGCTTACCCGCTTTTGCCAGCGCATCAACATCATCAATATCGGTATCATCCAGCAGAGCGTAAATTCGCTGGTTCAGCCCGCTTTGATCGAGGAACAGGTTAAAAGCGTACGATGTGGTCGCGAAGCCATTGGGCACAGAAACGCCCAGCGACGACAAATTAGTAATCATTTCACCCAGGGAAGCATTTTTGCCTCCCACCCGGTCAACATCATGCATGCCAAGCTGGTTATACCAGAGCACGAGTGGCTGTTCGCTTTTACTGGACATTGAACTTATCCTTTATCAATGAATGGACACAGAGAGTAATCTGTTTTCAGCCTGGCATATCCCCCCCTCAATAACGATCTGGTGAATCGTTAAAGCAGAATTTCAGCCATAGTTTCGGAATTGTGAGGGCATTATTTTGCTGTTGCGCAAAGCCGTTATTTTTCTCTAAATTATTGATGAATCAGGAAATGGCAGATTTTCAGCCACTTAAGTATGGTTTTTTGTTGCGCAACAGGCGCGTAACTATTTGCGGCTTAATAAGGGTTTAAAAAGCAAAACCGGCTGAACGAAACACTTTTTCATTTTTAAGATAAAGCTGATACTGCGCACAAATAATCCGGATAAATATCCCGGAAATTAAAATCAGAGATGATTTATTTATTCGCATAGCTCATGCTGATTGCTCACTCTTGTCTGAGGCAGATTTTGTTATGACAACTGACAGAAGCGTTTTTTATATCTCCGATGGTACGGCTATTACGGCTGAAGTACTGGGTCATGCGGTGCTCTCGCAGTTTCCGGTCAATATCACCAGTCTGACGCTGCCGTTTGTTGAAAATATCCAGCGAGCGCTGGCGGTGAAAGCTCAGATTAATGCGCTCTATCAACGAAGCGGTGTCCGACCGCTGGTCTTTTTCTCCATTGTCACGCCGGAAGTGCGCGATATCATCGTACAAAGCGACGGCTTTTGTCAGGATATCGTGCAGGCGCTGGTCGCACCACTTCAGCAGGAACTGGGGTTATCGCCTGCGCCGGTTGCACACCGTACCCACGGACTGGATGCCAGTAACCTGGGTAAATATGACGCACGCATTGCGGCGATCGATTATGCCCTGGCGCATGATGACGGTATCTCGCTGCGCGGGCTGGAGGATGCGCAGGTGATTTTATTAGGCGTCTCGCGCTGCGGCAAAACGCCCACCAGCCTCTATCTGGCGATGCAGTTTGGTGTTCGCGCCGCCAACTACCCTTTTATTGCCGACGATATGGATAACCTTAAACTTCCGCCCGCACTGCGCGCGCATCAGAATAAACTTTTCGGGCTGACCATCGATCCGGAACGCCTGGCGGCGATACGTCAGGAGCGGGCAGAGAATACCCGTTACGCTTCAATGCGTCAGTGCCGACTGGAAGTAGGCGAAGTGGAAGCGCTGTTTCGCACCCATCAGATCCGCTATCTCAACAGCACCAACTACTCGGTGGAGGAGATTGCTACCAAAATTCTCGACATTATGGGCCTGACACGCCGCATGTACTGAAAGTCAAAGCGGGTCGGAGTTGTAAAGCCTCGCTGCCGTGGGTTTTGATTTCATGATTAAATCGCGGGTTGAATTCGCAGACTAATGGTTTATTGTGGCCACCATCACTTCCCGGTATTTCACCGCTGCGAAGAACCGTTTTCGAGAAAATCATGAACAAAACTGACGAACTGCGTACCGCACGCATTGGTAGTCTCATTACCCCCGCCAGCCTGGCGGCTGAGCATCCTGTCTCCTCAACGATTGCCGACAATGTCACCGCTGCCCGTAAACGTATTGCCCGTATTCTGACCGGGGAAGATCTCCGCCTTCTGGTGGTGATCGGCCCCTGCTCACTGCACGACCCGAAAGCGGCACTGGACTATGCTGAGCGTCTGAACGCGTTACGCAGTCGCTATGAGGATCGGCTGGAAATTGTGATGCGGGCCTACTTCGAGAAGCCGCGCACTGTCGTGGGCTGGAAAGGCTTAATCTCCGATCCGGACCTGGATGGCAGCTATGATGTGAATCGTGGTATCGGCATTGCCCGTCAGCTGCTGATTGATATCAACGCGCTGGGCCTGCCTACCGCTACGGAATTTCTGGATATGGTGATCGGTCAGTTTATCGCCGATCTGATTAGCTGGGGCGCGATTGGCGCACGAACCACCGAAAGCCAGATCCACCGCGAAATGGCGTCGGCCCTCTCCTGCCCGGTAGGCTTTAAAAATGGCACCGACGGCAATGTACAGATTGCCGTGGATGCGATTCGCGCCGCACGCGCCAGCCACATGTTCCTCTCGCCGGACAAACGGGGCCAGATGACCATCTATCAGACCAGCGGCAATCCGCATGGTCATGTGATCCTGCGTGGCGGCAAACAGCCTAACTATCATGCCAGTGATGTCGCGGCCGCGGCCGAAAGTCTGTTGGCGTTTAATCTGCCACAGCAGCTGGTGATCGACTTTAGTCACGGCAACTGCCTCAAACAGCATCGTCGTCAGATGGATGTCGCGGCAGAAGTGGCAGAGCAGATTAAAGCAGGATCGCAGGCCGTTGCCGGTGTGATGATTGAAAGCTTCCTGGAAGAGGGCAATCAGAAAGTGGTGAGCGGCGAGCCGCTGGTTTATGGCCAGTCGATTACCGATCCCTGCCTCGGCTGGCAGGAGAGCGAAAAAGTGCTCGCCCTGCTGGCCGACGCAGTTGCTCATCGACTCTGAATCTGAATTAGCTGGAGCAGCTCACCTCTAACGTTTTGCCCCAGTCCGGCGGCCGCTGACGATATTCAGCGGCTGTCTGATCGCTAAAGGGTTGCTGTAGCGCCTGATGCAGACGTGCCAGCGCCCCCTGCTCTCCCCGCTCCGCCTCTTCAATTGCCTGCTGTGCCAGATAATTGCGCAAAATTACCGCCGGGTTGGCCCCTTTCATCACGGCCTGACGTTCCGCATCGCTGACCTGCTCATCCATCAGACGACTGCGATAGCGTTGATACCAGCTATCAAATGCTCCACGATCGATAAACTCATCACGTAACGGTGTGCGGCTATCCGCCTGCTGAGTCTCACTCAGTAGCCGGAACGTCAGGGTGTAATCGCTATGCTCCTGCGTCATCAGTGCCAGCAGATCGGTCAGAATCTGATTGTCGCTGCTCTGCTGCGTCAGCAAGCCGAGCTTCGCCCGCATCCGTTCGCCCCAGACCCGCATCAGTTCAGGCTCGTAGGCGCTCAGTGCTGTTCGCAACTGCTCAGTGGTCAGCAGCCCCGACAGCGCATGGGCCAGGCGGTTAAGATTCCACATGCCAATCATCGGCTGATTTTCAAAGCTGTAACGTCCCTGATAGTCGCTGTGATTACAGATAAAGTCAGGCTGATAATCATCCAGAAAACCGTAGGGGCCATAGTCGATGGTCAGGCCAAGAATCGACATGTTGTCGGTGTTCATGACGCCGTGCGCAAAGCCAACGCTCTGCCATAGCGCAATCAGGCGCGCGGTGCGTAGCACAATGTCGGTAAACCACTGTTGATAGCGGTCTGCCTCATCTTTGAGATGCGCCCAGTGATGGCGAATAGCGTAATCAGCCAGCTGTTGTACGTTCTCCTGCTGCTGGCTATAAAAGTAATGCTCGAAATGACCGAACCGCAGGTGACTCGGTGAAATGCGCATCAGCATTGCGCCACGCTCTGTGGTTTCGCGGTAGACCGGCTCATCGCCAATCGACAGGGTCAGTGCCCGCGTGGTGGGAATACCCAGATGGTGCAGCGCTTCTGAGGCGAGAAATTCACGCACGCTGGAGCGGATCACGGCACGGCCATCGCCCATCCGCGAATAAGGTGTCAGACCCGCGCCCTTGAGGTGCCAGTCAAGTTTGCTGCCATCCTCACGACGCTGTTCACCCAGCAGGATACCGCGCCCGTCACCGAGTTGACCCGCCCAGACCCCAAACTGATGGCCGCTGTAGACCTGCGCCAGTGGCTGCATGCCGGGCAGTAATGCCGCACCGTGCCAGACCTCATGCCCCTTACCGACAAAGAGTGCGTTATCCAGCCCCATTGAGGTGGCAAGCGCTGCGTTATGATACAGCAGGCGTCCGCCTGCCAGTGGCGTGGGGTTCAGCGCGGTGTAACACCCGGTAAGCTCACGGAACCAGGTGTTGTCAAAAGATACCTTGCCTGAGGACATTGTTTCTCCCATGCGGTGCTCAGCGATATTGAGGTTAGAAAACCTCTAGTGTAACGCTGATATCGGGGATTAACAGGTTACATCAGCCGGGATGCTGAGAAGATGGCATGCGCTCATCGGCACAGAACAGCGAACGCAGCGCATTCGATTTCACAACCGGGAAAAACGCGCCCTGAAAGTCGGCTCCGCTCAACTGACTCGCTTTATCCAGTAACACTTCGTCATCAATGCCGCAAATAATAAGCCGGTCACAGTGGGCTCGGAAATTATCAATAATGCTCTGTATAAACGGCACAAACGAAGCACGTTTTGCCAGCGAATGAATAAACTCTTTATCCAGGCAAATGCAGCTAAATAAATTATCGTAGACCGCATTAGAGGGTGTTTTACCCGCGCCAAAATGTGAAAGCGCTAAATTAAACTCAGCATGCAGGCTCGCCAGGAGGGCATTATTTTTTCCCAGCTTTAGTTGCGGAAACGTTTCAGTGATATTCAACAGAATGAAGGGTAGCTGTTTTATTTTTCTCATCACTAATTCGCTGGCCAGCAGTGTCCGGGCCATACCTTCATCAAGGCGTATAAATGCTGAGACCGAGTGCGCTTCAAATAAACCGTGATTCTGCTCCAGCAATCCAATCTGACTTTGCAGCAGTCGCAGCTGCTGCGACTCATCAAGCTGCGGCAGCAGCAGATCCTGCGGCAGGGTGATAGGGGCACTTTCATGCACAAACTGCGTTACCAGCTCGACAGCGGTCAGCTGTCCGTCAACATCGCAGACAGGGTAAAACCAGATTTCCGACTGATAGTCGGCCGAAAGATGAATTTTCATTTTAATGCCAGAATATGCGGCGATGGTGATATCGTATAGCAATGGTCAGGCGCAGGCAATAGTGCCAAATCATTGAAGAGACGACCTTCTTTACCCTTCCATCGCCGTTTGACGACAGGCGATCACGCTTAAGCCAAATAGTGTCGATAAAACTGCGGTTATTAGTGGAATTAAATGACCGTTTATTATGTTTATTAAAATCACCCTTCGATAACTGTCATTTTGTATAAAACGTTTACTCTCTGTTTAGACTCTATTTAAAATTGGACTTAAGTCTGATTTAGCAGACCCGCTTTTAAATACGACGTGCCTGCCAGAACACTTTTCGCCAGTAGACATTGTCGAGCGAGGAGCGGATGACGCCCTGGCTGGTTGAAGCATGGATAAAAGCGTTATCGGTATCATAAATACCCACATGCAGGCCATTCTCGCCGCGACCGGTTTTGAAAAATACCAGATCGCCTGGCAGCAAATCATCTTTGCTGATTCGGGTGCCGATATCGCTTTGGGCTGAGGTGGTGCGCGGCAGTTGCAGCGCAAATTTATCGCGGAAGGTCAGATAGACAAAGCCTGAGCAGTCAACGCCGTTACGACTCATGCCACCATAGCGATAAGGCGCACCGCGCCAGTTACCGAGCTGATCGTTCAGTTCCGCGATCACAGTGATCGAATCAGAAAGACGGCCATTAATCGGCGGGGCGTGATGACTGCATCCCGTCAGCAACAGAACTAAAATTAGCAAACCCAGGCGCATCGCCAAATGTCCTTATCAGAAGTTGCAACCGGCTTAATGTAGCGGGAAAGCCCGCCGGGTAGCAAGTGTCAGGGCAATACGGTCAGCAGCGTGCGTCCTTCGAGTTCAAGCTGCCGGAAAGCAACCTGGTAGAGCGGTGTCAGGCGCTGCGGCGTCAAAACGTCTGAAGGTTCGCCCTGCGCTATCACCTGCCCTCTATCCATCAGCCAGACCCTATCTGCCTGTTGCAGGCTGTGGTTGAGGTCATGACTACTGGCGATAACACTGATGCCCGCCGCGCATAAGTCCGCAATCAGTTCGTCCACTGCTTTTTGCTGGGCGATATCCAGCGCTGTCATTGGCTCATCAAGGATCAGCAGCCGCCCATGTGAATTGACGTGGGGATCAATCTGCACACACACTGCCGCCAGCCTGACGCGCTGCCATTCTCCACCCGAGAGCCGGGTCAGTGAACATGCTAATTTATCCTGCAACTGAAGCCGTTGGAGCAGCGTGCTGATGCGCGCATCGGCCTGCGTTCCCGCCTGCTTCAGATGCAGACGTATATAGTGCCAGACCGGCATCTGGCTCAGCGGCGCCTGCTGCTGTGGCAGCCAGCCGCGAACCCGGGCAAGCAATGCGCTGTTCCAGTGACTCAGCGGCTGTTCGTCCAGCAGCACCCTGCCGGAGCCGTGTTGCAGTCCTGCGATCACACTGAGTAAGGTGCTTTTGCCTGCACCGTTCGGGCCTGCCACATGCAGCAGCTGACCGGCGGCAAGCTCACCGGTCAGTGAACACAGCCGTCCGGGGACGGCCGCCTGTTGCAGTCGCAACAGCATCTATTTTGCCAGCGCCTGCTTAATGGTTTCCAGAATAATAGGATCTTCCGGCGTCATGTCAGGTGCAAAACGCTGGATCACGCTGCCATCACGGCCAATGAGGAATTTTTCGAAGTTCCACAATATGTCGCCCTGCTCTTTTGGCGCACGCCCTTTACTCTCCATACGCTCGTAGAAACCACTGCCTTCTGGACGCACCGCGTTGGGACGGGCTGCAATCAGCTGGATATAAAGCGGATGACGCCCTGCGCCATTGACCTCGGTTTTGGCAAACATCGGGAACGTTACGCCATAGGTGGTGCTGCAGAAAGTTTTAATCTCATCACTGCTGCCCGGCTCCTGCTCCAGGAACTGATTGCAGGGAAAACCGAGTACGCTGAAGCCCTGATCCTGCCAGGCTTTCTGCAGGTTCTCCAGCTCTTCATATTGCGGCGTCAGACCACATTTCGATGCTACGTTGACCACCAGCAGTACCTTGCCCTGCCACTGTGACAGTGTAGTTTTTTCCCCATCGAGCGTAACCAGTTCAGTTTGATAAATGTTCATGCTGTTTCCTGTTGTGGATGCAGAATAGCCAGCCAAAGCTAGCGCGAAGATTTCACCAGTAAAATAATAAACAGCGGTGCGCCCAGTGTCGCCGTCACAACGCCTATCGGTAATTCTGCCGACGTCAACGCCAGACGCGCCACGATATCCGCCGCTAATAGCACCCCTGCGCCAGCCAGCGCCGATGCCGGCAGCAAATAACGGTGATCGCTGATGCCGCTCAGACGCAGCAGATGCGGGATCACCAGTCCGACAAAGCCAATAGCACCGGCCATCGCTACACTGATGCCCACCAGCCAGCCCATGGCCAGCACCAGCAGATTACGCCAGTAGAAGAGAGACAGCCCGAGCTGACGGGCGGATGTCTCTCCCAGCGCCAGCAGATTGAGAATCTGCCCGGTCACACCCAAGGCCAGCATCACCGGTAGCAGTGCCAGCATCATCCAGCCATAGCGCCAGTCAATCCCGCTGAATCCCCCCATCATCCAGTACATCAGCTGGCGCAGATCGAGGCTGGTGCTGAAATAGACCGCCCAGGTCATGATGGCACTACAGATAATCCCCAGCGCCACGCCGGTGAGCAACAGCCGGGTCACCGAAAGCTGACGATGGGCAAAATGCAGCAGGATAAGCGTAATGATCAGCGCACCGGCCATTGCGGCCAGCCCGAGGCTCCACAGCGAGCCGCTGCCCAGCAACATGCCGAGTACCAGGCCGATACCGGCACCGTTTGAGACGCCGAGCAGGCCAGGCTCCGCTAGCGGATTAGTAAACAGCGCCTGCATCACAACACCGCACACCGCCAGTGACGCACCGACCAGCACCACCGCCAGGCTTCGGGGCAGCCGCAACTGCCAGACAAAGAGTCTGCCACTCTCCGTGAACCAGTGTGAGGGCGCGATCCAGCTGTCTCCGGCACAGAGGCTGAGACAGAGCAGCGCAAACAGTATAAATGCTAATGCAATAAGCCATTTCTGACCGCGTTGATCGGCCTGGTGCGCGAGCGGGTCGAGCAGTGACATAAGCAGGATTAGCTGAGAAAACAGAGATTTGATTGTAGAGGGATTACAGAAAAAAGAAAGGCTGATGCGTGGGTTTGCGTTGTGCTGGTTAGCGAATTCACTGACATGGCGGGCGGGAAGAATGTGCATTGAAACCATGAAAAAAGGCCGCTTGCGCGGCCTTTTTGAAACGCTGAAATTCAGTCAGTCTCTTTGGGTGTAGCGTTCTCTACGCGGCTTTTCAGCTTCTGTCCTGGGCGGAACGTTACTACGCGACGCGCAGTAATCGGAATATCTTCACCCGTTTTCGGGTTTCTGCCAGGACGCTGGTTTTTGTCACGCAGGTCAAAATTACCAAACCCAGACAGTTTTACCTGTTCTCCATTTTCCAAAGCGCGACGTACCTCTTCGAAAAACAGCTCTACTAACTCTTTGGCATCGCGTTTGCTCAGCCCAAGTTTCTCAAACAGGTACTCTGACATCTCAGCTTTTGTAAGCGCCATAGGTTCAATCCCTCAAGGTTGCCTGGAATCGCTCTTTTAATGCCGCAACGCATTTGCCAACGGTCGCGGCAATCTCCTCTTCTTCGAGTGTCCGGCTGGTATCCTGCAAAATCAGGCTGATTGCGAGGCTCTTGTAGCCCTCAGAAACGCCCTTACCGCGGTACACGTCAAACAAGTTTACGCCAACTACCTGATTTACGCCAACTTTCTTACACTCCGCGATGATATCTGCTGCAGGGACGTTTTCAGCCACAACAACAGCAATATCACGGCGGTTTGCCGGGAAGCGAGAAATCTCGCGCGCGTCAGGCAGGACGCGGTCTGCGACCTTATTCCAAAGCAGTTCAAAGACTAAGGTGCGGCCATTGAGATCAAGCTTACGTTCCAGCTCAGGATGAACCACGCCGATAAATCCGATCCGTTCATCATGCAAATAAATCGCCGCGCTTTGTCCTGGATGCAACGCCAGGTTTGATTCGGCACGGAAGCGGATGTCATCCAGTTTGCCGGTTAAATCGAGCAGCGACTCTAAATCGCCTTTCAAATCATAGAAGTCAACTGTCTGACGCGCCAGATCCCAGTGCTCTTCAACGCGATTGCCGCTGATGACGCCAGCCAGCATAAGATCCTGACGGATGCCTAAATCAGCCTGGGTATCCGGCACAAAGCGTAACCCACTCTCAAACAGGCGCACGCGGCTCTGCTGACGGTTCTGGTTGTAGACTACCGCGCTAAGCAGGCCGGTCCAGAGTGAAAGACGCATGGTCGACATATCGCTGGAAATTGGGCTTGGCAGCAACAGCGCCTCTTCACCCGGGTGCAGCAGCTGCTGGATTTTCGGATCGACGAAGCTATAGGTAATCGCTTCCTGATAACCTTTATCCACCAGCAGGTTTTTAGCACGCTTTAGCGACAGATTTGCTTCGCGGTGCCGGGTCATGACCAGACCCGCCTGAACTGGCACATCCGGAATATTGTTGTAGCCGTAGATACGGGCCACTTCTTCAACCAGATCTTCCTCAATCGCCATATCGAAGCGCCAGCTCGGGGCGATTGCCTGCCATCGCCCTTCACCCACAGTCACTTCACAGCCGAGGCGCGTCAAAATGTCAGTGACCTGCTCATCCGCAATCACATGACCAATCAGACGGTCCAGCTTTTCACGACGCAGCGTAATGGTCGCCGGTACAGGCAACGCAGCCTGATGAGTTTTATCAATGATCGGACCCGCTTCACCGCCGCAGATTGACAGCAGCAGCTGGGTAGCACGTTCCAGCGCCGTGTGTTGCAGTGCCGGGTCAACGCCACGTTCGTAGCGATGAGACGCGTCAGTATGCAGACCATGACGACGCGCACGACCGGTGATGGAAAGCGGATCAAAGTAAGCGCATTCGAACAGGATGTTCTGTGTTTCGCTGTTCACGCCCGAATGTTCACCACCAAATATACCGGCCATCGCCAGCGCGTTCTGATGATCGGCGATTACTAACGTGTCACTTTGCAGGGTCGCTTCCGTGCCATCCAGCAGCTTGAGCTTTTCGCCCTCTGTCGCCATCCGAACCACAATACCGCCGTTAATACGGTCGAGGTCGAAGGCGTGCATCGGCTGACCCAGCTCCAGCAGAACATAGTTAGTGATATCGACCACCGGATCAATTGAGCGAATACCACATCGACGCAGCTTCTCTTTCATCCATAATGGTGTGGCAGCAACAACGTTGACCCCTTTTACTACACGGCCCAGATAGCGCGGACAGGCATCCGTGGCGTCAACCTGAATCGGGAAAGTGTCATTTAGCTTAGCTGCGACAGGTTGCATATCCGGCACGTTCAATGGCAAACCGTTGAGCACCGCGACATCGCGGGCGATACCGATCAGACCCAGGCAGTCAGCACGGTTGGGCGTGACGCTGATTTCAATGGTGTTGTCATCCAGCTGCAGCCAGGCGCGAATGTCGGTGCCAACTGGCGCATCGGCGGGCAGTTCGATGATGCCGTTATGGTCGTCTGAAATCCCCAGTTCGGAGAAAGAGCAAAGCATCCCTTCAGACGGCTCACCACGCAGTTTTGCCGCTTTGATTTTGAAATCACCGGGCAGCACTGCGCCTACGGTGGCGACGGCGACTTTGAGTCCCTGGCGGCAGTTGGGTGCGCCACAGACGATATCCAGCAGGCGATCGCCACCCACGTTGATTTTAGTCACTCGCAGCTTGTCTGCATTAGGGTGCTGACCGCACTCTACCACTTCCCCTACCACGACGCCGTGGAATGCACCAGCAACGGCGTCAATACCGTCCACTTCCAGACCAGCCATGGTGATTTGTTCAGACAGTGCGGCGCTGTCCAGGGCTGGATTTACCCATTCGCGTAACCAGAGTTCACTGAATTTCATTGGATATCCTGCCCTTACTTAAATTGTTTGAGGAAACGTAAATCATTTTCAAAGAAGGCACGCAGATCGGTGACACCGTAGCGCAACATGGTCAGACGCTCCATACCCATACCAAAGGCGAAACCGGAGTAAACTTCCGGGTCGATGCCGACGTTGCGCAGCACGTTAGGGTGAACCATGCCGCAACCCAGCACTTCCAGCCACTTGCCGTTTTTACCCATGACGTCCACTTCTGCAGAGGGCTCAGTAAACGGGAAATAGGAGGGACGGAAACGAATCTGCAAATCTTCTTCGAAGAAGTTGTTCAGGAAATCGTGCAGCGTGCCTTTCAGGTTGGTAAAGCTGATGTTTTTATCAACAATCAGCCCTTCCATCTGATGAAACATTGGCGTGTGTGTCTGATCGTAATCGTTACGGTAGACGCGACCCGGCGCAATAATGCGAATGGGCGGCTGCTGAGCCTGCATGGTCCGGATCTGCACGCCAGAGGTCTGGGTACGCAGCAGACGCGTGGCGTCGAACCAAAAGGTGTCGTGATCGGCACGCGCCGGATGGTGGGCAGGGATATTTAGCGCATCGAAGTTATGGTAATCATCTTCAATTTCTGGCCCGGTCACTACACCAAAGCCTAACTCACCAAAGAACGTCTCAATACGATCCATGGTGCGGGTAACCGGATGCAGGCCACCGTTCTCAATGCGACGGCCTGGCAGAGAGACATCAATGGTCTCTTCAGCCAGACGGGCATTCAGCGCCGCGGCTTCCAAAGCCTCTTTGCGCGCATTGAGGCGCTCGGTGACCTGCTGTTTCGCTTCGTTGATTACCGCCCCCGCTGCAGGGCGATCTTCTGCTGGCAGCTCACGTAATGTGGTCATCTGCAGTGTCAGATGTCCTTTCTTACCCAGATATTCGACGCGCACCGCGTCAAGGGCGGCGATATCCGTCGCCCCGTCGATGGCCGCCGTGGCGCTGGCCACCAGTTCTGCGAGTTGGGACATAGTTTCCTCTTTTTCCAGTCAGGCTGGTCAGTTCTCGTTGGGACCTGCCGGTCCAATATGTTAGCGCCAGAAACAAAAAAGCCTCCACGAGGGAGGCTTTCAGCGCGATTTTTCGTTTCTTCTCTTATGCGCAAAAGCCCCCGGATGTCAGGCGCTAAAGTAAAAAAAGAAACGGAAAATAGCAGCATTCATGCTTGCGGTTACCTTGTCATGCTATACAGGGGTACTATTGAAATGCTCAGCGAAGAAAATGTCAATCTTTTGCGTAAGTTACGGGCAATAAAAAAGGGAGCAAGCTCCCTTTTCCATCTGACTTACGCCAGGGCTGATTTCGCTTTTTCGACCAGTGCAGAGAATGCCACTTTGTCGAATACCGCGATGTCTGCCAGGATCTTACGGTCAATCTCAATGGCTGCTTTTTTCAGACCATTGATGAAACGGCTGTAAGACATGCCGTTCTGACGCGCCGCTGCGTTAATACGCGCGATCCACAGCTGACGGAACTGACGCTTACGTTGACGACGGTCACGGTAAGCATACTGACCAGCTTTGATAACAGCCTGGAAGGCAACACGGTAGACACGTGAACGTGCACCGTAATAGCCTTTAGCTTGTTTTAAGATTTTTTTGTGACGTGCGCGAGCAACTACACCACGTTTTACACGAGCCATTTAGCTCTCCTGTTTAATATTCTGAATTAATGAAAAAATTTTACTTATGCGTACGGCAGGCAGGCAATAACCAGACCCAGATCGCCTTTTGACACCATGCCTTTAGGGCGCAGGTGACGTTTACGCTTAGTAGATTTTTTAGTCAGAATATGACGCAGGTTTGCGTGTTTACGCTTGAAGCCGCCAGAAGCGGTCTTCTTGAAGCGCTTAGCCGCGCCACGTACAGTTTTAATCTTTGGCATTTTAATAAATATCCACTTCGCATTGTTAATAACATGACCCAGACAGGCGAACAGATAACCGCACAGCGCGAACGCTGCGCGGCAATTGCTACTTGAAAGCCTACTGTTTCTTCTTAGGAGCGAGCACCATGATCATCTGGCGGCCTTCGATCTTCGAAGGGAAGGATTCGACAATGGCCAAATCCAGATCTTCACACAGATCTTTACGGACGCGGTTAAGCACTTCCATACCGATCTGCTGGTGCGCCATCTCACGACCGCGGAAACGGAGAGTGATTTTAGCTTTATCGCCATCTTCCAGAAAGCGAATCAGGTTGCGTAGTTTGACCTGATAGTCGCCATCATCGGTTCCAGGACGGAATTTGATTTCCTTAACCTGAATAACTTTTTGCTTTTTCTTCTGTTCCTTAGAAGATTTGCTTTTTTCATAGAGGAACTTGCCGTAATCCATGATGCGGCAGACCGGCGGTTCGGCATTCGGGCTGATCTCGACTAAGTCGCCACCCGCTTCCTCGGCTTTTTCCAAAGCTTCGCGTAATGTAACAATGCCAATCGGCTCGCCATCCATGCCTGTTAAGCGCACTTCAGTTGCGCGGATTTCACTGTTGATTTTGTTCGGACGCGTCGGTAATACTCGTTTTCCGCCTTTAATACTTTATTCCTCCAATTGGTGAAGATTTCGGCTGCGAACCTCTTGTTGCAATTTCTCAACAAACACATCGACATCCATCGACCCAAGGTCTTTACCACGGCGGGTGCGAACGGCAACTTTGCCAGATTCCACCTCTTTATCACCGCAGACCAACATATAAGGGACGCGACGTAATGTGTGCTCGCGGATTTTAAAGCCTATCTTCTCATTTCTCAAGTCTGCCTTCACACGAATGCCAGCATTCTGCAGCTTACGCGTCAAAGACTCAACATATTCTGCTTGTCCATCGGTAATATTCATTACCACGACTTGCAGCGGTGCCAGCCAGGTTGGAAAGAAACCGGCAAATTCTTCGGTCAGAATACCGATGAAACGTTCCATTGATCCCAGAATCGCACGGTGAATCATCACTGGCGTCTGACGATCATTGTTTTCACCCACGTAGGTTGCTTCAAGGCGTTTTGGCAGGGAGAAGTCTAGCTGAACGGTTCCGCACTGCCATGCGCGATCAAGACAATCATACAAAGTGAACTCAATTTTAGGGCCGTAAAACGCGCCTTCGCCTGGCTGGAACTCAAACTCAATACTGTTTTCGTTCAGCGCGGCGGCCAGATCTTCCTCGGCGCGATCCCACATTTCATCTGTACCGATGCGCTTTTCAGGACGGGTGGATAACTTCACCACAATTTTTTCAAAGCCGAAGGTGCTGTACATGTCATAAACCATGCGAATACAGCTGTTCACTTCATCACGCACCTGCTCTTCAGTACAGAAGACGTGAGCATCATCCTGCGTAAAGCCACGTACGCGCATCAGACCATGCAGCGCACCTGATGGCTCATTACGGTGACAGCTGCCGAACTCAGCCATACGCAGCGGCAGGTCACGGTAGGATTTCAGACCCTGATTAAAGATCTGAACATGCCCCGGACAGTTCATCGGTTTGATGCAATATTCACGATTCTCAGATGAGGTGGTGAACATCGCTTCTTTGTAGTTTTCCCAGTGCCCGGTTTTTTCCCACAGGACGCGATCCATCATGAAGGGACCTTTAACTTCCTGATACTGGTACTCTTTTAGCTTGCTGCGGACAAACACTTCCAGCTCGCGGAAGACGGTCCATCCGTCATTATGCCAGAAGACCATGCCTGGTGCTTCTTCCTGCATATGATAGAGATCCAACTGCTTACCGATCTTACGATGATCACGCTTCGCCGCCTCTTCCAGACGCTGCAGATACGCTGCCAGTTGCTTTTTGTCTGCCCATGCGGTGCCATAAATACGCTGCAGCATTTTGTTGCTGCTGTCGCCGCGCCAGTAGGCGCCAGAGATCTTCTGCAGTTTAAAATGATGGCAGAACCGCATGTTCGGCACGTGCGGACCGCGGCACATGTCGATATATTCCTGGTGATGATACAGGCCAGGCTTATCGTCATGGCTGATATTTTCATCAAGAATGGTGGTTTTGTAAATTTCGCCGCGCGCCGCAAAGACGTCGCGTGCTTCCTGCCAGCTGACTTTCTTCTTCACCACATCGTAGTTGGTTTCAGCCAACTGATGCATGCGTTTTTCCAGCAGGTCGATATCTTCCTGGGTCAGAGTATGATCGATGTCGACATCATAATAGAAGCCGTTATCAATAACCGGGCCAATCGCCATTTTAGTATCCGGCCACAGCTGTTTAATCGCATGCCCTAACAGGTGCGCACAGGAGTGACGGATGATTTCCAGACCCGCTTCATCTTTAGCGGTGATGATCGCCACGGCGGCGTCTTCAGTGATGGGATCGACCGCGTCAACCAGTTCACCATTAACGCGGCCAGCGATACAGGCTTTCGCCAGACCAGGACCGATGTCCAGCGCAATATCCATCACACTGACAGGGCGGTCAAACGCGCGCTGGCTGCCATCAGGAAGCGTAATTACAGGCATTTCATATCCTTATTTGCAGTGGTAAGCCACACGAAAGCCTACGTGCAACGTAATGTAAAATTAGTGACCTGGCGTGATATCAGACCCACATTGTCGGAATGTCGCCAGGATTGCAGTGCGGAGCAGATGATAGCAGTTTTCCCCGCCGAGAAAAACCATCCCCTTTTCGCTAAGCCATGGAGAGAATAAAAAAAAACGGCCTGACGCAATGTCAGGCCGCCGGGTAGATCACAGGCAAAAAAACGCTTACATCGCGTAAGAGAGCATGATTGACGTTTTGGTATCGGTACGATCCGGAGCCGACTCAGGCGGATTGTTATTCCAGGTAACATTGTAAGCCAGTTTCAGCGCGAAATGGCTGTTGATAGCCACCTGCAGACCGGTCTCGGAGTTCACCGTGGTGTCTTCTCCGAAGCTGCTCAGCACTGACACGCCCTGAATAAATTTTGTAGTGTCGGTCAACTGCCATTGATAGCTGACTGCACCATAGCCCAGCGCTTTAGTCTGATGACCGCCAGCGTGATAATCGTCATAACGCACACCCGGACCAAATTCCGCACGCAGTGAGTGCACTGGACCATTCAGAAACTGACGACCGTAACCGGCAGTCAGCACGTCCCGTGAATCGTAACCGTTGAAACGATCGCTTAACCAGCTCGCCTGTCCAAAGAGGTAGTCATACGCGCTGACATTGTAACGTGAACGACCACCGATATTGTAAGTCTCAGAAGAGCGCTCATCGTTTGACGAGGTGTTAGCTGCATTACCCCACAAGCTGTAAGCCATAGATGACTGATACCAGGTCATATTGGTCTGAGCTGTCATTGATGAACTGGTGGTGTTGCCGGTTTGCGCCAGATATCCCGCAGCAGCAGAACCTTCGAACGGCTTTTTAGCCGTGGAAGGGTCATCCATTGAAGTAAATACGGCGTTATCGGCCAGTGCCTGGTGACAAAAAGCTCCGGCGGAGAGCAAAAGAACAGCAGACAGCTTGTTGTAGGCTTTCATTAAATGTGATCCGTGCGACTGTTTAAAAAACGGAGAGTCTGAAGTGTTTTGCCGGGCATTCAATGCAATTTACGGTAAGTTTTGTAAAAAAATATTAACTTACACTAAATGCCTGTAATCAACCTGGCAACCCATGTTAATTGGGACTCATCTTATTAACGTCGCGCATTATAGTGCTGCCCGGCCGAAAAGCCAGATACAAGGGCAGAAGATTTTTAGCGACGGCACTGGCTCCTGACACGGATTTACGCTGTATCTCACGTCAGACATGCAGCATCCCCTTCATAATTCGCATGATTTTTCACCATGGTCTACGCTCAGTTCAGTTTCTCTTCCCCGGAGGTGCCTCATGAGCAACAATACCTTAACCCGCTATATCGTGACCTTTGATTATCAGGAATCGGGATTAAGTGATATCCTGGAACTGACCAGCGCGATGACCGCCGCAGGTTTCACCACCACCCTGGTTGACGACAACGGTCACCCACATGAACTGGGCACGAACAGTTATGGCATTGTTAGCACGCTGGAGGCTGAGGACTTACGACAACAGGTCACCGTTGCCGGTGAAAGTGCTCTGGGTCAGAAGCCCAATGTGACTGTCATAACCTTCGAAGAGTATCTGCGCGACATCGCCGATCATCGCGCCACTCCCTCAGCGCCAGAATAAGTGGTGCAATTACGCTGGTTTTTGGTGAATATTTACCCATTACAATCGGACTTCCGCAGCGAATAACGAGGATAGCCCTATGTGGTCAGCCATTAGTCGTCTGTTAAGCGAGCAATTAGGCAACGCCGAAATCACTCAACGTCACGCCCTTGCGGGTGGTGATATTCATCCCACCTGGCATATCCGCTACGGCGACCACGACATCTTCGTCAAAAGTAACAGCCGCGAGATGCTGTCGCTCTTTACCTGGGAAGCCGATCAACTTGCCTTGCTGGCACGCACCGGCACGGTTCGGGTGCCGAAAGTGTATGGTGTGGGTCATCATCGCGAGGAGAGCTTTCTGCTGCTGGAGTATATCAGGCCACAACCGCTTGATGAGCAGAGTGCGTATCAGCTGGGTCAGCAGCTGGCGCAGCTGCACCAGTGGAGCGAACAGACACAGTTCGGCCTCGATTTTGACAATAACATCACCACGACGCCCCAACCCAACAGCTGGCTGCGACGCTGGTCAGTTTTTTTCGCCGAACAGCGCATCGGCTGGCAGCTACAGCTGGCGGCGGAAAAGGGGATTCAATATGGGGATACTGAACTGATCGTCGCCTCTGTGCAGCGGGTACTCGCATCACACCATCCGCAACCGTCGCTGCTGCATGGTGATCTCTGGCCGGCTAACTGCGCCAGCAGTGACAGCGGCCCCTGGCTGTTCGATCCCGCCTGCTATTGGGGCGACCGCGAATGCGATTTAGCGATGCTGAGTTGGTTTCCCAATCTGCCTCGCCAGATTTACGACGGTTATCAGGCTGTGTGGCCGCTACCGGATGGTTTTTCGCAGCGCCTTCCGGTCTACCAGCTCTACTATCTGCTGAACCGGGCTAACGTATTTGGCGGGCACTGGCCTGGCGATGCACAGTTCGCCATCGGCCAGTTGCTGGATGAGGATGCGCTCGGCACGAGTCAGGCCAGACCGGCCTGACCGAGATGGCTGTCAGATAAAGCTCAGCAGCGACAGTGCAAAATAACCGGCTATCGCAATCACGACCGGCAGGATATAGAGCGGGAAGACCTGCAGGAAGATGGTGTGGCGAGGTACGCGCACCTTCTCTTCCAGTTGCTGACGGCTGCGCCCTTCACTGCCCTTTGCCTGTTCCAGAATCATCTGATCTTCAATGCCCTCTTTAACGTGACGCGACTGACGTCCCATCCGCGCGCCTGACGACTCCAGCGCCAGCCCGACAAAAATCAGAATGTAGATCAGCCAGAAACCCAGGTTCATCTGACCGTTAAATTCCGGTACCGGCGAGTTATGCCAGAAGACATTCAGGAACGGCGTGTTGAAGCGAAGCATATCGACGATGACATGGACGAAATCGAGCATGACAGCATCAATGCCTGGCTGCTTCTCGCTGTGCTTAAACATAAAGCTTAATACCGAAATAATGGTCGACAACAGCGCCACTAAAAAGAGCACCCAGCCCGCCACGCGTTTAAGGATGGCAATACGGCCAGCCTGTTGATAGGTCATAATATCTCCTGAACCCGGAATCCAATTTGTCGTCAGTCTACCTGCCAACCGTGAAATTTCCCAAATAAAGCGTGACTGGTCGGGCAGAGAGTAAGCCTGCAGAGAATCATGTTAAGGTAAAAACCACTTTATAAGGAGCCCCCCTGATGCCCTATCACCGTCCTGTCCTTGCCGCCCTGTTTGATATGGATGGCTTACTGATCGATTCCGAACCTCTGTGGAATCAGGCTGAGCTGGATATCTTTTCAACGCTGGATGTAGACCTTTCACGTCGCAGTGAAATGCCCGACACCCTGGGTCTGCGTATCGATCAGACTGTGCGGATGTGGTACGAAACGCTGCCCTGGCAGGGCCCCTCTCAGCAAGAGGTCACCGAGCGCATTATTAAGCGTGCCATGACGCTGGTCGATCAGACGCGGCCACTGCTGCCAGGCGTCAAAACGGCGCTCCAACTGTGCCGGGATCAGGGGGTGAAAATCGGCCTTGCTTCAGCATCGCCGCTAATGATGCTGGAACAGGTGCTGGAGATTTTCAATCTGCGCACCTATTTCGATGTACTGGCTTCAGCAGAAGCCCTGCCCTACAGCAAGCCCCATCCGCAGGTCTATCTCAACGCTGCCGCCAGCCTGGCGATTGATCCACTCCACTGTGTCACGCTGGAAGATTCGTTTAACGGCATGATCGCCACCAAAGCTGCGCGTATGCGATCTATTGTGGTGCCCGCCGCTGAACACCGTGACGATCCCCGCTGGGCGTTGGCGGATGTCCGGCTGGACAATCTGACACAGCTCGGCCTGCAGCATCTACAGGGATAATAAACAGCCCGCCCACAGCGGGCTATTTTCTTCCCCTTGCACCTGTTGCTTGATCTGGCCACAAAAAAGTAAAACAACGTTTCATTTTTATTGAATTCCCCTCCCGCTCTGCCTAATATGCCCAAAGCGTTCCCCATTCGGGGCATGAATAACCTGTTCTGCAGAGAGGCCTGAGATGGACGTTCGCCAAAGCATTCATAGCGAGCACGCTAAACGACTTGATACTGACGCATTGCGCCGCGAGTTCCTGATTGAAAATATCTTTACCCCCGATAATTACACCCTGACTTACAGCCATATCGACCGTATTATCATTGGCGGCGTTATGCCGGTGAATAACCCGGTCACTCTCGGTGATGAGATGGGAAAACAGCTGGGCGTCACTTATTTTCTCGAACGCCGTGAGCTGGGTATGATCAATATTGGTGGTCCGGGTCTGGTAGAGGTTGACAGTAAACCGTGGGAAATAGGGCACGAAGAAGCGCTCTACATCGGCAAAGGTGCGCGCAACCTGCTGTTCCACAGTCTGAACCCGGCGCAGCCCGCAAAATTTTATTACAACAGTGCGCCAGCACACAGCACCTTCCCGGACAAAAAGATCACACTGCAGGAGGCGGCCACCGCGACGCTGGGAGATGCCGCAACCTCTAATCGACGCACCATTAACAAATTCATCGTGCCGGATGTGTTGCCCACCTGCCAGCTCACCATGGGCTTAACCCGACTGGATGAAGGTAGCCTGTGGAACACCATGCCCTGCCACACCCACGAACGCCGCATGGAAGTCTACTTCTACTTCGATATGAGTGAAGAGAGCACCGTCTTCCACATGATGGGAAAACCACAGCAAACCCGCCATCTGCTGGTACACAACGAGCAGGCGGTCATCTCACCCAGCTGGTCAATTCACGCCGGTGTCGGCACACAGCGTTACACCTTTATCTGGGGCATGGTGGGTGAGAATCAGGTCTTTGATGACATGGACCACGTCAAAATCAGTGAACTGCGCTGAGCAGAGGAGAAATATCATGGTACTCAATACGTTTAACCTGGAAGGAAAAGTGGCGCTGGTGACTGGGTGTAACACCGGTTTAGGGCAAGGCATGGCGCTGGGTCTGGCTCAGGCGGGCTGTGATATCGTCGGCGTTAACCGTGATGGCCCGGAGGATACTCAATGCAAAGTTGAGGCGCTGGGTCGCCGCTTCTGGCCAGTGCAGGCCAATCTGATGCAGACTAGTGTGGTGGCCTCTGTGGTTGAACAGGCGCTGGCTGCTGCAGGTAAAATAGACATTCTGGTTAACAATGCCGGAATAATCCGGCGTGAGGACGCACTGAATTTCAGCGAGCAGGACTGGGATGACGTGATGAATCTCAATAGCAAGAGCCTGTTTTTCCTGTCTCAGCAGGTTGCCCGACAGTTTATCGCGCAGGGTAACGGCGGCAAGATCATTAATATCGCCTCCATGCTTTCCTTTCAGGGTGGTATTCGGGTGCCCTCTTATACGGCGTCGAAAAGTGCCGTGATGGGACTGACTCGTCTGATGGCCAACGAGTGGGCAAAACATGGCATTAACGTCAATGCCATTGCCCCCGGCTACATGGCCACCAACAATACTGAACAGCTTCGCAATGATGAGGCCCGCAGTGAAGAGATCCTCGGCCGTATTCCAGCCGGACGCTGGGGCGTGCCTGATGACATGATGGGTCCTGTGGTCTTTCTGGCTTCTTCCGCGTCTGACTATATCAATGGTTACACCCTGGCCGTGGATGGTGGCTGGCTGGCGCGTTAATCGTTCTGGCGGACAGTGGTTGATCGCTGTCCGCCCTGTTAATAAAATTCATGCTTCGTTACAGCGTCACATGTTCTCATTTACTGGATAAATCCCTATACTGGATGCATCGACAGTTTTCTTTGTAACCAGGTCCTATCATGACGGGCGAAGGCCACATCATTTTTGCCATTGCCAGCGCTATTTTTGCTAAGCGTGCTGAGCTAACACCGGTGCTGGCGCAGGCCGACTGGTGGCATCTTGTTCCCTCAGCCCTACTGACATGTCTATTGCCCGACATCGATCACCCTAAATCTCTGCTGGGACAGCGATTGCGCTGGATCTCTCATCCTATTGCGCGTGCATTCGGCCATCGGGGCTTTACCCACAGTTTGCTGGCGGTCGCCGCCGGTTTGTGGCTTTTTCAGGTAAACCTGCCCCAATCGTCGCCAATACCTGCTGATGTTCTGCAGGGTCTGACGCTGGGCTATCTCAGCCATATTGTGGCCGATATGCTGACGCCAGCCGGAGTTCCGCTGCTATGGCCTTGCCGGTGGCGCTTCCGCCTGCCGATTCTGCGCAGCCAGAAAGGCAACCAACTTGAGCGGGCACTGTGTCTGGGATTGGTGGGATATGCGTTGTGGTTTCCGGTGGGAATGCCCTCTTTTGGTGCCAATGGCTGGCCGTCTCAACTGTTTGATACGCTACAAAATGGCGTAGGGAGATTGATTTCCAGTCATAATGCGCAATAAAACAGCGTAAGGCGCCATTAAGTTATAAAACATACCATTTGGATATAAGGCCCCCTCTCCGCCTGCTGTTACCATTCCCGCTGTCTTAATTCGTGATTAACATTATGCGGCCTTCCCCAGATGGAAGGCCGCATTACTCTGGAGTTTCAGCATGAACCTTCCTCTTACACTTAATATCGTGGCTTTTGTGGTGCTGCTGGTATTGCTCTCCCGCTTCAGTCGTCAGAACTGGAGCCTGTCGAAAAAAGTGCTGACCGGTCTGGTGACTGGCGTGCTGTTCGGCCTGGTTTTGCAGTTGATCTACGGTGAAAACAGCGCAGTAGTAAAAGAGTCGATTAGCTGGTTTAACATCGTCGGTAATGGCTATGTCCAACTGCTGCAGATGGTAGTCATGCCGCTGGTATTTGTTTCCATTCTGAGCGCGGTCGCCCGTCTGCATAACGCCTCATCGCTGGGGAAAATTAGCATACTGACCATTGGCGTACTGCTATTTACCACCGCTCTCTCGGCGCTGGTAGGTGTTTTCGTCACTGGCCTGTTTGGTCTGAGCGCGGAAGGACTGGTACAGGGCGTGCAGGAGACCGCGAGGCTCAGTGCTATCCAGAGCAACTACGTCGGTAAAGTGTCTGACCTGAGCGTGCCACAACTGGTGCTCTCCTTTATCCCGAAAAACCCGTTTGCCGATCTGACCGGAGCTAATCCAACCTCAATTATCAGCGTGGTGATTTTTGCCGCCTTCCTGGGTGTAGCTGCACTGCAGTTGCTGAAAGATGATGAAGTTAAAGGGCAGCGCGTGCTGGTAGCGATCGATACGCTGCAGTTGTGGGTAATGAAGCTGGTTCGTTTAGTAATGAAGCTGACGCCCTACGGTGTACTGGCGCTGATGACCAAAGTCGTTGCCGGTTCTAACCTGCAGGACATCATTAAGCTGGGCAGCTTTGTGGTCGCTTCTTACCTCGGTCTGGCGATCATGTTTGGTGCCCATGCCCTGCTGCTATCGGTGAACGGCATCAACCCGTTGCGCTTCTTTCGTAAAGTGTGGCCGGTTATCACCTTCGCCTTCACCAGTCGCTCTAGCGCGGCCAGTATTCCGCTGAGCGTCGAGACCCAGACCCGTCGTCTTGGCGTGCCGGAATCGATTGCCAGCTTCTCAGCCTCCTTTGGTGCCACTATCGGCCAGAATGGCTGTGCCGGTCTCTATCCGACCATGCTGGCAGTGATGGTTGCACCAACGGTCGGCATCAACCCGTTTGACCCGCTGTGGATTGCGACGCTAGTCGGGATAGTGACGCTGAGTTCGGCTGGCGTTGCTGGTGTCGGCGGTGGTGCGACCTTTGCCGCGCTGATTGTACTGCCTGCGATGGGGCTGCCAGTCACCCTGGTGGCACTGCTAATTTCGATTGAACCACTGATTGATATGGGGCGTACTGCACTGAACGTTAACGGTTCCATGACCGCAGGTTCGCTAACCAGTCGCTGGTTAGGTCTGACCGATAAACGCGTGCTGGAGAGCGACGACAACGTCGAACTGGCACACCGCTAATCGCCGTTATACCTGGCGCATCCGCGCCAGGTTGATCCCCCTTCTTCTCCCTAATCTCCCTCAATGATGGCGACGCCGTTAAGAAAGTGTTAAGCATGGTAAACAGGCGAAAATTCGCCGCTTTAGTGCTTGTCTTTACCCGGTAAAAAGCGAATTCTGCATCCAGTCTTATGCGGAGAACACCTGATGAAAAAAATTATCGCCTCGCTTCTGACGCTGGCGCTGTTGATGCCAGCTCTGGCTTTCGCCCACCCCGGCGACTGGGGGCCACCGGGTGGATCGGGACGACATGGCGGACCCGGGCCACACTGGGGCGGCCCCGGCCCGGTGCGCTTTTTGCCCGAGGCCGCAACCGCGGTGCTGATAGGCGGACTGACCTATTACCTGCTGAACGGCAGTTATTATCAGCGTCATGGCGATGAGTATGTAGTGGCAGAACCGCCTTTAGAGTCTCGGGTCAGCAGTGAAATGCGGGTACTCGACTTTAACGGCAAACGCTTCTATGTGCAGGCTGGACACTACTACCAGCGGCAGATAGACGGCGATTATGTTGAGGTACCGCGCCCGGCCGGATTGTAATCAGCGCCCAACGAAAAACGGCCCGTCATCATGACGGGCCGTTTGCTATTCAGGGAGACGGTTACTGCTGAACCTGCGGATCAGTATCATATTCCGCACAGCTCTGGAAGCCGTAGTTCATGACACGGCCCGTGTCGTTATAGCTCACGAAGTAAGTCTGAGCTTTACCGTCGCGCTGACCCAGCACGTAAGTCTGACAAGTGCCACGCGCGTGAACCATGGTGATTTCAGTAGAAGGCGTGCCGGCGATCTGACGAACCTGATCACGGGTCATACCCTTTTTAACATCCTTTACAACTGGCTTAGTCACGTAGCTTTCCGCACGATCGTAAGTCGTACAACCAGACAGTGCAGCCAGTGTCAGTGCCGCAGCGATACATCCCATCACTTTATTCATCTTGTTGTTCCTCATTTATTGTCCGTGTGGAGACAAGCCTGGAACATAAATGCTGATTTATCAAGTTTATGAGGAACAATTAGTGGGATGACAAATGTCAGAATTTGGTAAAGAAGGCTGTTTTGCTGTCAACGCAGACGTATACTTCCCGGCAAAACAGCAACCCGATAACGACACGTTTTACGACATAGCTCTTACATCGTCGCAGGCACAGATCGCTGTGACTGACGCATTATCGGACACTGTGCTTCACAGCCTTACTCACTTTCTGTTTACCCCATCGCTGACTAATCCGAGGATAAATGACCCCTGCACATTCCAACCGCCTTGTTTACGCCATTACGCTGGGCCTGCTGGCCGCACTCGGCCCGCTCTGCATCGACCTCTATCTGCCTGCACTGCCACAAATGGCACAGGATTTGCACACCGAAACCGCTACTGCACAGCTGAGTCTGACGGCTGGCCTGTTGGGCCTGGGCTTTGGCCAGTTGCTCTTTGGCCCGATGAGCGATAAGTTCGGCCGCCTGCCCCCGCTGACCCTGTCACTGATTTTGCTGTTTATCGCTTCAATGGGCTGTGCGCTGGCACAGGATATTAACCAGCTACTGCTGGCGCGGTTGTTCGAAGGATTAGCAGGCGCGGGCGGCGCGGTACTGTCACGGGCGATTGCACGCGATATGTACAGCGGTCACGAGCTGACGCGATTCTTCGCGCTGCTAATGCTGGTCAATGGTCTGGCACCGATCGGCGCACCGGTACTGGGCGGTATGCTGATGACGATTTTAAACTGGCGTGGCATCTTTATGGTGCTGGGCGGTATTGCCATTTTGCTGATCCTGCTGGCGCGCTGGAAGCTGCATGAAACCCTGCCCGAAGCACGTCGCAGTAAAGGATCGATTTTGTCCGCCTACGCTGCATTAGGCCAGGTGATAACCCACCGCCCCTTTATGGGCTTCTGCCTGACCCAGGGCTTTATGATGTCCGGCATGTTCGCCTATATCGGTGCCTCACCGTTCGTGCTGCAACAACTCTATGGTCTTTCTCCCCAGGCCTTTAGCTTCTGCTTTGCGGCAAACGGGTTTGGCCTGGTCATTGCTTCGCAAACCAGCGCCCGCCTCTGTCCGTTATGGGGGGAATATCGCGTGCTGAAAGGCGGGCTGACGCTGGCCTTTGTCGCCTCCAGCCTGCTGTTACTGGCCGCGCTGCTTCAGGCACCTTTAGCTCTGCTGCTGGTAGCACTCTTCTTTACCATCGCCAGCAATGGTGTTATCGCCACTACCGCCTCGTCACTGGCGATGCAAAGTCAGGGCCATCGCGCCGGCAGCGCTTCCGCGGTGATTGGCGTCACTATGTTCACGCTGGGTGCGATTACCGTGCCGATCACCGGCATCGGCGGCACCTCGGTGCTGAGCATGTGTGCCACCATTTTTGGCTGCTTTATGACGGCGATTTTGATGTTTAGCGTACTGGCGAAAAAACCACTGCCACAGGTAAAAACTCACTGATTTCGCAACGTTTAGCTGTAATCAGTTATCGCTTTGGCTTGTTGTTTTCGCTCAGGCACGTTAGCTTTACTAAAACGTTCGCATTGAGCCGACGGGCCACTGACCTGAGGAGAAGTTCATGTCACTGCAGCAGGAAATTATTGAAGCACTGGGTGTGAAGCCCACTATCGACGCCGACCAGGAAGTGCGCGTCAGCATCGATTTTCTCAAAGCCTATCTGAAACGTCACAGCGCGCTGAAAACGCTGGTGCTGGGGATCAGCGGCGGTCAGGATTCAACCCTGGCGGGCGCGCTGGCGCAGCGGGCGATCTCGGAACTGCGCCAGGAGAGCGGTGATAACGACTACACCTTTATTGCCGTACGTCTGCCCTATGGTGTGCAGGCGGATGAGCAGGATTGCCAGGACGCGCTGGCCTTTATCCGACCAGACCGTTCGCTGGTAGTAAACATCAAAGAATCGGTACTGGCCAGTGAGCGCGCGCTGAAAGATGCGGGCATTACCCTTTCCGATTTTATACGCGGCAATGAAAAAGCTCGTGAGCGAATGAAAGCGCAGTACAGTATCGCCGGCATGACCAAGGGTGTGGTCGTCGGCACCGATCACGCAGCCGAAGCGGTCACCGGTTTCTTCACTAAATATGGTGATGGCGGTACTGACATTAATCCTCTGTTCCGCCTGAACAAGCGCCAGGGCAAGCAATTGCTGAAACAGCTTGGCTGCCCGGAACACCTCTATCTGAAAAAACCCACCGCCGATCTGGAAGATGATCGTCCTGGCCTGCAGGATGAAGTGGCGTTGGGGGTCACCTACGAGATGATTGATGACTACCTGGAAGGCAAAAGTATCAATCCTGACAGCGCCCGAATCATCGAAGGCTGGTATCAGAAAACCGAACATAAACGTCGTCCGCCGATCACAGTATTCGACGACTTCTGGAAGTAATCCTGCGCCTCCTTTGCCCCGGCAGGGGAGGCTTCTCTCACTGACCTTGTTGATCACTGCATGTCTGCCACCGTTACGCGCGCGACCCTCATCGGGCTTATTGCCATTGTTCTCTGGAGCACCACCGTTGGCCTGCTGCGCAGCGTCAGTGAAACCTTTGGCGCTACCGGCGGCGCGGCGCTGA
This sequence comes from Pantoea sp. AS142, assembly GCF_037152305.1. NCBI lineage: Bacteria > Pseudomonadati > Pseudomonadota > Gammaproteobacteria > Enterobacterales > Erwiniaceae > Pantoea > Pantoea sp. AS142. Next base: position 919,019 of record NZ_JBBCMO010000001.1, on the reverse strand, counting down.
TCTACACCACCACGGCGTGTCTGCTCTGCCTGACCCGCGGCCTGCCCAACCCCCGCGCGATGCCCACAATCTACCTATGGCTGGGCGGCGCACTCTTTGTTGGCTATGAAATCTGTCTGGCGCTGGCTATCGGGCTGGCCAGCGATCGCAGCCAGTCGCTGGAGCTGGGGATGATCAACTATCTCTGGCCCTGCCTGACCATCGTGCTGGCGATCCCACTCAATCAGCAGCGTTTCCGTGTGTGGCTGTGGTCAGGACTGCTGTTATCTCTGCTCGGGATCGTCTGGGTGATGAAAGGCAGCGGCAACGGATCACCTGCGCTGATCGGGCAGAATATACTGCGTAACCCCACCGCCTATGCGCTTGCCTTTATTGCCGCCCTGACCTGGGCGCTCTATAACAACCTTACCCGCCGCTGTGCCCGGGGTTCCAGCGGCGTCACGCTGTTTTTTATCCTGACCGCGCTGGCGCTATGGCTTAAATATGCCTTCAGCGATAATTCTGTGCCGATGACCTTTGCGCGGGTGCCACTGCTGGAGGTGCTGTTTGTCGGACTATCCACCGCCATCGCCTATTCCGCCTGGAATCACGGGATTCAGCAGGGCAATCTGACGCTACTGGCCACCGCCTCCTACTTTACGCCAGTGCTGTCGGCCCTGCTGGGATCGCTGTGGCTCGGCCTGACGCCGCCGCTGGCCTTTTGGCAGGGCGTGGCGATGATCACCCTGGGCTCGCTAATCTGCTGGCGGGCAACAAGGTCTCTGTAATCAGACGGCTGGCGATCATTTCGCCTGCCTGTTATGCTGTATGGACAACCAGTAAATGGAGTCCATTTTGGTCAGACGTGCTGTCAGTCTTCGCCCCGAACCCGACGCGAATGCAATTTATCAATATCCCGAACACCTGCGTGAATGGCTGGAAGGCCTGCCGAATCACCCTGGCGTCTATACCTTCCATGGCGATAGCGAATCGCTGCCGCTCTATATCGGCAAAAGCGTGAATCTGCGTTCACGGGTGATGTCCCATTTCCGCACGCCTGACGAGGCGAAAATGCTGCGCCAGTCGCGGCGTGTGAGCTGGATCCCCACCGCGGGCGATCTCGGCGCACTTCTGCTGGAAGCGCAGATGATCAAAACCCAGCAGCCGCTGTTTAATAAGCGATTGCGCAAAAACCGACAACTCTGTTCGTTGCAGATTACCGACAGCAAACCGCAAGTAGTCTACGCAAAAGATCTCGATTTCAGTCAGTCTCCCAACCTGTTTGGACTTTATCGCAGTCGCTTTGCCGCACTTGAACGCCTCAAGCAACTCGCAGATGAGTATCAGCTCTGTCATGGCCTGCTGGGACTGGAAGCGCTAAGTGCGGGTCGGGGCTGTTTCCGCTCAGCCCTGCGCCGTTGCGCCGGCGCCTGCTGTGGTAAAGAGCCGGTCAGCGATCATCAGGATCGACTGCTTGAAGCGCTGGAAAACGTGCGGGTCTTCTGCTGGCCGTGGCAGGGTGCCGTAGGTCTGGTAGAAGAAGGCAAAGAGATGACACAAATCCATGTCATCGACCACTGGTTCTATCTCGGTTCGGTGAACAGCATGGATGAGGCCAGAAAACTGCAACGACCCAAAGGCGGTTTTGATCACGACGGCTACAAAATTCTCTGCCGCCCGATTTTATCGGGTGACTACCCTATTCTGCCACTATAAAAAAACCGCCGATGCTGCCCACTTACCTTCAGTGGACAGCATCGGCGGTCTCAGACCGTTCGCTGCTTAGCTAATGTTATTCAGCAGGTTCTGCTGGCGGCGCCATTTTGCCCTCGTGCGGGCCTTTCTCTGTAAGACGCTTTTCAAAGTTAGCGTTGTACTGTTTTTTCTGTTCCGGCGTCAGCACGTTATAGAGTTTGTTCTGGGTTTCCAGCATCTTCAGCGCATGCTCTTTGGCATTGGCGGACATTTTCTCTGCCTGCGCTTCAGCTTTGCTTTGGTCGAAACTGTCAGATGCAATGATGCTGTGGGCAGCACGACGCTCGTCCAGTGACGGGCGTTTCATATCTTTGTGACTCTCTTTCATGATGCCGCGCATCTGGGTTTTCTGTGCGTCGGTCAGGTTCAGACCTTTAAACATCATCTCCATGCCATGGTGCATTGGCGGTTTGTGCATCGCTTTTTCGCTGCCTGCTGGCGGTGGAGTCAGGTTATCAGCGGCTGCATGGACGGCGCTGGCTGCACCAAACGCCAGCGAAGAAGCCAGTAAAAGGGAAGTCAGTTTGCGCATAATAGTGTCCTTATAATTCATGATAATGACGACAGCACTCTGTCGCGTCTTCGGAAACAAGCATACGATGCTGAACGTCAACTACTCAGAGCCTGAGTAAAGCCGTGAAAGCATAAAAGATAAAAATCGGGCAATCATGAAGAGAATAAGAAGAAAGGCGTGAGGAATTGAAAATGTTTATGACTTTAAAGCGAATTTCGCAGGAATCATGGAGGAGTGTAAGGGTTAAGACAGGAAAGCGGAAGGCATACTTCCACTTTCCTGCCGATTTTTAGCGTTAATGATCTTCTGGCATCAGACCGGCAGCGCCTGAGTCTGTTCTCCCTCTTCGATCAACATCAGTCCGGCACGCAGTCCGGCGGCCACATTGGGGTTAGGGAACAGCACATATTCCCGCGCCTGCTGCACGTAATAGCGCGTGTCGCCTTCTTCCGCCAGCAACGTCCCCTGCGGAAACGCGGTAAAGTTCAGCGTTTCCGGCGACATATGCAACGTAAAGTGATCACTCATTCGGGTGATCTGCTGCGCGACCCGATAATGACGCGGTTTAACCGTCGCCGCAGGCATCGCCTCACCATAGAGTAAAGAAGCCAGCGCCTGCTGTGCCGCGCTGAACTGACTAAGATCGTTCGCGCCAAACGGCAGCGCTTTGCCCAGTTCCAGGGTACAGCTGGCCGCACCGAAGTGTTCGCAACTGAAGTGGGTAAAGGTGCCGCCCGGTGAGCGATGAAACACCAGCGCCTCCAGTCCGGCAGCGGCCAGCCAGTCAAGAAACGCAGGCGGCCAGGGACGTGCATTATGCGGCATCACACCGAACTGAGGATGGTAAGAGCCGCGAATAGCCGTGTGCATATCCAGATGCCAGCGCGTCTCATCGCACTCACCGAGTTGCCAGAAGTTCTCCAGCGCCTGCTCCAGCCGCAGTACGCGGCGCGCCTCATCGCCATCATCAATCTGCTGCCAGCGTCCGCCAAACAGCCGGTTAATGTCATAGTGCACATAGCGCTTACCGGTGCGAAGCGCTGAGGGATTACCCAGGATCACCAGCATGCGCTGCTGTAAGGGCTGTTCGCCCCGCAGCAGCGGATTAACCAGCTTGTTCACCATTTCTACTGGCCCAGTTTCGTTGCCGTGAATCCCGGCAGAGAGCACCAGCGCCTGTTTAACCGGCACCGTCGGCTCCATCAACAATATGCCGTGATATAACCACTGCCAGCGAAGATGCGCCGTTTCACCACTACGCTTACGCGGCATCTCGCCGGAGAGCGTTTGCTGTAAAAAGTCCTGCATCGTTCCTCCTTTTCGCCCTGAGCAGGCGGCAGGCGGTGCTGCCACCTCCCTCACTGCTGAAATGCGTATACATTTCCTAAGTCTAGCAGCTTCGTCAGTTCATCCAGCGCCTCGCGTCCCTCACGCAGCAACTGTGGGTCGACCAGATCGGCCTGGGTCAGGCGATCGCGGTAATAACGGTCAACCCAGTTATTCAGCGTAGTGAAGAGCCTATCGTTCATCAGTACCGCCGGATTGACTGCCTGCTGTTCCTGTGGTGTCAGCACTACCCGCAAACGCAGGCAGGCTGGGCCCCCTCCGTTATACATGCTTTCGCGCAGATCAAACACCTTCAGCGCTTTGAGTGGCGTGTCACCCTCGACCTGTTCGCACAGGTAACGCCAGACACCCGGATGCTGACGTGACTCTTCTGGCAGTACCAGCATCATGGTACCGTCGGAATGACTCAGCAACTGGCTGTTAAACAGATAAGTCTCTACCGCCTCTTTTACCGAGACGCGATTCTCCGGCACTTCCAGAGCCACAAAACCCGGCACGCGCGCCCGAAGCTGTGCCAGCAGTTCAGACTGATTAACAAAGGCCTGCTGATGGCAGAAGAGCATCTGCTGGTTACTCACCGCAATCACATCATTATGGAATACGCCCTGATCGATCACCGCCGGATTCTGCTGTGCGAACAGCACGCTTTCGGGTGAGAGCTGATGCAGACGGGCGACCGCCTCGCTGGCCTCCAGGGTTTGCCGCGCGGGATAGCGCTGCGGTGCCTTGCCCTCCTGGCTGCTGTCGCGGCCATAGACAAACAGCTGCACACCTCGCTCGCCATAGGCGCCACCGAGCCGGTTATGGTTAGCCGCTCCTTCATCGCCGAACATCGCCACCTGCGGCAACGCATCATGCACCGCAAAATGGCGATCGTCGCGGAAAATGGAACGCAGCAGCCAGGCGGTTTCCGGCGCTTCCATCGCCCGATGGAATTTGTTATTGAGATTCGCCACCGTCAGGTGAACCCGGCCATCAACGCTGTCCGCTGATGGCGAGACCGTGGCGGCATTGGCGACCCACATCGCCGAGGCTGAGCTGGCGGCGGAGAGTAACCCCGGCGCGGTTTTCCCGGCCGCAGCCAGCACCTGCTCATCGCGGCCAGCAAATCCGAGCTGCCGCAACGCCGCGATATTGGGCCGCTCATGCGGTGGGATCACCCCCTGCACGTATCCCATATCAGCCAGTGCTTTCATCTTCAGCAACCCCTGCTTTGCCGCCAGACGGGGATTCGACGGCTGCAGCTGATTGCGGGTCGAAGCTTCGTTACCAAACGACAGCCCGGCATAGTGGTGCGTTAGTCCCACCAGCCCATCAAAGTTGGCTTCGGTGGCCTTCATGACGTCGCCTCCTGTGTGGAAAAATCGAGTCCCGGCGACAGCGTGGCGGGCAGCGTCAGGTCCGGCGTCTCCAGCGAGGCCATCGGCCAGGCGCAGTAATCCGCCGCATACCAGGCGCTGGCGCGATGGTTGCCCGAGGCGCCAATGCCACCAAACGGCGCGGTGCTGGCTGCACCGGTCAGCGGTTTATTCCAGTTGACGATACCGGCACGTGCCTCAGTCAGCAGCTGATCAAACTGCGGGCGGGAAGGCGAGATCAATCCGCACGACAGGCCGTAACGGGTCTGGTTCGCCAGCGCAATCGCCTCTTCAAAGGTGTCATAGCGGATTACGCCGAGCAGCGGGCCAAAGACCTCTTCATCCGGGATGCCCTGTACGCCGGTTAAATCGATAATGCCTGGCGTCAGGATGGCGCTGTGACGATCCGGCCAGCGCATCGCCAGCAGCACCTGGCCGCCCGCCTCAACCCGCCGTTGCCACTCACCCACGATCTTTTCTGCCGCGCCGATGGAAATCACGCTGCCCATAAAAGGTTGTGGTTCCGCATTCCAGGCTGCCGGTTGCAATCGTCCCACCACCTCCACCAGCCGCTGCAGAAACGCATCTTCCGTATCGCCGCGTTTCACCAGCAGACGCCGGGCACAGGTACAGCGCTGACCGGCGGTAATAAAGGCTGACTGCAACGTGATGTTGACTGCCGCATCAAGATCCGCCGGATCTTCTACTATCAGGGCATTATTTCCGCCCATCTCCAGTGCCAGCATCTTTTCAGGCTGACCGGCAAACTGGCGATGAAGCTGATAGCCGGTATGGGCGCTGCCGGTAAACAGCAGGCCATCGATCTGGCTGCAGGATGCGAGTGCCTGGCCGGTTTCACGTCCACCCTGTAACAGCGCCAGCACGCCAGCAGGCAGGCCCGCAGCCAGCCAGAGCGCAACCGTTTTTTCGGCAGTCAGCGGCGTGAGTTCGCTGGGTTTAAAAACCACACAGTTGCCCGCCAGCAGGGCCGGAACGAGATGACCGTTTGGCAGATGTCCTGGGAAATTATAGGGACCAAACACCGCCAGCACCCCATGTGGACGATGGCGCAGCGAGCTTTCGCCTTCATGCTGTTCACCGGTGCGGCTATGGTACGCCTTCACCGAAAAGCCGATTTTGTTGATCATCGCACCCACTTCAGTCAGCGCTTCCCAGCGCGGCTTCCCGGTTTCACGGGCGATGGTTTCTGCCAGATCCGTCTTATGCGCCTCAAGTCCGGCCGCAAATTTCTCAACGATTACCTGCCGTTCCGCCAACGGACGTCTGGCCCAGGCCGGAAATGCGGCGCGCGCCGCCTCACAGGCTGCAGAGACCTGAGCGGCCGATGCCGCATGGCCCTGCCATAGCATCTCGCCACTGACCGGATCCGCTTTCGTCATGAGCTCAGCGTCACCGCTTAGCCAGTGTCCGTTTATCAGGTGCGTCATACTGTTTTCTCCTCTTTGCAGAGCGTCACCACGCGCAGGCTATCGCCAGGCTGGCAGTGGAGCGCCCGCAACTGTTCATCCGTAAGTTGCACGCTGTCGCCGTCGGCATTTGCCGCAATCAGCGCCACACGGAACTGGTGGTAATCGTTATTGGCAACCAGACAGAGTGGTGCATCAACCGGGTTTTCGCCCCTTTCTGCGCTGCGCACACGGCTTTTACGCACGGCGCGGATGTAATCGATATCGCATTCCAGTGTCGGGCCGCCATCAAAGATGTCGACATAATTGAGGTAACGGAAGCCCTCCGCCTCCAGCACTGCCCGGGCAGGTGCGGTTTGCGGATGCACCTGTCCGATGACTGCCTGCGCCTCCGGCGTCAGATAATCAATATAGAGCGGATGCTTCGGCATCAGCTCAGCGATAAACGATTTCTGGCCGGTGCCGCTGAGGAAATCCGCTTTGCTGAACGCCATTGAGAAGAAGCGGCTGCCAACGCTCTCCCAGAATGGCGAGTGACCCTGCTCATCGCTGACGCCACGCATCTCGGCCACTACCCGGTCGGTGAAACGCTCACGAAAATTGGCCATAAACATGAAGCGTGACTTCGACAGCAGGTAGCCGTTTTTGCCATCACGGTAATCGGGATCGAGAAAGAGTGTGCAGAGCTCGCTGCTGCCGGTGTGATCGTTACTCAGCGACAGGGTGGGCAGCGAAGCATAGACATTCAGCTCTTTTGAGGCGTGAACCTGAGTGCCGACGCGAAAGTTGTACCAGGGATCCTGCAGGCCGACCGCCACCTCAATGGCGCAGATACCGACGGCGCGGTTATCTTCACTGTCGGCGAGTACAAAGACATAGCCCTGCTCGGCACGCGGCAGCGACTCCTCCCAGGTCTGCAGAGATCGATCAATACGCGCCTGTAACGTTGCGCTATCGACGGGCAGCGAGGTCAGCCCGCCACCGGTTTTGCCTGCCAGCACCATCAGCTGGTTTAAGTCATCGCGTTCAACCGGACGGATTACCATCATGATGACGACCCTCGCACCAGGCTTTCGCACACCTCGGCGAAGCGTGCCATGCCCAGCTTCACTTCCTGCTCACTGATATTCAGCGCCGGGGCAAAACGCACCACGTTAGCGCCCGCAATCAGCACCATGACGCCCATTTCAGCGGCAGCAAGGTTGATCGCTTTGGCTTTACCAGCAAAATCGTCGCTCAGCACCGCACCAATCAGCAGGCCAAGACCGCGCACCTCTTTGAACAGATGCAGGCGCTGGTTGATCTCATCCAGTTTCGCAACAATCCACTGGTGACGCTGTGCAACACCCGCCATCAGTTCAGGCTGGTTGATTAGCTCCATGACTTTACCAGCCACGGCACCCGCCAGTGGATTGCCGCCGTAGGTGGTACCATGTGTGCCAACGCCCATTATCATCGCCAGATCGTTGCGCGTCAGCATCGCACCAATCGGGAAGCCGCCGCCCAGCGCCTTGGCGCTGGTGAGCACATCCGGCGTGACGCCATAATGCATATAGGCGTAAAGCGAACCGGTGCGACCAACGCCGCTCTGTACTTCATCAAAAATTAAGCAGGCCTGATACTTATCACAGAGTTCACGCAATCCGCGCAGAAATGCCGGATCGGCAGGCAGGACCCCACCCTCACCCTGAATCGGTTCAACAATCACTGCACAGGTATGATCATTAATCAGTTCAGCCGCCGCAGCCAAATCGTTAAACGGAGCATGTTGGATCTCTGGCGGCAGCGGCGCAAAATCTTTGGAGTAAGCGGGCTGACCACCGGCTGACACCGTAAACAGGGTGCGGCCATGAAACGCATTATTAAACGCCACAATGCTACTTTTATGCGGACCAACACGATCATGCGCCACTTTACGCGCCAGTTTCAGCGCCGCTTCGTTCGCTTCCGCCCCTGAGTTACAGAAGAACACCCGGTCAGCAAAGGTGGCGTCGATCAACTGCTTCGCCAGCCGCAAGATCGGTTCATTGGTGTAGCCATTACCGGTGTGCCATAAACGAGCGGCCTGTTCCTGCAACGCCTGCTGTAATGCCGGATGCGCATGCCCTAACGCGTTGACAGCAATGCCACCGGCGAAGTCGATATAATCTTTGCCGTTTTGATCCCAGACAGTGGAGCCTTCTGCGCGAACCGGTACAAAGGTCGCAGGTGCATAAACCGGCATCATCCATTGATCAAAATCGTGACGTGAAACGTGCAGTGCCATAACCCACTCTCCTGCTTTATTTTACCGGTCGGGTAAATATTTTGTTTTAGAATTGTTAAATGATGTTGTAATGCAGCCCTACTGTAGAGTGCAGTTACTGTGCCAGCCAGAGAATTAATGCATAAAATAGTCTTCACAACGGATTATCAATAGGTTACAGGCTGACTATATTCACTTAATTTGCATATATAGTGAATAGTTGTCTGATTGCAGCGCCAATCCCGGGTTTTAAATAGCAGAATTATGCATTCGCGGGATGAAATATCGCTTTTGTGATCGCTGATAAACTATCTCTCCATAAAAGCCCATCTGCCGCCCTGTTTTAGCGCAGATTGCACCGCGCTGGTGCGGCGATTGCTACAAGAGTCGTCCGTAATACGAAAGGCTGGCTGGCGGCTCTTCACTCAGTTTTTTGATTTATCACTGCAGGAAAATTTATCCGTTCGCCTTTTTTCGGTTAATTAGTAAACAAGTGATGACTCATTAATCAGGCTTTATACGGATTATTTCGGATGTGATTATCGGTGCAGAAATAATATTTTCATATAGATAAACAGATATTACTGCGCACGCTAATGATTAGAATAAAAGGCTTAAAGTTTTATTTTTATCATACGATTAATCATAATTAAACCACGGGCTAAATTGATTCATAAATGTACAGAAAGACCAGAGAAGCACCAGAACAGCAAGGTTTAATTAATTGATTTATAAATAATTAAAATCATAACCCTCTGACTGATATAGTAGAAGAAAATGTTATCACGCTGGCGTTTAGTCTTCGCGTTGTCGATGTTATCCGTTTACTGAATATACAAATTACATTTTGTTACTTATATTCCACTTTGTAAATTTACCTTTTTGTGTCATTTTCATTTCACCCCAAACAGGGGGAATAATAATTAATGAATACAGGGTAATAATTAAATGATGAAGCGCACTTTACTGGCGGCTGTTATGCCGTTACTGATCGGTCTCTCCTCCGTACAGGCCGCAGAAGTTTATAATAAGGATGGCAATAAGCTGGATCTGGTCGGTAAGATCAACGTGTCACATCTCTTTTCAGACGACGAGAACAACAACGGTGACACCTCCTCTTATGCCCGCTTTGGTTTCAAAGGTGAGACAAAGATTACTGACCAGCTCACCGGCTACGGTTTCTGGCAGTATCAGTACAGTCTGCATAACTCCGAGGGCAGTGATGCCCAGGCCAGCAACCGTACCCGTCTGGGTTATGCAGGCCTGAAATTTGGCGAGGCAGGTTCGCTGGATTATGGACGTAACTACGGCCTGGTCTATGACGCACTGAGTTACACCGATATGCTGCCGTTCTTCGGCGGCGATTCTGGTTACACCGATGCCTTTCTCTCTGGCCGCTCGACCGGCGTACTGACCTGGCGTAACAGCAATTTCTTTGGTCTGGTAGACGGACTAAATCTTGCCGCGCAGTATCAGGGCAAAAACGATCGCAGTAGTAATATTGACGGCGTGCGTCGTTCTAACGGCGACGGCTTCGCCCTCTCGGCGTCTTATGACTTCGATTTTGGCCTGAGCTTCGCCGGTGCGTTTGCCAGCCTGGATCGCACTGCGGCGCAAAACGCGGCCGCACGGGGTGATGGTGAAAAGGCCCAACACTGGGCAACCTCGGTCAAATATGATGCGAACCAGATCTATCTGGCCGCGATGTACGGTGAAACCCTTAATGCCACGCCGATTAGCGGCGGCTTCGCAAACAAAGCGCAAAACTTTGAAGCCGTTGCGCAGTATCAGTTCCTGAACGGCTTCCGTCCGTCCGTGGGTTACGTGTCATCGAAAGGCAAGGAAATTGAGAATATCGGCGATGCCGACATTATTAAATATACTGCCGTGGGTGCCACCTACTACTTCAACAAAAACATGTCAGTCTATGGTGAATACCGCATCAACCTGCTGAAAGACAACAATCCGCTCGGTCTGGCGACTGACGACATCACAGCTTTGGGTCTGATTTACCAGTTCTGATGTGATAACGAGCCCGGCTCTGCTTACCGGGCGCTTTATTGCGCCTTTCCAGACTACCGACGGTGTTACGTTGCTTTCACTCAGGCGACCTGACCAAGCCAACGGCCACCGCCTCTTCCTGAATTAATTCCTCCACGTTAGCGGACGCCAGCAGCGTGGTTGCCTGCCCGGCAGGCACCGGGCGACTGAAGAGATATCCCTGACCATAATTACAGCCGCGCTTTCTGAGCCACCTCAGCGTGGCAACATCCTCAATGCCCTCTGCCGTAATCACCACATTGAGTGCCTGACAGAGCGCCAGCAGCGTTTCCACCACTTTTCGCTGCTCAGATCCAGTCACGATACCGGCGATAAACGACTGGTCAATTTTAATTTTGGTAATACCCAGGCCAAGTAAAACCGACAGATTGGAATAGCCGGTACCGAAATCATCCAGCACTACGCCGATGCCGCCCTCTTTCAGCAGACGGATTGCCTCGCGGGCATCGTCAGATATAGCCATCACATTCTGTTCGGTGATTTCAAGTTCCAGCATGACCGGTCCGGCTTGCTGCATGATGCGGGACAAGCAGGCAGTCAGCGACGGTCTTAGCAGCTGCTCCGGGGTAATGTTCAGCGACAGGCAAAGCCCGGCAGGCCACGCCCGTGTCGCACTGACAGCATCCTGAAGCAGCGCTATGGTCATGCTGTCCATCAACCCCAGCCGCTCCACCACGGGCAGAAACTCTGCAGGTGAAACCGTCTGACCCGATGCAGTGATCCAGCGCGCCAGTATCTCAAAGCCGGTAATGTTACCGGTGCGCAGTGAAACCAGCGGCTGCAGAAAAGGTACGATAGCGTGACCACTAACGGCGGCAACCACCTCCTGCTCCAGCCTTTCCCGCTGGCGAAAGCGCAGCTCCATGTCCGGCGAGAACCGCGCCAGATGCGCGCACTTATCCTGTTTTGCCTCGTACAACGCCAGATCCGCCGCCCGCACTACATCGACCTGACCACGGCAGGTTGAGCTGGCAATGCCAGCTGAAAGACTCAGGAAGGTGTGCGGACCGGTCCGGATGGATGTGGCATGCTGGCAGAAACTTTCTGCGGCGACCAGCGCCTGCTCAGCCTGTAAACCTTCGGCAACTATGGCAAACTCATCCCCTCCGATGCGAAACACCTGGCTCCCGGTGCCTGCTAAGCTGGCCAGCAGACTGGCCAGCGCGACCAGCGTGGCGTCGCCCTGACAATGGCCGTTCAGATCATTGATACTTTTAAAGTCATTGATGTCGAGCAGCGTCAAGGTGTACGGCGTCCCGCAGGCATCAAGCGCAGCTATCTGTGTGCTGAATGATCGGCGGTTCATGACCCCGGTCAGCGCATCGGTTCCGGCCAGCCTGAGCGCATTTTTTTCCGCGATCAGGGTTTTACGGATCAGACCCGCGATAAGAAGTGCCGGAATAACCATCGCCAGTCCGGCAAACGAGGAGGAAGTCAGAATAAACCGCAGTCGCTCACTGGTTTCAAAATCGGTGTCATAGCCCAGGCCCAGCAGGCTGGAGATCTTTGCCTCAAGCCCGAATTCCCACAGCGTGGAAAGTAAAATGATGGTCGCAATATTCAGCATTGCGAGCCAGAAAAGTTTCAGGCGCATGCGTTAGTTCCCGGTGATGGAATGTTTCAGAGTTTTGTTTTAATTTTCAATAAAAACCGGGGCGAACTTCTCATACAATGCCTGCTAAGCTGCCGACAATTATCACCCCTCCGCTATTTTTACTTATAGCATTGGCTCGTACTCACCCGCCTTACGGCAGCAAGGCAGACGCTCTGCGGAGCCCGACGCCTGTCGTTTATGTCAACAATATCGATGAGTGTTCTATCGGCAGCGGCAGCCAAATTAACAGGCCTGTCCAGTTATATTTGTGTAATCGGGTGGTTTGGACTGGTTAAACTGCGGTGATACTGTAACAACGTATTGCGGGAACAGGCGCGCCATCGTCAGACTATAAAATTATATTTATCAATAAATTGACCAGTATTCCTGTATTAAATTTTCTACGATTTGGCGAAATAGACTGAGGGGATAACGGCATTTTTATCGCACAATATTAAATAGCGATCAATTTAGTTAAAGGTAACCCTCCAGAAGTACTCTTCCCTGCCGATACCGTTTTAACCAATGAATTCTCCCGGAATATAAATGAAAATTTCAACGCGCCTTGGCGCAGGTTTTAGCCTGCTAATTCTGCTATTTGTTATCTGCACCGGCACGGCGATTCACGCCCTGGATAGCGCACGGGATGGCATGGATGAGGTGGTCAATGTCCGGCTGAAAAAGTACCAGACGGTGCTGGATATGCGTGAAGGTGTGCGTGATATGGCAATTGCCGCGCGTAACCTTGCCCTGCTGACCGATCCTGCCACGATGCAGCCAGAATGGGAGCGCATGCAAAAACAGCGGGCACTTTACATTAAAAACCGTGAAGCGCTGTCGGGCATGATGCAGGCGGACGCCGGAAAGGATGGACGGGAAGCAATGAAAAGAATCGAGTCCGCCGAAGAGGCTGCCCTCTCTACGCTAATGACCGCCGGGAAGCTGGGACTGGAAAATCGTCAGCAGGAGACCACTGACTATCTGCTAAAGGTGGCGCGTCCGGCTCAGCAAAACCTGCTGAGGGCGATAAACGATCTGACCGATCTTGAAATGCGTAACAGCCGGGATGCGGTGGTGAAAAATGGCAACACCATCGCCCGCACCACCTGGATACTGATTATTCTGGCAGTGAGCTCCGTACTGGCCGCGATCGTCACCTGCGCATTGAATGTGCGGATGCTGATGCGTCTGCTAGGCGGCGAACCCGGTCAGGCTCAGGCGCTGGCGGCTGCAATTGCCGCCGGTGATCTCACCTCGCCAGTCACGCTGCGTCGTGGCGACAGTTCCAGCCTGCTTGCCTCGTTAAGCGGCATGCAGAGCAATCTGCGCGAGCTGGTAACGCAAATCAAGAACGCCTCTGCCTCGGTGGCGCTGGCAGCCGATGAGATTTCGCAGGGCAATACCGAGCTTTCCTCCCGTACCGAGCAGCAGGCTGCCGCGCTGCAGGAAACCGCCGCCAGCATGGAACAGCTCACTGCCACGGTGAAAAGCAACACGGCGGGTGCGCAGCAGACTGCTGGTTCAGCGCGCGAGGCCGCTACGCTGGCCCATGCGGGCGAAGCGGATGTTCAGCGACTATCAGAAACCATGCATGACATTTCGCTGAGTGCCGTTCGGGTACGTGATATCACATCGGTGATTGAAGGCATCGCTTTCCAGACCAATATCCTGGCGCTCAACGCCGCCGTGGAAGCTGCGCGCGCTGGTGAAGAAGGTCGCGGATTTGCCGTGGTCGCGGGTGAAGTCCGAACGCTGGCACAACGAAGCGCCACCGCCGCCCGCGACATCAAGCTGCTGATTGAGCAGGCAGTGACGCAGGTTGAGGAGGGTGTGACCGTGGCGGCCGGAACGAGTGAGCGCATCCTGAAAATTGTCAGCCGCGTCGGTGAACTGGCGGATGCCATGGACAATCTTTCCCTCTCCTCAAGTGAACAAATGCAGGGCATCTCCCAGGTCAGCATTGCGGTGAGTCAGATGGATGGCGTCACGCAGAATAACGCCGCGCTGGTGGAAGAATCCTCTTCGGCATCTCAGTCACTGCTGGGCCAGGCTCGTGACCTGCGCAGCAGGGTAGAGACCTTCATCGTATGAGCAATTCCGGCGGTCATGTTTCCGTCGGGACGGCTAACATTTTAGGCCGTATCAGCGGGCTGAAAGACGATATGGATATTCTGCTGCAGCAACTGAGCGAAGGGGAATATCTGAGCGTAGATATTTTCGCCAATAACTGGATACATCTGACCCAGCTTTACCGCCAGATTCAGTCGCATATGGATGACCGCACTCTCATGGACCAATTGGTGCGCAGTGACCTGCTACTGGCGGCTGACCTGATGGCGGTGGGGAGAATGATCACAGTCATGGATAACTTCATGCGCTGCGCGGTGATTACCCGATAACCAAAGCAGTGTCACAACCGGCATCCCGTTAAACGGCGTATCAGGCTGGGACATCGCGGCAAGTGTGCATCAGACCTTAGCTGTGTTGCACCCGGCGCTCGTTGTACGCCGGGGTTGCGGCCAGTTGTATTGACTTCAATTTAATTTGACTCAATACTGTGACGCCTTTCAATCGGGTGCTCAGCTCAAGGCTTTTTCGCCCGCCGCAATAGCGCCTGAAGGCCTGTTGTCTTACGCCTGTAACGAGATGCTGCCGTAACCACCCTCTCCGAGACAATGTTAGCCAGACTTCGCGGCGGGCAAACCGGCTGACGTCTGGCTGCGCCGCCCCGAACTCAGAATGAGTAAAGATATGAATGATGAAACTGCGAGGATCGCTGATGCGGAGCCCGCCAGTGCAGCGCCTGAAACCATCGATCAGTTTCTGTGCTTTGCGCTCTATTCTGCGTCGCTTGCCATGACAAAGCTCTATCAGTCGCGGCTGAAACCGCTGGGACTGACCTATCCCCAGTATCTGGTACTGCTGGTGCTGTGGGAAAAAGATCGCCTCACCGTCTCTGACATCGGTGCGCGCGTCAGGCTGGATTCCGGCACGCTCAGTCAGCTTCTGAAGCGTCTGGAAAGCGCGGGCATTATCAGCCGCCAGCGTGACACCGGACATGATGAGCGCCGGGTACTGATCTCTCTGACAGAACAGGGCCGCCAGCTTCAAGTCGCGGCGGCCGGTGTTCCTGCGGAAATGGTCTCGGTGATGGATACCCCCTGTCGTGAACTGGGTGAGTTGACGACTCAGGTAGCCACGCTGCGGGAAAAGCTGCTTAAGGCTTTACCATGATGCCCGCTTGTCATGAAAGTGCAGATAGGCTGAAAAAGCTCAATCACCTGAACAGTGCCCATTCAGGTGCTGTTAAGCAAAACTGTTGCACTGGAGTGGTCTTTGAACAGTGATAAACCGGCTGATATGGATGAAATCTATGCCGCTGTGGGGCGTGCTGTGTCAAGCCTGTTGAAATCAGGCAAGACGGCAGGAATACCGGAAATAGTGGCCTTCCTGAAACATGAGGAAGCGCGCTCGGTCAATGGCCAGAGAGAAGTCTACTCCAGAGCGGTGCGTATCGTGATGGCCATGCTTCGCTGAAGGGCTATAGCCGTGCTGTACGACGGCTTTCTGGTCGCCTGAACAACTTGTGAGTTTCGTCTACACAATGCCCAGAAAGTCCGGGTGCAACCGGGCGCCCCCGGTTAACAGGACAGCACCCTGCTGTTAATCCTCTTTCTTCAGGCCCCCTATCCACTGCGCTTTTATCCAGTCGGCTTAAGCGCCGTTATTCGCCGTGTGCTGCCCGGGCAACCTCTTTGACGGCGCTCTCCACGCGCTCTGAATCTTTCTGGATGCTGGCAATCACGTCTCCCGCTTCACGCATTAGCATAACGCCCTGACCGGTACTCGCCAGTGAGGTTTCAATTCCCCGGAGCACTTCTCTGGCCAGCTGATGATTACCCGCCACCACCCGTTCAATCTCTTCGGTCGCGCTACTGACGCTGGCAGCCAGGTTACGAACTTCTGCCGCTACCACGGCAAAACTGCGACCCGAAGTGCCTGCCCGCGCCGCTTCAATGGCGGCATTCAGTGCAATAAGACGGGTCTGCATAGCAAAACGTCTGATGGTTTCAACCATGCCATCAATGCTGTCAGACTGGCTGTTCAGGCGCGAGACATCCGCCGAAACAACACTCATTTCTGCGGCAATCTGGCTGATCATTTGTATGCTGTTTTCGATAACATCCGCCCCCGCCTGTGCGCTTCCTCGCGTCTGCACAGCCATCTTCCAGGCCTTTAACGCCGCGTCATATTCCTGCTGATTACGCAGCACCTGATCGGTAACATCGGTGGCGAATTTAACAATTTTGTAAAGCTGTCCGTCACTGTTGAACACCGGATTGTAGGTCGCCCTGAGCCAGAGCGGTTCGCCACGCCGGTTAAGGCGGGGAAACTGACCCGAGAAGAATTCGCCCTGATTCAGCCGCGCCCAGAACTGGCGGTATTCGTCGCTCTGAGAGAGGCTCTCCGAACAGAATAATCGGTGGTGCTGTCCCAGCACCTCATGAGCCTGATAACCGGTGGCCTTGAGAAAGTTGTTGTTTGCCTCCAGCACCTGCCCGTCAGGACTGAATGCGATCACCGCCATAGAGCGGCTGATCGCATTAATGATCGACTCCTGCTCCAGGGATGACTGCATTCTTTCAGAAACATCTGCGGCAATTTTGATAATTTTGAATACCCTGCCGCGTCGGTCAGTCACCGGAATATAACTCGCTTCAAGCCAGACCGGACGCAGGCCGCTCGCCAGCCGCAGATATTTGTCACTGAAGCTTTCGCCAGCCGCCAGCCGCTGCCAGAAACGGTGATATTCTGGTGAGTTAACCAGTGTAGCCGGACAGAACATGCTGTGATGCTGACCCACGATTTCGTCCGCCCGGTATCCCATGGTCGCCAGAAACAGCGGACTGGCTTTCTGAATAATTCCAGTGGGCGTGAACTCAATAACGGCCATAGCGCGTCCCAGCGACCGGAATGACGCGGCAGACTGCAGGCCACGCTGACGAAAAAAAGAAGGGAGAAAGTGTTTCAGTACATTCAGACGCATTAGCAGGACCAGAAGAAGTTGGAATTGCTGTAGTTATCGGCATACCGGTGGCGCGCGTTATACATCGCTGTGATAGTTGCGGCTTATGATTGCAACATGACGTAACGGCTGGCATGGTGCAGGATTGCCCTGTCTGCAATCGGGGCAAACACGTCCGGCAAGGGGCGCAGTACGGCGCCAGCGTGCGTCGCCATGCCCGCTACAGTGCTGTGCCACCGGGTGCCATCAGATCATATCGATCGTTCTGAGGAGAGTCATCCATGCCCATGGGTGGTTCAATTTTCAGGGTGATCCAGTTAGAGGTCACTCGCTGCTGCTTGCTGTCCTCCAGTGTTACCGACAAACGATATTCGTTGCTGGCGTCTGGCGACGAATCCCACTGCGGTAAAATCACACTCCAGCCCTGCGGATCGGCATTATCAGACGGTGGCGTCAGGCTCAGCGCCTGCGTATCGCCCTGCCAGCTCACCGCCTTGATAGCATTGCTGGCGCGCACCTGCAGCTTCAGCGGCAGACTCTCACCACTGCTTAACTGCCAGGGCGGGGTCGCCAGAAACACTGACAGCGTTTTACGCTGACGGAATGAGAGCACCGGTGTATCGCTGCGGGTTACGGTATCGTAACGGCTGCCGCGCAGAGAGTGCGCTTCTGCCACGTTACCGGCATCGAGCTGACGTTGCAGCGCCACGCCGAAGCGGTAGTTGAGTTTCAGCCCCAGCTGATCCTGGCTCTCACCAGCGCTGCTGGTTTTGTGAGTGGCAGATAACGTCACCAGCGGCACAGGGGTGTAGGAGAGGCCAAACGACATGGCGGAGGGATTGTGATAGCGGTTGCCACTGTTAAACAGATCGACATTCTCACCCAGATATTGCTGATAGCTTACTGAAACGCCCAACTGACGATAAAATGGCAGATAGCTCTGGCTGGTAATGTCATAGCCGCGCGCCATACGCTGCTGCTCCGTATCGCTTAGATTTTTCCAGCCGGAAAGCGGCTGATAGTAGTTGGCAGAGAGCCGCATCGAATCGCTCCAGGCTTCTGTACCCACCGAGGCGCGCTGCAGACCGCTGCTGAATACGCGATCGACAAAGCCGTTGTAACCCAGCAGCCAGTCACCGACGTCCCAGCGTTGTCCCAGTCCCGCATTGCCGACCAGACCATCACCGGTATCATGCAGGCCAAGCTGACTGAAGGTGAGCAGGCTATTTTCATCGGCGAGTGCGCTGAAAAGATCGCCACCGGTGCCCGTGAAGTTGCCGTTCATGTCGACTTTCAGGTCAAGTTGCGCGGTGCCGTAAGGCGATAGCAGTGACTGCCCTTTACTTTCTACCCGATTGGCCACTTCATCGCGCAGATGATTGAACGCCCAGACACCTGCCTGCTGGCCAAATGTCGCATTGCTGTCGCTGTTACTGGCCTCACCAATACTTTTGGCGACGGTCGCCAGCTTTTTGCTCCACTCTTCATCCTGATCGCTGGCACCGCCAAGCGTGGGCAGAGCCTGGCTGTAGCGCGCAGGATCGTCGAAGGGCGTCTCTGACACCGTCGTTTCGGACTGAAATGCGTGGGCGCCCTGCGTGGCAGTCAGCGACAGCGCAATCAAAGAGAGAATCCCTGTTATCCGTATCATGTCACCCGGCACGTTGATTAGTTTGTCGCTGCAATAAAGATTAAAATCATCAGCAACTACCTTAACATATTGTGACGGCGATGCAGGACAGCAGAAGCAAATTGTGCATATAACAGAAAAGTCTGGCCTCAAATGGCCTGTTATACCGCAGGCCCGGCGATCCCTGGCACGCTAAAGGAGAAGATTAAACCCCCATCCACATTGGTGATCTGCCCGGTGAGATAGCGCATCGTTTGAGGCCAGAAACGCCACCAGTCCGGCGACATCTTCGGGCTGACCGTTTCGCTTCAGCGTGATACTTTCACCCACTCTGTCATCATTTCTCCTTTGCCGTAGGGTTTCTCCTCGCTGCGGAGGGTCTCACCCCCACCTTCTTCCAAAGCCGGGCCAATGGCAGGCTCTTCCCCGGTCAACTCTTGTTCAGTACGAGGTCAGTGCATCACAGATTACTCATCTCCCCTCATTAAAACCTTTTTTAAGCAAAAGGCGTGCCGCTTTCCGAAAAACAGGGGGGTAAAACAGGCGCGTAAATTCTGATTTTGATAAGATTATTTGAGTTGGGAAATAAAATTTACCAGCAACGAGTTATTAGAAAAACTTAATAGTTTCCAATCGAATCCATTGCATGTCAGAATGCGCGGCAATGTTCTCAACCAGTTTGTCTCTGCGATAATTCAGTTCGCTTTAACTATCACATTGTGTGGCGCTTTTCTGACACCGCCGCCCACCCCCGAAGCGCCTGCTATCATGCATCGGCAGTGGGTGCAATGGTTTGAATTCTCAAAAGTCTTAGGTAGACTAAACACGTACTATCCTGATGTAATCTGACCTTTTTTTGAAAAACAGAAAATTGGCACGGTGCGGCGCGATAAACGGCGTTTTCAGGCATTGGGCCTGGCAATATGCAGATACTTTGATGAGATCACGAGGAACATGGTGAAAAAGAGTCTTGCGTTAACACTGCTGGCGGTACTCACCCTGGCAGGCTGTAAGGCCCCGCCGCCGCCCGTCACTGACGATACGCTGGTCACTAGCGAAATAAACGGCGTCAAACTGGTCCATCGACACGCTGTCGCGGCACCGACTGAATTTGAACCGGTCAATCAGACCTGGCGTGCGCTCTACGGTGCCTCAGTGATGACCTCGCCTGATTATGGTGGCAAAGTGGTTCGCTATCTCGACACGGGCAAGCCGTTTGAAGTATTAGGTAATGTGGAACACAGCTGGCTGGCGATTGCTGACCAGGCTGACGGCCCGCTAATCGGTTATGTACCGTTAAAAGCGGGCGTAGAGAGCAGTCGTTACGATGCCACGGTGCAGAGCGATCGTCCCCGTCCGCGTAAAACGAAACAGGTCTGTGTGGCCGTCGGCGGTGCCAGCAAAGCCTGTCGGACTAACGATACCGCGACCTGGATCTTAGACTGAATATGAAATCCGGCGCATATTGCCCGCAGTACCGTCCTGGGCTGCGGGTAAAGGGATTTGCCATTGGCTGGAAGATCACGAATTAATGACTGTGGAATCCCCTGCGCGTGAGGCAACCCCCTCAGGCAATGAGAATCTATTACTTCAGGCTGCGGCGCCATTGCTGAACGCGGTCGTGCAAATTCGTCAGGCAGCGACCCATGACGATCCTGCCGGTCTGCGCCAGTCTCTGATTGATGAAATCCGCCAGTTTGAACAGCGCTGTAAACAGGCAGGATTGCCGTTTGAAATGATTATCGGCGCACGTTACTGCATCTGCAGCACGCTGGATGAAGCGGCGGCGCAAACCCCCTGGGGCACGCGCGGCGTCTGGTCTGGAAACGGCATGCTGGTCACCTTCCACAATGAAAGCTGGGGCGGCGAAAAATTCTTTCAGCTGCTGTCCCGCATTTCACAAAGCCCTCAACAACATTTCTGGCTGCTGGAAGTGGTGCAATACTGCCTGCTGCTGGGCTATGAAGGCCGCTACCGCGGTAGCGAAAATGGCCGCGCACAGCGGGACGGTATCCGCGAACGCCTGAAAAGCCTCATTGATGAGACGCGTGCCCAGTACCAGACACCGAAAATGCCACTGGTCGAGGTGCATGCGCTGGTGAGCACCCTTGCCCGCCCAATGGTGCCGCTCTGGGCCTGTGCCATGCTGGTCGCGCTGGTCGGGTGCCTGATCTACAGTGGCCTGAACTGGCGGCTTGGTATTGCCGCCGAACCGCTGCTGCGCACCATCTATCAGACGCCGCTGCCGCAGATTACCGCTGGACGCCGCCCCTCTTCCCCGCAGGCGCTGCTCGACCTGCGTCAGCGCCTCAATGATGTTATAGCTGCCGGGCAGCTCGAAGTCAGTGATGGTGCCTTTGGCAGCAAAGTGATCATCCCCGCAGACAAACTGTTTGCCGAGCAGGGCACGGTGATCAATCCGGTGGGCCGCGCGCTGCTTGCCCGCGTCTCAACTGCGATGAAAGATGTCAAAGGGACCATTCTGGTTTCCGTGTTTACCGACGACCATCCGGTGGATAACAGCCGTTTTGCCTCCAGCTACGAATTCTCATTTGCCCGCGCCCGTGCGATTACCCAGCTGTTGCAGTTGCAGCTCGAGGGCGGTCATACGGTACGCTCTGAAGGCCGCGGTGACAGCGATCCGCTGCTGCCTAACGACAGCAGCGAAAACCGGACCCGCAACCGCCGCGTTGAAATCACCCTGTTTGCCGCGCCTGAAACGCTCAGTAATCATCAAGGAGCACAATAATGCGCGCTTCTCTTCGCCTGCTGCTAACGCATCGCCTGCTGTGGAGCTTTATTGGCGTCACGGCGCTGAGCTGTCTGATCTGGATGCTGGGGCCGTTCTGGTCATGGGGTGAAGCGCGTCCCCTGGAACCTGTGCTGCCTCGCCAGCTCACCGTAACCGCCCTCTACTTTCTCTGGATCCTGTTCCAGCTGATTCCGTCGCTTTATCGCGCCTGGTTTAACAGCCGCTTACTGACCCAGCTCCAGCTGGCGGGCAACGACGATCCGGCGGAACGTCAGATGACTGAAGAGCGGCTCAATCAGCGCTTCAGTGAAGCCGCGATGCAGCTCAAACGCACCCAGTTTGGCCGTCGTCACAGCGGGAGCCTGCTCTCACGCTTTAACGCCAATTACCTCTATCAGCTCCCCTGGTATCTGCTGATGGGGGCACCGGGTGCCGGTAAAACCACCGCGCTGTTTAATGCGGGCCTCGATTTCCCGCTGACCGATACACTGGGCAAAAGTGCTGTCCGCGGCGTCGGGGGTACCCGCAACTGTGACTGGTGGTTTACTGATAGTGCTGTACTGATTGATACTGCTGGCCGTTACGCCCTGCAGGAGAGCCAGCGCGTGCGCGATGCCGCGGAGTGGCATAGTTTTATCAACCTGCTGAAACGCTATCGCACCCGTCAGCCGATTAACGGTGTGATCATGACCATCAGCGTCGCCGATCTGCTGAGTGATTCTGCCGAAGCGCGTTTCGCCCAGGCCAGCGCGCTACGCGAGCGCATGGCGGAGCTGCATCAGCAGACCGGTATTCATTTTCCGGTCTATGTGATGGTGACAAAAACCGATCTGCTCAAGGGCTTTATGAGCTACTTCGGCTCCATGGATAAAGCACGGCGTGACGCCATCTGGGGCTTCACGTTCAACCGTGAGCTGAGCAAGTCGCACAAAGATGACTGGCATCACCATTTTGGTCAGCAGTTTCAGCGGCTGGAACAACAATTGCAGCAGCAGCTGGCGGAGCAGATGAGCCAGGAGCGCGACCTTAACGAGCGCGCTGAGTGCTTCCTGTTCCCGCAGGAGTTCGCCTCGCTGCGTCCGCTACTGAATGAATATCTTGATATCGTTTTCTCTGACCATCAGGATGCGGTTGCCTGGAGCCCGCGGGGCCTGTTCTTCACCAGCGGCACCCAGGAAGGCCTGCCCTTTGATCGGGTCATGGGTGAACTGAGCCGCAAACTGCAGTTGCGCCAGGCGGGGGAGCACTCAATTGCGGCCTGGGACAGCGTTAACCGTAATCGTCCGATTCCGGGCAACAAAGGTCAGAGCTTCTTTATTCGTGACCTGCTCAGCGATCTGATTTTTAAAGAAAGTGGCCTGGCCGGCAGTAACCGTCGCTGGGAGCACCGCAATCAACTGTTCCATTGGATTGGCTACGGCGTACTGGCGGGCGCACTGCTGATCGCCTCCAGCCTATGGGGTATCAGTTACTACCAGAATCAACATTATCTGCAACAGATTGCCGCGCGTGTACCGGCCATCCGTGAGCAAAGTCAGCAGGTGATACATCAACCTGCTGATAATATTTTTGATCTGCTACCCTTTCTGAACAACCTCGTGAAATTGCCGTTGTCGGAACGTTTTTCTCTCGATAATCCGCCGCTTACTATGCGGGCTGGTTTATATCGTGGGAGTCAGGTCAGCGATGCCGCCTGGGTGCTTTATCAAAATGCGCTTAAGTCTTTGTTGCTGCCGCGTGTGGCGCAGCAGATCACCAACATTCTGCGCAACGATCCGGGGAATGATAACGCCTATAGCCGCAATGCGCTGCGCGCCTATCAGATGCTCTATCAACCGCGTAATTATGATGGCGAATTTTTACGGGCCTGGCTGCTGCAAAATTTACAGCGTTCATTGCCCGATACGATAAACGCCCGCGATCTGCAGCAGCTCGACTGGCACCTGAGCCAGCTACTGGATCAGCAAATTCAGTCGTCGCCTTATGCACGTGATAATGCCCTGATGATGCGCAAGCTGGCGGAAAATCTGAACCTTGCGGGCCAGGCGGACGGCGTGCTGGCGGGTACGCCTCTGCATCCGGTCCCGCGATCACACTCGCATAGCGAGTAATGGTGAGGTGAACATGGCTGCTTACACGGCCCCCGGCTGGTATGGCAAGCTGCCGTCAACCGGTGACTTTCTGCACCGTCGGCTGAGCGAGCAACAGATTAGCCCGTGGAATCACTGGTTCCAGCAAGGATTAATGCACTGGCATCAGCAGGCCTGGTCGTACAGCGCGAACTTTCTTCATGCGCCGGTGTGGAATTTTGTTCTGCCGGTTACCGCGACACGACCACAGATACAGATGGGCTGTTTACTGCCCTCCTGTGACCGCGTCGGACGCGCCTGGCCGCTGCTGGCACTGCACAGCTTTCCGCTGTCTCAGTGGCATCCGGCTCAGCTGACCATCTCCGGTGACTGGTTTCAGGATCTGGGCGCAACACTGTTACGGGCGGTTCAGACGCCGCTGAACGGCGAGCAGCTAGAGCAGCAGATACGTTCAGTGCCGCCGCTGCTGGTGCCCGCCCGCAAGCCCTCTGAAATCATGGATGTGATCGGTTTTCAGGATCTGCCCTGCACGCTGAGCTGGCGTGAAGTGGCTGAACGTTTCGATCCTCAGCAGCATATGAGCTACTGGTGGAGCAACCGCAGTGATGGCTTTGCCCATGCGACCCACAAGCACAGCGGCAACCTCACGGCGCAACTGTTTTCGTTACTGTTTAACCCGGCGGCAGGTTCTCAGCCGGGACGTAATGGCCTCTATCCTCCGATGTTCGAGTGAGGCCTGATGCGTTTGCCGTTTAATCTGGGATAACTCATGCAATTTACCATTGTGCAAAGCACTACGGATGTTCCGGTCAGAAGCGTCGCGTTTCAACCGCCTGGCGGCACCATTGGCCGCAGTCAGGATAACGATCTGGTGCTGCCAGACGAGACGCGGGCCATTTCGCGTCTGCAGGCGCTGGTTCACCTGTCGCATGACGGGGAGTGCCGCCTGACCAACCAGGGTAGCGTGACGCCAGTGGAGCATAACGGCATTAGCCTGGGTCGCGGCATGCAGGTTCTGCTGAAGCATGGCGATGCGTTGCGAATCGGTGACTATGCGCTGGAAGTGCGAGACCCCGCCTGCCACGACACGCAGAGCGATCCGCTAGCGCTGTTTGCTGGCGACAGCACTCAGCCCGCGAATCCGCTAGGCATTCACGAACATCATGAAGTTGAGGACCGCTTGCTGGTCAATGAGGTGCCTGCTTCACGCCTTGAGCGCCACAATGATGCGCGGCTGGCGATCGATCCGCAGGCCAGTGAGCCGCGTCGGGCGCTGGTGGTACAGCCGGTGGAGCAGGATCGGCTGATCGCCGCACTGCTGGACGGTATGGGACTGAGCAACGGTCACACCACGCCGGTTGACGAAGAGCAGATGCGTATTACTGGCCGGATGCTGAGCCTCTTTTCCCAGGGCACCGTAGCGCTGCTCTCATCGCGATCGATTCTCAAGCGCGGTGTAAAAGCAGACATGACGATGATCCTGAATGAGGCTAACAACCCGTTCAAGATCCTCCCCTCTGGCAAAACCGTGCTGATGCAGATGTATCAGAGCCAGATGCCCGGATTTATGCCGCCGGAACAGGCGGTGCGCGATGCGCTGGTCGATCTTCAGGCCCACCAGCTGGGCATGATTGCCGGTATCCGCGCCATTATTGCCGCGATGCTGCAATCCTTTAATCCTCAACGGCTGGAGGAGCAGGCACGCGCTGATGGCGTCGTCTCTAAACTGCCTTTTTCCACCGCGAAAAAGGCGGCAATGTGGGACTACTTTATCCGTAATTACCAGCGTACTGCTGGCGAAATCGAAGATGATTTCCATACCCTGTTTGGCGAGGCCTTTCTTCATGCCTATGACATGGAGGTGAATCAGTATAAGGACTCTCAGACGCGGGTAGATGAAGCATGAAAATCGTTTTTGCCAGCCGCTGCCAGCAGGGGCTACGCGATGAGAATCAGGATCGCACCGGCGCAGAGCTGGATGAACGCAAAGCCTGTTTTGTCGTCTGTGATGGCGTGGCCGGTCTGCCCGGCGGCGAGATGGCGGCGCAGCTGGTGCGCGACACCCTGCTGAGCCAGTTACAGGCGAACGCCGACTTTACACCGGAGATAACCCGCCAGGCGATTGAACAGTGCCGCTTAGCGCTGCATGAGGCACAGGGTAAAAATCCGAAATTTTCACGCATGAGTACCACCCTAGCGGCCCTGTTTATTGACCGGGAAAAACAGCGCGCATGGTGGGCGCATGCTGGTGACAGCCGGGTTTATCACTTCCGGCGCGGAGTGCTTCACGAGGTGACGCGTGATCACAGTCTTGCCCAGCAACTGAAAGAAGCGGGCTATGAAAATACCGGTATTAACAGTAATTTACTCTATAATGCGCTCGGTGCAGAACCGTCTCGCTTAGTGAGTTTCTCGCAAGAGATGGCACTGGAGGATGGCGACGCCTTTCTGGTCTGCACCGATGGTTTCTGGCTGAATCTGACCAGTGATGAAATGGAACAGGCGCTGCGTATGGTGAATGCCTGCGAAGAGTGGCTGGCACTGATGGAACAGGCGGTGAGCCGCAATGTTAAGAAAGATAATCTCAGCGCATTGGCGGTCTGGATTGGTGAGCCGGAGGAGGCAACATTGCTCTATTCACTGGCTGATTCGGCGCGCTTCCTGCCGCCTCGTTTTTGATTCCAAGGATCCTTATGAAACTGTGGTTGCCCGGCATCATCACTCTGCTGATTGCCTTTCACGCCCAGGCAGAAAATTATCGTGTGGTCTATTCCCCCAGCCTGGCGCTGGAGGTCTATATCGATAACGTGGTGAGTAAAGCGCCTGACGACTGGTGTAAAGAGACGCTGCCGCTGCGCATTGTCTCCGGCAAAAGTAAGGATTCGGCAGTACTGACTACCTTTTTACCGCGCGTTGGCACCCTGCTTGCGAATCAGTGCGGCTTGCTGGACGAGCTGCCCTGGCAGATGACCAACAAAGAAGGTGGCGTACTGGCTAGCGGCAGCGCCAGTAAGTTACAGAACTGGCGCCCTATCGTGATGGCGGATGCCACAGCCAGTGCCAGTGATAGCAATGCCGCACCGCTCGATCTGTCACGGCCCGCCAACAGCACGCCGCTGCAACATTTTGATCTCCCCAGCGGCTGCCATTTTCGTACCGCCTGGGATGAAACTGCCCAGACTCTGTTTATCCCGGACGTCAATAAGCAACAGTGTTCGCCCGATGGCTGGGCAGAAGGAAAAAGTGAACTGACGCTGGTAACCCCGGATCACGCCACGCCGGTTGCTGTCACCTTTTATCAGGGCTATCCCATCGCCAACCTGACGATCCCGGACAGCAAGCTGGAGGTTATCGCTGCGAATAATCAGCGCATGATTGTGACTCGCCCGGATGCTACCAATAGCTGGCTGGTGCTGCCCTTTGATGCCCGACAACATGTCTGGCGCTTCAATGGTGCCCTGTTAATAAAGATGGATAAGAATGCTGCGCAGCAGGATGCTGACGCTGTGAAATCGCAAGTCGATACTTTGCGCCACCAGTGGGCGCCTTATTTCATGCCACAGCAAAAAGTGAATGTGTTACTCATCGACACCCTGCACGCGGATCTGGTTGATCCTGCCATTGGTGCCTGGCGTAACATCAATTAATTACCGCGCAGCCTGGCGAGCAGGCCGTGTTCAGAGAGTTCACTATGTCGGCAAATGATAATCCGAAAACTGTTCCAAATGCCCTGCCTGACGGATACCGTTTCAATGAGTTTGAGATCAAGGAAGTGATCGGAGGCGGCGGCTTCGGCATCGTCTATCGCGCGTGGGATCACCAGCTTGAACGCACTATAGCCATCAAAGAGTACATGCCGGTGTCGCTGGCAGTGCGTGCCGCCGATTTAACGTTAGAGCTGCGCGGTGAGCGTTTCCAGAAGCTGTTTAATGCAGGTCTGAACAGCTTTATTCAGGAAGCGCGTCTGCTGGCCCGCTTTAATCATCCCGGACTGCTGCACGTGCTGCGCTTCTGGGAGCAGAACGGCACGGCCTATATGGGCACGCTCTTCTACAGCGGCATGACGCTGAAAGAGTGGCAGGTCACCAGCCCTGAGTCGATCTCTGAAGCCTGGATCCGCCGCCTGCTGCCCCCGCTGCTGGGGGCCATCAGCACCATCCATCAGGCCGGCTATTTGCATCGCGATATCTCGCTCGACAACATTCAGCTTCAGGAGAACCAGCTGCCGGTATTGCTGGACTTCGGCTCGGCGCGTAAAGAGATTGGCAACCTCTCTGACGAAACGGAAATCATGCTTAAACCTGGCTTTGCGCCCATTGAGCAGTACAGCGAAGAGGGTGAAGTTGAACAGGGACCGTGGACCGATATCTACGCTCTGGGCGCGGTGCTGCATAGCCTGATTACCGGTAATCCGCCGCCGGTGAGCGTGGTGCGCTGCATTGAAGATAATTATCAGCCGCTGGTGGAACGTCAACCAGAAGGCTACTCATTGCCGCTGTTACATGCCATTGACTGCGCGCTGGCAATGAAACCCGGCGATCGCCCACAAACAATCGATGCGTTTGCCGCGCTGATTGATCTGCCGGTCAGTGATGTGGAAGCAGTGGTTAATAGCTTCCCGGTGCCTGGCGAGCCACCGGCTCTGCCGATCGAGGAACCGGCTGAGGCTGCTCCGCCGATCGTAATCGCGATGAATCATGCCGCCGCCTCTGCTGAACCTGTCACACCGCGCCCGATGCGCAAACTGTCGCCGGCAATGCTGGGCCTGGCTGCCGTGGCCATTCTGGCAGTGGTCGTCGCCATCTGGCTGGCTAATCGTCACAGCGCGACGCCGGATCTGGTCAACAACCACGCAGCAGCGACCCAGGTACCCGCATCGACCCCGCCCAGGGCCGCCGTGCCCGCCGCGCTGGCGACGGTCTATCTTAAGCTGGAAAGCGGGGAAAGCGTGGTGCTTAACGGACAACCCGTCGAAGTTAAACCTGGCAGCAGCGGATTTGCCGCGCTGAATCTGGCGGCGGGACAGTACAAAATTGACGTTAAGAATGGCAGTGAGATGCACACACAATCTCTGACCATCGATAAGCCCGGCACCTGGCTGATTAATCCCGGTAACTAGCCGCCAGATCGAAAAAGGGCGCGACGGCGTCGCGCCCTTTTTCTGTTCTTCTGACCCTGTTCAGGCCTGTTTCAGGCCTGTTTCAGGCAGGATTGCTGCAGCATTCGCACCTGATGCGCGAGCCGGCTCAGACTCTCCTCCTCCATGCCACGTCGGGTGAGTTCCTCTTCCAGCGCAAAAAGATATTGCGCATTCGAACCTAGCGGGCCGCTTGCCGCCGCGATTAAGGGCGCAATCGCCTCCGGGCAGGAGTCCGATTCATAGAGCGGATGACGTGGGTCCATAATAAAAGTCAGCGCAGTGACGCTGCGGCCATCCTCAAGCTGTAATTCACACCAGGTAGGAAGATAGCAGCCGGTGATCATCTCACGCTTCCACAGCAGCGCCAGCTCTTCATGCAGCCGATCTTCCGGCAGACGAAACGCCAGACCACTGGTTCTGCCGCCCTGCTTCAGCGCCAGCATGCGGCCGGGATGCGTGGCTGTGCCACGTCCGGCAATCAGCCGCAGGCAGAAAGCGCGATGCCAGCCCTCAAGCGAACCGGATGCCACTTCATCTGCCTCAAAAATCGGGTTCCACATCAGCGAGCCGTAACCAAAGATCCAAACCGGGTTGTGATCGGGACGGCAGGCCAGCGTGGCTGCCAGCGAGGCCGCACGCTGCTCACCACTCCAGAGCAGCGTCTCTTCGATATCCCCGAACGACGTTTTACAATCCGCTTTTAATAGAAATTCCCGGGTAAGCAATGCGTCCTCCTCAACGTCAACAGCGTCCTGCAGAATGGCTCCTGTAACATGATCTCCAAAATGGTGCTGCGTTTCGTTCATCAAATTGACATTAATCTATTTCCGCGCGGGGTTTCAAGTGTGATTCCGATCGCAGGTTAAAAAAAACCAGATAAACCTGATAACGCCAGCAAAAGAAAGGGCCAGGTAATCCTGGCCCTTTGGTGTAAACAGCCTACCGTCTGCGTTAACGTTTAGGATGCCACTTAAGGTCATCACCTTTCTCATACTCTTTCTTCACGGCTGCCCAGGCAACTTTATGCGACACCTCTTCCCGCGAATCATCGCCGCGTCGATCCTCAGCCTCTTTATATTGTTGCCACGCGCTGTTAAATGCCTGCTGATAAATATCCTGTGCATGCGCGGGAAGCACGTGTTTTACGCTGTCAGGTAAGTCGCTTCGGGTAGAGTAAGGCATAACTGCTCCTCAGTTTAGGGATTCATACTAAGCCTGGTGCAACAGAACAAAAATACAAACAGCAACTTATCAGAGTTTAAAATCAGAATGCTTGAGCGAGGCACACAACTAACAATGTTGAACAAGCATTCTGACGGAAATCGGTCAGATAGATAGATAAGTCGAAAGTGTTGTAGACTGATTAATATTGCATTATTTGAGATAACATCAGGTTAATACTGCTTCGACCTTATATTACTTTTAAGTAAAAAGTAGTAAATTTCTCCCGATCTGACCGGTGAAAAGATAAACTGCGCCCTGCTTTAAAACTGATTATATTTCTAACAGCAGCACTCGCTGTGCCCGGATAATCATTAACCAGAGAGGATGGTGAATGCCTTCACATGAAAAAACACGTCACAAGGAATTCTCGCTGATATTTCCCATTATCACGCTGGGTATACTCTATTTTTTTGGTGCTCAAACCTCATTTCCGGTCGTGGTCGGTATCAACTTACTGGCGCTGATTGCCATTCTGAGTAGCGCTTTTAGTGTCGTGCGTCACGCAGACGTCCTGGCCCACCGACTCGGTGAGCCCTATGGCTCCCTGATCCTGAGTCTATCCGTGGTGATTCTGGAAGTGAGCCTGATCTCGGCACTGATGGCGACCGGTGATGCCGCACCCGGGCTGATGCGCGATACGCTTTATTCGATTGTCATGATTGTGACTGGCGGGCTGGTCGGCTTTGCGCTGCTGCTGGGTGGAAATAAATTTGCGACGCAGTACGTTAATCTGGCGGGCGTAAAACAATATCTGATTGCTATCTTCCCACTGGCGATTCTGGTGCTGGTGTTTCCCAACGCTCTTCCTGGCGGTAACTTCTCGGTGACCCAGTCACTGCTGATCGCGGCGATTTCAGCGGCAATGTATGGCGTTTTCCTGCTGATTCAGACCAAAACGCACCAGAGCCTGTTTATTTATGAGCATGAGGATGAAAGCGACGATGGTGACCCGCATCATGGTAAACCCTCCGCGCACAGCAGCATCTGGCATACCACCTGGCTGATTGTGCATCTGATTGCGGTCATTGCCGTGACCAAGATGAATGCCAATACGCTGGAAAGCCTGCTCACGGATTTACATGCACCGGCACAGTTTACCGGCTTCCTGGTAGCCCTGCTCATCCTCTCACCGGAAGGTTTGGGGGCGATTAGGGCAGTGCTGATGAATCAGGTGCAGCGCGCCATGAACCTGTTCTTTGGTTCAGTGCTGGCGACCATCTCATTAACGGTGCCGGCGGTGACCATTATCGCCACCCTGACCGGACAGGAGCTGATATTCGGGCTGGAGCCACCGCAAATGGTGATTATGATGGCGTCACTGATTCTCTGTCAGATCTCTTTCTCGACCGGGCGCACCAATGTGCTGAACGGTGCAGCCCATCTGGCGTTGTTTATCGGTTACCTGATGACCATCATGCTGTAACAGCACCGGATTTCAGACGAAAAAAAAGAGCGATTAATCGCTCTTTTTTTGCAGCAAACTTATTTGCTGGTATCGAGTTCCGGGAAGCTTTTCACCAGATCGTCAATTGCTTTCATCTGCATCAGGAACGGCTCCAGCTTATCCAGCGGCAACGCGGATGGGCCGTCACACAGGGCGTGTTCAGGGTCGGGGTGCGCTTCGATAAACAGACCGGCAATGCCGACCGCCATACCGGCACGCGCCAGCTCAGCCACCTGCGCACGACGACCGCCCGATGCCGCGCCAAACGGATCGCGCGTCTGCAGCGCATGGGTCACATCAAAAATTACCGGGCTGTTTTTGGTGACTTTCTTCATCACGTTAAAGCCGAGCATGTCGACAACCAGATTATCGTAGCCGAAGTTGCTGCCGCGATCGCACAGGATAACCTGCTCGTTGCCGCCTTCAGCGAACTTATCAACGATATTGCCCATTTGACCCGGGCTGACGAACTGTGGCTTTTTGACGTTGATGACCGCGCCGGTTTTCGCCATCGCTTCCACCAGGTCCGTCTGACGCGCCAGGAAAGCGGGTAGCTGGATCACATCAACGACTTCGGATACCGGCTGCGCCTGTGAGGCTTCATGGACATCGGTAATGATTTTTACGCCGAAAGTCTGCTTCAGCGCCTGGAAAATCTTCATCCCCTCTTCCAGGCCTGGGCCACGGTAAGAGTGAATAGAGGAGCGGTTCGCTTTATCAAACGACGCCTTAAACACGTAAGGAATACCGAGTTTATTTGTCACGGTGACGTAGTGCTCGCAGATGCGCATCGCCAGGTCGCGCGACTCCAGCACGTTCATCCCGCCAAACAGCACAAATGGCAGATCGTTTGCGACGTTGATATCGCCAATACTCACGACTTTCTGTGTCATGCCCTTTCCTTTTCAGTGGGTCCGCTTAGTGCAGCGTGACCTGTTTTTGTTCGATTGCGTGAATCTGAACTTTGATCATTTCGCTGACCGGGTCTTCAGGACACTGTTCAACGAAGTACGTTAAATCATTCAGGGCGATATGTTCGCACTCCAGCTGTGCATAGATCAAACCGCGATCGCGGATTTCGTAGGGATCATCAGGATCGATACGTAACAGCACCTGACTGACGTTCAACGCCAGCTCCATCTTCTTCTCTTCCATCAACGCCGCTTTGAGCGTGTCGAGCATCTTCCGCATCACGGTGACGGTTTTGGCTTCGTCGAGATCATCGTCATACAGGCGCGCTGTCGGGCTGATATTGCCTTTGAGCCACACTTCCAGCGTGTGCCGGTCAAGCGTTTCGCCATTAAACGGGTTGATCATCCACTTATCGCCATCAATCCAGTCGGCGCGCAAAATAAGCTGTGTCGGGAAAATCACCGGCATCAGTGGCAGTTCCAGCTCGGCGGCAATGTGCAGCAGAATGACACCCAGTGACACTGCCGTACCCTGACGGGTCTTCAGCACATTGTCGATCCAGAGCGCATCAGAAAGATTGTAGACACCGCTGGCACCGCCAAATCCCCACTGGCGATAGAAGAGCTCCAGCAGTTTCTCGAGCTGCATGTCAGCATCTTCTGTATGGCTGACATAGTCACGCGCTTCGGCGACTAACGCCGCAAGTTGCGCTTCCACCGACAACGCCGGGAAATCGGCGCGGATGGCAAGCGTGGCACCAATCACCGCTTCACACAGCGGGGTCTGGCTGAAATCTAATTGTTCGGTCGAGGTCATACTATCCCCATAACGGCATTTTGGTCAGCGCCAGCTTTATGATGGTCACCAGGGCGATTAACGCTACCAGAAAAGCGATCCAGCGGGTGCGATCAGTGCGTGGACGGCGACTCAATGCCACAAATCCTAAGGCGATGTAGATGATAACCGCTAATAGCTTCTCCGTCAGCCAGCTTCCTTGCGGCGTGAAAGGATAGAAGTGGGTAATCATCACCAGCGAGACGCCGGTCACCAGTAACAGGGTGTCGTTGGCGTGCGGCAGGATGCGTATCCAGCGTTTTGTCATCATCGCCGATCCACGGCGCAGCCAGTAAAACCGCAGCAGAAACAGCGTCACGGTGAGCACCACCGTGAACAGGTGCAGATTCTTAATCAGGGGATAAAAGGCGTACATCATGAATCCTTTTCAAAGCGCTTTTATAAGAGGAACTGACCTAAGGTCACTCGCGGGTTGCCGCCGTAATCACGGACGGTCTCAACGCCGTGATAGCCATTTTTCTGCATCAGCGAGGCCACTGCTTCGCCCTGCTGCCAGCCATGTTCCAGCAGCAGCCAGCCCTCCGGTAGCAGCCACTCGGGTGCCTGCTCGATCAGCGTGCGCAGATCCGCCAGGCCCGATTCATCGGCTACCAACGCGCTGCGCGGTTCAAAACGCACGTCGCCCTGCTCCAGATGACTATCGCTGGCATCAATATAGGGTGGGTTGCTGACGATGAGGGTAAATCGCTGCCGAGGCAGCGCCTGGAACCAGTGACTGAGCAGAAAGGTGGCGTTGGTGAGGCGGAGCTGTTGCGCATTACTGTTCGCCAGTTCAACAGCGGCATCAATGCGATCCACGCCGGTCACCTCACAGTCGGGCCGCTCGCTGGCCAGCGCCAGCGCAATCGCCCCGGTGCCGGTGCCCATATCCAGAATAGCTGCGGGTGTCTCGGGCAGATGTGCCAGCGCCTGTTCAACCAGCAGTTCAGTATCCGGCCGGGGGATCAGCGTGGCGTCATTGACGCGTAAGGGCAGCGACCAGAACTCACGTTCGCCCACCAGATGCGCCACAGGTTCCCCCCGGGCGCGACGTGCCAGCAGGCTATCCAGCTGCGCGAGCTGCTCGTCACTGAGCGGCGTTTCATCAAAGGCAATCAACCAGCTACGTGATTTACCGGTCACGAAACCTAACAGGATCTCTGCGTCACGCTTCGGACTGTCACCCCCGCAGAGCGTAGCGACGGCCTGTTTCAGCCAGTGACGAATATCCATTAATCCTGACCAGCCAGCGCCGCCAGCTGATCCGCCTGGTACTCCTGCACAATCGGCTCAATCAGGCTGTCGATTTTCCCTTCCATCACCTCATCCAGACGGTAGATGGTCAGGTTGATACGGTGATCGGTTACGCGACCCTGCGGAAAGTTGTAGGTGCGGATACGGTCAGAACGATCGCCACTGCCCAGCAGATTGCGTCGGGTACTGGCTTCTGCGGCATGACGGCGGGCCATTTCGGCAGCGTGAATACGTGAGCCCAGCACCGCCAGCGCTTTGGCTTTGTTTTTATGCTGAGAACGTTCGTCCTGACACTCCACCACAATGCCGGTTGGCAGGTGGGTAATACGAATGGCAGAATCGGTGGTGTTAACGTGCTGACCGCCTGCGCCGGATGAGCGGAAGGTGTCGATTTTCAGGTCACCGGCATTAATCTCTGGCAGTTCCGCTTCAGGGATTTCCGGCATCACGGCCACGGTACAGGCTGAGGTATGAATACGGCCCTGTGATTCAGTCTCCGGCACGCGCTGCACCCGGTGTCCGCCTGATTCAAATTTCATGCGGCCATAAGCGCCGTCGCCGGTGACGCGGGCAATGACTTCTTTGTACCCGCCATGCTCGCCTTCGTTGGCGCTGACAATCTCCACACGCCAGCGACGCGCTTCAGCATAGCGGCTGTACATGCGGAACAGATCGCCAGCGAAAATTGCCGCTTCATCGCCGCCGGTTCCGGCGCGCACTTCGACAAAACAGGCCCGTTCATCATCAGGATCTTTGGGCAGTAACAGCACCTGCAGCTGCTGCTCCAGCGCATCGCCCTTCTCACGCGCTTCCTGCAACTCTTCCTGCGCCATATCACGCATTTCAGGATCGTCGAGCATCTGCTGCGCCGTTTCGATATCTTCCTGCACCTGCTGCCAGTCGCGGAAGCACCGGGTCACATCGGTCAGTTGAGCATATTCGCGTGACAACGCACGGAAACGCTCCTGATCGGCGATCACGCCAGCATCGCCCAGCATCGCTTCCACTTCTTCGTGGCGCTCCTGCAGGGCTTCCAGTTTGGCAACTATAGAGGTTTTCATTTAAATGTGGGGTTCCCGTAACAGGTGGCGACAGCGGTGTGCCTAATCGAGACCCAGGCTGTCGCGTAAAATCTGCAGGCGTTCATTATCGCCGTCGCGGGCGGCCTGCTGAAGTGATTTGGTTGGAGCATGTATTAAACGGTTGGTCAGCTTGTGCGCCAGTTCCTGCAAGACTTTCTGCGGATCGGCACCCTGCTGCAGCGCCTGCAACGCACGGCCTTCCAGCTCAGCGCGGATCTCTTCCGCCTGAGAACGATACTCACGTATGGTATTGACCGCGCCTTGTGAGCGCAGCCACGCCATGAATTCGCTGCTTTCCTGTACTACGATGCTTTCGGCCTGAACCGCTGCCGCTTTGCGCTGCGCCAGGTTCTGCTCGATGATCGCCTGCAGGTCATCCACACTGTAGAGATAAGCATTAGGCAGATCGCCCACTTCCGGCTCCACGTCGCGCGGTACCGCAATATCGACCAGTAGCATCGGCTTATTACGTCGCGCTTTCAGGGCGCGCTCCATCATCCCCTTGCCGATAATCGGTAGCGGACTGGAGGTTGACGAGATAATAATATCGGCTTCTGCCAGACGGGCATCGATCTCCGCCAGCGTGATCACCTCAGCACCCACTTCCGCCGCCAGCGTTTCGGCACGCTCGCGGGTGCGGTTGGCGATGATCAGATTTTTGACCTGGTGTTCACGCAGATGACGTGCCACCAGCTCAATGGTTTCACCTGCGCCAACCAGCAACACATTGACCGAGGAGAGCGATTCGAAGATCTGACGCGCCAGAGTACAGGCGGCAAACGCCACTGAAACGGCGTTTGCACCGATATCAGTTTCCGTGCGCACGCGTTTGGCGACAGAAAAGGTTTTCTGGAACATGCGTTCCAGTTCACTGCTCAGTGCCTGACCACGTGAGGAGTCGGCAAACGCTTTTTTTACCTGCCCGAGGATCTGGGGTTCGCCCAGTACCAATGAATCGAGTCCGCTGGCGACGCGCATCAGGTGACTGACCGCCTCGTTATCCTGATGCCAGTAGAGGCTGTTTCGCACATCCTCTTCATCCAGCTGATGATAATTGCATAACCAGCTCACCAGACGCGCCTGTAAATCGGCCTGCTGCTCTACACTCAGGTAGAGTTCAGTCCGGTTACAGGTGGACAACACCACGCCGCTCTGCACCATTGGCTGTGATAACAGACTGTTTAACGCCTGCTCAAGCACCTCCGGCCCGAACGAGACACGTTCGCGCAGAGCAATGGGGGCTGTCTTGTGATTGATTCCGAGAGCGAGCAGCGTCATGGCGGTTTTGGTTGGGATGTCCCAATTAATGTCAGGGTTTTGTGAGGCGCATTCTACAAGATGCGGCAGATCAAGAAAAGCCATACAAAGGCTATGACTGTAATAAGATTAACCTGTTCGTGCTCAATTTGCTGCATAACAGCATTGACGGTTAAAACCGGGACGGTTAGCGTTATCCGTTACGAATAATAAATGTGTCCGAGGAGATGACCACTTGATGCTTAATTCACCACGCAATCTGTTGCGCCTTTTGCCCCTTGCTAGCGTGCTGCTGGCGGCCTGTAGCGTCAATAAACCGCAAGGGCCTGGCCCCAGCGCTACCGCGCCACAATGGCAACAGCATCAGCAGGCGGTCTCAAAGGTCACGCACTACCAGACCCGCGGTGCCTTTGCCTACCTTTCCGACAAGCAGAAAGTCTATGCCCGCTTTAACTGGCAGCAGACCGCACCCGATCGCTATCGCCTGTTGCTGACCAATCCGCTCGGCAGTACCGAACTGCAGCTTGATGCACAAGGTTCAGTGGTGCAGATCGTCGATAACAAGGGCAAGCGCTACGTCAGCAACGATGCGCAGAAAATGATTTCGCAGCTGACCGGCATGAACATCCCGCTGGCCAACCTGCGCCAGTGGATGATGGGTCTGCCAGGCGATGCCAGCGACTATCAGCTTAACGAAAGCTATCAGCTACGCAGCCTGAACTATAGCCGCGACGGTCAGAACTGGCAGGTTTCTATCGCGGGTTACGACAGCAAAGTCACCCCGCCGCTGCCGTCCAGCCTGGAACTGAAAGAGGGTGATCAGCGGATTAAACTGCGTATGGACGGCTGGACCGTTCAATGATCACCCACTGGCCTGCCCCGGCAAAACTGAATCTTTTTCTCTACATCACCGGCCGTCGTCCCGACGGCTATCACAACCTGCAGACGCTGTTTCAGTTTCTGGATTACGGTGATCAGTTGCAGATTACCGTTGATCACAGCGATTCAATTCAGCTGTTAACACCGGTGGCAGGCGTCGCGGATGCGGACAACCTGATTGTGCGCGCCGCGAACATGCTGAAGCAGGCGGCGCTGGTCAACCATCGCCTGCCCGCGCGCGCGGGGGCGCAGATTGCCATCGAGAAACGGCTGCCCATGGGCGGCGGCATTGGTGGCGGCTCTTCTGATGCGGCGACCGTGCTGGTCGCGCTGAATCATCTGTGGCAAACCGGCTTCACACCGGATGAGCTTGCGGCTATCGGCGTAAAGCTGGGCGCCGATGTGCCGGTGTTCGTTAAGGGCTTTGCGGCCTTTGCACAGGGCGTGGGTGAACAACTTCAGCCCGCAGAGCCGGAAGAAAAGTGGTATCTTGTCGCGCATCCCGGCGTAAACATCAGCACCCCAGTGATATTCAACGACCCCGAACTGACGCGCGATACCCCATCGCGCAGTTTATCGACGCTTTTAGCCTTACCCTTCGCCAATGATTGTGAAGCAGTGGTAAGAAAACGTTTTCGTGAGGTTGATGAGCTTGTTTCCTGGCTGCTAGAATACGCGCCGTCACGCCTGACTGGCACGGGCGCTTGTGTGTTTGCTGAATTCGACACCGAGTCCGCTGCCCGTCAGGTGCTGGAGCTTGCCCCGAATGGGGTGCGCGGATTTGTAGCCCGGGGCGTAAATGTTTCGCCGCTACAGCGTACCCTGCGAGGCGATTAGCGAATGCGTGACAGTGTCACCACGTTCCGGACGCTGCACCTTTCGCATCAACACACCCGTGTGAACGTTCATGACCGTACGCGCCGGTTACAGTCATGCCGTTCATTCTCTGGACGCAAAGCCTGAGGTTCTTCTCGTGCCTGATATGAAGCTATTTGCTGGTAACGCCACCCCGGAACTAGCACAACGTATTGCCAACCGCCTTTACACCAGCCTGGGCGACGCCGCTGTCGGGCGTTTCAGTGATGGTGAAGTGAGCGTACAGATCAACGAAAATGTACGCGGTGGTGATATTTTCATCATCCAGTCCACCTGTGCTCCCACCAACGATAATCTGATGGAACTGGTTGTGATGGTCGACGCGCTGCGTCGTGCTTCTGCTGGTCGTATTACCGCAGTCATCCCCTATTTTGGTTATGCCCGTCAGGATCGCCGCGTGCGTTCTGCGCGTGTGCCTATCACCGCTAAAGTAGTGGCAGACTTCCTTTCCAGCGTCGGTGTTGACCGTGTTCTTACGGTTGACCTGCACGCCGAGCAGATCCAGGGCTTCTTCGACGTCCCGGTTGATAACGTATTTGGCAGCCCGATCCTGCTGGAAGATATGATGCAGATTGGACTGGAAAACCCGATTGTTGTTTCTCCCGATATTGGTGGCGTAGTACGTGCTCGTGCTATCGCTAAGCTGCTGAACGACACCGATATGGCCATCATTGATAAACGCCGCCCTCGCGCGAACGTTTCTCAGGTGATGCACATCATTGGTGACGTTGCTGGCCGCGACTGCGTGCTGGTCGACGACATGATCGACACCGGCGGCACGCTGTGCAAAGCGGCTGAAGCGCTGAAAGAGCGTGGTGCCAAGCGCGTGTTTGCTTATGCGACCCACCCGATCTTCTCCGGCAATGCGGTTGAAAACCTGCGTAAATCTGTACTCGACCAGGTGATCGTCTGCGATACCATCCCACTCTCTGAAGAGATTAAGTCACTGCCAAATGTACGCACGCTGACCCTATCTGGCATGCTGGCAGAAGCGATTCGCCGCATCAGTAACGAAGAGTCTATCTCGGCGATGTTCGAGCATTAATCTTCGTTAAACCGGGCTCTGTGCCCGGTTTTTTATGCCTGCCTTTCTTCCGATTAACGCGCTTCTTTTTCTGAGTTTTCCGCGATAAATTTCCCCTCAATCACCGATTTTCAACGCCACTCACTCTTTTAATAAAACACTGCGTTCACCGCTTCTGCACTGTGCCGTTAAGTGGTAATTTGCAGCGCACACCTCACAAGAACCTGACCACCATGAGCCTCGATATCTATACATTATTTATTTGCGAGCTTAATGTGCTGGGGTTTCTGAGCATCATTATGATTTTTGCCTGGATCGGATCGCAGTATGACCGGGTTCTTGGCTTCACCTGCCTGTCACTTGTTTTTACCCTGATTGCCGTATTTCTGAGTAGCCTGCGTAGCAGTGGTCTGCACTTTCTGCCGGTTGCAGTCGGTAACGTGTTAGTGATGCTGGCTTATGGCGGATTAGTAAATGCATTCCGGCACTTCTGCGGCAAACCCATCGGCACGCACTGGGTGCTGGGCGCCCTGATCTGGGCACTCCTCTGCTGCTTTCCGGCATTCTATTACAGCTTACCCAAACGGGTGCTGGTACTCTGCATCGCCTGCATCGCCTACACCACCGCACTGATTCAGCTGGTCTGGCTGGCACGAGACACGCTGAAAGCCACTTTCTGGCCTGCGCAGTTACTGCTGTGGATCCATCTGCTGTTTCACATTTTCCGTCTGTTACTGGACCCGGCGATTCCCAGCACTCAACCTGGCGCGATTGGCGGGTCGAATTTCTCGGTTTACGTTATCCTGGAATCGATTCTGTTTGTGATCGGGCTGACGTTTACCATAATGGCGATGGTCAATGAACGGATGCAGGTCAGCTTAAAACATGCCTCTCTGCACGATCCACTGACCAGCGTCTGGAATCGTCGTGCCTTATTTAATGAAGCAGAGAAGATTGTGGCGCGTTGCCGCCGTCAGAAACGGCCTTTTAGCGCGATACTGTTCGATCTGGATCATTTCAAGAGCATTAATGATCGTTATGGCCATCATCAGGGTGACCAAATTTTGATCCATTTTTGCCGGATTGTCAGAGAGTTACTGCCGTCTGAAGGGCGTTTTGCGCGATTAGGTGGAGAGGAGTTTGCGGCGATAATTCCGGCAGGGTCCAGGGAAGCAGAAGCGTGGTGTGAGGTCATCCGGCTGGCAGTCTGTGCGTCGCAACCCAATTCAATCACCTATTCGGTCAGCATTGGCTTTGCCACTGTCACGCACCACCAGCAGGATTTTGAAGATTTACTGGCATTGGCGGATGCGGCGCT
This sequence comes from Pantoea sp. AS142, assembly GCF_037152305.1. Classification (NCBI taxonomy): domain Bacteria; kingdom Pseudomonadati; phylum Pseudomonadota; class Gammaproteobacteria; order Enterobacterales; family Erwiniaceae; genus Pantoea; species Pantoea sp. AS142. The sequence continues at coordinate 877,997 of NZ_JBBCMO010000001.1, read as the reverse complement.
CTATCACGCCAAGGCCAGTGGCCGGAACTGCACAGCGCAGCATCCCTTGCCAGCCGCCCCCCGTTAAGGGTGTGAATTGGGCGATCGGCGGCAGCGTTTGTCATAGTGACGCAGCCAGTAGTAACGATCTTCAATCTTCTCTCGCCCACTGACGCGCGCACCCACCAGCCACAGCAGTGCACCCAGAAAGATGCTGAAAATGGCACCCTGCGCCAGCGACTGTGGCAGGTCGAGCGCGGGAAGCTGGTTCATAATGGAACAGCCAATGCCCAGCACCATTGTTACTAATCCCAGTACCATCAAGCAGTTACCCGCTACGCGGCAGTGTTGATGTTTCATGCTGCACCTCCATCCATATGAGTTAATAACCGCACACAATGTTAAGTACGGTAAGTTTAGGCAATGGCTGAAGGCAGCGTTGCGGACTGGATCACACATCAGCCATAAAGAATGCACTGGCCCTGCTTGCAGCTCGTTGATTTAGATAGAAAATGACTAATCACTATCCTGAACCATTTTGATGCTTGTGCTTTGTCATCTCGCCTGTGGCGAAGTAAACTAACGCCCTTTCGCGATAACAGCAGGATAATCATTGTGAGCAGCATTAAACTGATTGTGGGCCTGGCCAATCCGGGCGCTGAATATGCCGCCACGCGCCACAATGCGGGTGCATGGTATCTGGAGTTACTGACTAAGCGCCACAATCAGTCACTGAAGGAAGAAGGCAAATTCTATGGCTATACCGCCCGCCTGGCGATAGCTGAAGAGGATGTGCGCCTGCTGGTGCCGACCACCTTTATGAACCTGAGCGGTAAAGCGGTGGCAGCGATGGCGACCTTTTATCGCCTCGCACCGGAGGAGATCCTGGTGGCGCACGATGAACTCGATTTGCCGCCCGGCGTGGCTAAATTCAAGCAAGGCGGCGGGCATGGCGGTCATAATGGGCTGAAAGACATCATCAGCAAACTGGGCAACAACAACAATTTCCATCGGCTGCGCATCGGTATCGGGCATCCTGGCGATCGCAACAAGGTGACCGGATTTGTGCTGGGCAAGCCGCCCGCCAGTGAGCAGAAGCTGATTGATGATGCTATTGATGAAGCGGCGCGCTGTACCGAACTGTGGCTGAAAGAGGATCGCATCAAGGCGATGAATCGGCTGCACGCCTTCAAGCCTGCTTAAACGCCCGAATCGTCACAATTCCGTGTATAATGCGCGAAATTTTTCCATTCGTCTCCGACTGCCCGCCTTCTGGCGCGCTGTCCATCCAGTTATAAAGGGTATTAAACCATGGGATTCAAATGCGGTATCGTGGGCCTGCCGAACGTCGGTAAATCCACTCTGTTTAACGCGCTGACTAAAGCGGGCATTGAAGCGGCTAACTTCCCCTTCTGCACCATTGAGCCAAACACCGGCGTGGTGCCGATGCCTGACCTGCGTCTCGACCAGCTTTCTGAGATTGTTAAGCCGCAGCGCGTGGTGCCGACTACCATGGAATTCGTCGATATCGCGGGCCTGGTAAAAGGCGCGTCAAAAGGTGAAGGCCTGGGCAACCAGTTCCTGACCAACATCCGTGAAACCGAAGCGATCGGTCACGTGGTGCGCTGTTTTGAAAACGACAACATCATCCACGTTGCAGGTAAAGTGAACCCGGCTGAAGATATTGACGTCATCAACACTGAGCTGGCGCTGTCCGATCTTGAGACCTGTGAACGTGCGATTCAGCGTGTGCAGAAGAAAGCTAAAGGCGGTGACAAAGATGCCAAAGCTGAACTGGCTGCGCTGGAGAAGTGCCTGCCGCACCTTTCTGAAGCGGGCATGCTGCGTTCACTGGATCTGGATGCGGATGACAAAGCAGCCATCCGCTATCTGAGCTTCCTGACCCTGAAACCCACCATGTACATTGCTAATGTTAATGAAGATGGTTTCGAGAACAACCCGTACCTGGATCAGGTGCGCGCTATCGCCGAAGCAGAAGGTTCAGTCGTGGTGCCCGTATGTGCCGCCGTTGAGTCGGACATTGCCGAGCTGGAAGATGAAGATCGTGAGGAGTTCATGGCGGAGCTGGGGCTGGAAGAGCCGGGCCTGAACCGCGTTATCCGCGCCGGTTACTCCCTGCTGAACCTGCAAACCTATTTCACCGCAGGCGTGAAAGAAGTCCGTGCATGGACCATCCCGGTTGGCGCGACGGCTCCTCAGGCAGCCGGTAAAATCCATACCGATTTCGAGAAAGGCTTTATCCGCGCCCAGACCATCGCGTTTGAGGACTTTATCGCTTATAAAGGCGAGCAAGGTGCTAAAGAAGCCGGCAAGATGCGTTCAGAAGGTAAAGAGTACATCGTGAAAGATGGCGATGTGATGAACTTCCTGTTTAACGTCTAAATAAGTTTTGTTGTCTCATGAGATTTCATTAAATCTCATGAGAATCACAGAAACCATTCAATCCACGCAGTTGCGTGGATTTTTCATTTGAACGCCGTCTCAATCGTGTCTGTCCACACATTTCACCAATGCCGCAATTATTACCTAAAAAAGGTTCTCTGTTCTGGCTTGGTTCTTTCTTCTGCAAAAGTCAGCGCACGAATCTGAAGCTGACTGAGCACACCCCCTTCCCTTGCTCTTCATTTGAAAGCGGCGCGTGTTCAGCCACGAATAAACTGCGCTTCACACTGCCGGGCGATCTCCCACAATCTGTTACGGATGACCTGCTTAAGTTGCAGAGTGGACTGCGACTGTGGCTGGTCACGGCGGCTGATCAGCATCACTTCAAACGGCAGGGGTTGGGCTATGGGTAGCAGCTTTAGCTGTTCGGCATAACGACAGGCGGTGAAGAGATCCACGACGCCCATGCCGCCGCCGGCCAGCACCATATCCGCAATCACCGAATAGGTTTTAATCGACAACGAGACGGCGGGATTCAATTTTTTATCGCGCAGCGCACGGTGAAGTACGCGTCCAAGCGGATCCTGAGCCTGCATCATCAGTAAATTATTGTGGCATAACCATGCCAGCGTAACGGGTTCATTACGGGGATGATTGAGTGGTAACAGCGCGACCATGGAAGACTGAAACAGAGGTTCAGCCAGAAGATCCGCATCGACCTGCTGACCAAAAACCAGCGCGAAATCGAGCTGATTATCCAGAATCATCTGGCATAAGGTACTAAAGTGCTCGGTGACCAGTTCGACACTGACCGAGGCCATCTGTTGCCGCCAGGTGACCAATGCGGGTGCCAACACCATCTGACCAAACGCGTGGGCCGCGCCGACGCGGACTAATTGCCCTTCGCCACGCCGCAGCTGTTCGGTGAGCTGGGTGATAGATTGCAGGCGCTGGCAGAGATCGTCTATTTCCGGCAGAAGGCGTCGCCCTTCTGCCGTCACACTCATTCCCTGTACACGTCGCTCAAACAGCGCAAATCCCAATTGCTGTTCAGCATGATTCAGCACACGGCTGATATTCGGCTGCGAGACATTAAGCAAGCGCGCCGCAGCGCTGATGCTGCCGGTTTGTACGATGGCCTGAAAAACCTCTATATGGCGGAGCCGCATGAATATTTACCCTGGATGGAATACCGAAAACGGGGGCCTCTCCGACAGTCTGCACAATCAGGTCCAGACGCAGGGTGAGAGAGCAATCAATATCCTGTTGCAAAAACTGTACCGCAAAACCGGTGCAGGCTCAGTGGCCTGTATCGCCCCCATCCGCACCCGGCAGTCCCGTCTGAAGCCTCTGCAGAGAGCGGGGGTCGCACTGCCGTTGTGCAGCAAAAGGAGCCCTGGGCAGACGCGCGGGTTCAGCGGGTTTAAGCCAGCAGCAATCCTGACTCGCCTGCGTGAGGATGCGCAGGCACAGCCCGCAGTACAGGCGTGTGCCTGGCAGCGCGGTCTCAGGAGAAAAGGAAAGGCAGCCTGAACGGGCTGACGTTGCATGCAGCCCGGGATAATTTCGCTATGACTGGGTACTCGCCAGATAGGAGAATGCACTGAGTAGGCTGATCAACGTCTCCATTTTCTCCGCCTGATAGCCCACGGTAACGGCGTCAAGGCGCGTGACGCCAGGGATCAAACTGAACAGATCGGCCAGCACCGGTTTAATGGCCTGAAGCCGCATAGCGTAAGGCGCCGTCAGGCGGGTCGTGCTCGCCTGAGGGGGATGTTGCAGTGCAGCACTTGCCGCGGCACAAATCGCACGCTGTGCCGCTGTCGGACTGATGGATTCCGCGCAGGTATGCGAAATGGCGCGTTTTACACAGACGTAATCGACCGCTGAGTAGTGTTCCGCAATCCAGCGCTGTAACTGATCGTCGCCGGTGACCAGCAGCAAGGGCGTGCCGTGCTCCGCGGCGGCGGCGGCATAAATATCGGTTTCTCCCATCACCAGGCCATTGATATGGATACGCCAGAATGCACGACCGTTGATGGTATGCGCCAGTACGCCGGGTTCACCCGCTGCGCTGTGATAACCCACCAGAAATAACCCGTCGAACGTTTGCTGCTCTATCCCTTCCACCATCGACAGCCCGCGGGGTTTTCCCTGCACCAGTCGGGCGCGGGGATCAATGTTTTCCGCACGTAAATTGGTCATCTGAGCATGGCTGTCTGCCACAACGACTTCCGTTGCACCGCCTGCGAACGCCCCCTCAATTGCGGCATTCACTTCCTGCTCCATCAGACTACGGGCGATCTGATGCTCCGGGTGACCGGGTGTACACTGCTCCGGACGCATGACGCCCGCGATGCCTTCAATGTCGGCTGAGATAAAAATTTTCATGAGGTTAACCTGTCCAGAATCTGCGTCAGTGAGGGGCGATGGTGACCGCGAAAGCCGGTAACAGCCTCTGCGCTCAACAGGGCATCCAGTACCGCCTGTTCAGTTGCATCTGCTGCCGCGGCAAGCAGCGGCTCCAGCGTGTCGTCCTGCGGCGGTTGCGGCAGCGGTTGCGTGGAAAATGCCACCGCGATATCGCCCGAGCCGTGGCCCCAGTAACTGCCCAGCCGGCCCAGACCGGCACCGGCCCGCTTCGCGATACGTTTTAACTGACGTGCATCCAGCGGTGCATCTGTGGCCATAATGATGATGACAGAACCGGCATCACGCGGCGGCGTGTTCCCGTCGAGCAGCGGCGCAATCATCTCGCCAGCCCGAACGCCATCGAGCGTTAATGCCTCCAGTGCGCCGAAATTGGCCAGCACCAGCACGCCAAGCGTGGCGTTGAGCGAGGGAATAACCCGCGAGGCGGTTCCGATGCCCCCTTTCAGGCTGAAACAGCTCATCCCGCGTCCCGCGCCGACGCTGCCGCGCGCGAAGTCCGCTGAGGCCGTCTGCAGCGCCGCCTGCGCCATCACTTCAGTGATGGCCAGCGCCTGGATATCATTCAGCCAGCCATCGTTGCACTCCAGCACCAGCGGATTGACCGTGGGCAGTGTTCGTCCCAGTTCCGGGTTACGACTGATGGCATCCCGCACCAGCGTGGTAAACAGCGTGCCGACCGCCAGGGTGTTACTGAGCAGAATCGGCGTCTGAAGCACGCCAAGCTCCTCTATCTGAACCAGTCCGATCGGTTTCGCAAAGCCGTTCAGGACCTCAACCCCACACGGCAGCGGCGTGAGAAACAGGTTGTCGCCCGGCGGTACAATAGCGGTGATGCCAGTCTGCTTTTCGCCTTTATTCAGCGTGTAATGTCCGACACGTACGCCCGCAACATCGCTGATTCGATGAGTGGGTCCGCAGGCACTTCGCGGCTGCCCAAGCTCACGTCTGTCACGCCAGCGTTTCAGCAGTAAATCGCGCTGCAATTGTTGGAAATCCATCGTCAGCCCTTGAGTTTTGGATCGAGCGTGTCGCGCAGCGCGTCTCCAAGCAGATTAAATGCCAGCACGGTAATAAAGATTGCCAGCCCCGGAAATACGCTCATGTGCCACGATCCGGCCATCATCATACTTCGGCTCATCGCCAGAATATTGCCCCATTCAGGCACATCAGGCTCCGGACCCAGGCCAATAAAACTCAGGCCCGCGGCTGTCAGAATACTGGTGCCAATGCGCATAGTGAAATAGACAATCACGCTGGAAAGCGTGCCGGGCAGAATATGCCGCAAAATAATGACGCGGTCTGGCGCACCGGCACAGCGCACGGCTTCAACATAGGCAGCCTGCTTCAGAGAGAGCGTCGACGCCCGCACGATGCGGGCAAATACCGGCACGCTGAATACCGCGACCGCGATAATGACATTGTTCAGCCCCGTTCCCAGCAGCGCCACCACCGCAATGGCCAGCAACATGCCGGGAAACGCGAATAAGACGTCGGCACCGCGCATGATCAGCATATCGACCCAACCGCCGTAATAACCCGCCAGTAAGCCCAGCAAGACCCCGACCAGCATGCCGATTGTCACGGACAGCACGCCGATATAGAGCGAGATACGCGCCCCATAGATAATGCGACTGAGCAGGTCGCGCCCCAGTTCGTCGGTTCCCATCCAGTGTGCCGCGGAAGGCGGCGACGATAACGCCATCCAGTCCGGTGCCATAGGATCCCAGGGCGCCAGCCAGGGCGCAAAAATGGCCACCACAATCAACAACAGCACAAACCCGCCTGAGACCAGCGCCAGAGGGTTCCGCACAAGGGCATGCAGGAAATCACGCCACGGCGAACGAATAATCTGAGGCGGATTTTCAGTCAGCGATTGACTACTCATTTTGGCTCCTGTCGCAGACGAATGGCCGGATTGACCACCGCGTAAAGCAGATCGACCAGCAGATTAATCACAATAAATTCAAACACGAACAGCATTACCAGCGCCTGAATCACCGGCTGATCCTGCGCTTTGATCGACTCAATCAATAACCAGCCCAACCCTGGCCAGTTGAAAACACTCTCCACAACGATGGATCCGCCCAGCAGAAAACCGAACTGCAAGCCCAGCATGGTCATCACCGGGATGAGCGCATTGCGCATCACATGTTTCCACGTCACCAGGCGGTTACGCAGCCCTTTGGCTTTGGCGGTACGCACGTAATCCTCCTGCGCCACCTCAAGAAAGGCCGAACGGGTAAAGCGCGCCATGACCGCCGCCACCGACGAACCCAGCGTGATGGCGGGCAGGACAATATCGCTGGCCTGGTTAAAGCCGCTGACCGAAAACAGCCCGAAAGGCATCGCGACGAACTGAATGAGCAACAGCCCCAGCCAGAAAGCGGGCATCGAAATGCCGCCTACCGCCACGCTCATCAGCGTCCAGTCCTGCCATTTTCCCCGTTTCAGGGCCGCCATCACGCCGAATAACAACCCGAGAATGACGGACCAGGTAAAACCCGCTAAGGCGAGCCACAGCGTCGGCATGAAGCCTTCCCTGATCACCTCCCGCACCGGTTGCTGGGTGCGATAGGTGATGCCCAGATCGCCCTGCAACAGGCTGCCGATCCAGTGGAGATACTGCTGCGGCAGCGGATCGTTAAGCCCGAGATGCTGACGCGCCGCCTCGACCGCCTCAATGGGCGCATCCGGTCCGGCATAAATACGCGCCGGGTCGCCCGGCATGAGCTTGATAAAACCGAAAACCAGCAACGAGACCACCAGCAAAACCGGGATCATCTCCAGCAATCGGCGAAGGATGTATGCAAACATGCCATTCCCTGAAATGAGGTGACGGGCTTCCTCACGTCCCCGACCCGTTTCGGACAGGGAACGAGGGAGAAGAAACCGTCTTATTTAAAAGACGCCTGAGTGAACAGCAAATTGCCATCAGGCAGCATCGAAACACCGCTCAGGGTGCTGCGCTTGCCCACCAGATTGTCTGGCGTACCAAGAAACGCCACCGGTGCTTGTTTCCATAACACCCTCTGCGCCTGCGCATAGGCGATGCCACGCTTCGCCGGATCGGCCGTTGCCAGCCCGGCCGCAATTGCGTTGTCTGCATCCGGGTTGCTGAAGTAGGAGACGTTGTACGAGGTCGGCACCCAGGATTCGGTGGCAAACAACGGACGCAGCGCCCAGTCGGCATCGCCTGTAGAGGTCGACCAGCCGCCATAATAGAGGTCAAACTCCGCCATTTTCGGATCCTTTACGCCCCACAGCTTCGCGTTACGCGTGCCGGAATCCATCGGTGTCACGGTGGCACGAATGCCCACGGTGGCCAGCTGTGCTTTCAGCACCTGAGCGGCACGGACGCTGGCCGTGGCATTGGTCACCCAGAGCTTAAGATCCAGACCATTCGGATAGCCCGCGGCTTTCAGCAACGCTTTGGCCTCGTCCGGTGCAGAGCGATAGTCAGGATCGGTTTGTTTCTGATAAAACTGTACCCCTTCCGGCATCGCGGAGGTGGCCGGTTTGCCCATACCGGCAAAGGCCACCTTCAGCCACAGATTACGGTCAATTGCATAGTTGATGGCCTGACGCACCCGCACATCCGCCAGCGGCTTGTGCTGCGTGTTGATCGCCATGTAATAGAGATAAATGCTGGGGTCACGCTGAATCGAAAGATGGCTGTCCTGCTTCACCGCCGCGATCAGGTCTGAAGGCAATGGCCAGATGGCATCCACCTGCCCCGATTTTAATGCAGCCACCCGTGTCGCATCTTCCGGACTCGGCGAGAAGATCACATGGTCGACTTTAGGCCATCCCTGCTGCCAGTAACCGTCATACTTCGCCAGCGTGACCGCTTTGCCCGGTGTCCAGTTGACGAATTTAAACGGACCGGTTCCCACCGGATGCAGCCGCAACTGCGCTTCGTCCGGATATTGCTTAAGAACGGACGGGCTCCACATCACTGCAGAAGGATGCGCCAGCGTGTTGATAAAGGCCCCGAACGACTGATTGAGATTGATTTTTACCTGGTCGGGTGCCAGCACCGTGATCTTATCGATCATTTTGTAGAGGCTGTTACGCTTCAGCCCTTTTTTCTGATCTGCCAGACGGTCAAGGTTAGCTTTGACGGCTTCGGCATCAAAAGGGGTACCGTCCTGGAAGGTAACGCCTTTGCGCAGAGTCAGCGTAAATTCGGTGGCACTGTCATTGGAGGTATAACCGGTCGCCAGCCAGGGTTGCAGCGTCATCTGAGGATCAAACTGGAACAGACGCTCAAAGATGCCGCTCTGAACCGAGTAGCTGACATTATCCGAGGTGTCGTGTGGATCCAGCCCCGTGATATCGGCATACATTGAAATGCGCAGATCCTGTGCCTGCGCAGTCATGACCAGCGTCGTCGTCAATGCGAGGGCGAGCGAAGTACGGCGAAACAGCGTTTTCATATATTCTCCTGGTCGTTGAGGATAATTACAATGCAATGCCGTCAGCGACCCAGTGCTGGGACGCAACCTGGCGATAACGGGGTTTAGTGACCGTTTCGCCCACCTTTCGCAACGGCGAAGGAATTTCGCTGTCATCAAAAATGCGGGGCTGACGATTCTCAGGATCGGCGACCGGTACGGAGGCCAGCAGACGTTGGGTATAGGGATGTTGCGGCTGATTAAAGACCGACTGGCGCGGGCCAAGCTCGACAATCTGGCCGAGGTACATCACCGCGACGCGATTCGCAATGCGCTCGACGACCGCCATGTCGTGAGAGATGAAGATCCATGCCACGCCCGTTTGCTGCTGCAGGTCCATCATCAGATTCACCACCTGCGCCTGAATCGAGACGTCCAGGGCCGATACCGCTTCATCCGCAATAATCACTTTCGGTTGCAGCGCCATGGCGCGGGCGATGGCAATACGCTGACGCTGACCGCCAGAAAATTCGTGCGGATAACGGCGCGCATGCTCTGGCAGGAGACCGACACTCTTCAGCAGCGCATCGATCTGTGGGGAAGCCTGTTCAAGTGAAGAGACCATGCCATGTAACAGCAACGGCTCGGCAATGGTGAAACCCACTGTCAGGCGGGGATTCAAAGACGCATAGGGATCCTGAAACACCATCTGAATTTCACGGCGGAGCGGCTGGAATGCTGCCTCTTTCAGGTCAGATATTTCTTTTCCTTCAAAATGAATACTTTCAGCGTCACTGCTGATAAGGCGCATCAGCGCCCGTCCGGTTGTCGATTTGCCGCAGCCGCTTTCACCCACGATGGCCAGGGTTTCACCCGGCCACAGACTGAAATCAATCTGTTCCACTGCATGCACATGATGCGTAAGGCTTGAAAAGATGCCGCTGCGGATCGGGTAATAGACTTTCAACCCGCGCACATCCAGCAGCGGCGCAACGTCATAGCGAGCGGTTTGCTGCTCGCTTTGCGAAGCGTCCCGCGCATCCGGCAGAGGAAAGCGTTGCGGCCATGCGTGTTCCCGCATATCGCCGAGTTTTGGTACTGCCGCCAGTAACGCTTTGGTATAAGCATGCTGCGGGGCGGCAAAAATCTCAGACACGGTTCCCTGCTCGACCACTTCGCCACGCAGCATGACCACCACGCGATCGGCGATTTCCGCTACCACGCCCATATCATGGGTGATAAACAGCACCGCCATCTGTTTCTCGCGTTGCAGCTCACGCAGAATATGGAGTATGCGCGCCTGAACGGTGACATCCAGCGCAGTGGTCGGCTCGTCGGCAATCAGGAGTTGTGGATCACAGGCAAGGGCCTGCGCAATCATCACTCGCTGCCGCATGCCGCCGGACAGCGAGTACGGATAGCTTTTCATCACGCGATCCACATCCGCGATACGCACCTGTCGCAGCAGTTCACGCACGCGCGCATGGGCCTGCTTTCTATCGCACTGCTGATGATCGCGTAATGCCTCGGTGAGTTGATCGTCAATACGCAGCACCGGATTCAGCGAGGTCATCGGCTCCTGAAAGATCATCGCCATTTCATTGCCACGCAGTGTGCGGCGCTGAGCATCATCCAGCGTTTCTAACGCGTGCAGGTTTCCGCTGCGGTCGCGGAACTGCATGCTGCCGCGATCGACACGGCCGTTGCTGGACAGCAGACCCATCACCGCCAGGGACGTGACAGATTTACCGGAGCCGCTTTCACCCACCACGGCGACAATTTCACCCGGATTAATGGCAAAACTGATGCCGTTAAGTGCCTGATTCTCACCGCTGCGTCCATGGAATGAGACGCTGAGATCCTGAATCGCCAGCACCGGGGAGGGAGAGGCAGCGCGGGTTGCTGGAGAAGTACGTTGTGTGTCCGTCATCGTCGCCTCAACGCGTTATAGCCAGATACGGCCCTGGGAGTAGCTCAGGAAAGGAGAACTGTCGGCGGCTAGCCAGATGGGGCCGTCCAGATCGACGAACTCCGCGTTAACCGCGACGGGCAATGCAGCCTCCATCGCCAGTGACGAGCCCAGCATGCAACCGACCATGATGCGCATTTTGAGCATCCGGGCTTCATCCACCATCATCAGCGCTTCGGTCAGGCCACCGCACTTATCCAGTTTGATATTGAGCATCTCGTAGCGATCGCGTAATCCGGCAATATCCGCCCGCGTATGGCAACTCTCATCGGCACAGACCGGTATGGGATGCTTAAAACGTTGCAGGGCATGATCCTGTCCGGCAGGAAGGGGTTGCTCGACCATCGCAATATTGAAGGCTTTCAATGCCACCAGCAGGCTTTCCAGGTCCAGCCCCGACCAGGCTTCATTGGCATCGATAATGAGCGTGGCGTGCGGTGCCGCCGCACGAATCGCCGCCACTTTTTCCAGAATCTCACTGCGATCGAGCTTAATTTTGAGCAGGATGGCGCCACGTAACACGGCATCCGCTGCCGCGAGAGCCATAAATTCCTGCGTATCCAGGCTAAGGGTTTCTGCCGTCACCACCGACGGTGGCTGAGCACATTGGCTCTTTTGCCACAGCGTCTGATTTGCCCGTGCCGCGTCAAGTCGCCATAGCGCACAGTCCAGCACGTTGCGCGCTGAACCGGCGGGTAAGCGGTGTTGCAGATCGTGACGGCTCAGGCCCGACTCCACCTCAGTACGAACGGCTTCGAGCAGGGCCTGAACGCTATCCGGCGACTCATCGTAACGCGCCGTCGGGGTACATTCGCCCTGCCCGATGAACCCCGCCTGCTCCAGCGTGACCCGGAGGACCGTCACGGCGGTCCGTGTACCCCGTGCGATAGCAAAGGGTCGCGCCAGCGGCAGCTCCACCACATCAATCTGCAACTTTCTCATTTCAGCCACGCTCCTGAAGCAGTGCGGCGATCTCATCAATACCAAAACGCACCGGATCTGTGGCCGGTAAGCCAAACTCAGCGCTGATTTCGGCGCAATAAGCGAGCGCCTCTTCTTCACTGTAACGGGAGGTATTGATAGCAAAACCCGCCAGCTGAACCGACTCACTGGTCACCTGCGCGGCGCGCAGATTGGCTTCAACGCACGCCTGCAGGCTGATCATGGGCTGGTGGGGCAAATGACGCATATGGGGGCGTCCCATTTCATGGCACATGACCAGCCAGTGTGGTTGCGCACCGTGCATCAACCCCATACTGACGCCCGCATAAGAGGGATGGAACAGAGAACCCTGCCCTTCAACGATGTCCCAGTGGTCCTCGTCATTCGCCGGTGAGAGTGCTTCTGCAGCACCGGCAATAAAATCAGCGATGACCGCATCCACAGCAATGCCCTCCCCTGCGACCAGAATGCCGGTCTGCCCCGTGGCGCGAAAATCGGCTTTCAGGCCGCGCGCGCGCATCGCCGCCTCCAGCGCCAGTGAGGTGTACATCTTGCCCACTGAGCAATCCGTACCGACGGTCAGGATGCGCTTACCTGAACGCTTCTTGCCGCTGCCAACATTAAGCGCCGGACGCATATGACGCAGGTCAAACAGCTCAACGCCAGAAGCCTGCGCAAGCGCGACCAGTTCCGGCTCATCCACCAGTCGGTGGTGCAGACCACTGGCAACATTCATGCCTGCCTGGATGGCACTTTTGATGGTTTCCAGCCAGTGCGCTGGCAGATAGCCCCCGGCATTGGCCGTGCCCAGCACCAGGGTTTTCGCACCGCGTGCTTTGGCACCGGGAATATCCAGTTCATCCAGACCCAGACTGACCGTGCAGCCCGGCAGTTTAATTTCACCAACGCACTGCTCAGGCCGCCAGATATGAATACCGCGCGCCGTTTTTGCCGCAAGCGGATCGGTAACATCGCCTAGAAAGAGTAAATAGGGTTGTGGGATTAGCATGTTGTCTCTCGTTTCAGCCAAAAGATCAGGTTCTGAAACCACTATTTCATGCGTTCTGAAAGGTGACGAATGCTTGTTTAGCAGGAGGGTATAATGGCAGGTTATAGCCAGAGGTAATAGTGATGATGGGTGGGCTTTTTCAGGGGGTTTGGGTAAGGAATGGATTAAAAGAGGGGGTGGGTCATAGGAAAAAGATTGTGTTGAGAGAAAAACAGAAGAGAGTCGCGGAATGGGTATTCCGCGATAACCGCACTAAAAACTACTAGGGGTTATTTCATGCGACGCTGCCGGGCGACACTGGCGAGGCGTTGTGTCCGGCAGTAAATGGCAAACAGGATGAAAGCCTGCCCATTCAGTAACCAGCGAGCACCCACCAAAGCAGCGAGTGCCAGAATCAGCCACAGGCCCGAGTGGCTACCCGTAACAACGCTGTAGCTCAATAGTAAAACAGTCGATATAAGCAACATCGCACAGACGTAAGCCAGCCCCGCCACACCCGCTGTATGGCCTCGCGCAAGCAGATAACTGGCGGTGAGTATCGCGCCAAGAACGACGATTGAGGGAACAAAAAAACTCAACGCGTGTATCTGTGGCGTAAGCGGAGGTAATGCATGCAGAAACGTCAGCAAATTAAATGCAAATGCAACCAGTAACAGCATCAGCACTAGTGCAACCGGGAAGCCGTTTTGCCGGGGAAGCGACGCAGAAGGCTGTTTAAAATAACGCTCAAGCTCTGTGGTGGAACGGGCAACAATGGAATCATCCTGCCGTGCGATGACCTGATCTATTTCGCGCCCCTGTTGCAGCAGTTCAGTGAGGTTAAGCCCAACAAGCCATGATAAAAATTGCATTAAAATACCGCCAGTGACTGGATTGTTCCCACTATATAACGCCCGGTGCGCGGCACGTTACCTGGAGCAGCAATGATACCACTGACAGCACTGCCAGCCACAGCAGCTGCGCTCGTGACGACCTGAGCCAGTTGCTTAACAAGTTCTTTTTGCACCGGCTCTACAGGGAACCGCTTTGGATAAAGTCCTGCACGGATGGCGGCTTTAAGCTCTTTATTACTTATACCAGGGTTTTGTGCCTTAATGATTAATTCGGTAAGGCGTGCCCGGTCCTGCCTTGGATAGTTCCTGAGCCACTCCGTTGCTTTTAAAGAAGAGACCGACTTCATCGCTCGCCATGTTGCCAGGGCTTCTTTTAACGCTCCGCCCACGCTGGCTAGTGAAATAAGGTCAAGGGACGTTGAAGTGGCAACGTACCAATCCTGAGAGTCCAGCCACGCTACGTTTTGACCACCGTTTTCGACGAGATCATAAACCCGGTAGATACCATTGACACATTGCACGCCTGTTGCGGCAGCGCCAGCATAACCAATAGCAACAAGCACGCCGCTACTGCCAGCGGTTATAGGCGTTGCTGAAGCGCCGATAACCGCTACACCAGCTGTGATAATCATTGCACCACAGGAAAGCACGGTCGAGGCAATCTCCGTTCCCATTGAGGTTACGCTTACTGCTTCACTAAGTGACTTGCCCGTATCAGACGCTGTGGCTTGCTTAGGCGTTTTGGTCACAATAAGATGTGTGACGATACCACTTTGGCCATTAGGATGACGCTGACCAGGCCGAACAAGGTAACGCTGTGCGCCATCTGCATAGATGATGCCAGCCTGATAAAACTCCCGAGTACAATCCATTGCTGCACCCAGCGCTTTGAAATCAAAATCAGGTGCCCCATAACCGGTCATCCTCGCGATGTCATAACCCGGTAAGTTATTTTCAGGATTCATTCCTGGCAGGTTCATTTTATCTCCTTATAGGCTTAAAATAATAAAAAGAGAGTTATTAAGACATTAAACTCTAAATGGAAACCTCATCCTTACCGCATCAGGATTACATATCATTAAATAGGCGACACACGAAGAAGCTTACCATGTCTTGATTGAACAAAAAACACCAGTCATTATATTCATGAACTCTAAAATTAAGACACACAATAACAGACTTATATTAAACCAGAAAAACAACCTTATAAAAATCCATTGCCATTTTAATAAAGCAATAAACATTTAACACAACTTTGTAGAAAATAACATTTACCTTTCTGTTATCACATAATCCCCTGGTCCTCGCCAGGAAATTTCCTTATAAGGCATATCGATCTTACCCTTTTCCTTTAAATACTCCATAACCTGAGATGGTGCCCATCCATGACCATATGAAAACAAAGCGCCAATTTCGACAAGTTTTTTTATCGCTATGATTTTTTCACTTTCGCTTTCAAAATAAACACAGCATGAACTCCCCTTCTCGAGAAATCCACGCGTTGAAAAACATGATATGTTCTGGCTGCAACCCACCGATTTAAATGCCACCTTTTCATCATCTAATATAGTTACAATAATGGCGCTTAGCATTTAAGTCCTTTAGTGTTTTTTGAAAAAAATTGCTTTTATCTATATTTTTCAAGCTTGCGAAATTTCTTTTTAAACTGTGTTATAAGATCTATGCATTCAACATAGCCGAAGGGCACACATCGTATTTTTGTTATTATTAATTTAAATTTTTAATTTATTCCATTTAATGTAATCTTTCCATGCTTTTTCATCTTTAAAACCTGAACGATAATTACAAACAATAGTACCAGTTCTGTTATGAGGATCATATGCGGCATCAATATGCCCCCATGCACCATACGCAGGAAGGTCAATACTTGTTTGCTCTTTAAACCAATCCCTTAACTTCCGGGTGACTTTACCATCAGGTTTGTTTTGCTCGCCCATTAATAATTTATCAGGAGCAAAACTCCAACTTTTTACTGTATCATTCATATCACTCGGACAAGAAAAGAAAACCACTAGGTAAATATCACCCTGTCTATTTTTACTTATATTAAAAACAGCTCGGTAGGCAACAGTATTCACACCATTATCAGGCCACGGCTCCCAAAAAATATCATCAATCCTAAACAACTCCTGTCTAGTCGAAGTAGAAGAAAGAACTAATCCATTTCCAAAACTCAACCTTCCATCTTCTTTATTTACATCCATTTTATTTCCCCATACTGAATGGATTTCCAACAGGTTCCAGCACTGTTCTAAAGTTAGAAAGGAAAAATTGCGTTCCACCACCAGCACCAAATTTTATCGGATCCTGTGACAGTGCTTCGCCGGTTCCAGCAACTGTTTCACGTTTTACCCTGTAAGCCTGTATCTGCCCACGATAGCCAAATTTCGGATGTGGTAACACTTGTAAACTTTTCCAAAGTGACTCTCTGCTTCCTGCAGCAGCATCTAAGGTTGCTTTGTCAAAATAAAAACCAGACTGTCCAGGAACACCACCATAAACAATATCATTTTCTTTCAATATAGTATTCTGCCAGGTGTCACGGCCTTTATAGACACCTCTCCCCTGCCACTGTCTTGCAAAGGCGCCTTGGTTGTGATCATTATTTTTTGTCGGGTTATTAGGTTTACATGAACGCCTCAACCCCCAAGGATCCACCCACCCCAGCGCGTTCGGCGCATACTGGTAGAGGTTGATCCCGCCCGCCAGCCCTATCGGGTCCTGCTGGGTAAACCGTCCGCTGTCCGGATCATAATAACGAAACAGATTGTAGTGCAGTCCGGTTGATTCGGCACCTGCAGTGCCTCACCCCATGGGGCCATCGCTGAAGCGATGTTCAAATTTGCTAAAGCAAATTAGTCCCGGTCCAGGTACTGGCCCTGCATACGCAGATTCTGCTGAATGGCTGGCATGCGCTGGCTGGACTCGCGCAGCAGCTTGCCCCACGGGCTGTTGATACCTTCCCAGGCTTTTTGCCCTTCACTGTCAGTCAGCAGTTCGGGCATCCCGTTGGCCGCATTATGGAACCAGTAAATCTCCGGACTTTTCACACCATCAATACGGGCCAGCGGTTCATAGCTCTGGCTGTCACTGTAAACGTAGGTCAGCGGAGTGCCGTCGTGGATCTCCTGCAGCAGACGATAACCTTCCCAGACAAAGCGCGTCGTGACGGCATTGCCAGATGGCCACCCCTGTAACAGCTACTGGCTGGTTTTACTGAGGCGGCGTCCCAGCGGATCGTAGCGGAAGCTCACCTTGATGCGCGGCTTATCACGGTCCCGCGGCTCGCTGATGACATCCGTCAGGCGATGCTCCCCATCGTAGCGATATCGCCAGCGGGTCTGGCCGTCATCTTTCTCAGTGGTGCGGCCATGAATAACGTACTGCCAGCGGATACCGTTCAGTTAGGTGGTAAGCTTATTTATGCTCCTCGATCTTACTTACCAAGAAAAAATCTTCTTGTATTTTAAAACACATCATTTTAAAAATTACAAAAACTCTAACCAAACCTAAATGTTGTAAAACTATTGGTCAAGACTTTCATCATCAAACACACCTACAAGATAAGACTCATAGCGGGCAGGCTGTATTTCCTTATAAGTAAAAACAACTAAAATGTTGTGCAGCCCATTTGAGCAATTTTTTTCTGAAATTCTCAGTGGAATGTTTTTATATCTAACCTCCTGAATTTCACCATCCGTAAACCTCACCCCTTTAATATTTCTGACTATATTTTTTCTTTTCTTTTCATCATATTTATCTAAATCCTCTGAATTATACAACCCAAAATAAACTTTACCATTACAGCGAGGACAAGAGACTTCCGTATGATTCTTTAATAATGCATCTTCAAATCCATCATGGATTAATGTCTTTTTTTTCTGATAATTAACTATTTTCATATCTTCCTCAAAAAGCCATCTTCGACCAATTTATCAATGCTAAAAAATGTTTCATGTTGAGTTCCATAACCCGGATGTCCAAACCAAAAAATAGCTTGCCCAGTATCAACAGGTAATGGTTTCATTACCTCATATATAGAATAGGGTTTGTTCAGCGTGCTTGATTGTAAAGCCCTACCCTCAAATGAAGATCCTACTGGAAAATAAAGCTATCACCATCATGGAACCCTTTTCATCAATCCAACCGCCATACCGATCAACTAAGCTGCCAGGATGAAGGGTATCTTTTGCTGATTTTACAAAACCACGGTTAGGAGGCTAAGCTCCCTCACCCATAAATTGCTTTGACGCCACCCAGGCATCAGTATGCAGGTGAAACGCGCAAAAGCAGATTATCTTTCTGATTGAACGAAAAATGCCAGTCACTCCACCCGTCAATTTTCTCAGTAAAAACACAAACCACTAAGACTTCTTTTTTTGCATCAATAGTCATGTAATAGAACTGCCCCCCATCAGGAGGTGAAAACGTTGATACAACCTCCCCACACCCGCTAATTACAGATAACCTATGAGGCAACTCTTCTTTTTGGTCAAGAACAAATATTAACTCGCGACTTTCATCAATCATCACCTGATCAATGTCAGATACTGGCAAAGAGAACATTTTTCCTTTAAATTTCCACGTAAAAAGAGACTCATCAGCTATGACATTTAAATTATTAATGTTGCTCATTTTAACTCCTTGATTCAATCACCGATGGGCTTTTCATCTACTACTCTCAAATAGTCCATTCTTTCATTGGCGGGCACTAACATTTCCACCTGCGATTTACCACCTTTAAGGTAAGCACCAGCCCCTTTATCAATTTGAGGGCCTACGTCTCCAAAGTTCACCGGTAAGGGTTTTATCACTTCATAAGTAACAACCCTATCAATATCAGGTTTCCATTCATTTTTGACTCCAAGTTCATTTCTTACGAAAGCTTTATTTGGAATCTCATCAAAAGTAGCAAAACCGCCCGGGCGCGTAACAGGCTGGCCAGGAGCCACTGCCATATTCAGTTTAGTACCTGGTAAAATGTCTGCTTTAGCTGGAGGTTCATTCAATGGCCAAGGCGACTGTTCTTTTATCAGAGTATGATAAGCCTCTGAAGCATCAGTTGTTTTTTTGAAATTGCCACGATGATGCCGCTGAAACTCATTCCATGTGTTTATCTTTTTACAACTCAACCCCCACGGATCCACCCACCCCAGCGCATTCGGTGCATACTGGTAAAGGTTGATCCCTCCCGCCAGCCCTATCGGGTCCTGCTGGGTAAATCGTCCGCTGTCCGGGTCATAATAACGAAACAGATTGTAGTGCAGTCCGGTTTCCCGGTCCAGGTACTGGCCCTGCATACGCAGGTTCTGCTGAATGGCTGGCATGCGCTGGCTGGACTCGCGCAGCAGCTTGCCCCACGGGCTGTTGATACCTTCCCAGGCTTTTTGCCCTTCACCGTCAGTCAGCAGTTCCGGCATTCCGTTGGCCGCATTATGGAACCAGTAAATCTCCGGGCTTTCAACACCATCAATACGGGCCAGCGGCTCATAGCTCTGGGTGTCGCTGTAAACGTAGGTCAGCGGGATCCCGTCGTGGATTTCCTGCAGCAGGCGGTAGCCTTCCCACACAAAGCGCGTCGTGACGGCGTTCCCCGACGGTCTTCCCTGTAACAGCTGCTGGCTGGTTTTACTGATGCGGCGTCCCAGCGGATCGTAGCGGAAACTCACCTTAGTGCGCGGCTTATTGCGGTCACGTGGTTCGCTGATGACGTCCGTCAGGCGATGCTCACCATCATAGCGATAACGCCAGCGGGTATGGCCGTCATCTTTCTCAGTGGTACGGCCATGGATATCGTACTGCCAGCGGATACCGTTCAGTTCGGTGACACGGTTGTGCAGGACATGAGCGGCACTATGGCGATCCAGCGGGTTGCCTGCGCCATCCCAGCGCCACTGTTCATTACCCGGCTGCGCACCGTCCTGAGACAACAACCGACCGGCGTTATCGTAGTTCCATAATGTCTGGCTGAACGGATTATCGTCACGCTCTTCACGGATCAGGTTGTTGCCGTAATCGAAGTCGCGCCGGCGGGACCAGACGCGCGGTGCAGGACGCTGTGAGTCACCCTTAAACACGTCACAGCGGCGCAGTCTGCCTAAGCGATCATACTCACTGCGCATGGTCAGGCCGCCCTGCGTCCGGCTCAGTTCCCGGTGCAGCGTGTC
Source organism: Pantoea sp. AS142 (assembly GCF_037152305.1). Taxonomy (NCBI): domain Bacteria; kingdom Pseudomonadati; phylum Pseudomonadota; class Gammaproteobacteria; order Enterobacterales; family Erwiniaceae; genus Pantoea; species Pantoea sp. AS142. Next base: position 857,847 of record NZ_JBBCMO010000001.1, on the reverse strand, counting down.
ACGGGTAAATTCCGTGACCGGCAGGTTGTCTAACGCGATGCTCAGTAAATGACCGCTGCCATAGTAAAGCTGCTTGAGATTACGACCATCCGGCAGTGTCAGGGCTGTGCAGTTACCCAGCGCGTCATACTCCCACGCCAGTTCGCCCTGCTCTCCCTGTTCAGCAACGATGCGGCCCAGCGCATCATATTTAAAGGTGATCTCCTGCTCGGCCTGCTGGCTCCACTCAGTGTCAGACAGCGGCAGATGCTGCGACACTTTACCCAGCTGGCCGCCACCACTGTAGTGATAACGCGTCTGGCCTTCCGGCGTGGTCCGCGCCAGCAGTTGCCCCGCACGGCTCCAGTGATAGCGATGGGTAATGGACTGAGGATGTCCGGCGGCAAAGGTACGTGATACCGTGCGGCCCGCCGCATCATAGTCATATCGCGTGGCAACGCCATCCAGCCCGACCTGAGCCAGCAACAGAGAATCTGCGCCCCACTCGAACTGATACTGCTCGCCGTTCTCGTTTTGCAGCGCCGTCAACCGGCCACGGCTGTCCCAGCGTCGCTGAACCGTCTCACCCTCTGCATTGCGGTTGGCAATCAATCGCCCGACGTTGTCGTAACGGAATTCACTGCGCTTGCCATCAGCCGATTCATAGCCCAGCGGCAGTCCGTTTTCACTCCAGTGCAATCGCTCTTCCCATCCTTCTGCGCGTTCCAGCTGAAGAGGACGGCCTGCTGCGTCATAGTGATAAGAATGGGAGATTTAACAGATCCGGCAGCATGCCTTGGCATGCTGTATCAAATCGAGAGACGAAAATAAAGCTGGAGGAAAATCAGAAATCGCCTCCGGATTACTTTAACTTTTACTTATTTTTCCGTATAGATAGGAAATATTAATTAACTCATCAATAAGTCCGTCTTCATCTGGCCAATCTAAAATAAAACGAAGATATGCCGGCATATAAACCTTTGGATCTATCACTCTTTTCATTTCTTCCAGTTCTTTTTTTTACCTGCATTAAGACCTTAAATGAGAGAGGTGCCACCTCGTTACGCTCATGCCAATTAATCGCATCATCTATCTTTTTAATGCCTTCATTTAATATTAATTCAAAAGAAGACTTCACAATAAAGAACCATATTTCCAAGATTGAAGGGGGGCTCTGCATCACCTATGTACTGAATATCACATCCAATTTGCGCAACCACTCTACCATTGAGCATAATTGCACCTTAAGTAAGGTGCAATTATTTATGCCAGTTATACTATTTTATTATAGCAGCAATACCAAAAAAGCTATTTTTTCTTATGAAAATATAATTTAAATATATATTACCCTTAAGCTCTGGCTGTCTTTCGAGTGTCATGGAACTGTGTCACAACTGATTATTGCCTACGATTTTTTTCTCTTACTTGTGTAAGTAACATGACATCATATGTATCTTGCCCACTTTGTTGTGCCTTGCGCGCTTCTTCTTCACTTACTTCATATTTAACATCTTTATTGACAATCCCGCCTGCATCATAATTTATATAGTATTTCCCATCCTCATAAGTGAGAAACATACCATAACCACTAAATATGAGTTTTTCCATGATTTTTCCCCTGATTTAGATTTTACTAATTATTGCATTTGTGAGTGGTGTAGGATCAATAGCTGCTTCCGGAATTCCTCCTGATGTATACCCACCAGGCACCCAGAAATCGTTTGCACCCAGCTCATTGCCAGATGGCATACGTAATCCTGTCGGATTAGGTATGTCGATTCTCACTGGCGCATTGCCCAATTCTCCTTTAGGTAATCCTAACAACTTCTCAATTGTTGGTACATCACTGCCGGCTTTACTAATTACATCATCTGCAACTGATTTAGGCATAACAAAATGCCCTCCTTGCGGTCCAATCTCTGAATACTTTGGATTTACTCCCCACGCGATTTTTGACACACCGCCTTCAAACTTTGATAAATGCTCAGCCAAATAAGCAGGTTCAAGGTAAGTTTTAGGATTAGGGAAAGGATTAGTCTCTTTATTCCTACCGCGAACTGCTTTATAGGCTCTTGCTGCCCATCCTCTACTTGTGAAAACGCCTTTCGTGTTCTTCTGAAATGCATTCCATGCATTCTTACAACTCAACCCCCAAGGATCCACCCACCCCAGCGCGTTCGGCGCATACTGGTAGAGGTTGATCCCACCCGCCAGCCCTATCGGGTCCTGCTGGGTAAATCGTCCGCTGTCCGGATCATAATAACGAAACAGATTGTAGTGCAGTCCGGTTGATTCGGCACCTGCAGTGCCTCACCCCATGGGGCCATCGCTGAAGCGATGTTCAAATTTGCTAAAGCAAATTAGTCCCGATCCAGGTACTGGCCCTGCATACGCAGATTCTGTTCCACCACAGGAACACGCTGGCTGGACTCGCGCTGCAGCTTGCCCCACGGGCTGTTGATACCTTCCCAGGCCTTTTGCCCTTCACCGTCAGTCAGCAGTTCCGGCATTCCGTTGGCCGCATTATGGAACCAGTAAATCTCCGGGCTTTCAACACCATCAATACGGGCCAGCGGCTCATAGCTCTGGCTGTCGCTGTAAACGTAGGTCAGCGGGATCCCGTCGTGGATTTCCTGCAGCAGGCGGTAACCTTCCCACACAAAGCGCGTCGTGACGGCGTTGCCAGACGGTCTTCCCTGTAGCAGCGGCTGGCTGGTTTTACTGATGCGGCGCCCAAGTGGATCGTAGCGGAAACTCACCTTAGTGCGCGGCTTATTGCGGTCACGTGGCTCGCTGATCACATCCGTCAGGCGATGCTCACCATCGTAACGGTAGCGCCAGCGGGTATGCCCGTCATCTTTCTCAGTGGTACGGCTATGAATATCGTACTGCCAGCGGATACCGTTCAGTTCGGTGACGCGGTTATGCATGACATGAGCGGCACTATGGCGATCCAGCGGGTTGCCTGCGCTATCCCAGCGCCACTGTTCATTACCCGGCTGCGCACCGTCCTGTGACAACAGCCGGCCGGCGTTATCGTAGTTCCATAATGTCTGGCTGAACGGATTATCGTCGCGCTCTTCACGGATCAGGTTGTTGCCGTAATCGAAGTTAGATCGGCAAGAATCAGGTATAGTCTCTAAAGAATCAATGCAATTAACTAAAAGGTTCTTTAGTTAAAATGAAAATAAAGAAATTAATCTTTTAGAAAAAGACCAATCAAATGAGAAGAATATCTAGAAGGTTGAATTTCCGAAAATGTAAAAAACACTACTACCTTATGATTTTCAAAATCACATTTCGTCTCAAAAAAGCTGATAGCTTCTCCATCATAATGATAACGACCCGAATCTTTAACTTTCTCCTTTACTCCTTTTATTTTTTTTGAGTAAGTTTTCTTAAAATCTAACTCTTCTGAATTGAAACTTCTTGAACCATATACCGAAAAAACTATTTTTCCAGAACAGCATGGGCATTCAAGAAAGTTCTTTTTATGGATAAAGTCATTTTCAATACCATCATGTAACAAAACTTTATTTTGAATGAAATTTTTCATAACTTCCTCAAGACTCCATCTTTAATAAGATCTTCAATATAATCAGCTGTTTCGTATTGTTTGTTCATTCCTGGTTTCCCAAACCAAGGAATTGCCGGACCTGAATCAACTTCATAAGGTTTTAATACCTCATAGGTGGATAGTGGCTTTGTTAAAGTATAATCCGGAAGCGCCCTTCCCTCAAACGAAGCTCCGGCCGGAGAAAGAAATGTTCCAGGGTCTCTGAAAACACCATCTTCAATCCATCCACCATAACGATCTACGTATTCTCCGGGTTGAAGGGTTTCTTTCACTGAAGTAACAAAACCGCGGTTAGGAGGCCAAGCACCTTCACCCATAAATTGTTCTAACGCTGCCCAGTCTTGTTTTTTCCATAAAGCATATGCTTTGGATGCTTGTTTCCTTGAAGTGAATTGTTTTTTATTCGACTTTTTCTGGAAATCATTCCATTCGTTTTGACACCTACTCAACCCCCACGGATCCACCCAACCCAGTGCATTCGGGGCATACTGGTAAAGGTTGATCCCGCCCGCCAGCCCTATCGGGTCCTGCTGGGTAAACCGTCCGCTGTCCGGGTCATAATAACGAAACAGATTGTAGTGCAGTCCGGTTTCCCGATCCAGGTACTGGCCCTGCATACGCAGGTTCTGCTGAATGGCTGGCATGCGCTGGCTGGACTCGCGCAGCAGCTTGCCCCACGGGCTGTTGATACCTTCCCAGGCTTTTTGCCCTTCACCGTCAGTCAGCAGTTCCGGCATTCCGTTGGCCGCATTATGGAACCAGTAAATCTCCGGACTTTCCACACCATCAATACGCGCCAGCGGTTCATAGCTCTGGCTGTCGCTGTAAACGTAGGTCAGCGGAGCGCCGTCGTGGATTTCCTGCAGCAGGCGGTAGCCTTCCCACACAAAGCGCGTCGTGACGGCGTTGCCAGACGGCCTGCCCTGCAACAGCTGCTGGCTGGTTTTACTGATGCGGCGTCCCAGCGGATCGTAGCGGAAACTCACCTTAGTGCGCGGCTTATTACGGTCACGCGGCTCGCTGATGACATCCGTCAGGCGATGCTCCCCATCATAGCGATAACGCCAGCGGGTATGCCCGTCATCTTTCTCAGTGGTACGGCCATGAATATCGTACTGCCAGCGGATACCGTTCAGTCGGGTGACGCGGTTATGCATGACATGAGCGGCAGTATGGCGATCCAGCGGGTTGCCTGCGCCATCCCAGCGCCACTGTTCATTACCCGGCTGCGCACCGTCCTGTGACAACAGCCGGCCGGCGTTATCGTAGTTCCATAATGTCTGGCTGAACGGATTATCGTCGCGCTCTTCACGGATCAGGTTGTTACCGTAATCGAAGTCGCGCCGGCGGGACCAGACGCGCGGTGCAGGTCGCTGTGAGTCACCCTTAAACACGTCACGGCGGCGCAGTCTGCCTAAGCGATCGTACTCACTGCGCATGGTCAGGCCGCCCTGCGTCCGGCTCAGTTCCCGGTGCAGCGTGTCACGGGTAAATTCCGTGACCGGCAGGTTGTCTAATGCAATGCTCAGTAAATGGCCACTACCGTAATAAAGCTGCTTCAGGTTGCGGCCATCCGGCAGCGTCAGGGCAGTACAGTTACCCAGCGCGTCATACTCCCACGCCAGTTCGCCCTGCTCCCCCTGCTCAGCAACGATGCGGCCCAGCACATCATACTTAAAGGTAATCTCCTGCTCGGCCTGCTGGCTCCACTCGGTGTCAGACAGCGGCAAATGCTGCGACACTTTGCCCAGTTGCCCCCCACCGCTGTAGTGATAGCGCGTCTGGCCTTCCGGCGTGGTCCGCGCCAGCAGTTGCCCCGCACGGCTCCAGTGATAGCGATGGGTAATGGACTGAGGATGTCCGGCGGCAAAGGTACGTGATACCGTGCGGCCCGCCGCATCATAGTCATATCGCGTGGCAACACCATCCAGCCCGACCTGGGCCAGCAACAGAGAATCTGCGCCCCACTCGAACTGATACTGCTCGCCGTTCTCATTTTGCAGCGCGGTCAACCGGCCACGGCTGTCCCAGCTTCGCTGAACCGTCTCACCCTGCGCATTACGGTTGGCGATCAATCGCCCGACATTGTCGTAACGGAATTCACTGCGCTTGCCATCAGCCGATTCATAGGCCAGCGGCAGTCCGTTTTCACTCCAGTGCAACCGCTCTTCCCATCCTTCTGCACGTTCCAGCTGAAGAGGACGGCCTGCTGCATCATAGTGATAACGGGTTTCTTCACCATCCGGCGCGATGACACAGCTGAGCCAGCCCAGGGGATGATAACGGTAGCGCGTGGTCAGCCCTGAACAGTCGGTTTCACGGATAACCTGGCCGGCATCATTAAACTCACGGCGGTAGCTATTACCTGCTACGTCAGTCTCCTCGATAACCAGCCCGGACTCATCCCGCTTATACAGCGTGCTTTGCCCGAGCGCATCAACCACGCGCTCAAGGCCGTGATGGGGATCGTAATAGTATTTCGTTGTGGAACCGTCTGCTCCGGCAACAACCGTGGGCAGCGAACGGTGTGACAGCCACTGCACCGCCTGCACACCACCGTCAGCATCTTTCTCTTCGACGCGGTTACCCAGATCGTCATAGGTGAAGCTCACCGCGTTGCCCAGCGGATCGATGCGACGCGTCAGGAGTTCGTTTTCATCCCACTCATAGCGCCACTTCTCACCCCGCTCATCAATAAAACAGGTGATGAGGCCCGCAGCATTCCAGTGATGTTCACGCTGCTGACCGTCATAGGTTGAAACCCGCGTGATGCCCGCCTCAAGATCGTAATGCATGTGGCAGCCATCACCGCTGTTGGTGCGGTTTTCTACAACGCGCCAGTGATCCAGCTTCTGCCAGCGATATTCGCTTTCCAGCCCGCCGGGCAGCTGATGCCAGACCATTAATCCGTCATCGTTGTACCGGAAGCGCCGGGAGACAACGCCTGCGGCATCAGTAACGCTGGCAAGCTGGCCCCGATCATTGTAGGTCCAGCGCGTCAGAGGCCAGTGCTGATCGCCATCAAAATGGCTGGCTGATGTCGGACGCCGCGCGTGCTGTTTGTCGTCGTAGTGCAGCGTAACGTCAATCGCCAGCGGCGCGTCATGGATACGCACCAGGCGGGCCTGTTCATCCCAGCCCATCTCCAGCGCATTACCGTACTCGTCGCTGAGTGAAGCCAGCCGCAGCACCTGCGGATCGGCAGCTGTGCGCCGGTAAAGACGCCATACCGCACCGTCGTCATCGGCAATGGCGATATCGCCAGACGCGTTGCGCCGTACCATCAGCCCTTCGCTGATGCTGTAGAGCACCTCTTTGTCACCGGGAACGTCAAAGCTCAGTTCGCGCCCGTTGTCATCAAACCAGGTTGCCCGATTCCCTTCCAGCGTCAGGTAGCTGTCAAACACTGTGGCCCAGCCCTGACCAAACAGGCCAGCGCGCTGAGTCAGACTGTTATAGCTGCGCTGAAAACTGAGCGGGAAACGTCCGGGAAGGGAAAAATCGCGCTCGGCATCATCATTCAGGACTTTGACGCCGGTCGCCGCATGAACCGGAAACAGTGACGAGAAGGCCGCATTGATGGCCATGTCCGCCGCCATACCGCCCACGGCACCGGCCAGCGCGCAGGGCATATTCTTCAGGATCTGACTGGGGCGACCACGGATGAGGGAAAGGCCGATCATCATCACAGCCAGGCCTGGCACCTTGCCACTTTTGATCTCTCTGACCGTGACAGTTTCACCACCAATGATGACATTGGGGGAAACATTGTCGCTCACGGTGGCGTCACAGGTGGTTTTATCCTTTGCGCGCACCGCAGGCTGGCCATTGATAAAGACGCTTTTCGACCCCTGAGCCAGATATTGCGGTGCACTGTGTTTTTCACAGGCCACTTTGTCCTGCTCCAGCGGAGAGGTGCCCGCATCGGCGGAGGCTACCGTGGGCTGCCACATTGCACTGCCAAACTGGCCGACCGCAGAGAGCAACATGCCGCCATAGTCCGCGAAGCTCTGCGGCGATTGTGGTTCCGGTGGCGGTGTCTCGCCGGGCGTGAGCATCCCGGCCGCGCGTGCGGCTAAAAGACCATTAACGTAGACATTCTCTGATCCACTGGCGATTACTCCGGCAGGTGACGGCGGGAATATCATGTTTCCCAGCCCATCGGCCGCTTTGCTGATCTCTTGTGACAGACCAACGGCATTGGCCAGTACACCACCCAGAATACCGCTGAGCAGGCAACTGTTACCCACGGCTGCTACACTCGCCGCTGCCGCCCCAGTACCCAGCAGGGGCGCTGCCGAGACGATAGCAGCACCCACTGCGGCACCAATGACGGCATAGGCCGCACCTTCCGCAACAATGCTCGTGATATCAGCGAAAATGCTGGAGTGAATGATCTCGTCGCCCACGCGGGCAGCAGGGTTATCCATAGGTTATGCTTTCCGTGGATTGTTCAGACTCAGGCTTTGTTTAAATGCACTCCAGCGCTGTCCGTCTTCTTCATTGAATGGACGCATGGCTGAGAGCGTAAAAATCATTAAGATGTTCGAATCAGGCACCTGTGTAGCCAGCTGTTTCTGCCACACTGCCTGCCCGTTACGGTCAAATACGGTTTCAACTTCTACCGCGTGTAATGTGTTATCCACACCTGCCATCAAACGCACAAATTCAGTCTGCTGGATATGGCCCATCTGACTCCGCAATGTGTCCCACTGACGCTGGAACTCTTTTTCCGCATCACTGCCCTCAGAAATAACGCCACGGCTCACAACCCATGCCAGCCCACTGGCTTCATCGCGGAGAATATTCATGGTGGTGTCCTGCCAGGCAGCAGGAAAAAGCGCAAAGGCGCCCTCATTGAACTGATAATTCATATTGGGTGTCCGTTTTATTAATTGTTTGTGGCGGGTGGAATCAGGCTATGGTATTCGCCATCAACGTTATCGGCATTAGTGAGTAGCTGTGTATTATCACGCGCAACTTTAATGTCGAAAAGTCGATGCGTAATATCAGGATCGCCACCACAACTGGCGTCGTGATTATCTTCACGAACCGTAATAACAAAGAAACTTTCATCACTGCTGTCGTCAAGATCGTATCGCAGGCATTTCTCATCGAGGGTGGTCAGTTGCCAGGTATGAATTGCTTCAGTTGCAGCGCTGATAGCCTGGTCAGCGCTGATTTCGCTTTGCTCTGCACCCATGTCTGTTTTCAACATGATGCAGCTGACTTTTCCCTGGTCAATCTGAAACATCAACTGTTTCCCGCCAGACGGGTAGACAAGCCAGTGCTGATTCTCACTGTTATCTTCTTTTCCGGGTCCATAGGCTTGCTGAACCTGTTCCAGGCTATCGCCTACCTCTATATTTCGGGACGTCGGCACATTGGCATTTTTCAGTAGGATCTCAGCCAGAACCGTGTGGCTGGCATCTCCAACCGCTGCCGCGCTAAATAACTCAAAGCCGTCGTAGGTATGCTGAAAGTAGTTGTACTGCTGATGGTTAATGTCCACTTCTCTGGCCAGAACTGAACTGAGGGCCTTGCCTGCGCGTACGAAACTTTCGTTGCTCCAGGTGTCACCGGGAGTGAAAGCATAGTCGTTCAGCAGAACGGAAAAATCGCCTTCGTTAAGAGCAGGAACAGACAATTCCGTACCAGGCTCAGCTCTGGCAAGGCAAGATAAAACCAGGAGGACAGGCACAAATATAAGCCTGGTAAAAAAACGATTTACAATCATTGTGTTTTATCGGCGTAAAGGCATAAGAGCCTCAAATATGAGGCAATGGATTCAACATCACGTTCTTTCACTCATCGGCAGCGATGATGATTTTACTCAGGCAATCAGGATTTTTGGCAGAAAATGAAAATGTGATGAACTGCCCATTAACATCGGGAGATGATGTGTAGCTGGTCACTTCATTTTCAGACTGTCCCGGTGGATAATCGGTTAACTTCACACTCTGATAGTGATTTTTAACATCATCGAGCGAGATGCATTTTCCCTGCGGAGCAAAGCTAAGAAAAGGGGCCATGCCACCAGACGTTTTACTTAAACGCAGCTCAATATCCGTTATCGTTGAAGCATCTTGCAGTTTTACCGGATGAGCCTGATAGAAATTGATGTATTCATTTTGATTTTTTAATGTAAACGCCAGTGGTGCCTGATGAATACGTTCCACAGACAGATTTTTTATGGAAGTACTCATTTGCGAGACAAAACCCCATATATCTTCTTTTTTCATCTTCGCTTCCACTATTCCGCTTAACATAAAACCAGCCATTAATAAAATAAACATCTTACTTTGTCGGATAATTTTTGTCTTACCAGCCCCCATAGTAATCTTCGTAAAGCTGATTGGTAGTGGAGGTTTTTTCACCTTTACTGAATATACGACCAAACGGAAATATCATCCATGTTAAGGGCGGGATCTGACGATTCTGTGCTGGATTCAGCCCTGGCAATTAATGATAAAAACATGAGGACAGACAAAAAACATAAGACTGGTGAATAAAAAGATTTACAATCATTGTATTTTATCGGATTTGGCAACTAAAAAATAAGAAAGAATTTCTATTTATTCACTAATACAGCGCAATTACATCCACTCAATACAAATTAAAAATTCGTAATTCATTTATACGTGTGGGGAGGAGACAAAGCATCACCACCCCAATAAAAAATCATAGTATTAATTAACTTTATTCTTATCATTCGAGGCGCAGAAAAACTCTCACTTTTGAACAATAAAAATTATCACTCCCACTTAACACTTTGCTCTACAAGTGATTTATTCCCCTGGATTACCTTTAACACAAGAGGATTAAAGCTCACAATGTAATCTACGCCGCTATTATTGAAAATCATTCCGTTAGCTTTACTTGAGTTGACAGGCTGCGTGGTTTTACCTTCAAGAGAAATTTGTTTCCCATCTTTATTTCTGAGGCCAAAATATTTAACTTTATCACATACAGTATAAAACTCTCCACAACCATTCACTAAAGTAATAGTGAAATCAGATGTCGAAAAAACTTTCATATCCGATTTTAAATCTCCCTGGCTCACTTCTTTATCGAGCGCGTAAGTTTCTGGAGCGTAAAACTCGCCATTCTCTGGGTCTTTTATTAATTTCCATAAAAGTTTATTATCTTTAAGTTCTAAATTTGCTTTACACTTGACTCCGCTAAATGAAGAATCAAATTCAATGAAAGCTTTTTTACCATTTGCAGTGCCTGTGAGATTGGTGCCATCATCCTCATGACAATCTATTTTATTTCCGCCACGGGTAACATAACAATAACTACCCGTTATGGTATTATTATCCTGCTTTAATTTTAATGTTATAGTGGAGTATAACAATCCATTATCATTTTTTTCTTGACCACTCCATTGACCAGCAAAGTCATCAGAAGCAAACAATGACAATGAAGAGATTGACGGCATAACCGCCAAGCTAAATCCAACTTTATTCATTTAATTAGCCTTTAAAATCCAGACAATCATTAACTCTATAAACCCTGCTATTTTGATTAAGTGGGTTTAATACCTATAGCGCTTAGTTGAATGGATTGTCATTAAGCTTTTAAAGATCGCTGAGGTATCAATGGATATCATTGCAATAAAATACCTATCAGTATCACGCTGTTTTTCCCAGAAAAAATTCACAGTGTAGATTTCAAAACCATCATATTTGTGCTGATAGTATTTATAACTAACTTCACCGGCAGGCATATCGCCAACAAAAACTTCACTTTCCTGCCCGTTCGCTTACTTCAAAATATGAATACTCCATTTATCAGCTAAGGAGAAAGGATGATTTTGGATTTTCTCACTAAATCAGATAATTTTAGTTTAGCACTGGTAATTTAGCTTTATCAAACCATGACATCTCGATGCCAATACCCAGTAATTACACCATGAAAAAAACAAAGGTGACAGTGCAAAAAAACAATGTAATGTCACCACGAAATTTTATTTACCAGCAGTGAATCTAATTATCACTTCACCTTAAAAAGTTAATTATTTTTTCGCATCATAATTTGGCGCTATACCAGTGTGTGTTTCAACTAACCTGTCTTTTTTAATCCACCCATCAACCTGGTTTCCATCGTTAGTTACATACATAACGCTGTAATAATCTTCATATTCAACGTAAGCATATAATTCATTACCGGGGACAACAAAAATCTTTTTTTCTATGCACTTTTCATCTGGGGCAGAATAAAAATATAATCTGCCTTTTCCGCCGACCTTGTATACATTATCTGTATTATCAAAACTCACGCCTTTCTTGGCAGCCTCACTGCTCAAATTCTGGCAGAAATCATTTGCATTAGCCATTAGTGGTAATGAAAGCACTAATGCGCATAAAAATTTAATCATAGTAATCCTCTCCCTTTCATCACGGAAATCAAACTGTTGGCATAGTTAGGATCGGTTGCATACCCTTTAGCCTGTAAGCCTTTAGCCCATTCTACCGGGTCAGATGAGTTGAACAAACTACTATACCTCTGATTTTTCATCAAAAACTGGGAGTGCTGCTCAATGCTCTCGTCAATTGAATCATAACTGGCAAATTTATCCAGTACTGCAACACGCTTTCCGTTGATATGCTCATGTGTCCAGTCTTCCACATAATTCGGTGAGCCATGTGCCTTGACCCCAAAAATGTTGTTACTCACCTTGTCAGTGTTGATATCAGTGGGCATTTTTTTGCCCCAGTTAGATTCAAGAATTGCCTGAGCAGTGGTGATTTTAGCCGGAACACCGGTTTTCTTTTCATCTTCCTGAGCAGCAGCATACACTTTATCGAAGAACGCTTGTTTTTCGGGAGGTAATGGACGTACTTTTCGAACCTGGTTATTAGCCAACGGCGCAGCCGCACCTTTCGCCGGGGCCGCCGCAGCCTTTGGCGCAGCGGGTGCCGCCTGCCCTTTCTGCTTCGGCGGGAACAGATTTTCTACGGCCTGACTGATGTTCTGTTTATGACTGGATCCAGGTGCGCTTGTGCCCGGTTTTGCACCATCCGTGTTCAGGTTCAGTTTGCCGCCAGAGGTGGTGATATGACCATCGCCCTGCACGAAAATATTGAACCCCTTGCCCACAATATTAATCTGACCATTCGCATTGAGTTCGATAGCACTCTCGCCGCACTCAAGGCGAAGTTTAGTGCCTGACCCCACTACGTAGGTATCGACTACCGCATCAAGTTTGCCTTTACCGGTCAGCCGCTCCTCGCCCCCTTTTACGCCGTGGACACGGTTAGTTTCCACACGGTAAAGCTCATTGCCGCCCGCATAGTGGCTGTGATTATTGGCGACTGAATGGCTTGAGTCGTTTTTAACATGCGTATCCATGTTCTTCTGCGCCTGAATCCACAGATGTTCCTCACCCGCCTTATCCTCAAACCTTAACGCGTTCGCGGTGTCCGCCGTGCCATCCTTCGACCGGCTCAGAAAGCCCATCTGCGTCGCCGCTGCCGGCAGCGCCCACGGCGGCATGCTCGCCTCGTTATAGACCCGCCCGGTAATAATCGGACGATCCGGATCGCCGTTGATGAAGTCCACCACCACTTCGTCGTTAACCCTGGGGATCTGCACCCCGCCGAATCCCTGACCCGCCCAGGCGCTGGAGACGCGCACCCAGCAGGAGCTGGTGTCGTCGCCCTTCGCCAGCCGGTCCCAGTGAAACTTCACCTTCACCCGGCCGTAGCGGTCAGTCCAGATGGACTCGCCTTTCGGGCCGACCACCTTCGCGGTCTGCGGGCCGTGCGTTTTCGGCCATGCCGTTTCGGGCGGCGTGCGGTAGGTCACCGACGACGGCAGCACCATGAAGTGGATGTTGTGACGGCTGTCGCCGGTGTCGCCGCTGGCGTAGCTGTTCTCGGCGAAGTCATAGGTCGCGGAGGTCACCAGGTACTCGCCGTTGTCGCTGAAGTGCGGTGCGTTGATGATCGAGAAGGTAAAGCCCGGCGCGATGCCGGTGGCCGTGCCCGACCCGCTGACGCTGTGGTGCTCGGCCTGCCACACTTCCTGACGGATGCGCGCGTAGGACTCACCGTGGCTGTGGTCGACAAAGTGACCCGGCCAGTCGTAGACGTCCACCGAGCCCGGCACCGGCGACGCCGGGTTCTGCCGCGCCTGCAGCATCCACGCGTTCGGCTTGCGGAAGTCATAGTCGTCGGTGCTGTAGATGCCCGGCGTCACGCTCTCTGCCAGCGACCACTGGCTGATGCCCTCTTCCGTAACCACGCCGCCCGACGGGGTGACGTGATAGGCGATGGTCTCATAGCCCGGAAACGCCTGATGCTGGTCCGGCGCGTCGCACAGCACCAGCGTATGTCTGTCCGCCTCGTGGCGGAAGAAGTAGTAAATCCCCTCCAGCTCCATCAGGCGGCTGATAAAGTCCAGGCTGCTCTCCTGATACTGCACGCAGTACTCCCACACCCGGTAGTTACCCGCCAGCCGCGTCTCGACGTTGACCGCGTACTCCTTCAGCAGCGTCTGCACAATCTGCGGCACCGTCTGGCTCTGGAAGATGCGCAGGTTGCGGTCGCGCCGCATCGGCCACAGGTCCGGCTCGACCGTCAGCTCATAGACCGCGTAGCGGGTGCCGCTCAGCTCCTGGCTGCGCACCGCCACCCGGGTGATTTTGCCGTTGAGGTAGCGCGGACTGAGCGCGCTCATCAGGCCATCGGTCGGCAGCGAAAAGGTGACCGGCTTGCCCAGCAGGGCGTGACGGTCGATGCGCGCGTCGGTGGCCAGCAGTTCGGCGGTGAGCACAAACGGACGGGACAGCGTCTCGGTGCCCGTGAGCGTATGGAACAGCAGGCCGTCCGCCGGCAGCTGTGCAGTAATGCGTGAGAACATAAGTAATCCCTGACTATTAACTGTGTGGATCGAGCAACCAGACGCCTTCTTCGCTGATGTTCAGCGTCTGCTGGCGGGTGCCACTCTGGCCGCTGATGGCAAAGGTGTAGTTACCCGGCGCCAGTTGCAGCGTGGCGAAGCCATTCACCGCCGGGACCAGCGCCTGCGGCTGACCGTTCACCTGAACACGTTCACCCTGCTGCAGACGGATATAGACCTGAGCAACCGGCGCGGGTGGCGGTACCGGTTGAGGATCGGGTTCACGTGCGGTGGTCTGCGCGGGCTCAGACGTCTGAGCCGGAGTGCTGGCAACCGTATCCGGTGAGGCGTCAGCCTGGGTCGGTGGCGCAGCCACCGGCTGGTTAACCGGCGCGACGGTGACGGCAGGCGCGCTGTTTTTTGCGATCTCATCCGGCGCCGTCTGGTCATTACCGCGTGACATCAAAAGACCGGCGCACAGGCCGACCAGCACACCCGCGGCCACCAGGCCCGGCAGTGCAAAGCGGTGTCCCAGCAGCGTTTTCAATTTCGAGGCGGGTTTGATCATCTCCTCTTCTTCTTCAATCGGCACCAGCATGGTGCTTGGCCCGCTCATTTTTGCGCTGAGCAGCGGTTCAGGCTCGCGTTCCGGCAGCGCCATCAGCGCAGCAAAATCGTCAATGCTCTGCGGACGGTCTTCCGGTTTCAGCGCCAGCGCGCGGTCGACGGCGCTGAGCAGCGCGGTGGAGTAGCCCGCCAGACGACGCTGCACCAGCGGCTGGTAGTTATCTTCGATGCTGCGCACCACGCTCACCGGCGGCGGCGCACCGGTGATCAGCGTATGCAGCACCGCGCCCAGCGCATAGATATCGGTCCACGCGCCCTGCTCGCTCTCATCGTTGTCGCTGTACTGCTCAATCGGCGCATAGCCGGGACGCAGCATGGTTTCGCTCTCATCCGACAGGTTGCCGATGGTTTTACGCGCCGACCCGAAGTCCAGCAGGATCGGCTCGCCGCTGCTCTGAATCTGGATGTTGTCCAGCGAGATATCGCGGTGCAGATAGCCCGCTTCATGGATGGTTTTAATCGCCCCCAGCAGCGGCGGCAGCATGCGACGGATCCAGGCCTCATTCACCGACTGCGGATTACGTTCGCTGAAGTTCGAGAGCGTGGTGCCGCTGTAGAACACCGTGCCCATGTAGGCGGTGTCGTTCTGCACCCAGAAACGCAGCACGTGCAGCAGGTTGGGATGGTTAAAGCGCGCCAGCAGACGCGCCTCCTGAATAAAGCTGTTCAGCCCGGCATGAAAGGTTTTACTGAAGCGCTCACTGCGCAGCACCAGGTTAAGGTCATCGCTGCGCACCGCCAGCGAGGCAGGCATAAATTCTTTAATGGCGATATCACGTTCCAGCTGGTGATCCCAGGCGCGATAGACGATGCCAAAGCCGCCACCGCCGATGACCTCTTTGATTTCAAACTCATTGAAGCGGTAACCCAGCGGCAGGGCGTTGGGGACATTCAGGGGTTGATCATGTTCCGACATATTCGAAAACTCTCTGATGACTAGGCTTAAACAGCGAACTGGCAGACAAATTCGCCCTGCTCACAACGCACCTCAACGCGGCGATAGCGCTCATCGCGGGCGTGGGCGCTCAGCAGTATCTGGCTCATCTGCGGCAGCAGTGTGTTGGTGAGGATGGCATCGACCATGCGACCGCCCGACTCCACTTCGGTGCAGCGCTGCACGATCTGGCTCACCACTGACTCGTCGATCTGCGCCTCAATGCCGTGGTTGTCGGCCAGGCGACGCACAATGCGCGTCAGCTGCAGCCGCACAATTTCTGCCAGCATTTCATCGCTGAGCGGGTAGTAAGGCACCACCAGCAGGCGGCCCAGCAGTGCAGGCGGGAACACTTCCAGCAACGGCTTACGCAGCGCGGTGCTCAGGGCATCAGGATCGGGCATCAGTTCAGGATCGGCACACATCGCGCTGATAAGCGTCGTGCCGACGTTCGAGGTCAGAATGATGATGGTGTTGCGGAAATCGATGTGGCGGCCTTCGCCATCCTCCATCCAGCCTTTATCAAACACCTGGAAGAACAGCTCATGCACATCCGGATGGGCTTTCTCAATCTCATCCAGCAGCACCACACTGTAGGGGCGACGGCGAACGGCTTCGGTCAGCACGCCGCCCTCGCCGTAGCCGACGTAACCCGGCGGGGCACCTTTCAGCGTCGAGACGGTGTGCGCCTCCTGAAACTCGCTCATGTTGATGGTGATGATGTTTTGCTCGCCGCCGTACAGCGACTCGGCCAGCGCCAGCGCGGTCTCGGTTTTACCGACGCCGGACGGGCCACACAGCATAAACACGCCGACCGGCTTGTTGGGATTATCAAGGCGCGCGCGCGAGGTGCGTACCCGTCTGGCGATCAGATCCAGACCATGACGCTGGCCGATGACCCGCTGGTTCAGGGTGTCGGCCAGATTCAGCACCGCGTCGATCTCATTCTTCACCATTCTGCCCAGCGGAATGCCGGTCCAGTCGGAGACCACGGCCGCCACCACGCCTGCATCGACGGCGGCAAACAGCAGCGGCGTGTCGCCCTGCAGCGCAGTAAGCTGCTGCTGCGTCGCATCGCGTTCTTCACGCAGCGCCGCATTTTCTTCGGTCACACAGCGGGCGCGCAACGCAATTAACGTTTCGACCAGTTCGCGCTCCTGCAGCCAGCGCTGTTGCAGCGCATCGCGTTCGGCTTCCAGCGCCGTACGCTCTGCGGTAATCGCCTGCTGGCGGGTCACATCGCCAAGGCCCACCCGGATTTCACGTTCAATGATCTCCGCTTCAATCTCCAGCGCGGCCAGACGGTGCAGACAATCTTCCAGCGCCGCGGGCTGCGCGCCCTGGCTGACCGCCACGCGGGCGCAGGCGGTATCCAGCAGCGCCACCGCTTTGTCAGGCAGCTGGCGCGCCGGAATGTAGCGGTGCGACAGTTTCACCGCCGCACTGACCGCATCATCCAGTAGCAGAACCCGATGATGTTTCTCCAGCGCACTGACGGTGCTGCGCAGCATCAGAATCGCTTTGGCTTCATCCGGCTCCTGCACCTGCACGGTCTGGAAGCGCCGGGTCAGCGCCGGATCTTTCTCGATGTACTTTTTGTATTCGGCCCAGGTCGTTGCGCCGATGGTGCGAAGCTGTCCGCGTGCCAGGGCTGGTTTCAGCAGGTTGGCGGCGTCGCCCGTGCCCTGCTGACCGCCCGCGCCGACCAGGGTGTGGATCTCATCAACGAACAGCACAATCGGCGTCGGGCTGGACTGCACTTCATTGATCAGCGCCTGCAGTCGCGCTTCGAACTCCCCTTTCATCCCGGCACCTGCCTGCAGCAGGCCGATATCCAGCAGCCAGAGCTGCACATCGCGCAGCGGCGCAGGGACATCGCCCGCCGCGATGCGCAGGGCAAGTCCTTCGACCACCGCGGTTTTGCCGACGCCCGCTTCGCCGGTCAGCAGCGGGTTGTTCTGGCGACGCCGCATCAGGATATCGACCATCTGGCGGATCTCATCGTCACGTCCGGTCACCGGATCGATACGGCCTTCTCGGGCGCGGGCGGTCAGGTCCTGCCCATATTGTTCCAGCGTACTGCCGCTGGCCGCGGGCGTTGCCCCAACGGCATCCGCTGGTACGCTCATCGCCTGCTGCGCTTCTTTGCTGTTGCTGAGCAGCGTGTCGAACTGCTCCAGCAGCGCATCGGCGTTGACGCGGCTGAACTGGCCGGAGATGCCTTTCAGCACGCTGGCCAGGTTGAAGGTTTTCAGCATCCCGATCAGCAGATGGCCACCGCGAATGCGGGTTGCGCCATATTTCAGCGAGGCATAAACCCACGCCCGCTCAACGGCGCTGTCGATATGCTCGGAGAGGTCGGAGACCGCACTGGCACCGCGTGGCAGGCGATCCAGCGCGGCAACAATGTCCTGAGTCAGGGCCTTTTCATCCAGTGAAAAATGTGTGATGACCTGCTGTAAGTCGCCATCCTGCTGCTGCATCAGCTGATGCAGCCAGTGCACCAGTTCGACATAGGGATTGCCGCGCAGTTTGCAAAAGGCGGTGGCGCTTTCCAGCGAGGTAAATAACAGCGTATCCAGTTTGCCGAATAGCACGGCACGGCTGATTTCTGACATAGGGGGCTCTCTTCAATGAAAGACGCAGGCTGTGTAACAGAGAAAGCGGCTGGGCTAGCGCGAAGCCGCCTCAACCTCGAACATAAAATCTTCACGATCTTGCGGCTGCGGCGCGTGCCCCAGCCAGCTGGTGTAACCAAGCCGGGCAGCGCCGCCCAGCGCCACGCCCTGCACCTCGTCTGCTGCCAGGATCAGGCTCAGATCCCACTGCATTTCGATGCCGAGGTAGTGACGCACCCAGTCGCGTACTTCCTGCGCGCCGGGGGCATCCGGCAGAAAACGGGCATACTGCGCCGCGCTGAGCGGGCCGAGGTGCAGGCGAAAACGGTGTTGTACGTCGCGCACCGCCACGCCGAGAAATGCAGAGGCGCCCAGCCGGGGCATGTGACGTCCCGCGCCCAGCCGGGCCTGATCGCGGCTGTCCAGCGTCAGCCAATGCGGCAGGTTCTGCGTCAGCCTGACCGGCACGCCAAAGTAGTGGCGCAGAATGCGCACCAGCCCTTCGGCATCGTGACCGTGGCGGCTGAGATGGCCCACCAGCATCAGCCGGGCATGAAGACTCAGCGAGCTGGCCTGCTGCT
The DNA here is from genome assembly GCF_037152305.1 of Pantoea sp. AS142. Taxonomy (NCBI): domain Bacteria; kingdom Pseudomonadati; phylum Pseudomonadota; class Gammaproteobacteria; order Enterobacterales; family Erwiniaceae; genus Pantoea; species Pantoea sp. AS142. The sequence continues at coordinate 838,686 of NZ_JBBCMO010000001.1, read as the reverse complement.
GCGCCGGTAAACCGATGCCCGCCAGGCAGGCGAGATAATTCAGAAAGCGGCTGTCGTCGGGGCGATCCAGCGACACGGTCGGCTGCGCATCGGCCCAGGCGCGATAGAACAGCAGCGTGGCGCGGTGATGGAACAGATCCGCAAACGCCGACAGGCTGTGATCCTGATGATGCACGATGCGTTCATGCACATATTCGGTCAGATGAGTCGGCAGCGGCCCGTTGGGGCCAAACAAACCAAAGCTGTAGATCGACAGCTCATGCCTTCCCGACTCTTCACGTGGCGTGGCGCTGGCGACGGTAGCGGGTGCAAACGCCAGTGACGGCGTCTGACCGATGCGCACCGATTCGAACTTCGGCAGCGGCGCACGGCCCAGCGGATAGCGCTGACCGCCCTGCGCATCCAGCCGTCGCAGCAGCTGAAACAGATCGTAGCGCCACGGCGCGGCCATCACTTTTTGCCAGAAATCATCCGGCAGTCGGGTCAGCCGCGGCAGCGTAATGACTTTTTCGCCACTCATATCAGCGCTTTCCGGCCCATGCGCGGCGGCCAGTAGCCCACTTCCCCGCGCTGCTGGCTGTTCAGGGTGAACTCCGTAAAGCTGTTCAGCGCCACCAGACGGCCACAGACCCGCTCCAGCACGCTGCCAAACAGCCACGGGCTGGCACCCGAAAACGCCTGCTCATCCACTTCCAGCGTGATGCTGACGCCGCGCGCAAACACCACCGGACCCGGCTCCGGCACGCGGCGGTTGACCGCGCTGAGCGTACAGTGGCGGATGCCGTCAATCTGGCGGGCAACCGGCGCTTCCGCGAGGTTGGCATAGAGGCTTAGCAACTGGCGCAACGCCGCCGCGCCTTCTCCGTCGCTGCTGTCCATCAGGCTGAGATAGTTCATCTGCAGATGGCTGATCAGCCGCCACGCCGAAAGGCCCTCGGCCAGTGCCGGACGCGGCGGCGTCGGCCCTTTGCACAGCTTCAGTTCTGCCACCGGAATGGAGTCCGGCATCACGAAGTTACCCTGATCCTGCTGCAGCATCAGCGGCAGATCGCGACTGGTGCACATCACGTCGGCGGAGAGATAGCGCACGTCATCGCGCCACGGCGCGTGATGCTCATCCACCAGCGACAGAAAGACTTCTGAACCGATGTAGCCGGTGCGCGTGCCGTAACGTTGTGCCTGCTCTGACAGGGTGCGCTGTTCGCGGCGCAGTGAAAAATAGGTGCCGTAATCGCCCTGGTCACCGCTGAAGGTGCTCCAGAACGGGCGAAAAACCTGCTCTTCCCGCTGGCCTTCCACGGTAGCGAACAGCCGCTGCACCGAATGCACCTCATAATCCAGCGGCCGGATGTTATCCACCACCAGATGATATTCATGCTGGCTGTCGCTGACCTTCAGGCGCTCAGCGGTTTTCGGGAACAGATTGATGACCGGCGTGCAGTGCAGCGCCAGATGACTGTGATCGACCACGCTTTCCAGGGCGCTGTCCGCTTTGTCGAGCAGGATGATGATATCGAACGCCATGGCGCTGTCGCAGCGACTCAGAAACGGGGCCAACTGACTCAGGCTGATAAACTGGAAGCGCGCCGGAAAGGCGAAATACTCCTGCAACAGACGATAGCCGTCGAAGTTGCGCAGATCGTCCGGCAGTAGTGCCTGCTCCGGCGCAAAACCCTGCTGCTGCAATGCGTCATCCGTCAGCACCTGGCGCTGTGGCCGCTTCTCTACCGACTGCAGCACGATGCCCACCCGGTGCTGCATCAGCAGCTCCAGCAGCTTCAGCGCCTGGATATCCGGACCGCTGAGAAATAGCATCAAATCATCCACACTAAGCTGACTCAGCGAGGAGATCCCTTCGCAACTGATGCGAATGCGCAGCGCACTGGCCGCGCCCAGGCCAGTGAGTTTCAACTCGCCAGAAGGCAGATCGCCGGGCACGCCGCCAAGGGTGGCTTCGCTGATGCGCAGCGGATGCAGCACCACATCGTGTGCGGTGGTGTAGCTGCAGGTCACCCCGGTTTTTTTCAGGTTCTGGCTCTCCATCATAGTGCCGCGCGGCACACGAAAGCCCTGGGTGATGTCACCCTTGCGGCTGTCCGGCGTGAGCTGCGCGATCGCCATTGACGGGGTTGGCGAAAGATAGGATGGCGCAATCATCTCCAGCAGACGCTGCGAGAAGCGCGGAAACTCCGCATCCATCTTCAGCTGCACGCGCGACGTCAGGAAAGCGAATCCTTCCATCAGCCGCTCGACATAGGGGTCCGCCACGTCAATGCCATGCATGCCAAGTCGTCCCGCGACTTTAGGGTAGCGCGTCGCGAACTCCGCCCCCATCTCGCGCAGGTAGGCCAGTTCACGGTTGTAGTAGTCGAGCAGATTACTGTCCATGGTTACCCTGCATCCTGAAGTTCGAAATGGCCGCTCTCCAGATCAACCTGAGTGCGGAACAGAAACGCCAGCGGATAAGGCACACACCAGAGCCGCCCTTTGATCTCAATCGACAGCACGTTGTGCAAACTGAGCGAGCCGAGATCGCTGACGCAGCGCACCTGCAGCCCCTGCGGCAGAATGCGCGGCTCGAAGTGCAGAATGGCGTTGGTCATTTTGCGCTGCATATCCTGCCATTCGATATCAGAAACGTTCTGTCCGGCCAGCGGCGCAACGCCGAAGTTCCAGACAGAGCGCTGCACCTGATCAAAACCGCTGAGATCCTGCTGTGCTTCGTTATTAATGGTGTTGAACAGCCATTGCAGATCGCGCAGGACGTGGCGGCGCAGCGTGCTGTGGCTGATCAGCATGCTGTTCTCCGCCTCCTGCTGTTTGTCCGGCGCGTTGTCGGTCAGGCGATCCAGCAGCGAGGATTGCAGCTTGTCGCGGGCGGTCAGCGCATCGCGCTTTTTGCGCGCACGAAAGCCGCCATGCAGCTGGGCATAGCCATCGTTATGCGCGCCTGAATCATGGCTCATCGGCAGACTCGATGTTGTCGAACGCGACCTCTTGCAGGCTCAGCAGCGAAAATTCCGCACGGTCGCTGAGCCACATTTTTTGACCCTGACCGATAAACTGGTCTGTATTGTCGCCCAGTGACTGCCATTCGGTGACGCGGGCGCGCAGAAAACGCTCGTCCGCACCCGCCAGCAGCGGATAGCGCGCCGGGATCTGACACACCTGCTCGCTGCCATCAACCAGTTGTACCCGCGTATGACGCCACACCAGGTCGGTGACGCTGGCAGGTGCCTGAAACTGCATCTCACGAATGGCGGCGAACGGGATCCAGTAATAACGGCCCTGATTGATCACTTCACACACCGGCCCGAAACGGCTGTCGCCATCCATCAGCCAGCTGAAGGCGGTGGGCTGATCCTGCCCGGTCGCGGTGCCGGGAGTGGCGGCGGCGAGGTCGAGTGATTTCGCCCGCAGTGCGCTGCCGCGCGCGGCATCGCCTGCGGTTTCGGCCTGCAACGCGGCCAGCAGCGTATCGCACCAGTGCCACGCACTGCCTGGCAGCACTGGGTCGGCCTCGCCACGCAGCACGGCGTCACGCTGCAGCTCACCGGCGATCGCCTGCTGCAGCAGATTAACCGTCGGCTGCGCCTGCGGGCTTAACGCCAGCCAGGATTGCAGCTGCGTCTGCGCGCGCGACCAGTTACCCGCCAGACACAGCAGTTGCACAAACGCAGCCCGCAGGTCGGCATTCGCCGGATTTGCCTGAATCTGGCGGGTCACATCAGCCAGCGTCTCGCCGAGCGTGGCGTTGGCCAGACGGTGTTGTAAGGATTCCATGCAAACTCCTTTTGCGTCAGTTAAGTGTGCGGTAAACCGCAGCGGCCGGATCTTTCAGTTCAGGATGCAGTTTTTCCACCAGCTGCACGCTCAGCGCAGTATCACCGCTCACCCACGGTGACCAGACTTTGCGGACTTCCTGCAGACGCGCCTGCAACGCACTCTCATCAGCCGCTTCGCTGACGGGCATCTGCACCACCACCTGGCGCATTGCCTGCCAGCCGTTAAAGCGGTTGCTGAACGGCAGAACCAGCCAGCTGTCCGGGGATTTTTCATTGCTCAGCACCATGCGCTCACTGTTGACGGTGGTGATGTGAAGTTCAGCGGTGGACGACTGACTGCTCAGCCCCATCACCGGGAAGCCCTGCAGGAAGGTCACGCCGACTGCTGCAGGTGCACCGTTACCCTGTTGCGTCAGGCGGCTATGTCCGCTGAGCCAGCCATCGGAACCACAGACCAGCCCCTGCTTTGCCGGCACAAACAGCGCGCTGCCCTGCGCCGGATGCTGCCACCAGGTACGGAAATGGCAGCCGTCCAGCAGACTGAATTGCAGCCACGGCGAAGTGTCAGCCTGGACGGCGTTGCGCAGCGCCTCAGCGGGCACGGCAACAGCGGCTGGCTGTTGCTGCGGTACAGGCGGCGTCACCACGGTTTTCCACTGCTGCGATCGGGCAGCGCTACCAGTGGCGATTTCACTGCCCTCTGTATCGGTCAGTTGCCAGTGCAGCTGCTGCAGCGGCTTACACTGCGACGCCATCAGGCCAGCCACCCGTGGCAGAAACTCTTTCAGCACCGACGCGTTTTTCTCACCCAGGGTGACGATGCGCAGGTTAATGGTGCTGTTACACCAGCTCGACAGCTGATTGTTTTTTACGTCATCAATCCAGACATCCAGTTTCTGTGCCGGGGACTGAACGATGCGATAATTTTCAGCATAAGCGTGTGTGCTGAGCAGCAACGCAGCCAGACCCAGTAATCCATATTTCATGTTGGCGTTCTCAATCTCGCAGAGGGAAGAACTGCGCCGCTTCAGAGAGCGAGTGCAGCAAGGTGGTGTCCTGAGGTGATCCGATCCAGACGGCCAGTGCGCTGAAATTATCCTGCTGCCCCTGATCAGACTGATCGTTTTTGATGATTTGCTGCATCAGCGTCAGCCACTCTTCCGGCGTATTCACCATGTGCAGCGACTGCTGCATCTGTTCCAGCGTCACGCCGTGCCAGAAACCATCGGTGCAGAGTAAAAAGGCGTCGCCATCTTCAATCCCGACCACCTCGCTGTAGCTGGCGTCGCGCTGCTCATCACCCATCCCCAGCGCAAAATAGAGCAGGTTGCTGTTGATGCCTTCGGTGCGATGTCCGGCATCTTTCATCTGCTGCACCAGGCTGTGGTCGGTGGTCACGAGATAGAGATAGCCGCGGCGGAACAGATAAAGGCGGCTGTCACCGGCATGCGCCCAGCAGGCAAGGTGGTAGTCGCGGTCGATGAACAGGCTGACCAGCGTGGTGCCCATCCGGCTGTGCTCGCTGCTGGCTTTCTGCTGCTGCCGGATAGCGTGATTCGCGTGATTAACGTAGTTGCGAATCGACTGCGCATTGAGGTGCGCATCCCCATCAAACGCTTCCAGCAGGCTGCTGCGGGCGATGGCGGCCGCCCTGTCACCGCCGGGAAACCCGGCCACACCGTCGCACACCACAAAACAGGCGGAACGCTTACCGATGACATCACCGATCTGATCCTGATTACTGGCGCGATCGCCCTGATTCGACGTCGAGGCAATAGTGATATTCATGCGTCATCCGTGTGGGTTTGTGAGTCTTTGTACTGATTAACTTCCAGGTCATAGGCGTGCAGAAATGCTTCGCCAAACAGGGTGTGGAAATCGTCTTCGATCTCGCCCGCCGTCTCGCCGTAGCGCTCAACAAAATGCTCCCACAGCGCCGCTTTACGGCTGCCCGGCAGGCCGATACGGGAAACCGATCCTGCCTGACGCGCCTCCTCTTCCAGTTGTTCCGGATTAAAGGATTGCAGCATCGAGGCGATGATGGCGCGGATACCGGCGATCATGCCCAGCTGGTGCGCCTGCAAATCAATCAGCGCATCCCGCACCGCCTGACGCGGCGGCATAAAGCCCGGCATCCGGCTGCCAAACATCTGCATCAGGACGGTTTTGCCCGATGGCAGCAGCTTGAACGGGTTGTTGGCGTCGTCGAGGATCACCGTCATGTCGGCCTTAACGCCGCGCTTAAGGATCGAGCGCGATGACAGCAGCGCGACCGTGCCCTGCGAGAACATGCTGAGCATCTGACCAAACTGCAGCATCTGCTCGCGGTCAAACTGCGGCGTAGGCTGCAGATCGCGCAGGCCCATGCCTTCCAGCAGCGCATCCAGCAGTTCGCCTTTGAGGGCGTCGCCGCTGCTCTGGCTCGACGTGGACGGGTGCACCGCAGCGGCATGATGGCGACCGGAAACAACCGGATCGATGCGCAACCGCCCTTTCGGCGTCGGGGACGGCGCACGCTGCACCGCCTGCGGCGTGGGCAGCGTAATGCCGCCGTAATCGTTTTGCGGATTCACCGCTTCCGGCTGGCCGGACTCCGCCTCTTCAGTCAGCGGTGTCTGGCGTGCGGCGTCACTGTGCGGCTGGCTGTGAGCCTGGTCATCAATATGTGAGTCGCCACTGAACAGCGGAGAGTGATCCATTTCGTTCAGGCTGACGGAAGCCTGCTCAGGTGAGCGTGGGGCAACCGGCTCAGGCTTTGTCTCTGGCTGAGGCGGCACATGCAGCGTCGCCGGTTTCGCTGGCTCCGGCTGCGCCAGCGGCACCGCATTGCCCATCATCAGTCCTAATGGATCATCATGGTTGCGCGCATCCGCACTGCTCTCGCCGTCAAACAGGCTCAGTGGATCCAGTTCAGCGGCGGGCGCTTCAGCCTGCTTTGGCGCGCTGTTCTGCTGAGCCGCCAGCGTGCTCGGCGTGCGGTCGTCAAAAATACTCTGCTGCGCGAACAGCGCATCGCCTTCATCAAACAGGCTGCTGTTTTTTGGCTGCTGACCATAATCCAGCGGTGCGTCGTTAATCAGCTGTGCCAGCGGATCTTCCGGATTTCGGTCAGGACGAGCGGGCGCGGTCAGCGGATGGGCATCCGGCATTTCCGGCACCGCTTTGCGTTTAGAGAGATCGTCGGAAATTGAAAACTCTTTCGCCAGGCTGTCCCAGATTTCGCTGGGAATGGCGGCGGTGGTGCTGGCTTTTTCCGCTGCCGGTTCGCGAGCGGGTGCTACGGGCTGCACCGGCTCAGGACGCGGAACCGCCCTTTCAGCCTGCGGCTGCTGCGCACTGTTGAGATCGCTGACCAGTAATTGGTAATCATCAATGCCCAGTATGTCGCCATCCTGTAGCTCAACCTGACGACCGCGTTCCAGCGGAATATCGTTGAGCAACACGCGCGTCACATTGCCACGGTTAGTCAGGCGACATTCACCGTTCGCGGTGATGTGCACAATGGCCTGCAGCCGGGAGAGCGTTCGGTCGTCATCCGGCAGCACCAGATTATTATCCACGCCGCGACCAATGGTGCCGCCGGGCGGGAAGAAATCACAATGAGTTTGCGGCGGCTGTTGGCCGGGTTTAGTCGTTATTATCGTAAAGCGCATAACGGATTCCTGCGGTTAGCGGTTCGGCATCTATACCGCGCACCTCTCGGGGAAAGGCGCGGGGTATAGGGAGCGGGGGGGTTTAATTTTGGGGTTGGGGTTTATTATTTTTTTCGCTGAGTTTATTTACTTAAATAGCAGCGCCGCCTTATTTCTTTTAATGACAACACTTCGTCAACACATTAACTCGCCATGAACCGAAGAGGCAAATGATTCAAATAGAGTCGAGATTGATTATTATAAACGTTAACAGTGAATAACTAGCTTAGATTTAATCGACACGGAATTATTTACTGATAATGAATTAACGTGATAACAGCGTAATGCAGAGGGTTATCTTATAGAGAATATCCTGCCCAGCCTGTAAAGCCTGAGCACGACGATATAATCAGTAAGGCAGTTGCTTAAGAATAGCAGTACGCTCTTTATCGATGCGGATAACACAGAGGTTGGTCGCCACAGCATTCGCATTGCTGCCTTCTTCGACGGCGAAGGCTTCCAGCCTGCACTGACCATCACGATACTTCAGCCAGTTGCGTTGGGTATCCACCAGAGTAGCGACATAGTCGTCAGCCAGTTTTTTCTGCGTGCCGTACATCTGCACAATACGTTTTTTAGCCGTCTGGTACACTTTGTTCAGGTCATCTTCCGCTAGCTTCTTCTGCTGAACAGTACACTGGAACAGCGCACCGTCTGAAGGCTGTTTTGCACAGGGACTTTCAGCGAGCGCTGAAGCACTCATGGAAATAGAAAAAGCGATCAAAGCCACTTCATAGATTTTATTCATTCTTTGCTCAGCAATTTTTGCTATCAATGATAGGGAATCAACTTCAATTTTTTGATTCTTTGCTCGTTAAGCTCAGAAGTGCACACACTAATATTAGCGTTACTTAAATCACTTCCTTTATCTGCAGCATACGAAGCCAGTTTACAGTCATTATCCCGGTACTTCAGCCAGGCTCGTTGAGCTTCAGTCAACGTATCCATATATTGTCTTGACTCTTTACCATCACCCTTAAAGAGCGTTTCAACTCTGATCTTAGCGAGTTTATATTCTTTATTTAAATCAAGCTCAGTTTCGTTTTTGTTTTTTTGGGCACAGGAATAAACTTCCTGATCGTTATTACCGATTGAACAATCACTCATTGCGTGGACGGGAAAAACATAAACAGCTGTAATACACAAAAATAAAGACAAACAAGATCTCATTAAAATTCTCACCTGTGCTATCTCCTATCCCTGAGTACAAGCCCTGAGTACAAGCGCACGCTCAATAACATCGGATTTATATATGCTTCTCTATTTCATTACCCCAACATCCTGAGCAATAACCTTACCCTTGAATGTCACGATATAATCCCAAAGACTCTCGCCCTTCTGGTCTGGATAAAATGAATAACCATATTGACCGTTAGCGAAGCGATAGCCCCTGAAGTCGCAGACGTCAGGGCAATTGGTATTGATCGTTTCACCTTTAAGAACTATCGATGAATTATCTTTTACTTTTGTTGACTTAAGCGAAACGTTATCACAACTGACGTTACCTTCCTCACAGTCATAGGTAATATCCGCTCTGAATTTTTTTCCTTCGAAGTGTGAAACCGACTTAGCCAAAGACAATAAAGGCAGACTCATTAGCACTATGATAATAAAACCAATGACTTTTTTCATTATGTGGAAATTTCCTTGCAGGAGTGACTGTCCTGCTTAACGTCAGGTGTAATGAGCGATTCCATTTAACTAAACATATCTCCTTTGATAATTCACTGCTGATGTTTAACGCTGTAATATCCTTCGAGCTCTACCAAAAAGAAAATTACTTTTTGTATTTATTATAGAGAGCCTCAGCATCCTGGCTCTGCGACAGCAACGTGCATTTCATCATATTGAAGCTTCCTTTGACTGAGCCGGTCAGATCCATCTTCAAATACGCATTGATTAATTTATCGCCATCACTGAAGGCTTCAACAGGGAGATGGCTTACCTCTAACCAGGCTGACGCACTTTTGAAGGCATCATCGCTGAAAGCCTTGTCAGTGGCAGCTTTACCTGCACAGCGGTTCAGAAGCCAGTTGCTGAAAATCTGCGGTTGCTTAAAGGAGTCTGGCGCCGGAGGCGTTATCGCCAGCACTGCAGGAGATAGCGTCAGAGCGAATAATATCAGGACTTTTTTCATTTCAGTATCCACAGGGAGGCAGCATCAGGGACACACTGCCATATTCTGCGCATTCAGGAAGTGACAGGTATCAGAACACATATTGCTTTTTCAGGGTGTCACATGCACTCGGATATTACTGAAGCCATCTCCGTGACCATAGTTAAGCACATATTAGTTATAAAAATGACGCCAGATAATAAAACCTAAACCTCCGCCAATCATCATTACCGCAGTCACCATATTTAAAGTATGAAGACGTATTAGCCAGCCTATTTCTTTTTCAGGTAACGATTGAATAAAATTATAAGTTTCCTGGCTAACGCTCTCCTTACCTCTATGCTGAAGTTTCACACCTTTATATAATCGTGCAAACCAGGAAATTTTTACAGGATGGAACGATGGACTGAAAAAGGAGCCAACCTGAGTGCTGAAATCAAGATCCAATCTTCTTTACGAAACTCGCTAATTAATGATTCATAGTTTTGAATATTTTTTTCTGAATATTATGTAGCCTACAATTTTCAAAACAATCGAACTCAGAAAAGACATCACTGACACAGCAATCAAAATGCAAGGCCAGGTCATAAAGTCTTATCCATAGCTTCAGTTAAAGACATAAACAAAAATAGCCATAAAAACAGCCCAGACAACTGTCAGAAAAAAAGTAAGCTGGTAAAGATAGAGCGTCTTTTCCATCCACACTATTTTATCTTTAGGTTGTTTTTGTACAAATTCATAGGCCTTAATGCTGACATTTTCAGATTTAGAAAAGCGCATTTTCCGCCCTTTCCTGAGATTCATGAAAAAGGCTAACTTCTGATAATTAGCATAGAACCCCAAATGATTTGCAACTTTCGTGGTTAAGTCTAATTGCAAGCCAGCATTTTGATAAAGATCGATAAAATCCTGATACGCTTTTCGATTAACTCTAAAGAACCACGCAGCATAGACATGCAGAAGAATGACCAAAACAGATAAAATCAAACTGCCATACATAAAAAAATCATACGAACTCATAAAATCTTATCCATTAAAATGCCTGCCCCTTTTTCACCCAGCTTAGCAGCACCAAAACCCCCTGCAGCGGATCCGACTATTCCACAAGCTAACGCACCTATGCCTCCGGTTGCAACACCCAGTGCTACGCAGGCGGAAGTTGCGATTGCACCCGCCGCCGCGCCGCCCAGGATACCTGCAGTCGTGCTTGCTGCAAACTGAGAATACCCTTTCACCGCTACTTTAGAACATTCATCTTCTCTTTCAGTGGTACAGCTGTGATAAACCTCATTCGTTGTATTCACAACACTAAATCCTATCGAAACCCATCCACCCATTTTCATAAATTTCGCTGCTTTGGCTGCACTATCTACATAGGTCGAATAACCGCGTATTACTCCTGTGCCAGCAGTTTGCCAGTCATGGATAATAGAGGAGCTGGAAAGGTTTAAAGCATGCTTAATCTTTTCATAGGGGCGCAAATTCAACATAAATCGGGATAAACGATTCAGTAATACTTCAAGTTCACCAAACAGGCGTTTCCGCTCGACAAAAAACTGCTGCCCGAACAATGTTCCTGACGTCAGATATTGGTTACGGTAGGCATTCTCAATAGCGACAAGTTTCTTGCCAATTTCATTGAAATAGCGCTCTCCCGCATCGCCGATGATACCTGATGCTTTATCCATAAAATTGGTAATAGCAGCAATGGAAGCATAATGGCGGTTGAAGAAATCAGCCTCATCAACGGTCAGATGAGTGACACTATTATTGGTTCTGGATTTAGCCTCTTCCAGCGTGCGCATGGCTGCCGGGTGATTATTACCATTCGGATCGGCAACGATTAAAATCTGGCCGGGTTTAGCCCATGCAACATCAGCATTTAATTGCAAAAAATAGTTCGCGGCAGACATATTGCGCGTGCCATAAAGCCACATTGCCTGCTCAGTCAGTCTTCCTGGACGCTGAACAACACAAAATCCCGGCTCAATTGAATTTTTCTCTGCCATAACAACCTCCTTTTGCAATTAAATGTTCGAAACGTATAATTGCTACCACCTCTAATCCATTGAATTTCAATGAATATACGCCCCCTTTTCGGAGGCGTATTTTATTACGCTTCTTTATTGCCTTTGATGTCCCAGCCGGCGCTGCTTTCTGCGCCTTTGCCGCCGGAAGAACTCTGCTCCCAGTACTGCTGCTTCACTTTGGATGCCTGGAAGGAGTAGGTCATTCCCAGAGTATCGCCGTTGTCGGAGCCATTGTAATTCACAGCGGTCACCAGAACGTCTTCCAGGGTGATGCGCGCATACTCAACCTGTGAACCGCCCGCTTTACAGATAGAGAGTTCAACTTTAGTGAGATGCTTACCGCTTGCGCAGTTCTTCAGCAGCGCCGTAGTGGATTTGTCGATCAGTGCATTCACGTGCAGGTCGTTGAAGTTAACTTTACCCGCACCGCCGCCGCCGCCCACAGACATGTTGCCTGGCTGAGAAGCACCCCATGAGAAAGAGGTAATATCAGTCCAGCCAGTGTGGTTTGAGTCTTTTGACTCGCCGGTGACTCCGTCGACCTTCATAAACATATCAATAGCCATTATCTTTCACTCTTTATTGGTTGAGATTATTGCTTTCAAAAAAAGCAAGGATATGGCAAAAAGAAAAGCATGGGGCTGAATAAAACAGTCCATATTTTACCTTTGCCTTGCTTCTGAAATATCGTGCTTAACGATATTTCAGACTTCTTGCTGCCCGTTTTTAAATCGGACAAAGACTTTTACTTAACGCTTATTCATAGCGGAACTTAGTATGCAAAAACGATGACCTTCGATTTATCTGAGATTGCAGGTCATCATTCCATAGACAGCAATCTGACGAAAAGTTTATAGTAGCGGGGGAGTTTCAATAGCTCAAAAAAGGAATGAGCATGAAAAAAACCATCTCAACTTTTCTGGCCGTAATATTTTCACTACTTTCACTTTATGCGATCGTCGATATTATCGAGTCTATATACCTTATCTCTCGCTATGAAAATTTCACTCTCTCTTCACTCGGCTTTATTGCCGGTAAAACGCTCTTTACCACAGTTTGCTTAGTTGTGATTTTTATTCTTGTGAAAAGAATACGCAAACACACTCAGTCTGATAAAGACCGGGTATAGCCTTGCACACCACGCGGCTCAAACACGCTCAGGCAAAAAAACCGGTTTATATCCTTATCAGCAGGGAGACGCGCGATGCGGGTTCAGAATCCGACATCGCGCCCATTTTCAGCCCTTAAGCATTATCATTCTTCAGTGACGGCAGCTTAGAGACCAGACGCAGCGAAACGGTCAGACCTTCCAGCTGGTAGTGCGGACGCAGGAAGAACTTCGCGGCGTAATAGCCAGGGTTATCTTCCTGCTCTTCCACATTCACCTCGGCAGCGGCCAGCGGCTTACGAGACTTGGTCTCTTGCGAGGAGTTAGCCGGATCGCCATCGACGTAGTTCATCACCCAGTCGTTCAGCCAGCGTTCCATCTCATCGCGCTCGCGGAAGGAGCCGATCTTGTCGCGCACGATGCACTTCAGGTAATGCGCGAAGCGGCAGCAGGCGAACAGATAAGGCAGACGCGCGGCCAGACGGGCATTGGCGGTGGCATCGGCGTCGTGATATTCCGTCGGCTTCTGCAGTGACTGCGCACCGATAAAGGCGGCGAAGTCAGAGTTTTTGCGATGCACCAGCGGCATAAAGCCGTTTTTCGCCAGTTCGGCTTCGCGGCGATCGCTGATGGCGATTTCGGTCGGACACTTCATGTCCACGCCGCCGTCGTCGCTCGGGAAGGTGTGGCACGGCAGGTTCTCAACCGCTCCGCCCGATTCCACGCCGCGGATTGCGGTACACCAGCCATACTCCTTAAAGGAGCGGTTAATGTTGGCGGCCATCGCGTACGCCGCATTGCTCCAGGTGTAGTTGCCGTGATCGGAACCGTCGGTCTGCTCTTCAAAATCGAAGCTGTCGACCGGGTTGGTACGAATGCCATATGGCAGACGCGCCAGGAAACGCGGCATCACCAGGCCCAGATAGCGTGCATCTTCCGACTCACGCAGGCTGCGCCAGGCGGCATATTCGGTGTTCTGGAAGATCTTGGTCAGATCGCGCGGATTCGCCAGCTCCTGCCAGGACTCCATCTGCATCACTTCCGGCGCGGTGCCGGTGATAAACGGACAGTGTGCCGCCGAACCGATGCGAGCCATTTCACCCAGCAGCTCAACATCCTGCGGGCTGTGGTCGAAGTAGTAGTCGCCCACCAGACAGCCAAACGGCTCGCCGCCGAACTGACCATACTCCTGCTCATAAATCTTCTTGAACAGCGGGCTTTGATCCCAGCCCGCGCCTTTATAGCGCTTAAGCGTACGACCCAGCTCCTGCTTGGAGATGCTCATAAAACGGATTTTCAGCATCTCGTCCGTTTCAGTGTTGTTCACCAGATAGCTCAGGCCGCGCCAGGCGCTTTCCAGCGACTGGAACTCCGGATGGTGAATAATCTGGTTAACCTGCTGCGACAGCTTTTCGTCGATCTCCGCGATCAGCGCCTGAATGGTGCGATAGGCATCACTGGAGACGGTAACGGTATTTTCCAGTGCCTGCTGCGCCAGGGTTTTCACCGCGCTTTCGACCGCGGCGCGTGCCTGATCGCTTTTTGGCCGGAATTCTTTGTTCAGCAGCGCGCTGAACTCATCCTGGCTGAAACTGGCCGCGCCCTGCGACTGGGGTTGTTGTGAAGTCTGCGTCATGCCTGCGGCTCCTTACCTTCAGTGGCCTCATCCTGCTTAGGCAGATGGGTCAGAGCCTGCAGCAGCGTTGGGTCCTGCAGTACCTTACCAATCAGCTCTTCCGCACCGTTTTTGCCGTCCATATAGGTCAGCAGGTTTGCCAGCTGGGTACGGGCTTCCAGCAGCTTGCTCAGCGGCTCGACGTTGCGGGCCACGGCATCCGGCGAAAAGTCATCCATGCTGTCGAAGGTGAGATCGATGTTCAGCTTGCCTTCGCCATTCAGGGTGTTGTCTACCTGGAACGCGGCGCGTGGCTTCAGCGCTTTCATGCGCTCATCGAAGTTGTCGATGTCGATCTCAAGGAATTTGCGTTCGTCGATGCCCGGCTGCGGCTCCAGCGGTTTACCCACCAGATCCGCCAGCACGCCCATCACAAACGGCAGCTGGATTTTGCGTTCCGCGCCATAAATTTCCACGTCATATTCAATCTGAACGCGAGGCGCGCGATTGCGGGCAATGAACTTCTGCCCACTGGATTTGCTTGTTGCCATGGTTTTCTCCATCAATGATGCGCGGATAATGTGTCACAGCAGGCGCGCAGGTCCCGCTGTGTGAGTGGATTACGCCTGCTTAGTCGCGACGTCCGAAAATGGTTTCCAGCTGATGCACGCCATCGGGTGCCAGCTCGCGGATGATCTCCAGGAAGTCGCGCTCCATTAAGCGCTGCACCCGGTCGATCATCAGCGGAGCCGGATGGCTCGGCTCATGCTGGGTAAAGTAGAGCTTCACTTTCTCCAGCATCAGCTGGGCATCGGCGCGGGAACTGATCTGTACCGTGCGCCAGTCCGCGGCCGCGCGCGGGGGCGCCGCGGTAACCGGTGCGGCGGCTTCTGTGGGCTGCTCAACCGCTGTGGCGGGAATTAGCTGGCTGAGATCGGTCGCCTGGCTGCGTTCAGCGATCAGCGTAATCTGTCTGCGCAACTGCGCCAGTTCTGGCACTGCCGTGTCGCCCAGCCGTTCGGCTACGGTTTCGCAGATAGTCTGTAGCCGCTCATGAATCTGCAGTACCGCCTCAATACCGGGCTGGTCGCCGCGCGCCAGTTCGTCGATCAGACGCGGCAGGCCGCCAGGATAATCCGCCACCTCGGTTTTACTGCCGTCGCACAGGGCGGCGGCATCGCGCAGCGTAATGCCGTCAGAGGGATAGCGCAGCAGCCAGCACTGACGCACCGCGCCGCTCAGGGCAGACTTATCACCCAGCAGCGCCAGGGCATTAATGCGGTAAAAAGGGTCTTGCTCGCCGAACTCTTCCAGCCGGGGCCACAGCGGCTCCCAGTAGAGCAGCAGCGCCTGTTCAATCAGCTTCAGGCCCTGGGCATAGCCCGGCAGCCCTTTCAGTTCGGTCCAGGCGTGCGTCAGCGCCAGCATCACCCGTAAATCTTTGCTGCGGGCCAGCAGCGCTATCGCCAGCTTCTCGACTTTGTTCCAGTCGGCGGGTTCCGCCGGAATGATGGTGTTGCCGAACTGTTGCTCAGCTTTACCGGCACTGGCCTGCTCCATCGCCTGAAAATCGGCGTCGTACTCCAGGTTATCGCCACCGGGATTATCATCGCTGACCGGAGCCAGCAAAGCCTCTGTATTCATCGTCATGCGTATCGCCTCAGGATTCAAACATCGGGGGATAAAGTCCGTTTCGTCCCGGCTTTGCCCCACCGGCCGGATCAAACAGCAATGAAAAGAGCTGGGCGGTAAAATTACCGCTGTGGACCTGGGTATAAAGCGGGAAACCGTCGCTTTGATTGGTCCACCAGAAACTGGTGTAAAACTGCGGGTCGAAGTTCTCGCCCGGCAGCGTCCAGTTCAGCGTCGAGGGGGTGTCGCCATGTCCAATGACGTTGAGAATGTCTGACGGCTCACCCGTCTCCTGCGGCGGTTGCGGCTGCGGAATGCTGATCAGCGCCTGATCCAGCTGCTCCGGCGACCCGCCGCCCTGCACCACCCGCAGCAGCGTATTGCCCACCTGCTGATACCACTCACCGGATCGGGCCAGCAGGGCTGGCGACCATTCCGCGGGGGTAAAGTGGCGCAGTGCGCAGAGCGGATAGTTGCGGCCCACGCTGTCACGTGCGGCGATCAGGCAGCCCATCTGGATCAGCTGGCTGCCCAGCATCGGCGGCACCACAAAATTCCAGACCGGCGCGTTGAGGAACGGGCGCGACGGCGCATTATCACTCTCCTGACTGCTCTGCCAGTGATGCAGGCCCACCTGAAACCAGCTGGACCATTGGCGATAGAGCACGTCAGGAAAGCGGCGCTTCACAAAGTCACCCGCACTGGGCACTTTGCCGTACCAGCAGGGTGCAGCGTAATGAGTCATTGTCGGATCCTGTTTCAGGGGCAGCTAAAGCCGGGAAGCTGGAACGGGTTGCGAATGCTGCCAGGGGTAAACGACAGCGTAACCTGATGCCCCTCCACGCTGAACGTAGCTTCGCGGGTCAGGCCGCCAGCCGCGGTAACACGGGCGCGATCGAAGAAGCGATTGAGCGCCCAGGGACCACTGGTGACCAGCGTCGACGTGGTGCCGTTGGTCAGGCCAAGCTGCATCCGCACCTGGCTGGTGCCGCCTGGACCGGGCCAGCTGACCATCTGCACCGCCTGCGGCCCGTGGCTGTAACGCAATATCTGTCCATCCACATCCAGCGTCAGGTTAAGGATGTCGTTGTCCATTTTTACGGTGCGCAGCGTGACGCGGAAGCCTGGCGTGGTCGCGCCATTGGCAAAGAAGGCATCGCGAATCGACTGCGCCTGCTGGAAAGGACGCAGCAGTGCTTCGCCACCCGGCAGCGTTTTGCCGTCAATACCCGGCGTAAAGCGCCATGCCGTATTGGTGGTATCCACTTTGCTGGCCAGGTTGTCGCGGAAGAAGCTGTCCATCATGCCGCTGCCAGGGGCAAACATCCGGGCCAAATCGTCGGGTGTGACCTCGCTGCGCGCAGAGCGAACCAACGGATAGCGACCGGCGATCGCCTGCCGGCAGAAACTGCCCACTTCCATGGTGATGCGTTTACGGACGTTATCCATATCGCGGCGCTGTGCATCGCTGCTGGCACCTACCGCCATGCTGGAAACCATGTTCTGTAATGAACCCGGCAGGCGGCCGGCACTGGCCTGCAGACGACTGATCGCATCACTGGCCGGTGGCGGCATCCCGCTGTTGGCGGCATCCTGTACCGCCGTCAGGTAGCGATAGAGATCGTCAATCTGGTGCAGGAAATCATCCACCGCCAGTACCTTGCTGCCCTGTTGAAGCGGCTGCGCCAGCTCGAGAATCGGCGCAAAGTGCAGCGCAACGGCCTGCTCCGGTGAAACCTGCGTTGCCGCCTGTCCACGCGCAGCACTCGCTTCGGGCGAGGTAAACAGCGCTTCCAGGGTTCGGGTGGCGCTGTTATCCGACGGCTTTGCAGCCTGCGCGGTTTTCTCATCGGGCTGCGCCCGGTTCAATGTCAGCAGGTTGCTGAGATTGATCACCAGCTGACGCAGCGGTGAGTGGTTGCCCGACAGCAAACGGGCGGTGTTGATACGTTGCGAAAGATCGGCGCTGCTGTTGAGCTGGATATCGCTAAGGAACTGCTCCCACTGCCGGATGTAGTCCTGCACATAAAGCTGGCGCACCGCGAGATCGGTCTGCTCACTTTTCTGCTGCGGCGCAGCGCCGTCCAGTACCCAAAGGTCGTCCTGATAGAGCGCCTCGGTCACCGGACCAATCTGCTTATCGACATGCTGCCAGTAGCCATCCGGCGTATAAAGACCAGCAACACCGTCATTCACCGATTTACCGCTTTTACGGGAAAAGACCAGCTCACTCTGGGGACCGCCCAACGCCGCCAGTGTAACCGGCTGCAGGCTGTCATCACGTTGCAGCAGACGCTTTAGCCGCCCGTAGACGCGCTGTGACAGCGGCATCTGATTAATCAGCGCCTGTTCGCGCTTTACCAGCACGTCATCCTTCGCATAAGGCGATGAGTGAATCTGCGTCTGCAACAGCTGTTGCAGATGCCACGCCAGCTGTTTCACCTGCTGCTGAGTGACGTTCTGAGGCAGCTCACGCGAGAGGTTAAGCATCAGCCACGCCTGCAGGAATTTGCCATCGTAGTGCTTCGGCTGGTAAAGCATTTGATACGCCTTTAGCGCTTCATAGCTGTAGTCAGCGTCACTGCCATTGTCATTGCGCAGCCAGCGGGTGATATTCTGCGCCACCTGCGGCAGCAGCAGTTGTTTCAGTGCTTTATCATAGAGTGCGCGGGTCGCATCGCTGACCTCGGTGCCACGGTAAAGTCCCATACGGCGCGTCAGCGGCGGTGACTCCAGCGAGAAATCGGCGCTTTCCGGCAGGTGCAACAGCGTATTGAGATAAGGCACCAGCGCAAAAAGATCGCCATTGACCTGCTGCTGAAGCTGATCGCCCAGCTGCTCCACCTGAGGCGCTTTAGCGGCCATCTCCTGCAAATAGGTTTTGTTCTTGCTGAAGCTGGTGAACCACAGTGCGCCCGCAACCAGCAACACTACCAGCAGCGCCAGATAGCCCGACCATAGCCCGGCGCGGTTGCGCAGCTCCCACCAGCGATTGCTGCCCGCCAGACCCGCCTCCTGGAAAATCACATTTTCCAGCACCCCTTTCAGGAAGAAGCTCTGCCCTTTGTTCTGCGGAATGGGTGACTCTTTATTGACCTGATCCCAGCTACCCGATTCACCCGCCTGCTGGCCCGGCAGATTCAGCGCACGATTAAGCTCGCCCATCACCCGGTCGAACGGCAGTCCTTCCTGGGTTCCGCTGGCAAAGTAAATGCCGCGAGGTGCGAACTGGGTTTCAAAATCGGAGCGGGCAAACAGCGTGTCGAGCGCCTCTGCCAGCAACGGACGCAGTGCCGCAAACTCCTGCGGGAAGAGATAGCTTTCAGCCCGCGCCTGCGCGTCGCTTTCCGTCAGCAACCGATCGGCCAGTCCGGCATCGAGCCGCTGTTGCAGCAGTGAATACTCCTGCTGGAACTGGTTGTTCAGCTCGAAATCGGCAGCTGACGCCTTCGCCCACGGAAAGGTGAAGCCCCAAATTTGCTCGCGCTGGGCTTTATCCAGTGAGGCGAAGTAACTGCGGAACCCTTTGAGCAGGTCAGCTTTGGTGACCAGCACATAGACCGGGAAACGGATGCCGAGACGATCGTGCAGCTCTATCAGCCGCTGACGCAGTGCCAGCGCCTGGTTGCGCAGCGCCTCAGGCGACTGACTCAGCAGATCGGAGACGCTCAGGGTGACAATCACACCGTTGATGGGCTGACGGCCGCGATATTTACGTAGCAGGTCGAGAAAATGATGCCACTCGCTGGCATCGCGCTCCTGCTGACTCTCCTGGGTGCTGTAGCGTCCGGCGGTATCGAGCAGCACCGCGTCGTTGGTGAACCACCAGTCACAGTTACGGGTGCCGCCAATGCCGCGCAGCGCCGACTTGCCAAACTTATCCGCCAGGGGGAATTGCAGGCCCGAGTTGACCAGCGCGGTGGTTTTACCGGCACCGGGTGCGCCGATGATCATGTACCACGGCAGCTGATAGAGATACTGACGGCCAAAGCGCTGCGCCCAGAATGGCTTGCCTTTGCTACTGTGGCGCTGGAAATGCGCCTTTCTCAGCATGTCAGTGGCTTCTGAGAAGCGCCCTGCCAGCACCTGCTCTTCACTGGTCAGGCGCTGACGATCGGCGTCTGGCGCATCGCTTTTGCCGGTTTCCAGACTCGACATCAGCTTGCGGTTAAGCCAGTAGTTGTAGAGTCGCGGGATCGCCTGCCCCAGTCCCCAGACCAGATAGAGCAGCGCGATACTGATCATGCGGTTCTGCTCTGGCTCAAGCGGCCGCGAATCAACGATCGAGAAGACCGGGCCAATCACCCAAATGATAAAAGAGAGCGCGGTAATGCCGACAAAGCCCCACGCGAGGCGGCTGGTCAGCACCGCAAATAAAATATTCAGCATGGATCAGTTCCCTCTCGCCAGGCCGTTGAGTTCGGCATGCGTCGCATCCGGCGCCACCAGCAGGGTGATTTCAACACGACGGTTACGTGCGCGATTTTCTGCGCTATTGTTCGGCACCAGCGGATTGCTTTCGCCGCGCCCTTCCGCTTTCACCCGCGACGGCTGCGCCAGCTGCTGTTGCAGCAGGCTCTGCACTGACCGGGCGCGTGCCAGCGACAGCTCGAAGTTGGAGGCGAAGCGCGCGCTGCGGATTGGCACGTTGTCGCTGTAACCAATCACCTGAATCTGGCCGCTGACGTTGTTCATGGCGGCCGCGATGCGCTGAATTACGTCGATATAGCGTCCGCGCACCTCGGTCGCCGCCGAGGCAAACAGTCCGTCCCCTTTCAGCGTCACCACGCTGCGGTCCGCTTCGTCACGCACCGCCACCAGCCCGGCATCAATTTCCGGTTTCAGGAAGGCGCGCAGATTCAGCGTGGCAGGCGGTGGTGGCGCAGGATTGCCGATCTTCACTTCCGGCAGTGCCGTCTGATAGATGCGGGCCAGCACCGGCGAGGTGTAATCGCCCAGACGCCAGTTGAGCACAATGTAGAACAGACAAGCCGCCAGCCCTGCTACGGCCGCACAGGCCCACAGTGGGATCATTGGCCGCCACAATTTGCGCAGCACCGGCTGATCGGTAGGATGCGGCGACAGCGCCGCCGCGTAACTGCCCCGCACGCTTTTGATCATCTGCAGCAGGCGCTGTTTGATGGTCTCCAGCTGCGAGCGGCCATTGTCCAGCACCCGGTAGCGTCCTTCGAATCCCAGCAGCAGGCAGAAGTAGATCAGTTCCAGCATCAGAATGTGGCGCCGGGGGTTCTGCGACAGCTTGGCCAGCAACTGGAAAAACTTCTCGCCACCCCAGGTTTCATTATGAAAGGTGACCAGCAGACCGTTGCTGGTCCAGACGCCGCGGCTGCCCCACGGCGTCAGCGCCGCCGCCTCATCCAGCGCGGTACAGAGACAGTAACGGGCGCCGATGATCACTTCATAGCCAAGGCCTGACTGCTGGCAGCTCAGCTCAAAGCGGCGGATCTGATCGATCAGCTGCTGACGCAGTTGCGCCGGGTCTTCATGTGACACCGAATGGCGGATCTGTGGAATCGCGTTTATCAGAGGGTTGGCCGCCGCGACCAGCACGTTCTGGTGGCTGGAATCCGGCGCAAGATCGCTGTGTGATTGTTGGTGTTCCTGCATCATGCTGCGTGCTCAGTTTATTATTCTGACTGACTGCGGATGGCCCAGAACTCCATGTTCAGGCCCGGAAACTCACCGGCAAGATGCAGCGCAAAAGCGCCAGAGCGCTCCATCTCTTTCCATAGCTCGCTGTTCTTATCCAGTTCGAAATAGCTGTATCCGGCATGCCACGGGATCTGCGGCGGCGCACCGGGCATCGCCCGAAGAGCCAGACCCGGCAGTTGCAGCTGCACCAGATCGCGGATTTTGCTGACCGGAGCGACTTTCATCTGTGCCGGGAAATGGGTTTTGAGAGTGTCGGCCGGCACGCTGGCTTTTACCGCCAGCACAAAGCCGAACTCATGCACCATGCTGCTCTCCGGCACGGTGGCGACATTGAGGCCGTGTGAACGCTGGGTTAGCGGCAGCTGAATCGCACTCTCTTCCATCACCTGCGACAGTCCCTGGCGCAACAGCAGCGACAGGCGGCTAAAACAACTATGAAGATCGTCGTGATCGTAGAGCGGCAGCCCATCGGGTGCGCGGGCGGGCGTCCAGGTGCTGAGCTCCGCGGCCAGTTGCAGCCAGTGGCTGTAGAGCGTTTCAGGGTGCAGCAGCGGCAGATGTTGCAGATGGCTGTGCAGACCAAGCTGACGATTGAGCAGCGCCAGCAGCATAAAATCGACCATATCGGCGCTATTGAAACGGCCGGTGCCCGGTGCGCGCTGACTCAGCTGCTGACTGCGTTGCTGGATTAGCCCGTGCAGATCGTTGAACATATTTTGCAGCGGACGGCTGCTGTTAAGGGTCAGCATCGGCGGAATGTAGTCGCTGTCGAGCCGGATGTGGTTATCGCTGCGTTTTTCGATGACCTGCGCAGCACCCATCGCGGTCCACTCAGCGGTCAGATCCTGTTCCAGCATCAGACGCAGGCGCAGCTTGCCGAACTGCACCGTCGCGCTGCCCACGGCCTGCGCATTGTCATCTTCCACTTCCGCTTCCCAGGCGATATAGCGTGCCAGAGAATCCTGCGACTCCTGGAAGGCGACGGCTTCGCGGCCATTGCGCCGGGTCGGTATGGCCAGCACCACTTTGCTGCGGTCAACAGAGGCCGGCAGATCAAGCGGCGCCGGGCCATGCTGGGGCTGGCTGAAAGCAAAAAACGTGCCGTCAGGCAGACAGCCGCTGGCCGCGCTCAGCGCCAGTTTGCCCTGACGCAGCAGCGCTTCATCGAACTCCAGATCGTAGAAGCCCCAGGTGTAGGCGCGCTGTGACTGGCCCCATTCACGCAGGGTGCTGAGTAGATAATTTTCTGACTGCTGGAAATGGTGAGGACGCAGAAACATTCCCTCGGTCCAGACCACCTTTTCGGCTCTGTTCATCGGCATCACTGTTTTTCCACGCGAAGGCCATTAATTCCCGCCACAATATGGGCATTCAGCTCGCCATCGTTACGTTTCCAGAATGCCCAGAATGAGGGCGACTCCCCTTCGGGAACCGGCAACGACAGTCGCCACACCTTGCCATCCAGCGCCTGATACTCCGCCATGATGCCGATGTAACGCGCCTCAGGCAGACTCCGGATGCGCAGCGTTTTGCCGCGCTGGTCTGGGGTCAGGAAGAACTGTTGGGTGTTAAGTTGCGCGCTGCCCAATATGGTTGCGGACTGGTTTTGCAGGGAGTAGAAGTCTGCTGACATGAACTCGGCATCGGAACTCAGTAACACTACCCGGACTTTGAGCGGCGCACCGCCGTTAAGCTGATTCTGCGCCTGTACGTCCAGATGGTAGTAAGCCACCGGCGGTGTACTGCTGCTGCAGGCTGTCAGCAGCCACGTCAACAGCACGATCAATCCACCACGCAGTTGTGTTGTTCTCATCATCAAGCCCTCCCTGCTCAGTGCGATTAGTTAATAATCCAGGTGCCGTTGGTGCTGTTCTGACAGGCGGTGCTGTCGCCGTTGACCGCGACGCAGGTTTTCTTTTTGCTGCTGCGCACGCGGCGTTTCGGCTGATCAGCTTTGACGGTCTGGTCATAGAGTTCACTTTTCACCAGGGCGCGAAACGGCACATAACCCGTCAGCTTCACGGTTGCCTTCGTCGTGGCAGATTGAGATGCATCTTTGACAGTGGCAGCGCCGTTATCTGGTTGCGATTCTGTTGCTGCCTGGGTGGATTCGCCCAGTGCCAGCCAGTTGTTCTCCACCTGACCTATCACGGTGTAGCTTTCGCCGGTTTTCAGGGTCTCCACCACTTTGCCGCCGTAACCCGGATGACTCATCACCGAGGCGGGATAAAGCGCGCGATAGGTTTCATTGACCGGACTGAACTGTGCCGGCGGTTTAATCGCATAACGGTGGCTGATTACGACGCCGTCTACCGTGCTGGTGACCAGCGTGTCATCGGTCATTTTTGGCGGCGTTTTACAACCCGCGACAGAGAAAACAAACATCAGGCCTAACGCAATGCGGAGCTTCACCATTTTTTTCATGTTGTGTTCCATTCATACCTTGGATAGTGGCCAGAGGCCGGGTGTCAGTAATGAAATCGGGGATGTTTTGTTGACCGGACGCTGCTTAGTGCCAGCTTAAAAGCTAATACTTAAACAGATTGGGCAGAATCGACTCAAAGCGAAACCTAAACCGATCAGCAAAAGTTAAGTATAAAGAAACGACGCTGGGGACGAAAACGGGAAAAAGGAGGAATCTGACCTGGCAATTAAAGATCAGATACATGATCATTTTTTTCCCGGCAAATTTAGGAGGTGGGATAAACCCAAGCTTCTCTTATGCCATCCCTGGTCGAAAAACCTTTGCGTTGAATGATACCGACAATAATGTAGCGATTAACCGGCAATAATTATTCACGTATTATGCCCGGAAAAACGTCTATTTATTACTATATATTCAATGAGTTATGCTTTGCATATAATATCATAGCTACCGCACGAGCCAGGTAGATCCTGCCCGTGGGTTTGTCATCACAATCCATTTGTAAATATAAGCTGCGAGTTTACAGAAGACTGACGAAATTTCAACGGCCCCCTTTCACAAGAATTTACTCAAGTAAAGTTTAACTAATTCAGTTAATGCAAATATGTGTTACTTTTAAACACTGGGTTAGGATTAATCTTAAAAAAAGGTGAAAATATCAAGTTTTTTTACAGAGTAATTCGATTGATTTAAAAGCCTCATTAATAGGTCTCATGTAATAAATGGTCCTTTTCAGCTGAAGGAAGGAATGCGTTGATGGCGAGTGAGAGGGGAATTGCCATCAAGAATATTTTTAAATACCAATATTATCAGCTAGTTAAGTTGAATCAATCCGGGGTTGCAGCGGCAGACATTAAGAAGGGATGTTCGTCAAGTAAGCGAAACGCTATATGAGCAGGTTAAAATTTTTAACAAACTGATTAATTGTTCTTTACCGACCCGTCTCTGCCGGGAAATCAGCAGATATTTCCTAACGCGTTATGACCTTTTAACGTAAAAAAACCACGCCGTAGCGTGGTTCTGGGAGGGGGAATTACCGGGATAACCCGGTGCGATTGAAGAGATTCAGAAGAAGCCCAGTGGTTCGGTGCTGTAGCTGACCAGCAGATTTTTGATTTGCTGGTAGTGATCCAGCATCATTTTGTGCGTTTCACGGCCGATGCCCGATTTCTTATAGCCGCCGAAGGCGGCATGCGCCGGATAGAGGTGGTAACAGTTAGTCCAGACGCGACCGGCTTTGATTGCCCTGCCCACCCGATAGGCACGGTTGATATCGCGGGTCCAGACACCTGCACCCAGCCCATAAATGGAGTCGTTGGCGATGCTGATCGCTTCCGCCTCATCTTTAAAGGTGGTAATGCCAATCACCGGGCCAAAGATCTCCTCCTGGAAAACGCGCATGCTGTTGTTGCCTTTCAGCAGTGTCGGCTGGATGTAGTAGCCGCTGTTGAGTGAATCATCCAGCTTCTCAACGCCCCCGCCCACCAGCACTTCAGCGCCCTCCTGTCGGGCAACCTCAAGGTAAGAGAGAATTTTATCGAACTGCTGCTGCGACGCCTGCGCACCCACCATGGTGTCGGTATCCAGCGGATCACCACGTTTGATCGTTTTGACCCGCTTCATAACAGCCGCCATAAACGGCTCGTAGATCGACTCCTGCACCAGCGCACGCGACGGACAGGTACAGACTTCGCCCTGATTCAGGAAGCCCAGCACCACGCCTTCAGCGGCTTTCTCAATGAAGCTCTCTTCCGCCTGCATGATGTCTTCGAAGAAGATGTTTGGTGATTTACCGCCCAGTTCGACCGTCGAAGGGATCAGGCTTTTTGCTGCCAGCTCCAGAATATGACCGCCGGTCGCGGTAGAACCGGTAAAAGCGACTTTCGCGATGCCAGGATGGGAGGC
This sequence comes from Pantoea sp. AS142, assembly GCF_037152305.1. Taxonomy (NCBI): domain Bacteria; kingdom Pseudomonadati; phylum Pseudomonadota; class Gammaproteobacteria; order Enterobacterales; family Erwiniaceae; genus Pantoea; species Pantoea sp. AS142. Next base: position 812,705 of record NZ_JBBCMO010000001.1, on the reverse strand, counting down.
CAGCGCTTCACCCGCCTCTTTGCCGAAGCCGTGTACCACATTGAGCACGCCCGGCGGCAGCAGATCCTTAATCAAATCGACAAAAATGGTGATCGACAGCGGGGTCTGTTCTGCCGGTTTCAGCACCACGCAGTTACCCGCACCCAGCGCCGGAGCCAGTTTCCAGGCCGCCATTAATAGCGGGAAGTTCCATGGAATAATCTGCGCCACCACGCCCAGCGGCTCATGGAAATGGTAGGCGGCGGTAAACTCGTCAATTTCTGCCGCACTGCCCTCCTGCGCCCGGACACAACCGGCAAAGTAGCGGAAATGATCGACCGCCAGGGGCATATCGGCTGCCAGGGTTTCGCGTACCGGTTTGCCGTTATCCCAGGTTTCATAGACCGCCATGGTTTCCAGATGCTGTTCCAGCCGATCGGCGATTTTCAGTAACAGCAGCGAGCGTTGTTGCGGCGAGGTCTTACCCCAGGCTTCTGCCGCCGCTGCTGCTGCAGCCACAGCGTTATCAACATCAGTAGCGTCTGAGCGCGGAAACTCACCGGCTGCAGAGCCGTTCACTGGCGAGGTATTGGTGAAGTAGTTGCCGTTCACCGGCGCAACAAATTCACCATTAATGAAGTTGCCATAATTCTTTTGTAGCGTAATCAGAGAACCCTGTTCTCCTGGGGCGGCATAACGCATGATCATTCTCCTGACAAGTGACTGATGCAACTTTGATGAAACTTATTATTAACATGAAGGATCATTAAGAGACTGTCAGGTCTGTTAACCGGAAACTGTGACCGCCCCGAAGGAATGGGTGTTTACGCTTCGTCTTTAGATAATTCCGACTTTTACCCAAAATGCTGGTCAGTGAGCAACTTGTGGGGCACAAAGGGGTCAACGTGAGGATGAATTCATTCTGGAGATGAGCATGCTGGCTTCAGCTATTACCCTGATGCGCGCTAAAGCCAATTTCGTGCATCAGTTTATCCGCAACCCGCGCAAGATGGGCAGCATCACACCTTCATCAGACGCGTTGTGCCGCACCATGATCGCGTCGGTGGAATGGCCTGAAACGTTGCGTATTGCCGAACTCGGTGCTGGCGACGGGGTTCTGACGCGGCAGATACTGGCGCAGATGGCACCCGATGCCACGCTGGATGCCTTTGAGATCAGCAGCATGCTGGCAGACAAGCTTAACGCGCTGGATGACCCGCGGATGACAGTACGCACCTGTTCAGCGGAGTACCTGAGCGGGGAATATGACGTGATCTTCTCCGGCCTGCCGCTGTTGTCATTACCGCCTGAACTGCGTGAGGCAATTCTGCGTGCGGTGTTTAACGCCCTCGGCCCGGACGGGGTCTTTGTGCAGTTCCAGTATACCTCGCTGACCCAGCCTGACCTGTCGCGCTACTTCACCTGGGAGCGCCAGCGGGTGCTGAAAAATGTGCCACCCGCCTGGGTTTATCGCTGCACGCGTCACTACGCCCCCTGAGCACGCGCCGCTGCCGGGCGCGTCTGTTGCCAGAATGCCACCAGCAACGCACGCGCCCAGTCTTTCCCTTCAATCTCGTTTGCCCCGTCCTCTTTACAGCCCTGCGGCAGACAGACATTCATGATGTGCCGTGAAAATTCGGGATGAAACTGCACCGATAGCGCCAGCGGCGAATAGCGTACAATCTGACAGCCATCGCGCGCAGACGCAGCCAGCACCTGAGCCTGAGGCGGCGCAGTGATGACCGACTGGCGATGCGACAGCCAGACGCTGAAATCGGATGGCAACCTCTGCAGTAGCGGATCGCGCTGCGCCTGACTTGTGCAGCGAATGGGTAACAGACCGCGTTCCCAGCCATTGGGATTATCCGCCACCTCGCCGCCCAGCGCATAGGCCATCAGCTGATGACCGTAGCAGACCCCTAGCAGCGGCAGACCCGTATCAATGGCTGCCCGAATCCATGCGGCGCTGCGTTCACTCCAGTCCGCGTGATCGGTGACCATCGCCCAGGAACCGCTGAGGATCGCCCCGGAAATCTGATCGAAATCCGGTAAAACCTCGCCCAGATGAGGCCGGACAATCAGGTACTCGTCGGGCTGCAGGTCTAAAGCATCGATAAACCAGCGCGGCTGTTCACCAATCGCCGAGACGACGTTTGCGGGCGGGACTTCAAGCTGAATTAACGCCAGAGGTAAAGCGAACGTATGGGGCATACCGAATCGGTTCCTGTGAGAAGTCGTTTCAAATCAGTCTGCCAGCAATGCGCCCGAAAGTCTCATCGGGCTGCGCCGTAATAGCGGAAAATTTCTTCCTGCTATTGGCTGGAATGCTGCAGTTCGTGCCATCATCAGCGGGCTAAGCAAAAAACAACGAAAGGACATTATCGTGGCTGTGCGGCATTTTTTTCTGATTCTGCTGGTGGTTTCTATCTGGGCTTTCAACAACGTCGCGGTGAAATGGGGCCTGATGGAGTTGCCGCCCCTGTTTCTGACGTTTATGCGCTTTGTAGTCGTGGCCATAGTGCTTGTGCCGTTTTGCCGCATTACCCGCCCGCAATTGTCCTGGCTATTGCTGCTGGCTTTCACGTTCGGGTTTATGCACTTCTCACTGCTGTTTGTCGGCCTGCGCTACACCGATGCCGGCACCGGCGCAATTGTAGTGCAGTTGGGTACGCCGATTGCGATGCTGCTGGCGATGGTGGTGCTGAAAGAAAAGCTGAAGCTGGTGCAGCTGATAGGCATTATGATCTCGCTGAGCGGCGTGGTGGTGCTGTCGGGCAGCCCGACGATTCCGTCGTGGTGGGTGCTCTGCCTGCTGTTGTGCAGCGCCACCGGCTGGGCAGTCAGTAACCTGATTGTGAAAAAGTCACCGCCAATCAAACCGCTGACCCTGACCGGATGGATTGCGTTTCTGGCGATTCCCATCGTCGGCGGTTCCAGCCTGGTGATGGAGTCGCATCAGCTTTATGCTCTGCAACATGCAGGCTGGCGGGGCTGGTTTGCTATTCTCTACAGCGCCATTGCATCCTCGATTGTGGCTTATACGCTGTGGTATATGCTGCTGAAGAAATACAACGTCAACCTGATCATGCCCTACTCGCTGCTGACACCGGTGTTATCGGTGCTGATGGGGATTGTAGTGCTGGATGACAGCCTCAACAGCTTCAAGATTATCGGGGCGTCGCTGGTGATCCTTGGCACCGCTATCGCAGTGATCAACCTGCGCAATCTACGGATGCACGCCCGCTTTCCGCGCCTGCGGCGACGGTAATCCTGCGTGCTATGCTTGAGAAATCACGCCACTCAGGAAGCACAACATGGACTCTCGGCTCACCATCTCTTTATGGCAGCAGATGCAGCAGGGATTGCGAGGTCGCGACGACGTCTTACCTCTTCCCGCGTTCATTGATCACGCCACCTTCTCCTCTGCCTTTGCCGTCAGTGAACTGGCGGCCACCAGCATCGGTCTGGCGACCCAGGCGGCGGCTGCGCTTGTCGCCGCCTCCCGCCCTGAATTCACCTCTCCGCCCGTCACCGTTAACGTCCGGCTGGCGTCACGCTGGTTTCAGCAGAGTTTTCACCCGCTGAATCGCGCGGCACCGGTGATGTGGGATCGGTTTGCCGGTGACTATCGCAGCCGGGATGGCTGGATCCGCCTGCACACCAACGCCGCGCATCACCGGCTGGCGATGGAGCAGGTGCTGGGCGCGCACGCCGATCGCGCCGCACTGGCGCAGGAGGTGAAACAGTGGCAGGCCACCAAACTGGAGCAGGCGATTATTGAAGCAGGCGGCTGTGCCGCAGAAATGCGCAGCGCCGCCGCCTGGCAACAGCATCCGCAGGGTCAGGCCGTGCAGCGCGAACCGCTGTTTAGCTGGCAGACCACCCAACAGGCACCTGCGCCGCACTGGCCGCTGCCCGAAGCCCGGCCGTTGCAGGGCATCAAGGTACTGGATCTGACGCGGATTATTGCCGGGCCAGTCGCCACCCGTTTTCTTGCCAGCCTCGGTGCCAGTGTGCTGCGCATCGATCCCCCTGGCTGGCAGGAGCCAACGCTGGATGAGGAGATGTGCGGCGGCAAGCGCCGTGCGGTACTCGATCTGACTCAGTTGGCAGACCGTGAACAGTTTATCCACCTGCTGCGTGAGGCGGACGTACTGGTACATGGCTATCGGGCGGATGCGCTGGAACGGCTCGGGTTTGACGCAGAGACACGTCAGTCACTCTCACCCGGTCTGGTCGATGCCGGTCTGAATGCCTGGGGTTGGCAGGGGCCGTGGCGCAATCGGCGGGGTTTTGACAGTCTGGTACAGATGGGGAGCGGCATTGCTGAACGGGGCATGCAGTGGCAGCAAAGTGACAAACCGGTCCCGCTGCCGGTTCAGGCGCTGGATCATGCCAGCGGCTATCTGCTGGCGGCGGCGGTGCTGGAGGGATTACGGCGACGCGTGACTGATGGTCACGGCAGCCAGGTCCGGCTGTCGCTGGCGCGCACCGCATGGCTGCTGCTGCAGCATCCCGCAGATCAGCGCTCCGGCTCCGGCATTGCGCCGCAGGTTAAGGATAACCTGAGCTGTTATGAATTAACGCCGTGGGGGTTTGGGGTGAGGCTGCGAGCGGCCGCCTGGCTGCCCGGCACCCCACAGATCTGCGCGACGCCAGGCTGTGCGCCGGGTACGCACCCGGCAACGTGGTGAAGCGAAACATTAGATAATTAGAAAAACAATGTTGATAGCATTAGATTTCTATCTTATTATTTACACCTGACTCAGGGACGAAGTTCATTAAAACGGGGTGCAGAATGGTCAGGGTAGACTGGTCCAGGCGGGCATTGAAGCACCTTATGAAGATCGACAAACGTTATCAGAAAATCATTTACCAGAAGGTGGGTGAGTTAGTCAGTTTCCCGGTCGTCACACTGGACATTAAAAAAATGCAGGGCAGCGATAATCACTACCGGCTGCGGGTTGGCAACTACCGGGTCCTTTTTACGTTAACCGGGGGCGAACCGGTGATTCTGGAAATTACAGAGGTAGCAAGAAGAACATCTGTCACTTACTAAAGCTTTTTGGATACCTGCATAGCCTTACGCACTCACGACCTCTGCTGCGATACACAATTACCCGGATAAACTATGTCAAAACAGTACATCTATGATGAAGCAGGCAAACCCCAGTTTGTGGTTTTGCCGGTGGCGGAATATGAAAGGCTGCTCTCGGCCAGCGATGGCGAATGGGAGACTATTCCTGTGGAGGCTGATGAGCACGACGATGAGACGATCCCGCACGACGTTGCAGGGATCATGATTGAGCAGGAAGTGAGTCTTCAGGCGGCCTGGCGCATCTGGCGGGGGCTTAGCCAGCATGATGTGGCTCAGCAGTTGGGAACCACGCAAAGTGCGATCTCTCAACTGGAGCGTATTGAAAGTAAGCCGCAGAAAAAGACGCGTGAACGTCTCGCAAAACTGTATGGCTGCCGACCCGAGCAGTTAATCCTGTAAGCCGATAGAGAGGGTTCAGGTGCCCGAAAAAAATCACGCCGTATCCAGGGAATCCCCCCAGAACCCATTGAGAAAGATGATTCAGCACTGTGCGCCGGGTACGCACCCGGCGACGTGGTGAATCAGGCGTCAGGCGTCTCTTCGCTGCTATCCAGCAGTTCGTTGTACATCGCCTGGATCGCTTCGCGGCTCAGCATCGCAAGAGTACGATAAAAAGCGGTGGTCGCGTGCGCTTCCACTTTACCCAGGAATGCACCGCACCACGGCAGCAGGTACTCTTCAAACAGCGCCATCTGCGCCGCGCTCTCATCTTCCGCTGACTGATCTTCCAGCCATGACGCCGCCAGCATCAGCACACCAAAATGATCAGCAGGCGCATCGCTCAGCGGCATTCCGCGTGAGGTTAAGAACGCACGCACTTCCGGCTCCGTTTTGCCTTCCGGCCACTGTGAGGCGTAAGGCGGCACATTGCAGTCGCTGCCAACAAACAACGCATTGTAATCGGCGGCCAGCGCCTGCGGATCGCTGTTTTGTTGCAGCCGGGTCAGCAGTTCATCCTGCTCCAGCGGCCACTGCGACTGCAGTTTTCCTTCGCGCAGCAGCGTGAACAGCGGTACCAGCAGCGGGTCCTGCGGCTGACGATTAAACAGTGAGCCGATCACGCGGCACAGAATGGAAAACTCATTCATGAGTCAGATGTCCTTGAGGCAAGTAAATTAAAAGTCAGCCAGTTCAGCAATAGGTTTGCCGCTGCGCAGCTCCAGAAAATCGAGCAGGCGGCGCGGCGTGACATTTAACACCCGATCCTCGGGAAAATCCACCTCGCGGGCAATACGCAGGCAGTGCTCGAAATGACCCAGTGTAAAAGCAGTATGCGAATCGGAGCCAAATGCCAGCCGTCCACCGGCATCGCGCACGGCGGCAGCGATAGCCCGGCAGTTCGGTTCACTGCCCGGACGCGAATGGGTAAAGGAGGAGTTGTTCAACTCCAGCGCCACATCGTAGTGCGCGGCTGCCTCGGCGATAGCCGTGATATCGACCGGGAATTTCGGGTTGCCTGGATGACTGATGATATGGACCAGCCCGCCCGCCATCGCAGCGATCATCGCATCCGTGTGATGTTTCCGGTCGCGCGGCGCATAAACCGGCTCGTGAAAACCGGCGACGATCAAATCCAGCGCATCGAGCATCGGGCCGGAACAGTCGATTTCGCCCTGCTGATTTTTAATATTGGCTTCGATACCGCGCAGAATACCCACGCCATCGATCACCCGAGGCCAGATGCGCATATTAATAAAGTGCCAGTAATGGGGCGCATCAGCCATGTCGGGGCCATGGTCGGTAATGGCAAACAGTTTCAGGGCGGTTTGCTTCGCCTGGGTCACGTAGTCGTGCAGCGTGCTGTAAGCATGCGTGCTGGCGATGGTGTGCATATGCAGATCTACCGGATACATCCTCTTCTCCTGCTGATTGCCCCTGACGGGGCAGGTTCATTAATAGCCGCGCTGACGATCCACCCTGCCCTGCGGCGGCTCGCCCGCTTGATCCTGAGTGATGGCGCGGGCGATGTAGTCGATAGCTTCGTCGATTAAGGTTACCGCCGCATTATGGGGCGTGATCGTGACGCGCGGATGTGACCAGAGCGGATGTGCTTCAGGCAGCGGTTCAACCTGAAACACATCCAGCGCCGCTGCTTTCAACTGACCGCTATTGAGTGCGGCCAGCAGATCCGCTTCCACCACCTGCGCGCCACGCGCGATGTTGAGGAAGAAAGCGCCGTGCGGCAGCTGCTGTAAAAAGGCGTGGTCGATAAGATTAATGGTCTCGTGCGTGCTCGGCAGCAGGTTAATCACCACCCGCGTCTCCAGCAGAAAGGCGGGCAATGCATCGCGTCCGGCAAAGCTGGTCACGCCGTCGATCGCTTTGGGCGAGCGGCTCCAGACGCGTAACGGGAATCCCCAGGGTTTAAGGCTTTCCGCCACACTCTGCCCCAGCACGCCCGCCCCCAGGATGCCGATAGTAAAGTTTTCACGCGTGTAAGCGGGCAGTGGCTGCCAGCACTGTTGCTGCTGCTGAAGACGGTAGTCGTCAAAACGACGGAACCAGCTCAGTACGCTTTGTACCGCATACTCCTGCATCTGTTGCGCCATACCGGTATCTTCCAGCCGGAACAGCGGCACACTGTCGGGCAGCATCTCAGGGTGCTGCTGCAGCTGTTTCAGAATTTCATCAACGCCTGCCCCCAGCGCAAAGACGCCACGCAGTGTGGCGCGTCCCTGCAGCATCTCTGCAGGCGGTGAACGAACCAGCGCGTAATCAGCCGGGCCATCGTCGCCTGGCTGCCAGGCACGCACCCGCGCCTGGGGCAGGCGCTGTTGTAAACCATTAATCCAGGCCGTTGCAGACTGCGACGGGTGATACCAGATGATCTCCATCCTGCTCTCCTTTTTTCTTTCAGCGTCGGGGAAAAGCGGGGTGAGAGCAAGAAAAAACCGGCGCAAAAAAGCGGTTTTTGCCATAAAAATAATTCCCGTGGCTTCACATTTCCGGCTCGCTTCAGGGTGAAGTGGTCAGATAAGGTCTAAAGTTGGTCCTGTGGTCAATGCGTTACACGCGGCCGCGTTTCGGACAAGGAGAAAAACCGATGACAAAAATTGAGGTAAACGCCGCCGAACGGCGTCAGCGTTATGCGCCCTTTCTGCTCACGTTGCTGCTGAGCGTTCCCGTCTTCACCACCCAGGCCGACGACAACAGCCGCATGCTGAATAATCAGCCGCAGCCACCTGACGTTCGTTTAGGACCGCTGTTTAATGCCGTGCAGCAGGCGAAGTTCTATCCCGATCAAAAGACCTTTGCTGATGCGGTGCCGAAATTCGATCCCGCCTCGATTCTTGCCGACTGGCAGATGCAGAAGAAACAGCGCAATTTCGATCTTAAGCGTTTTGTTGATGCCAATTTCACGCTGCCCGCTGCTGGCGACAAATATGTACCGCCAGCCGGACAAAACCTGCGTGACCACATTGATGGTCTGTGGCCGGTACTGACGCGCACCACCAGCAGCGCCGGTCAGTATGATTCGCTGCTGCCGCTGCCAAAACCCTATGTGGTGCCAGGCGGGCGCTTTCGTGAAGTCTATTACTGGGACAGCTACTTCACCATGCTGGGGCTGGCCGAAAGCGGGCACTGGGATAAGGTGCAGGATATGACGGACAACTTCGCCTCGCTGCTCGACCGTTATGGACACATCCCTAACGGCAACCGCAGCTACTACCTGAGCCGTTCACAGCCGCCGTTCTTTAGCCTGATGGTTGATCTTCTGGCGACCCACGATGACGGTAAAGCCTATACCCGCTATCTGCCGCAGTTGCAGAAAGAGTATGACTACTGGATGGCTGACAGCGATAAAGTCGCGGCAGGCGCAGCCAATAAGCGGGTGATTAAACTGGCGGACGGCACGCTGCTCAACCGCTACTGGGATGCGCGCGGCGTGCCACGCACCGAATCCTGGATGGATGACATTGCCACCGCCCAGAAAGCGCCGCAGCGTAATAAAGCTGAACTCTATCGCGAGCTGCGTTCCGGTGCGGCGTCGGGCTGGGACTTCAGTTCGCGCTGGTTTACTGATGCGCATAACCTGTCGACGATCCGTACCACACAGCTTGCGCCGGTTGACCTCAACAGCCTGCTGTTCCATCTGGAGCAGACCCTGTCGAAAGGCTACCAGATCAACAAGCAGAACGATCTGGCGAAGCAGTTTGCCGATCGCGCGGAGAAGCGCCAGGCGGCGATCAACCGTTATCTGTGGGACAGCAAACAGAACTGGTACGCTGACTATGACTGGCAGACAAAGCAGGTGCATCCGCAGCTGACGGCTGCCGCGCTGTTCCCGCTCTATCTGCAGGTCGCCAGTGATAAGCAGGCTGAAAGCACCGCCAGCGCGGTAGAGAAACAGCTGCTTAAACCAGGCGGTCTGGTCACCACCACCGTGAACAACGGCCAGCAGTGGGATGCCCCTAATGGCTGGGCGCCGCTGCAGTGGGTCGCCGTTGAAGGTCTGGAACATTACAACCAGCCGAAACTGGCGAAAGAGGTGGGATTACGCTTCCTGCAAAACGTTCAGAACACCTATGACCGTGAGCATAAGCTGGTGGAGAAGTATGTCGTTGACGGCAAAAATCTCGGTGGCGGTGGTGGTGGCGAATATCCGCTGCAGGATGGCTTCGGCTGGACTAACGGCGTTACGCTGAAACTGCTGGATAAGTATTGCCCGAAAGATAAAACCTGTAACAGCGCCCACGATATTCCGCAGGCGTCTGCCTCTCAACCCTGAACCTCTCTGGATACCTCTGGCCTCGCCGGGGGTGTCCAGACCTCATTTCAGCGAAATTTACTTGACCTTCTTTCATCAACAGGCAAAATTACAACGAATTTACAAAAGGTAATAATTCTCATTATGATAATGAGATTGCCTATCAAAAATTTTTTCACCTGCCTGAACCTTTGCCAATAAAGGAATTTTGATGAAACTGTCATTGTCGCTAAAAGGTTATGTCCCCCTCTGCACCCTGGCGCTAACCGCGCCTGCTGTGAGTTTTGCTGCCGATATGGTCGTCACTGCGCAACCGCAGGAGGATTCGACCTCGCCAACCCAGGGCTATCTGGCGACCACCAGCCAGGGTGCAACCAAAAGCGATCGTCCGCTGATCACCACGCCGCAGTCGATCTCCGTGGTCACCCGCCAGCAGATGCAGGATCAGGGCGCGCTGACCCTGAATCAGGCGCTGGGCTATAGCTCTGGCGTTTTCACCAACTTTGGCGGTGCCGCCACCCGTTACGACACCATTGCGCTGCGCGGCTTCCACGGCGGCGATGTCGATAATACCTTCCTTGACGGCATGCGGCTGATGAGTGACGGCGGCAGTTTCAACGCATTGCAGGTCGATAATGCGTTCCTTGAACGCATTGACGTGATCAAGGGCCCCTCTTCTGCGCTCTATGGTCAGACGGTGCCGGGCGGGCTGGTCAACATGGTGACTAAACGCCCTCAGTTCGCGGAAGAGGGTCACATTCAGTTGCAGGCGGGAAGCAACGGCACCACCGGTACGATGTTTGACTACACCAATGCCATTAACGACCAGTGGGCGTTTCGCCTGACCGGCGTGTCCCGCCACAGCGATACTCAGTACGATCACACCCGCGAAGAGAAATATGCGCTGATGCCGCAACTGATGTGGCAACCGGATGAAGATACCCACCTGATCCTGAAAGCCTATCTGCAGAAAGATCCGTCTGGCGGCTATCACGGTTCAGTACCGGGTGACGGCAGCATCACCGAGCACAACGGCTACAAGCTGAGCAACGGCTTTTATGAGGGCAACAGCGACCTCGATCAGTTCAAGCGCCATGAGCAGATCTACAGCTTCGATTTCGCCCACCGTTTTAATGACGTCTGGTCATTCTCCTCCACCGGCAGCTACAGCCACTCGAATGTCGATCTCGATCAGGTCTATCAGATTGGCTGGGACAGCGCGAATCCCGATCTGATGAACCGCTACTACTCTGGCGAACATTCGTCACTCTCCGCGTGGTCCACCGATAACCGTTTACAGGCGGAGTTCAGTACCGGCGAACTGGAGCACCGCGTCACGCTGGGTGCTGAGTATCATCGTTACAAAAATGAGATCAGTAAGGCGGGCGGTTCGGCCACGCAGCTTAATGCCCTGACTGGCGAGCAGGTGGGTGACATGCCTGATTACACCTGGGCGGACAAAACCCGCCGCTACTACCAGACCGGTCTCTATCTGCAGGATGAGATGAAGCTGGACCGCTGGCATCTGGATCTCTCCGGTCGTTATGACCGCATCGTCGCCAATAACAGCGGCAGCGACCGACGTCAGGATGATCACATCAGCGGTCGCGCAGCGCTGCTCTATGCTTTCGACAACGGTATCTCGCCTTATGTCAGCTGGAGCCAGGCGATTACCCCGACTGCGCTCACCGATCCCAACAATAACCTGCTGAAGCCGACCACCGCAGAGCAGTATGAAGCCGGGGTGAAATATCAGCCGGTCGGCACCCGCGATCTCTATAGCGTCGCGGTCTATGACCTGACGCAGAAAGATGTGGCAAACCGCGACGTGCTGACAGCGACTTATACGCCATCGGGCAAAGTGCATTCACAGGGCATCGAACTGGAAGCGCGTAATCAGTTAACCCCACGCCTGAGCACCGTGGCGAGCTATACGCTGAATCATCTGCGCTACAAAGATTCGGTGGATGGCAACGACGGACATACGCCGTATGTCACACCCAACAGCATGGCTGCACTCTGGGGTCACTATCAGTTTGATTACGGTCTGAGTGCGGGCGCGGGCGTGCGTTATATCGGCAAACAGTGGGCGGACAATGAAAACACCACTCGCCTGCCGTCTGTGACGCTGTTTGATGCGTCAGTGCGGGCCGATCTCGGCGTCTGGAACAGCAGCCTGAAAGGGGCCTGGGTGCAGGTCAACGCCAATAACCTCACAGATCGTACCTATGTGGCGGGCTGTTACGGCACGGGCTATTGCTACTGGGGCGCAGAGCGCAGTGTCATGGCGACAGTCGGATACGACTTCTGATTGCAAAATAAGAGATAAAAAAGGGGACGAAGCGATTCGTCCCCTTTCTTGTTTAAACCGTTACGGTCAACTGCGTACTTTGCGGTAGATAAACAGCACCACGATGGCACCGATAACAGCGACCACAAAACTTCCGAAGTTGAACCCATCGACGCGGCCGAAGCCAAACAGCGTACTGATCCAGCCACCGACGACTGCGCCGATAATACCCAGCACAATAGTCAGAATGAAACCGCCACCGTCTTTACCCGGCATAATCCACTTCGCCAGAATACCCGCGATTAAGCCAAAGACGATCCAGGAAATAATACCCATCTGTTGCTCCTTCCTTTTTATGATTAAATCGTGAACGCCTGATTAATCAAGCGGTTTACCGCGATAAGTATAGCCTGCTTTTGAAAAAATGCCTGCCCGCTCACAGTTATTATTGATGAATCGCGCACTAAAGCTTTTTTTTGCCGCGCCGATAAACGAGATGAGGTTTAAAACAGCCTAAGTAAAGCAACCCCCCTTGTGGAGCAGGACGTGAAAGAAGCCTACCAGGAACAATATTTAAAACGTGGCACGCTGGCGGTTCTTGGCGTTATGAAAGATCTGCTGGGATTGCAGACGCCATTACTGGTGCGCTTTCCGCGTGGACAATTTATCAGCCGGATGCTGGCTGCCGATGAAGATCGCCTGCTGTTTGACCTCGGCAGTAATAATCTGGATAACGATTATGCCCTTACCAGCGACGATCTCAGTATCACCGCTGAAACCTGGGGCGCGAAGGTGGAGTTCAGCCTCGTCTCGCTGGAAATTGTGGAGTTTGAGAGCTTGCCCGCCTTCAGCGCGCCGCTGCCGGAGCTGTTGTGGCAGATTCAGCGACGTGAGTTTTTTCGGATCAGCGCCCCACTGGAACCGCAGTTCTGGTGTTATACCGTGTGGCCAAATGGAAGGAAAACGCGCCTGCGGTTACAGGATCTGTCGCTGGGCGGTATCGGCGTGCTGGTGGATGAACCACTGCCGGAAGGGTTGCAGAATGGCGACAGCTTCAACGAATTCAGGGTCGATCTGGGCGAGTATGGTCACTTTGAAGTCCCTGTGAAGCTGCTGCAAATTGGTGAACGCAGTATGGTCACCGGCAAAAACGAAACCCGCATCGCACCCCGGCTGAGCTTTTGTTTTGCCACGCTGAACCCGACACAGGAGCGACAGCTTCAGCAGATTATTTTTGCCCTTGAGCGACTGGCTCGCGATAAATTGACCCGATTTCAGTAACCGCTTTACGGGTGCGCCACGCAGGTGGGCCGCATCCAGGCTATGCTTCTTGCTTGTTTTCTTTTAATCCGAAACCCAGCAAGGAGGCCCGCCCCAATGGAAAACTGGCTCTCTTCACATCGCTTTCACGCCCTCTTTTTTAATCAGGAACTCTGGCTCAATAGCACCATCGTGGTGGTCTCCACTCTGGTGATTTACTGGGTATTACGTACCCTGATTCGCTTTATCTCCAACCGGATTGCCCTTTACAGCGAACATCGTCATCTCCGCGCCATCGCGATTCTGGTGGAGATATTGCGCAGTACCAGCCAGAGCCTGCTGTTGATCTTTTCGCTGCTGATTTCCCTGAAATTTGTTGATCTGCCTGAATCCTGGAGCGTCACTATTGCGCACGGCTGGTTCCTGGCGCTGATTGTGCAACTCGCGCTGTGGATCGACTGCGGCATCCGACTGTGGCTGAAAAGCCTGCTGCGCGACCCGCTACACGTGCGGAACCCGGTGACGACGGTGATCCTGGGGATTATGCTGCGTGTCGTGGTCTGGATCATGATGTTCCTGGCCATTCTGTCGAACATGGGCATCAACATTACCGCACTGGTTGCCAGTCTGGGGGTTGGAGGTATCGCAATTGCGCTGGCGATCCAGACGGTGCTAAGCGATGTGTTTGCTTCGCTGGCAATAGGCTTTGATAAACCGTTTGAGCATGGCGATTTTATTGTCTTTGGTGACATTGCCGGTTCCATCGAGCATATCGGATTGAAAACCACCCGGCTGCGCAGTCTGAGTGGCGAACAAATCGTCTGCTCAAACACCATTCTGTTGCAGCAAACCATTCACAACTATAAGCGCATGCAGCAGCGCCGCATTGTCTTTAAGTTCGGTATAAGCTACGCCACGCCATCTGAGCAGGTTCGGGAGATCAGCCCGCTGGTAAAAGAGATTATTCAGGGCGTTGAAACTACTCGTTTTGACCGCGCCCACTTCCTGGCCTTTGAGGACTCAAAACTGACCTTTGAAGTGGTCTATTTTGTACTGGATGCGGATTACAACAAGTACATGGATATTCAGCAGGAGATTAACCTGCAACTGATGGCGGCCCTGGAAACGCGCAATATCCGCTTCGCCTTCCCGATTCGTCAGGTTGAGTTCAGCGGCGGTAATCTGCCGCCGGTCGATCTGGTTGCGGTGGAGAGTGAAGATGGCGAGGTGCGCAGAATGGCGCGCTAACCCGGCCCCGCCTTCCTGCCGCCAGGAAGGCGGGCATGGAAGCCGGTGCTGAGAGTTGAAGAAGATCCGGTGACCGGTATGGCTGTGGCGCAAGTCAAACCGCCTCCTCAGGTCGTCGGTCAGGAGAAACCACAGGCGATTCGTTGTACGCTGCTGGGTAGCACCATCAAGGTGCAGATCATCGACTACCCCACGGCGCGGCTGCTGCTCACGCCGCAGGATTAATTACCCTTGATCAGATGGTGCGGTAAGCCGTGGTGACCTTCCACAGGTAGCGCGGTGCCTGCGCCGCCGGATGCTTGTTCTGCACATGCTGATAGAACTCATCCGGTGACAGGGTGTTGATCATCGCAATGGCCCGATCGCGATCGCGGGAAAAGGTTCGTAGCAGCGCACCGGCACCGTTGGCATAAGAGACAATGGTGGCATAGCGAAGCGTCAGCGGATCGCGGATGCCCGACAGCGCGGAGTTCTGCAGGATACGGATATAGGCGGTGCCGATATCAATATTTTTGGCCGGATCGCGCAACTCAGCATTCGATGGCTGACCACGACGTCCCAGCGTGCGATAGACTTCGCGCCCGGCAGTCGAGGCTTTAATCTGCATCAGTCCCACCGCATTGGAACGGCTCACCACGCCCGGATTTCCACCCGACTCGACACTGATAATGGCGCTGATCAACTTCTCATCAACGCCATAATGACTGGCGGCATCTTCGGTAAACATTGCCCAGGTGCCATTGACACTGGACGGGGGTGCCTGAGTTAACGGCGTGTTGCGCTGCTTCACGGCATGATGTGGTGGCTCGCTGGCACAGCCGGTCAGGAGTAACGCTGAGAGTATAAGGTGTCGGATTTTCAGCAATTTTTCATCTCGTAGCTGTGGTGGCGAATGCTATCATACCCAGGCAGCCTGAGAGCAAAATTACCGTTTATCCTAAATACACTAAAATCCGGCGCGTACCGTGACTTCAGGGGCGCTTTTCGCCATCATCCCCGTATGCCAGGCGCTAACAGCAGGAAAGTATGATGATTTCACGTTCAGTTCGTCTTATCTCCCCCTCCGGTTACTGTCACAATCAGACTGCGGCGCTGCAGGGCATTGCGCGACTGCGTGCGGCGGGCCATCACGTCGAGAACGAGCAGGTGATCACCCGTCGTTTTCAGCGCTTCGCCGGTACCGACGCAGAACGCCTTGGGGATATCAACCAGCTTGCCAGCCTCAGCACGCTGCCCGACGTGGTGCTGGCGGTGCGTGGCGGTTATGGGGCCAGCCGGTTACTGGAGTCAATCAACTATATCGGCCTGCAACGCCGTCTGCTTAATCAGCCGCTGGCGTTGTGCGGCCACAGTGATTTCACCGCTATTCAGCTGGCGCTGCTGACACAGGCCGGCTTGATTACCTTTAGCGCACCAATGCTGGCGGGGAACTTCGGTGCCGCGACCTTATCTGAATTTACCCTTCACCACTTCTGGCAGGCACTGACATCACCTACAGTAGAGGTGAGA
The DNA here is from genome assembly GCF_037152305.1 of Pantoea sp. AS142. Taxonomy (NCBI): domain Bacteria; kingdom Pseudomonadati; phylum Pseudomonadota; class Gammaproteobacteria; order Enterobacterales; family Erwiniaceae; genus Pantoea; species Pantoea sp. AS142. Next base: position 796,613 of record NZ_JBBCMO010000001.1, on the reverse strand, counting down.
TGGCAAAGCGAAACGCCAGATGAGGGCGAATGGCAGGGTACCCTGTGGGGCGGGAATCTGGCGATGATCAGCTCACTGATCGGCACGCCGTGGATGCCGCAGATTGAGAACGGCATTCTGGTCATTGAAGATGTGAATGAGCATCCGTTCCGCATCGAACGCATGCTCATTCAGCTGCAGCAGAGCGGCATTCTGGCGCGACAGCAGGCGATTGTCACTGGCAGCTTTACCAGCACTGCCCTGACAGAGTATGACAATGGATTTGACTTCAATACCGTCTGGCAGCGACTGCGTGACACCACCGGTCTGCCGGTGATCTGTGGATTAGATTTTGGTCATGCCGCTGACACCGTAACACTGCCTTTGGGCGCCAGCGCACGATTAGCGGTCAGCCAGGGCCATGCCCAATTGCAGGCGACCGGGCATCCCGTCCTACGGGAATAGAGTACGTTTCAGGAGATCGACATTGAAGCCGTTGTATGACGATTTGTGGATCTCAACCCCGGAATTTCCGGTGGAAGATGCCGTTAATGACCTAATGATGCATGGCTTTATGCTGCGTCACCCGCGCGGCAATCTGTTGATTGGCCGTGTAGAAAATCCATTGGATCATGAAGTGCTGGCCGATACCGGCGGTGTGATCCGACACTATCTGACCCACTGGCATGAATCCGCGCCCGGGGCAGCGGTGATCCAGCAACGCTTCAACAGCGCACTTTACTGCCATAGCCGATCGCTGGGACCTATCAGCCGTTTTGCTGAGCCTGATGACACTTTTTCGCAGCAGGAAACCCACTTCGGGGATTTCCACCTGCTGCCAACGCCAGGACACACGCCGGGCAGTTGTAGCTATCTCTATACCTCGCCGCTGGGGCTGACCTATCTTTTTGTGGGCGATAGCGTGACACGTTCGCATGATCGCTGGGTTACGGTGCTGGTGCCGGACAGTAATCCGGCTGAGCTGAGTCAGACACTGGAATTTTATCGCTCGCTGCGTCCCGACGTGGTGCTGATGAGTACCACGCGCGGGCATCTCTCCTGGAAAAAAGTCACGCTGCAAAGCTGGCTCGCCGCAATTGATGAGGCCGAACAGCATCCGCTGGATCTGCGTCAGCAACCGCTGTTCTGATTACAATATTTTGGTCAGATAGTGCCGCTGATGATGACCCAGGTAGTTCGCCAGACTGAGCCGCAGGATGTAGCCATGTTTTTCATAAAACGGCCGCGCCTGAAAACTGGCGGTATCCACCTGAGCATAGTGGCAGCCGCGATCCCGCGCCTCCTGCTCGGCGGCCTGCATCAGCTGACTGCCTGCACCCTGCCCGCGTTGCGCCTCACTCACCCAGAGCATATCAATCCGCAGCCAGTTACCGGTGGTTGAGCCGGTCAGTCCGGCCAGCTTATTACCCTGCTCATCACGAATAAACACACCTATTGGCCTGATCTCATTCACATCATAAAATTTGCTGTTGAAGGCATTCAGACCCAGTCTGACCTCATCCAGATCCTGCGCGGTGACCTTGTCGGTAATCTCAGTTTGCATGGTGGCTCCCGGATTTTAGTATCGGCGTGCTGATGATCGTCGTAACGTTCCAGAATGAAAGCATCTGCGTCGCGTTTTTCGTAGCGACTAAAGCCAGCCTTTTATCACTGTCGCGATAGACGTGGCTGAACGACTTCAGGACCTGTAAATGAAGTAATCGGAGTGCGAAAAAAGCTGAAAGTTGAAATTTGAAAGTTGAGAAAAAATAAAGTAATTCGACCAGCCTGACAAGCTGCCACACTGGCCGGGTAGTGATTAGTCAGCGGCCACCTCGGCAGCCAATAACATCAGTGCCAGCCCGGCATTCTCAATATCATAAGCCTGCATCGCTGCACGAATATCCGCTGAGCAGGCGAGCACCTGTTGCTTCTTATCGGCTTCCAGCTGGTCAATCGCATGGCGAATAATCATTAGACTTGCTTCTTCTTCTTTCATCATTTATCCCTGGATTTGCCTAAGTGGTGCGCAAAGAAGCCAAGAATAACGTTTATTGATAAGCAAAGTCACCCTTTTACATTCCTGTTGCTTACCGATTAAACAAATCACAAACAGGAGGCGCAGCGGAAACTGCTATGATTGAGTGATTGGTGGCGCAACAGGACAGACTCTGTGCCATAAAACGCCCAGGGATTGAAGCAGGTAAAAATTATGATGCGACTCAGCATTTTTCTCCTCATCGCGATGGTGACTGGATGTTCATCTGGCCCGAAAGGGGTGGAATGTCCCGGTGAGGTTTCGACACTTTATGGTCAGTCGATGGGACAGACTCAGGGCGTGATTTTTGATCTGGTTAATGCCTTTACCGTGACCCGGGAGAATATCAGCGTTGAGAGTGGCCCGCTGCAATCGCTGGATCGGTTTAAATATATCCCGTCCGCAGTGACGCGTGAGGGCTATTATGCGCAACGCCTGTCAGATAAGCAGTTCCGCCTGATCAATCCTTACCAGGACACCCAAATCACCTGGACCTGTCCATAAGGGATGAATCCTGCTGCCAGATCGTTTATTGTCAGAAAACGTCAAGCAGCAGGTCTCCCCGATGGAAAAGCGTCTGGATAACAACGGTTATATCGACTTCCCCTTCCCCGCCACCCGTAATGCGGATGGCTCCGTGAATCCCTGTGGTTTTGATCTGACGCTGGAAACCGGACGCCTTGAGGAGATCGCGGTGCTGAACCGTTCAGTAAATCTTCGGCGGCTGGTCGAGGAGATCAACTTACAGGAGGGGCTGTTTATGACCCTGGCCTGCGACTGGCAACAGCAGGCAAATGCGGTCTGTGGCTTCATTGATGTAGCTTTTCGTCCCGATTTGCCGCAACACGGCCATGAGGAGGCATTGCAGCTGGAAGCGAGCTTTAACCGCTACCTGGCCGGGCAGGAAAAGCACCATCAGATGCCCGCTGAGACGCTGGTCAATTATGCCCGTTCGGTACTCGACTGGAGCTGGTCACCGCTGCGCCAGCGTCAGCGCGATTATGAAAAGATCACCATTCAGTTCTATTGTCCGCAGGCTGATGACGCCGAATGGTGTTTTGATCATCTGCGTCATTTCCTGGTGAGCGTTTACCCGGCCTGCGTCGCAGCCCGTTCACTCTGACCCCTTTTGCCCCCGGAGTTGCTATGCGTTCTGTTGCGCTGTCTGCTGTCACACTGTTCTGCTCACTGTTTTTTGCCGCTGCTGCTCAGGCCGATCGCTGCCAGCAAATCCGCGCCGGTCTTGATATCGGTTCCGGTACCACCAAAATTGCAGTAGCGCGCGTCAATGTCTGCCAGCTGCGCATCGAAAAAATGCTGTATCAGGATCAACGCGCCGTGGGCTGGAACGAAGCGTTAGCGCATTCAACAGATAATCAACTTAGCCCGGCGATGACCCAGGAAGGCGCTGCCGCACTGCAGCAGCTTATTACGCAAGCACAGCGCTTTCACCCACAGCGGATCAGTGGCGTAGCCACGGCGGTGTTCCGCAATGCCAGTAACGGTCAGGCAGTCATCCAACAATTGCAGCGCCAGACCGGTGCGGAAATCAGCATCATCTCGCAGCAACAAGAAGCGAAACTCGGTTTTCTTTCCGCTAAAGCTGCCCTTAACGATCCGGCGATTCGTGATGAACAGTTGCTGGTCTGGGATATTGGCGGTGGGTCGATGCAGATGACCGCCTGGCAGCAGCAGGGTGGCAAGTTGGTGGCGGATATCTATCAGGGCAGACTGGCCTCAGTGACGCTGAAGAACTTTATTCTGACGGTGCTGAAGAATACCCCGGAAGCCAAATCCCCCAATCCGATCGGCTCCTGGCGGCAGTCGGTGCTGCGCTTTGTGCAGTTTTATGCTGCTAATGAAGTCAGCCCGCAGATCAAACAGGATGTGGCTGGTCGGCGGGTGATTGGCATCGGGGGCGTACACGGTTCTTCCTTGCGTAATCAGTTACCGGGCAAACCCAACAACTATACGCTGGCGACATTAAAGCAGTTGTCGCAGCAGCAAGTCTGGAAGGGCGACAGTGAACTGTCGGGCAACTACCGGGCCACGGATGTCAGCAATCTTTTACTGGTTGAAGGTTATATGCAGGCGCTGAAAATTGATAAGGTCACGATTGTTGAGGCCAGTCTGATTCAGGGCGTGCTGCTGCAGTAGCGCAGCTTTTCCCGCCTTCGGTTACGCGTCAGGTTTAACCAGACGGATGGCATGATCCAGCATCCGCTGCTCATCCCGTTCACTGTGAGCGCGCTGCTGGCGGGTTCGTTTTAGCAGGTCGTAGATTTCGCCACGTCGGGTGTCATGGCCGCGCTCCAGCAGCACAATGACCGCATCGCCAATCACCCGGCACACTTCATCGTAGTCATCATCATTCAGTACATCACGTTTCATCGCTTCTCCTCCGGCTATGCCTGACTGCGCCTCTCTTTACCCAAGGGTAGGCAGGAAATAACAGGCCCGCAAATGCCAGGCCATTAACAGGCAGAAATGATTTTTTAGCCCCTTATTCACCGCTGGCGGAGCAGAATTCACTATCTTTGCTACGCTTTGAGGGTCTCACTACAAAACCAAGGAGCAACAGATGTCAGGAAAAATCGAAGATAAAGTAAAAGAAGCGGCTGGCGCAGTTCAGGAACAATGGGGTGCAGCAACCGGCTCATCTGAGCATCAGGCTAAAGGCGCAGCACGCCGTTACACTAATCAGGCAAGTTATGCTGCACGTGATGCTGCTGAATGCATCAAGGATCAGGTTCAATCCAATCCTGTTGCCGGTCTGGCCATAGCGGCAGGCGTTGGCGTGTTCATCGGCTTCCTGCTGGGCCGCAAGTAAGACAGCTTAACGTCAACAGAACGGGAGCCACTGGCTTCCGTTTTTTTTGCTTTGATTCCTCGCCGGCAGAGCAGGATCTGAAAGTTGCACCTTTTCAGACCAGAGTGCGGTGAGGGGCCCAGTTTAACTACGTTCTCTTTCTGACAACATCAAGGTGACCTTATGAAAACAATTCCTGCCCTGCTGCTGGTTGCAGCGACCTTAACCTCTCTGGCGGGCTGCTCACATAAGAGCGACGCGATTAAGGAAGATGGTCGCCCACATGCGCCAAGTGGCCAGTCTTCACCGGGCGGCACGCTGGGTTCAGGCCCGGTGGGTCAGCCTCAGTCATAGTACCCTGCCCCGGCACGGGTGCCGGGGTTGTTTTGCGTTTTAGCGTACTGCGTAGAACTCTCAGAATAATTTTGCTAATAATTACCCCGCTATTAGTTCCCCATGAAACTAAAACCCGCCATATTCATTAATAAAATTACCCAGAGTTTTTTCTATTTATTTAACTACAAAACACTCAAAATAAAGTTTTAATGAAGTACAGATCGGACAGATTTCAAACAAAAACTCAACGGCTGAAAAAAAACCCTGTCATAATGAACTTTCGCTGTGGCACTAATCTCTAACACCTCATAATACTTTCATTTTAATAACATCAGTAAATGTAAGAGAATTCAGACGTGAAGAAAAAAAAGATTTATCTGATAGACCGACTTTTAACGCTTTATTCTCGATTTTCCAGAAGAACAAAATCGCAGGCCTTGCAGTCACTGGCACCGGAGACGGTAGTGATCTACTCCACCACTGCCCTGGGCGATTTTCTGATGAATACACCTGCTATCTGGAGCCTGAAGAATCACTTTCCCAGCAGCAAATTTATTCTGGTTTCCAGCAAGAAAAATAAAGATCTCGTCAGCCGGTATAATTGGTTCGATAAGATTTATATATGGGATAACAAACTGGCGAATTTCTTACCGCTATTTTTCAAACTGCGCCGCCAGAAACCCGACCTGTCAGTAATATTACACGCCCATTTCCCCTACGATATTATGAGCTCAGTACTGACCGGCAGTAAGACGATTGTGCGCGACCATTACGGCAGCGAGTCGCCTCTGTTAAATAAATATCTCGATCACTATTCAGGCTATTTCGACGACCATACCATTAAGCGCAAACTGAAACTGATTGAAGCCCTGGGCGCAGAGACAGAGCAAACCCGGATGCATCTGCCAGAGGTGAATAGCAGTTCCACTGCAAAGGCTAGCCATCGCCGTATCGGCTTTCAGCTAGGGGCATCTAAGAATATTCGCCGCTGGCCGCTGGCCTCTTTCAGCCAGCTGGCAACAGCCTTAATTGAACGCTGGCCTGACACTGAAATTATTGTGACGGGTACCGCCGCTGAGCAGCCGCTTGAACAGGAATTTATCGAAAGCCTGCCGCTGCACTGCCGTAAGCGTGTCACGCCGATGGCGGGTAAAACTAACCTCAGCGGCCTGATTAGCCTGATTCGCACGCTGGACCTGCTGGTCACTGGCGACACCGGTCCACTGCACATCGCCGTGGCAGCAAGGACGCCGACAGTCAGCCTGTTCTCCACCGCCAATCCGCGCTATACCGGCCCCTGCCAGGACAGCGATCGGCATATCATTATTCACCGCCCGAATAAAACCTCATCACAGCATCCGATGGCAACCATCAAGGCCGAAGAGGTAGAGCAGGCCGTGGCGAAACTGGTGGGGTGATGAACGATCTTTCTCAAGCCATCATTGCGCTGATTGAATACCACAATAAACCCACCGCGCTGGGCGGGTTCCGGAAAGTGGATCGGGCGGGTTTTCATCTGCAGCAGTTACCGCTGAGTGAGGTGGAATTTGCGATTCTGATGAATGATTTTTTTTGCCACTTTTAACGTCTGCTCAGAGCATTACGATGAAGCCCGCTATTTTTCTGCGGGGCACCCGTGGCGTTTCGCACCGGCTAAATGGTTTAAAGCTGGTGCAGTGAGGTCCAGGTGTCCATTAACGATAGCCATGCTGTGTGAAGCGGCCAGTCATGGACGCTGGCCTGAAAAGGATTACTGAATAATGGTATGGGCGAAGGCATCATAAACTTCGCTGCTGCTTAGCGCATTGACCTCACGTGATGCGGGTTGCAGCACCTGATAATTAACCTGCCACGGATGCCAGCACGCCGGATCGCTGTCGCCAAAGAGCGCCACCACCGGCAATCCCAGCGCGGCACCAATATGCATTGCCCCGCCATCACTGCTAACCAAACCCTGACATAACGACATTGCCGCAATCAGCTCTGGCAGGCTGCTGGTTGCCACCGCCTTGATCGGCAGATGCGGGCAGAGCGCCATAATTTCACGCGCTTTTTCATCATCTCCCGGATGACGCGGATTATCGCGGCTGCCGGGTGACCAGAGCAACATAATCTGACAGGGGTGACGAGCCGCAATTTTTTCAGCCAGCCCGGCAAACCGTGTCGCCTCCCACTGCTGACTCGGCTTGCGGGCGCTGATTTGCAATGCATAGACCGGAACGGCGGAATCAATTGCGTATCTGTCACGCAGGCGGGTCGCAATTGCAGCATCCGGCAGCAGCGTCAGTTTATCTGGCGAAGTGGCGCTGAGATTCAGAGGCCGTCCCAGGCTAAACAGGGTTTCCGTAATATGACACGGCGACTGGCTGGGTGGTGGCAACAGGTCGGTAATCAGCGGATGCGACTGCTGACCCAGCGCGATCACTCTGTCGGAACGCACTATTTTAACCCATTTCAGACCATGCTGATCCCAGCGGCTTTTTGCAAGAATCACCGTATCGTAGCGTTGCTTTTTCAGGGTCAGCATCAGCCTCAGTCGCTGTAACACACAGGCCAGTCGGCCCTGTCCTGCCTCACGGTGATGCAACTTGGTGTAACAGAAGAGCTGCCTGATATCGGGATTATGCTGCAAAACTGGCGCAGCGTAATGGTTGGTCAGCACATCGACCTGATGCTGGCCCGACTGCGCCAGCGCGCTGATCAGCGGCGTGGTCAGTAAGGTGTCGCCAATATTATCCCGGCAAATCATTAAAACCCGCATGTCTGACATCCTCTGGGCACAGGCTATGCCGTTCTGGTTGAATAAAAGTAAGACTCGCCCGGTTACTGTCCTGGACCCGTTAACGTAACGGCATAAGTCAGCAAATTAGTCAGCGCAGATTGAGGTTGGTTCAATGGTCGCGATATTGTTGAGAGACGATGCCCGCGTTGCAGGCCAGCGACTCGCCTGATTCATTAGCCGGATTATTGATTAAAAAAACCGGGGCTGTCGGGTCAGCATAGAGTGAGCAAAAAGGCCCCCCATGACGGCCAGAAATCGTTGCCACACTTGACGCAATCTGTCAGTCGGCACTATTTTTCAGCAGGCTGATAGCCAGTGTCATAACGGGTTCAGACTCAATGCCGGTAAACATTTGATGAATTTTTTCAGAAATGGCTTCGCGGGTTACCGGCTGATCTTCAGTCACTATTTCCATCACAGCCTGGCCAAATAGCAGGCGACATGCCGCAATAGCATCAATTACAGCCTCATCATCCATAATACCCTCCCTGTATATCGGCAGAAGAGTACACGTCTGCGGCAACGGGATCATGTGCAACTGTTCTTTTTGCGGCACGGGCTACAAAAATGAATCAATTGTAACGGGCAAATAGCCTGGCACGAGCTATTCAATTTTGTCGCCGGGTTTAACGACTACAAAAAAGTATTACAAAGAGTATCGCTGAAGAGATTAAAAGCACCATTCTAAATCAGCGCAGGCTGGGCATCGTGTAACTGCACCTTTATTTTTTTCCAGTGCGCGATGATAGAGATTTAAAGGACGACCGAAAATGTTATGCATTCCAATATATTGCGACTGGTTGTGGGGACGTTTTTTTACTGAGGTGGCCTAATCTTGTACGCTGTGCAGTCAAATAATAGGCCGTTGTGGCTTGTAACCTGCCAATACTGTCCTTGCCGCGGTCACTTTTCCAGGGACCACTATCTCTTTCAGCCCTTCTCCGTCGAGGGTCTCTCCGTCCAGAGTGATAACCCGTGCACTAAACAATTTACCCAGTAGCGGATTGTCATCAAACTGATAGCCACCTAACTGATAGGCAACAGTCTCGCCTGTTTCCGCTTTTATCAGACGGTTAATGAGGTCAAAGCCTTAAGATATGCCAACGCATTCATCTAGGCACGGTTGGGCATTAGTAACGCGTTCGGGTCTGGGTGGCTCTCAACCTGGTCTTGTGCTGCTGATGAAATTCCCCTCTTTACCTCACCTATCCCATGTTGCTTAACGCCCATGTCCTCTTTTCTCGCTCTTCAGTCACCAGTTCAAAGAAGAACGTCGGATAATACCTGACTACTGCTGGCACGGTTTTAGAGTCGTGTATGTGGTTCACATCGAGCAGCTGCTTTTGTAATGTGGCGGGAGTCGCTATCCTACGCTCTCTGCCGTCGCGTGAGATGGCCTTAACGAATACGGGTCTGATATTGCTATCGCTCGCCATGATTAATCCTCCCCCGACAGGTTCGGTATGCAAAGACAGCATTAGCAATCGGTGGTTTTAATCAAGGCGGACCCGTTCACAGATTTGTAAGAAGATTGAATCGGAAAGGATTTTACTTTGGCAGTTTGCGTGGTCAGTGATTAATCTCAACTTAGTTTTACTGGCAACCTGAGTTGCCCCACCGTAGGTATAAATCCATACTCATCGGCGCAATTCCACGCGGGGTAGAATTCGGTCTGCCGGTTCAATGGCCGTAAGAAGTTCTGTTCAGTTATTGGAGAAAAATTTTGGATGATGTAGATCAGGCGCAAGAACGCGAAGAGGCACACCTGGCAGCCTCACTGTCAGCGCGTAAGCCCAGACTGGTAAGCCCTAATGGCAAGTGCATATGGTGCAAAGACGAAGCAGTTGTTGCTGATACTGCTTTCTGCTCAGCAGAGTGTGATGAAGATTACCATAAGCACCAACGTGAGCAGCGTCAGCGCCATGGGGAATAATCAAGGCAAACCCATTCAACAATAGGCCCGGGCGATATTGGTTTTAAGACATGGCGCAATGGCCTGGGGTTCCAGCTAACGGCAACAGCAGGGCAATAGAGATGGCGAAAGGACTAAGCCGAGATGGGTTTAAGGCTCAGTTGTCGGAAGAGACGTTTTGCTAAGGAGGTAGCATGTCAGTTATGCCAGAATAGCGATTCCGATGTTTTGCGTTGCGCTCCCAATGTTCTACCAGGCTCGTAAGAAGCGTGACAAAAACGACCTGATTCCGGGCCTGGTACTTTTAGCTGCGGGCCTTGTCAAGGCCATGATTGCGATGCAGGTCAGTGGCAAGCAGCCCCTCCCTGCCGCTTAAAGCTTTTGCTCCTGGACGATAATCAAAACGAGCATTAATTGTGCTCAAAACGCTTCTTTATTGAATGCTCTGTTGTGATTAGCTCGCCCACTGGCGAGCTTTTTTTGTGACCTACACCGCTTGCAGCCCGTTAGTGATTGATCAAAAATCAATCAACAATAAGATCGACTCGCGAAAGCCACCTGCCCGCGCTTCTTTTCTGGAATGAGGGCCTTTTTCCGGCTTGCGGGATGACTTATTGTTGGAGCACAGGCCAGTTTGTCTTACCTCATTCGCACGGGTATTCACTGATTGATAGCGTACCCGTGCGCTTTTTTAGTTACAGATGTGTAGCTTCACAAGCCCGGAGAGTTACTGCATTGTTCGAACCCACCCCGTATCCTGCTCAGACAGGAGCGGTAGAATCCTTGCCCGGTCGCCGGGCCTTTTTATGTTTGTCGCAGAAATGAGAAATGGTTATGACTGCCTTTACTGTAAAGCACTGGACGAATGCTGCCAATGTCCCATTAAGCAACAGATGCTCAGGTTACTGATAAAGACATGCCTGACATCGCGGTGTATTTATCAACGCGGAGCTGGGCATAGGGATTTTAATCCGGATTTTTGAAGGTAAAACCAGGGTCGCGCGCCGGAAAGCGGGAGCCGACATACCCGTCATCGCCTTCCCGAGCGCGTTCTTTGTCCTGAACCTGGTTTTACAATGTCTATGGCGCTCGGAAAGCGGCAATAAAAAAACCGCCCCTGAGTCGACATGCATCTTTGCAGCTGATCGCAGGGAGTTCGGACAGGGAGGGTTAAGACGTCTGGACAAATCCATACTTATCCGACTCATTCATCAGAGAAACGGATTAATTTTTGCTAATTCCCTCATGGCCTGAAGTCGATTAACTCAACGAATTCGTTATATACTACGGGGTATAGCGATAAATCGTTGTGCCTGACCCTTCGACAGTTTTCTGGAAAATTGATGTTTATTAAACGCCTGACCCTGGTGAATAACATGTTCACCAGCGCAATGTTATTGTCTGCTATTCCGGTATGCGCCGCGAACGAACAACCTGCAATCACTGTTACCGCCTCGCCAGACCAGGTACCTTCTGAAACCGATAAGACCGCTACGTTAGGCAATCTGGGGGCTCAGGAAGTACGTGACACCCCATGGTCAGTTCAGACGGTTTCTTCCCAACTGATGAAACGCCAGCAGCTGAAAAGCGTGAGTGATCTTTACCGCTACCTGCCTTCAGTTCAGGGCGACGGGGCTCGACCTCAGACACGTGGTATGCAGGGTAGCGTCGTGCAAAACAGCATGATCGATGGGTTAAATGTGGTATCGACGACGGACTATGCCGCCGAACAGTTTGACCACATTGAAGTGCTTAACGGCCTTGCCGGCGCTTTGTATGGTCCAGCCAATCCTGCGGGCTTATTCAATTTTGTCAGTAAGCGCGCCAGTGACACGCCTCAACGAAGCTTCACAACCGGGGCTGGCACAGGCTCCACTCATCAGGTTGCAGGTGATTTCAGTGGTCCGATGGATGCCAGCGATCGGCTGCGTTACCGACTGAATATGCTGGATGATGAGGGCAATGGCTATGTCAGCGGCAGCAAGAAGCGTCGTCAGCTTTTCAGCCTTGCACTGGATGCCAATCTGAGCGATCAGACTCTACTGGAAACTAATTTCAGCTATTACCGTTTTTATGATAAAGGTTTGCCGGGAAAATTTGCTCTGGGTAATGGCTTAACATTCCCCGCGTCGCCAGACCCGAAAACGGCACATCTGGGTCAATCTTACGCGGGAGATGATAACCACACACTGACAGCCGGTGTCCATTTGAAGCATGATTTTGATGGCAACTGGCTCGGTGAAGTTGGCGTACTGCGCCAGATAGCCGATCGTGAGTCCACTGCTGTCACCAATACGTTTACGAATAATCGTGGCAGTTACACGACAACGACTTCATCAGCTACCGCCAGCCGCTTTACTATCAACAGCTATATGGCCAATTTAAATGGTGAGGTTGATACCGGCCGGATCTACCATCAGATAGCCACCGGCGTGCGGGGCTTTGTCTGGAAAAACTACAACCCACGCGGTGGTAGCACTTCAACGCTGGGGAGTGCTTCACTGGATAACCCCCAAACGTTCAATGAGCCTGACTATCCTGATTTCACCAACCGCTACCATTCTGCCACGGCCACTCAGCATGCTTTTCTGCTTAGCGATACCCTTCAATTTTCTCCACAATGGAGCGTATTGTTAGCGGGCAGTGAAAGCCTGCTCAGCTCATCCAGCTATGCCAAAACAGGCCGTCGTAGCAGTCAATCGTCAGACAGTGGCGTTAGCGGTTCTGCCAGCGTGATGTATAAACCGGTCAATCCGCTGACGCTGTACGTTACCTATGCCGACAGTCTGCAACAGGGTGATACCGCACCCGCCACGGCGAACAACGCCGGCACGACACTGGCGCCGTATCGAAGTCACCAGATTGAGGCGGGCAGCAAACTGGCCATTGATAAGCTCTTGCTGACTGCTGCGCTGTTTCAGATCAAACGTCCCTTCGCCTATACCAACGCCAGCGGAGATTATGGAGTGGATGGTGAACAGCGGAATCGCGGTCTGGAGCTGTTAGCGGACGGGGACATTACCGAGCGCCTGCATGTTTTTGGAGGCATGACCTGGCTTGACCCCCGTTTGCTAAGAACGGCCAGTCATCAGACTAATGATAAACAGATCGTTGGTCTGCCACGCTACTCGGCCAGTCTGTTCGCGGCATATGACTTACCGGTGCTCAGCGGCACGGATATTCACGGTGGCATTCACTATACGGGGCAACGCGCGACTGATAACCAAAATGAAGGCTGGGTAAGCAGTTACACCACGCTGGATGCCGGGGCGGCGTATAAAACTCAGCTGTTTAATACCGCCACTACATTTCGTCTTGACGTGACTAACCTGACGAATCGTCATTACTGGACCAATATTGTGCCGGGGGGTCTGAATGGTTACAGCGGTGCCGGATACGCCAGCGCTTCACTGGGTGAACCGCGCAGGGTGCAGGTTTCCATGCAACTCACTTTCTGATGGGGTAATTAAAAATGAAAAGTCTGCAATGGGCGGTGCCGCTTCTGTTTGCGAGTGCCCTGGCGTCGGCTCAGACCGTGACTGACGACAGTGGGAACCGTATCGAGATAAGCAAACCTGCGCAGCACATTGCTGATGCCTGGTTTGCCCATCACTCTCTGCTCATGACGCTGGGTGCCGGGGATCGGATTGTGGCAACGGTAAACCATCCCGTAGACCGGCCATGGATGTTTAAAGTGCAGCCCTCGTTAAGCCAGGCGCTGCAGGCGCAGGGTAAAACCTTTAACGCTGAAGCGCTGGTGGCGCGGAAGGTTGACGCAATTTTCGTTCCCGCTAACGATCCTGACGCACAGTCCTATCGTCTGGCCGGTATTCCCGTGCTGGCAATGAACTTTGATGACTTTGACTCAATGAAGCGCTCACTCATTACCACGGCACAGGTGGTCGGCACACCCGCCGCGTCTGCCCGTGCGCAGGCTTACAACCACTATCTGGATACTCAAATCGCAAGTATTGCGGCTAAAACGGCCGGGCTGACGGATTCACAGCGTCCCAGGGTGCTGCATATTCAGTCGTTGCATCCGCTGAAAGTGGATGGCCGCAGTACCCTGATTGACACCTGGATCCGGCTCGCGGGCGGCCGGAATGTGGCGGCATCCGTTAATGGCAACATGCGGCCTGTTTCGCCGGAAGAGGTGATCCGCTGGGATCCGGATGTCATTATCATCGGCGCCGGAGCAGGAACGCTGGCTGAATCTGATTACAGAACCTTGTTCGCCAGCGTGAAAGCCGTGAAGCAGCGACAAGTCTGGCAGAATCCATCAGGTGTATTTCCATGGGATCGCTACGGCACTGAAGTGGCATTGCAGATCCAGTGGGCTGCAAAACAACTGCACCCGGCGCTGTTTTCGAAACTGGACATGACTAAAGCCACGAGGGCGTTTTACCGGACATTTTACGACTATGCACTCACTGTGAACGATGCACAGCGCATTCTGCAAGCATTGCCACCTGAGTGATACAGGCAATGCCTCTGCTATCCAGTAAAGTGTTCATCTGTGTTAATAATGCATGATGACGAAGTTCGTTTCTGCCACATAGCGTCATGTCACGGAAACAATGTCCGTTATAAATGTCTGTTATAAGTGAACAGCGGACGTTGGCATTTATTATTAACAGCGGGATAGAGAATTGCCGGATCTGCTCCCCGTTGATGAATACACCGCAATAGGAGTATGTCTTCCTTAACATGGTGAGGACATCCCATGAAGAAGCGATTTTCGGCGAACAGATCATCAGCCTCCTGCGCGAGGCTAAAGCTGGTGTTTCCGCCCAGGAGCGCTGCCGAAAGCACGCCGTTTCCAACGCAACATTCTACAGCCATTGTTAGAAGCACCGCGACATGGAACAGCCCAGGGTTCAGCGCATCAAGTCGCCAGAGGAAGAGAACACCAGACTCAGGAAACTGCCTGCCGACGCCATTCTGAATAAGTAAGCGCTTCAGCTGGCGCTTAGAGAACGTAGTGACGGCAGAACAGAAACAAAAAGCTGTGGTGGTGATGTGTGATGTGACCGGTCTGTTGCAACGTCATGGTTGCAGGGGTTCACAGGTTTCACCCGCTCGACTTGCCGCTGCAAGGCACTGCGACCGCGTATTTGAAATTCCAGGCAAAAATGCGGCCCCTAAATTATCCAGGATAAAGGGGCCACTCAACTAGAGTGTATTTTCTGCCTCTACCTGTTCCTGCTCTCCAAATCGCTCACGCATTTCTCTTTCTATAGTCTCAAGAGATTTACCCCGGGTTTCAGGTAACATGGTAAAGACCATAATGAGCGAAACCACGTTTATAAAAGCAAAAATAAAGAAAGTTTGGTTTCCTGCCGCAGCGAGTAAAGGTGGAAAAGCAAAAGCCACGATAGCATTACAAATCCACTGAAAAGAAACAGCCGCACCAGTAAGCACACCACGAACTTTCATTGGGAATAACTCTGACATAAGCAGCCAATATACTGGCGCAATGCACATTTGCATAAAGAACAAGAATATTAAAATGCAGCCGAGCGCCAGAATACTTTGCGTTAACCCGACTGGAATAAACATCAGAACTGAGCCAAGGGCTACCTGCATCGTGATAACAACCAGCAGCCCACTCATCAGCATTTTACGCCGTCCATACCGACCAATGATACGAATACCGGCAATGGCAGCTAATACAGATACCACACCATTACCAATGGTTGCGGCAATAGCAGCACTGGTTCCCATACCGGTGGTTTTCAGGATAATCGGTGTGTAGTACATAAAGGCGTTCACGCCCGTGAACTGTAGAACAATGCCCATTGCTGAGCCTATCACCATCAGCCTGATAACCCACTTTTGCTTGAGTAAGTCGCGCGCAGGCGGTCCCTCTCGGGTCTCGCGCGCATGATTGAGCATTTCATCAATCTCAACCTTCACTTCAAGCGACGTTTCACGAAGTTTTTCAAGAATTTTTTTGGCTTCTTTATGACGTCCCTCAGCAACCAGCCAGTGAGGTGAGGCTGGCACAAAGAAAGTGCCTAAAAACAGCAGAGCACCCGGTATCAGGGCCAGTGCCAGCATATATCGCCAGATATGGGGGTCATTAAGCACAACGCTCATTACGGTACTGACAACATATGCCAGCAGCTGCCCTGACACGATCATTAATTCATTTCGGCTTACAAGCGGAGCCCGACGCTTAGGTCCGGCAATTTCAGCAATGAATATCGGTACGGTGGATGAACCGCCCCCCACTGCGATACCTAAAATGAAGCGCATGATGACCATCATTTCTGTATTAGGCGAAACCGCGGTGCCTATAGAACCAAATACAAAAATAAGGGCAAGAAAACGAAGCGTTACCCGTCTCCCATAATGATCGGTTATATATCCTGTCAGAAAAGCGCCCACTGCTGCACCGAAAATTAAAGAGGATGCGACAAGTCCTTCAGTATACGGATTTAAGCCCAGCCCCCCCTGATCAGCGGGCAAGCCCATATAGGGTAATGCCCCCGAGATAATTCCCGTATCATATCCAAACGCAAGCGACCCCATGGTGGCCACCAGCACGACGAAATAAAGACGTTGCGTAACCGTTAATCTGGCTGGAGAATTTTCGTAAGCAGAATCTTGCAGATACTTCTTCATATTAAATTTTCCATTTCATTCAGAATTTATTATGGCCATTGATATCAATCAAAACAGTGCCATAAGCAGACAACTCCATTTATTATTCAGAGCCTTTATCCATACAGATAAATTTAAACGCTCTTTCTCCTGGTTGATTCAAATATGAGAGGAAGCGTTAACAGCTTTCCTCACGTTCCCAGACCGTTCTTTCTTAACTTCCTGATTAATGTTAACGCTGTGCGGGAAGATGAAATATGTCAGGTCGTATGCCTGAATATATATCTGCCACACAAGCGAACCTGGTCATGCCTCATCAGGCTTTGACAGAACGATGAAATTGATTTTTGTTAACAACCTTAAATCCAGAGGGCTCATTGGAAATGACCCAACAGTGCGCGTAGGAAACCTCGTCAGGAGGCAAAGGGAACGGCAAATGCTCACCCTCCTGTTGCGGGTTAACCTATCAACCCGACCCCATAGAGAAATGGGTTTCGGCAGGTTTCGCCGGAAATTGTTATCTGCATCGCAAACAACACTATCCAGCAGCGCATTTTTACACAGCCATTGATTAACATAGCGTTCCATCAGGCTTAGCCGGAGTTGCCGGGAAGTAATCCCATGCTGTTCTGCACCCTGTCTGAAGCTGAATTGGCTTTCAATACGCTGTATCGACTGCTCTTTACTATGCCTGACCGGTATCCTCTGCACTGCTGAGTCCTCTTACCTCACGCCTTAACTGTATTTCGGCTTCATCCAGATGTTGCCTTGCTCATGGCTGTCGACAACCGCATCCACAAAAGCCACGCCTTTAAGACCGTCATAAATTTGCGGAACAGCGGCCCCTGTGCCGTTAATTTCGTGCTGCTGGTCGCGCGAACGGAGAGCCGAAGCAAAGCCGCTGTACAGATTCGTGAAGGCTTCGATGTAGCCTTCAGGATGTCCTGGCGGTGTCCGGGTGCGTGCTTTAGTCAAATCGTACAAATCATCACGGCCACGTTTGATAATCTGGGTGTATCCGTCCAGCGGGGTATATACCAGCTCATTCGGCTGTTCCTGGAACCAGGAAAGACTCCCTGTCTCACCATACACGCGCAGACGCAGTGAATTTGAGCAGCCGATCGCCACCTGCGATGACCACAGCATGCCGCGAGCCCCACCTTCATAACGAATTATCACGTGAGCATTATCGTCCAGCGCACGACCTTCAACGAAAGTTGCCAGATCGGCCAGAACGCTTTCAGCCTTAAGGCCGGTGACGTAGCCTGCCAGATGGTAGGCATGAGTACCTATGTCGCCAATCGAGCCGCCACGGCCGTTTTTCCTGGGATCGACACGCCACGCCGCCTGCTGATTCTTGATTTCTACGCCGGTCGCCATCCACTCAAGCGGATATTCCACCTGTACGGTTCGTACCTTACCGATCAATCCTTCGGCAACACGGTTACGTGCTTCCATGATCATCGGATAGCCTGAATAGGTGTAAGTCACACCCAGGAAGCCGCCGGTGCTACGAACCACTTCCGCCAGCGCCTCGGCGTCATCCAGTGTAGTTGTCAGCGGTTTTTCGCAGATAACATCGATACCGGCTTCAAGAAAGGCCCGCGCGATAGGGAAATGAGTAAAGTTCGGCGTACAAATTGCCACCACATCAACACCATCTTCCCGCAGGCGTTCTGCTGAAAGCATTGCCGTGTAGTCGTCATATGAACGATCAGCCGCAATGTAGTTTTGTGCTGCAAAAGCATGTCCGCGTTCGGCGTTGACATCAAACGCACCGGCCACCAGTTCATATTCATTATCAAGGCGCGAGGCGAAGCGGTGGATCCCACCGATATAGGCGCCCTCGCCACCGCCGATCATGCCCAGACGAATGCGACGCCCCTGCAGGGATGATTTACTCATGT
Source organism: Pantoea sp. AS142 (assembly GCF_037152305.1). Taxonomy (NCBI): domain Bacteria; kingdom Pseudomonadati; phylum Pseudomonadota; class Gammaproteobacteria; order Enterobacterales; family Erwiniaceae; genus Pantoea; species Pantoea sp. AS142. The sequence continues at coordinate 778,244 of NZ_JBBCMO010000001.1, read as the reverse complement.
TCCTCTCCTTAAATACCCAGAATTTTTTTATTCAGTGACTGGTCGGCATACGACTTACAGAAATCATCGAATGATTTATCCGTGACGCGGATAATATGCTCATCGATAAACTGTGCGCCTTCGCGTGCGCCATCTTCGGAATTTTTGAAGCAGCACTCCCATTCGAGCACCGCCCAGCCGTCAAAGTCATAGCCAGTAAGTTTGGAAAAAATGGCACCAAAATCAGTCTGTCCGTCGCCTGGAGAACGAAAGCGCCCGGCGCGACTGGCCCAGGGCTGATAACCACCATACGCGCCGGTTTTTCCGTCCGGACGGAATTCTGCATCCTTGACGTGAAAAGCCTTGATGCGCTCATGATAGTGGTCAATGTATGTGAGATAATCGATGCCCTGCAGCACCAGATGACTTGGGTCATACATGATGTTGCAGCGTGCATGATTCCCTGTTTTTTCAAGGAAGCGCTCGAACGTCAACCCATCATGTAAATCTTCGGTAGGATGAATTTCATAACAGAGATCTACGCCCTGCTCTTCGCAGGCATTCAGAATAGGCGTCCATCGGCGGGCAAGCTCACTGAATCCCTCCTCAATAAGCCCTTCTGGCCACTGAGGATAAGGGTAGAGATAGGGCCACAGCAGTGTGCCTGAAAAAGTGACGTGTTTGGTGAGGCCAAACCGACGGGAGGCTTTTGCAGCCAGGTAAAGTTGTTCAGTTGCCCATTCCTGACGCCCTTGCGGGTTATTGCGCACCTCTGCAGGTGCAAAGCTGTCAGCAGGCAGATCAAACGCCGGGTGCAGTGCCACCAACTGTCCCTGAAGATGGCTGGCAAGATCGGTTAATGTCAGATCATGTTCGCCCAGTACTCCCAAAATTTCATCAACATACGTCTGGCTCTCTGCCGCTTTACGCAGATCGATTAACCGCGTGTCCCAGCTTGGGATCTCCACACCCTTAAATCCTTTTTCAGCCGCCCAGGCCGCCATACCTGCCAGCGTGTTAAAAGGCGCACTGTCTCCGGCAAACTGCGCCAGAAAAACGCCAGGACCTTTAATCGTCTTCATAACTACTCCCGATTGAAAAAAATGCACCTGCAGCTTCACAGGTGCGAAAGACACAGATAGTAATCGTGATTAATTGGTCAAAAATTTCTGATAGTTCTGCGGTGTCACCAGCTGGAAAGGAATGAAGGTAATATCCTGCAGCTTTTCGCCTTTTGCAGCCTTATCTGCCATGTCCACTGCGCCGAATGCCTGCGATTTAGCATCCTGGAAAACCGTCACAGTCATCATGCCGGTCTTGATCGCCTGAAGGCCATTTGGTCCACCATCGGTGCCGCCAACCAGAATATCTTTACCGATATTGATGCCGTTACTTTTGATGGCCATCGCCGCGCCGATCGCCATTTCGTCGGCATTTGCAGAAAGGATGTCAATTTTTTGCCCGGTTAAAATCCAGTTGTTCATCAGATTCATGCCGTCTTCGCGCATCCATTTTGCCGTGTCTTCCAGAACCACGTGCATGTTGGGATGTTTGGCAATAACCTCTTTGGCACCCTGCGTTCTGAAACGGGTAGCATCATTACTCAGCAGGCCTTTCATAATTGCTACATTAACGCTTTTGCGGTCTTTCACTCTCTCTGCGAGGTAGCCCATTTGCAGGCGTCCCGCTTCGACTTCGTCGCTGCCGATATAACTCACGCCATTACCCATTTTTGAATCTGCTGGCATACGATTAAGATAAATAATCGGAATATTGGCTTTGCGTGCCGCATCAGACATATTTTTTGTTCCCTGAGTATCCACCGGGTTAACAATAATGACGTCTACTTTTGCACTAATAAAACTCTGAACCTGGCTCAGCTGTTTATCAACGGCGCCCTGCCCATCTTCAAACTGAATCTTCATATCCGGATACTGTTTGGCATGCTCGATAATATACCCCCTCAATCGCGAGAGAAATACATCATCCATTTGCGCAATGCTGACACCCACCTGTAAAGCAAAGACAGATGGACTGATAGAGAGTAGAGCAAGACAGAGTAAGATGATTTTTTTCATATTAGCCTTCCACAATAGTCGATAGCCGTCAGCATATTGCTGAGACAGTAGTTTTATTATTTACTGCTATTACGTAGGGTTGACTTCTACTGCTACTTATCAGCGTTTCTTTCTGTTCCGATACATATCAACAGAAACGGCACTAACAATAATTATTCCCTTGATAATGTCCTGGATATAGGCATCAATGCCGACGAAGGTAAATCCACTCTTTATCAGTCCCAGAATACATGCACCAATTAATGTACCTGTTATGCGACCGACGCCGCCCATTAAGCTGCTGCCACCAATAACCGCCGCTGCAATGGCATCCAGTTCATAAGATACACCCATGCTTGACTGACCACTACTGACGCGCGCGGCCAGAACAACACCGGCTAACCCCGCTAACCCACCGGCAATCGTATAAACAATAATTAAGTATTTTTTGACATTGATTCCTGAAACCTGCGCCGATACCACGTTACCGCCAATCGCGTAGACATATTTTCCATATCGGGTAAAACGTAACGCGATATGAAACACCACCACGACGACGATAAATATGATGACAGGCATCGCACCCTGACCGATTGCGGTAAAATTATCAGAAAGAAAACTGACTGGATTGCCCTGTGTATAATATTGAGCCAACCCTCGTGCTGACACCATCATACCCAGCGTGGCAATAAAAGGTGGAATTCCAGTTCTTGTGATCAAAACGCCATTAATAAATCCACAAAGAATACCCACGCCTATTCCAGCCACGACAGGTATTACTGCGGGCAAATCAACTAATGACGGATAAACCGGCGACATACTGTCAGCGGTTTGCGCAAGACTTGCGGCCACCACTGCCGACAATGCAATTAATGAACCCGATGATAAGTCGATGCCGGAAGTAATAATAACCTGCGTCACTCCTACCGCAATAATACCGATAATAGCCACCTGCAATACAATCAACACCAGTCTGTTCGTATTCAGTAAAAAAGATTGTTCCCGCAGATACCATCCTGCACACTCAAACACCAGCGCGATAAAAATCATTACCAAAAATATGCCAGTATCTTTTGGCAGTTTTCTTTTTAACTCTGCCCAGCTGAACGAAAAGCGTTCTACTTTAGTCGCAGTAGAATTACTGTCTGGCATGTTCAATTCCTTCAACTGAGTTTAGAAAAGAGAAAACTTTGCGCGTCACAAGGTTCCAGCCATCTCACCCTGAAGTGATTAGAGAGAAACCCAGGTTCGCTCCCGCGACGACATCAGCGATGCATCGACCAGCCTCTGGATCTCATAAGCCTCTTTAAAATCTGGGCCAGCAGCTTTCCCGCTCTGGATAGACTCGATAAATTCCAGTATCTCGATGGTCTTTAAATCATTGAAGCCAATCTGATGTCCAGGTGCAGGACAGAAAAGACCGTATGGGGCATGATCCGGGCCGGCGACAATGGTCCGGAATCCGTTACTTGCTTCATTTTTATCAAAACGGAAAAGCTGAAGTTCGTTAAATCGTTCCTGATTAAAAATGAGCGAGCCTTGCGTCCCCGTTACTTCAAAGCCGAGCTGCATCTTATGACCAGAAGCCACCCAGTTTGCTTCAATATAACCTGCACATCCTCGCGCAAATCTCACTGTCAAACGGGCAATATCATCGACCTCAACGGACTTCATTACAGAAGAACCCGCACGCTCAGGGCGCTGTTTTACGACCGTATCCAGATCGGCGAACAGCTCAGTAACAGGCCCCAGTAGAAATCTTGCGATGCCCAGAATGTGACTGCCTAAATCCGCCACTGCACCGGCGCCACCTGTCGGATCAAGACGCCATGACCAGGGAACCTGGGGGCTGACCATAAAGTCTTCCGCGTGGATCCCGCGAAAACCCGTTATCTCCCCAATCTCACCTTCAGCAATAAGCGTTTGAGCGTGCTTCAACAAAGGATTTTTGATGTAGTTAAACCCGACCTGCGTTACAACACCTGCTTTTTCCGCAGCGCGGTACATCTGCTCAGCGATGTCACTGTTGGGTGCAAGCGGTTTCTCACAATGTACGTGCTTGCCAGCGGCTAGGGCGGCAAGGGACTGCTCAGCATGGAAACGATTGGGCGAGGTGATCGAAATGACATCGATTTCAGGGTCATCAATCAAATCCTGCCATTTACTCGTCCAGCGCTGAAAACCGTACTTTGCAGCGGCATTCTCTGCAGCAACCCCGTCAATATCAGCCACGCTGATTAGCACAGGCTGAACCTCTCCAGAAAAGGAGGCCGCTGAACGCCACGCCATGGCATGCGCCTTTCCCATGAAGCCTGTACCAATTAATCCGACCCCAAGCTTACGCATCATTTTCTCCTTAATTAAGTTTCACTACTGCATGGGTGTCTGCGGACAGCTGCGCCGCATCAGCCAGACGCAACGCCTGACATCCATCAAACACAGTGGTTGGCAAAACGGATCCATCCTTAATACCTGTGATAAACGCATCCATTTCCAGACGATAGGCATCGGAGTAACGCTGCATGAAAAAATTAAGTAGAGGCCCGCGCGTCTCGGTCTCTTCAGCGCTGTAGCGGCGTACCGTCGTTTCACGCAGATTGTCATTGATCAGCATACCCGCCGAACCGAATACCTCCATACGCTGGTCATAGCCATACACCGCCTGCCGGCTACAGTTGATCTGGCACTGCTTACCGGATGCCGTACGCATCTGAATCATAACCGTGTCGTAATCACCGAGCTTTTCCAATGCAGGTTCAAACAGGCGACTTCCTACGGCAAAGATTTCCGTTGGCTCTTCGCCAAGGATCCAGCGAGCGAGATCAAAGTCATGAATCACCATGTCGCGGAAAATACCGCCAGAAGTTTCCAGATAACCCATCTGCGCCAGGCCCGGGTCTCGGCTGGTAATGATCACCTGGTGAAGATCGCCGATGTCTCCTTTCTGGATACGCTGTTTAATCTCACTAAAGCCCGGGTCGAAACGACGATTGAAACCGAGCATGACTTTTTTACGTTGCTCGCCCAGTGCTTGTTCTGCCTCAACCGCTTTACGAATGTCCAGATCAACCGGTTTTTCACAGAGTACGGCCTTTCCTGCCTTCGCAGCCGCCAGCATCAGTTCGACATGAGTATTCGTCGGAGTGCCAATAACCACCGCATCAATATCCGGGTTGTTAATTGCCTCCAGCGGATCGGCGATAGCTGTACCGCCCCACACAGCAGCGAGAGCCTGTGCGTTGCTGATAAAAGGATCAGCAATGGCGATTAATGTTGCGTCTTTATGGCGTGCCACGTTTGCAGCATGTACGTGGCCGATACGACCGGCACCAAGAATGGCGACTCTGATCATGACTCTCTCCATGTAATAGGGTTTTATTGTTATTACGGCAATTGACTCATCAAGTTTTGTCGTGCCAGAACCTGTTTATTCACAACCAGCTTGTCGTCCAACTTACCGTTAAAATAATCAACAATATTTTGGGCAGCCGAAACCGACATACGCATCGCGGCTTCTGCCGTTAATCCGGCAGAGTGTGGGCTGAGAATAAGTTTCTCGCGCTGTTGCAGGAGCGCATCACTGAGACTGGGCGGTTCCGATCTAAGCACGTCGAGGCCCGCTCCTCCGAGATGGTTACTGGCTAAAGCCTCAGCCAGAGCATCTTCATCAATAATTCCACCACGTGCTGTATTAATCAGTAATGCAGCGGGTTTCATCAACGCCAGCTCTTCGCGACCTATTAATGGCTTGTCACCAATAAGTGGCAGGTGCACCGTGACTGCATCTGCGATCTTGAGGCCGGTATGTATATTGGAAATACGCTGAACCTTGAGCTCGTTAAAAATTTCATCGGGTAGATAGGGATCGTATGCTAATACTTCCATACGGAAGGTCTGCGCGAGTCGTGACACTTCACGCCCGATACGCCCGAAACCAAGCACAAATAATTTTCGGTTCGCAATTTCTACAGCCGAGAAACTGTTACGACGATTCCATTCACCTTCACGAATACTGTTGTCAAAATAAGTAATACGTTTCGCCAGCGACAGCAGCATGGCCAGGGTATGTTCGGCCACTGATAATGAATTAACGTCACCAACGATGGTTAAAGGAATACTGCGTTCATTCAGTGCCTCAACGTCTACGGAGTCATAACCCACCCCATGTCGCGACACAATTTTGAGATTCGTAGCACTTTCGATCTCTCTAGACGTCATTGGCTGAGTACGGATTAAAAGCGCATCAGCCTTGGGAAGATGAGGTGCATAACTTTCCACACTCACTTCCGGGATTAAAGTCACGTTAAGTCCAGGCGCATTACGCAAAAGCTCCAGACCAGCTTCATGGATCTTTCCGGCCACCAATACATTTGGCATTTTAATAACCCCCAGCCTGTCCTGAGCTTTTTATAGCTGGATTGCCTTCATTGAGTTCACGGAACTGCTGCACACTGGCTGAAGCGGAGGTGCGTAAGAGCTGCACATCGTTGGAAACCGTGACCAGATCAAACCCCCACTCAGCGGCTTTGGCTGCATAAGCCGCGGATCCATTATGCAAGCCCGCTTTTTTCCCCGCCCGGTGTGCAACGTCAACAATATGTTTAATCGCGTCAACAATTTCAGGCTCATCACGATCAAATCCGGTGCGGTATTGACGTCCGGTAAGACCCAGCGTCAGATCTGCGGGGCCGACATAAACCCCGTCAAGACCGGGTGTTGTCACGATTTCTTCAAGATTTTTAAAAGCCTCAGCAGTTTCGATCATGGCAAAACAGACTACCTGGTCGTCAGCGTGTTGACCGTAGTCCACACCTTCTGAAATCGATACGCGTGTCGGACCAAAACTGCGGCTGCCGATGGGTGGATAGCGAACACATGAGACTAATTGCTGCGCCTGTTCCGCGTTGTTGACCATAGGGCAGATAATGCCCCAGGCACCGGCATCAAGAGCTTTCATAATGATGCCCGGCTCAAGCCAGGGCACACGTACCATTGGCGCTACACCGCTTGCATGCATAGCCTGCAGCATAGACTTAGCATCGTCATACCCGACGAAACCATGCTGCAGGTCTATGGTCAGAGAGTCATAACCTTGCCGGGCCATAATCTCAGCGCTGAAGGCGTTGCCAATGCTTAACCAGCCATTGAGAACCGTTTTATTCTCATTCCAGCGCGATTTGATGTTATTAAGTTTCATCCCTGCTCCTTAAACTACGATCTGGGCAAGTTTGACATTCATATAGTCGTGAATGCCTTCACTCCCCCCCTCACGCCCCATACCACTTGCCTTGATTCCGCCAAACGGGACTTCAGCTGCCGCCAGGGCATAGCTGTTAATGCCAACCATTCCAGACTCAAGCTTCGCGACGGTCTCGCGGATACGTCCTGGATCGCGGGTAAAGGCATAGGCTGAAAGGGCAAAGTCCGAATTGTTTACGCGCGCCCAGAGATCTTCGCTGTCGCTGAATGAGGTAATAGCGGCAATAGGACCAAAATTTTCTTCGGCAATCGCCAGCGCATCGTCAGGAACATCTGCCAGCACAGTGGGGGCATAGAAGTAACCGCCATTCAGGTCAATTCGATGGCCGCCGGTAATAACTTTTGCGCCTTTTTCGCGGGCATCAGTAACAATCGCTTCGATGGCCTGCAGGCGGCGAGTGTTGATTAAAGGCCCCATTGCAGTGCCTTCGTCCTGACCATAACCCACTTTCAATTGGCTGGTACGGCGCGCAAAGCCCTCGACAAAGCTTTCATATACGCTTTCGTGCACATAAAAGCGGTCAGCGGTTACGCATACCTGCCCGCAGTTGGCAAATTTCGTGGCAACAGAGAGATCCAGCGCCTTTTCAAGATCGGCGTCTTCAAACACAATGACTGGCGCATTGCCGCCAAGTTCCATGCTGAGGCGTTTAATGGTGGCTGCTGAGTCACGGATCATTTGTTGCCCCAACTGCGTCGAGCCGGTCAGTGAGACTTTTTTGACAACAGGTGAAGCTATCAGCGGTTCGTAGGTAGCCGGGGTAGGCCCGACCACCAGATTTGCCACACCGGCCGGGATACCCGCTTTACGCAGGCATTCAAAGATCATCATTGCGGAGCCTGGCACTTCGCTGGAAGGTCGCAGCACGACGGTGCACCCCGCCGCTAATGCAGGTGCCAGCTTGCGCGCCACCAGCACCACGGGAAAATTCCATGCCGTAAACGCTGCAACGACACCCACTGGTTCATGCGAGACTTCGCAGCGTCCACCAGGCACGCGGCTTTCCACTATGCGCCCATAAATACGGCGTGCTTCTTCCGCGTACCATACGAACTGATCAACGGAAAGCTCCCATTCACGTTTCGCCTGAGCCAGTGGCTTGCCACTCTCTTTTGAGATCACCACGGCGGCTACTGCAGCTGCAGCAACCATTTCGCGTGCAACAGCCTGCAGCAAATCGGCCCGAGCCCAGGCTTGGGTATTTTTCCAACTATCAAGCGCTTGCTCTGCCGCTGCTAATGCTGACAGCGTATCTTCAGTAGACGCAGCAGGGATAAAACCGAGCGATTGACCATTACCGGGATCAATTACGCTGACAGGTTCATTACCGTTGCCGCGGCTCCATTTGCCATTGATAAACTGTCCAAAATTCTCATACATGGTTTATTACTCCTTTGGCATCTAAGTCTGGCCTTAGAGAAAAATTTTGGCCTGAACGACGTTGAAATTGCTCATGGCCATCTTCTTTTCAAGCTTACAGATGCTCAGGAAAGCACTGATGTTTGCAATATTAGGATCGCAGCAATAAAAATTGCAATACACCGGCAATCTCACCTTAAAAGAAAACGAACCCTATTTAAAATCTTATTTTTCAGTAAGATATAACACGCATTAAAGATTTGTTATTCAGAAGTTAAAAATAAATAAATGAATTTTTAGAGAGAAATCACAAAAAACGTGAAGAAATTTTCCCTGAGCGCGACGAATGCGTTAGAACTAATTGCATTAAAGCTATTGTTGCAATTTTTATTGCGTTAGATAATGGAAGATCTTTCACAGGTGTTGCTTCAGAGGTGTGCCGAACATGAAGAAAATAAGCAAAATTAAGCCAGCATCAACTCCTTTGCCGCATAAAACTTATGAACAAATAGTTGACGACATAACAGAACATTATCCAAAACTGTCGGAGCGCCATAAGCAGGCGGCGAGATACATCACACAGAACCCTAACACCGTGGCCCTGGAATCCATCAATGCCGTTGCCGCGAAATGCGGTCTGCATCCCTCGGTGCTGGTGCGCTTTGCACAGGTGTTTGGATATAGCGGATTTAAGCAGATGCAGAGTGTGTTTCAGTCGCGCCTGGCTACTGCAGCGCCTGGCTACAACGAGCGCATTAATGCCCTGGAAGCCGATCTTAAGAAAAATGAGCAGAAAGGCAGCGCCGGTTTCTTGCAAAGTCTGGTCATTCGCGATATCGCAACACTCCAGGAACTCTTACAAAACGTGACGGGAGATGAACTGGACCGCACAGCCAGTTTGTTAAAAGAAGCAGATACAATTTACCTGATTGGCCAGCTCCGTTCAGAACCTATCGCGTTGCTACTGCGCTACCTGTTTACCATGCTGAACCGCCGGGTAGTGCTTCTTGATACTGCCGGTGGTCTGGCGCCGCAGATGGCAAAAAATATGCGCGAGAATGATGTCCTGCTGGCCATTGCTTTCCGTCATTACGCTAAGGAGGTGATTGCCATATCAGACGACGTCTTCGCCAGAGGACTCCCTGTTGTGGCCATCACGGACAGTAATCTCTCGCCTCTGGCAAAAAATGCGCGGGTGCTATTTACCGTCCCGGAAGAAGAATACAGTTTTTCCCGCTCTCTCGCCGCGCCGGTCTGTCTGGCCCAGAGCATTGCAATGGCGCTGGCAGCAGCGTTGCATCCGGAAAAAGCGCAACCGCGGATTGAAACCATTACCGAGCGGGAGCATGCAGATTTAACGCGTAAGCGTACCCGCGCTTAAGCATTCATTCTGCCGGCTCTCTCCCTCTCATAAGGGAGGAATAATTAGACCTAAAGTTTGCAACTTTTATTGCCATTGTCAGAGCAAGGCAAATAACGTTGTTGATTTAAACCATGATGCTGTTTTTAGCGTCCCCTAAGAGTGAGTGACATTATGGCTACGATTCGTTGCACAACAGCTCAGGCAATTGTTCGCTACCTGAGCAATCAGTTTACGGAAGTTGACGGGAAGCGCGTCCCGCTGTTCCCCGGGGTCTATGGAATTTTTGGACACGGCAACGTGACCTGCCTGGGGGAAGCGCTGGAAGCGGCACAGGATACTCTGCCGACCTGGCGCGGGCAAAATGAGCAGTCAATGGCATTTGCTGCCGTGGGCTTCGCCAAAGCTATGGTGCGCCGTCAGATTATGGTGGTTACGGCCTCCATTGGCCCAGGCACTACCAACCTGCTGACTGCGGCGGGCGTTGCACACACCAGCCGATTGCCGGTTTTGATGATTTGTGGCGACACATTTGCCCGCCGCTCACCGGATCCGGTCATGCAGCAGGTTGAGCACTTCAATGATCCAACTCAGACCGTAAACGATGCTTTCAAATCGGTAACGCGCTATTGGGATCGTATAACCTGGCCTGAACAGATTCTCTCTTCGCTGCCGCAGGCAGTGGCAACGATGCTCGACCCAGGTGACTGTGGCCCTGCCTTCATTGGCGTATGTCAGGATGTTCAGGAGATAGCTTACGATTATCCTGAAGAATTTTTCGAACCGCGGCTGCACAGCCTGCCGCGCCCTCGTCCCGATATCCAGCTTCTTGCCCGTGCCAAAGAGATACTGCTGCGTGCCCGGCGGCCCTTGATTATTTCCGGTGGTGGCGTGCGTTATTCTCAGGCAGAAGCTGTACTGGAACAGTTCGCAGAAGCTCACGGTATCCCGGTTGTTGAAACCATCGCCGGCAAAGGAAGCTTCACGCATGACCATCCTCTGCATATGGGGCCTGTTGGGATCCTTGGCTCGACTTCGGCCAATGAACTGGCAGGTAACGCAGATGTGATCATTGCGGTGGGTACACGCCTGATGGATTTCGTTACCGGATCCTGGACGGTATTTGATAATAAAGCCCAGTTTATCGCACTCAATGCTGCGCGTTTTGATGCACACAAACACCGAGCCATTCCGCTGGTTTGTGATGCCCGCGAAGGTTTAGCCGAACTCAATAATGCGCTGGGTAGCTGGAAAGCTGACAGCAGCTGGCTTGAACGCGGTCGCAAAGCGTTTGCTGGCTGGAATGAACTGATTGCAGAACGTCAGGAATGGAGTGCGACAGAAGGCGAACCAACCTATGCACAAGTAATCGGTGTGGTGAACGCGCAGGCCGCAGCAGAAGATTACATTATCAGTGCAGCAGGCGGCTTACCCGGTGAGCTGGTTAAAGGCTGGAAGGTCAAGAATCCAGGCACCTTTGACTGTGAATTTGGCTTCTCATGCATGGGTTACGAGCTGTCGGCTGGCTGGGGTGCCGCCATGACTGAACAAGATCGTGATGTATTTGTCATGATCGGTGACGGCACTTACATGATGATGAACTCCGACATCTACTCCAGCGTGCTGTCGGGCCATAAGTTCATTCTGATTGTCTGCGACAACGGCGGTTTTGCGGTGATTAACCGGCTGCAAAATGCCAAAGGTGGCGCGTCATTTAATAATCTGTTGAAAGACTGCCGGGTGCAGGAGCCGTTCCATGTTGATTTTGTGGCCAATGCCCAATCAATGGGAGCACTTGCACGCAAGGTGAACTCACTTGATGAACTGCAGGAAGCAATCATCTGGGCTAAAGGGAATGACCGTACCACCGTTATTTCCATTACGACTAACGCCTTTGACTGGACGCCAGGTGATGCATGGTGGGACGTCGGCGTACCGGAAGTTAGCGCACGTGAAAGCGTTAATCAGGCACGCGAGGATCATGTCGCAGGGCGTAAAAATCAGCGAGTAGGTATCTGACAGGAGTGGAAAAAATGCTTAAAGCCAAACTGGGAATCGCCCCGATTGCCTGGTCCAACGACGATCTTCCTCAACTGGGCGGAGAGACGCCGCTTTCAACCTGTCTGATTGAGAGCCACCTTGCAGGTTTTCAGGGCGTGGAGTCCGGAGGAAAGTTCCCCAAAGTCAGCACGGTGCTCAAACCGATGCTGCGTGAATTTCAGCTGGAACTGGTGTCAGGCTGGTATTCCGGCACCCTGCTGGATAACACCGTTGAGGATGAGATCGAAAAGGCGTTGCCGCAAATGCAGCTCTTTCGCGACTGCGGTGCAGCATGTCTCGTTTATGGCGAAACCGCAGGTACTATTCAGAACCAACAGGATGTGCCTATGGCACGACGTCGCCGTCTGACAGATGAACAAATTACCGAGTATGGTGAAAAACTATCTCGCTTTGCTGAGTTCTGCACAGAATATGGCGTTCCTCTGGCGTTCCATCATCACATGGGTACCGTCATCGAAGATCAAAATGACATTGATCGTCTTATGGCAGCAACGAACAAAAGTGTTGGATTACTGTTTGACTCGGGTCATTTGGTGTTTGCAGGCGTCGATCCGGACAGCATTCTGAAAAAACATGGCAGCCGCATCGTTCATGTTCATACCAAAGATGTCAGGGAAGACATCCTGTCATCGCTTGACTGGAACAAAGACAGCTTTCTTGATGCCGTGCTTAAAGGTGTTTTTACCGTGCCCGGTGATGGCATGATCGATTTCAACCGCATCACTCAAACGTTAGCTGAAATTGGCTATCAAGGCTGGTTTGTGGTCGAAGCTGAGCAGGATCCGGCAAAAGCACCGCCGCTGGAATATGCACGTATCGGTAATGTTACGCTGCGCAAGGCACTTAGCGCAGCGGGATACTCTCTTGTCGAAGGAAATATTTAATGACTCAATTAACTGGAAAGATAGCAGTAATAACCGGGGGTACCCAAGGGCTTGGGGCGGCCATTGCGCATCATTTTGTACAGAACGGTGTCGCCGGCGTTGTTATTTGTGGCCGAAATGCATCAAAAGGTAAGGAGGTTGCTGCAAAACTTAATTCGGAAGGCGCAGCGCGTGTTGAATTTGTACAGGCCGATCTCTCCTCGGTTGAGGATTGTCGTCAGGTCATTGCAACCACCGATGAGATTTTCGGCCAGGTCAATATTCTGGTCAATGCCGGTGGTATGACCGATCGCGGATCGATTCTCGATACCGAGCCTGAATTATTCGACAAGATATTCGCAACCAACGTACGCGGACCATTTTTCCTGATGCAGGAAACCATCAAGGTAATGCGCCGGGAAAAGATTGAGGGCAGCATCGTCAATATCTGTTCAATGTCAGCATTAGCAGGCCAGCCATTTATTGCGGCTTACTGCTCTTCAAAAGGCGCATTAGCGACCCTAACCCGCAATACAGCCTATGCCCTGTTGCGCAATCGCATTCGCGTGAATGGCCTTAATATTGGCTGGATGGCATCTGAAGGTGAAGATCGTATTATGCGCACCTATCACGGTGCTGAAGAAAACTGGCTTGAAAAAGCAGCTGCAGAACAACCCTTTGGCCGATTAATTTCACCGGAAGAAGTCGCCCGCTCAGTGGCTTTCCTTGCCAGTGAAGAATCTGGACTGATGACGGGTTCAATCGTCAATTTTGATCAGACTATCTGGGGTGCCTACGACCAGGCCGATACACCAGATGCACCGCTGTAATTTAGCCAAAAATATCGGCCTGCAAAAGTGGGCCGATGTTTTTACATTAAATGCGCCGGGGAAACTGTTATGAATATTAAACAAATCAGCGAAATAAAAAATTTTTACACTCATTTTCTCGCACACATTAAATTTGTCGAGATGAGTTACGGAACGCACTTAAAATCTGAAGATGAAATGAAACGCGAACTAAGAGAATGGCTTAACGAACATAAGGAAGCCAGGACATTTGGTGATAATGTTCGTCATGAAATATTTCACATGCTCAATCTGGTGGCGAGTGAATCGGTAGAGCAACTGGTAAAAAAGATCGCTATCTTTGAAAAAAACTGTGAATCCATCCACCTTGAGATGGAAAGCGAAGAATTTATGCGTAGAAACATTTTTAATTTAAAAATAAACTCGTTGTATTAATCATTAAACGCCGAGAAAACAGAGGATGTTACTCCATTTAATTGTGACATCAGCATCTGTCATCACTTGCCTGACTAAAACGTGGCGCCGTGGACTCCAGAGACCTTTTAATATTAATATTTGCATGCCATATTATGTGGCGAATAAATGTGGGTTTTCCGCAGCGATATGCCGTGAACTTATACTTACTGATACTTTTAACACTCTCCCGATGTTATCAATCATGTTTGTACTGTTTAAAAAAATTCCAGAAGATAATAGTACCTGACTTGCTTCACATCAGAACCCACCATTTTGACGTTTCCTCCCCCTTCGTGTCATGGCATAGCTTCCCTTAAATTAAAGATAGCGCTGCATCGGCCCGTTGCGCTCAGAGCGAATTACGGACCTTAGGGTTCAATGAGAATAGCAGTTCGTCCCTGACTGTTTCATCGTTAATGTCAGATGCGTTTAATTGTATAGTTTATTCAATAGGCGTCCTGCCAGTTTTTCAATTTTTGGCAAGAACCACGTAAGCAATCCCGTCAGTAGAAGGAATGAATATAACCACTCCCGATCCCTGCCTTGTCAGCCTATATACCCAGCCACACCGCTACTATTCTAATAACACCCACGTTCAATCAATAAAACAACCTGCCAGCCAGATTATTACGGTTGAGTAGCTGCACCATCGCATAAACATAACAGACGCAAATGCACTTGATATGATTAGGTTAATGGCGATCATCAGCACAACCGTCTACTGGAAATCTCTGTCAGTAATCAGCAGCGTAAGCGGCATAGGGTCAGCACGAAAGTTAATGACGGATGGTTAAAACACACATTTCATGACAGCAGTCCATTTAAACGTAATTTGGCCCTATGTTAGCTGATATGTGATTTGCTGATTCAGATTCTGACACTGCAATTAGCAAAAAAACGGCCATCTTTAAAAACTTTAAGCTCAGGTGTCTATGAATGCCAAAAGTAATATCTGACACCATGAGAAAAATTTATTCTTGTCATATATAGAGTCAACCCTGTAAATATAAATTTAAGAATAGCTGAGACTGCTGATAACGATACTGTTTTCGACGTTAGACGCTCTGTTATCGAAAATCATGTGAGCCGTGAAGAAATGCGGCAGAGAGTGATTACCACAATCGTCGTAGCCGATATGATTGAGAAAAGTCGTTGAGTAGGGATCGCGACTGAAAACAACGACGTGATTGGTTTTCCATGATTTTACCAGATGAAGGCTCTCTGTTTGCAGCCTCTGTTCTCCCGGAACCTGGAGGCAAAGTATAGGGGCTTGCTGGACTCGCCGAGCAGGAATGATTCAATCATCATGCGGTCGCCTGGCTTGAATCCGACAAAAATAGTCGTGCAGCGAAATTTACATGCAGCCTGACTGCGGTAGTAATTAAAATATCAATAACACTGATATCAGTGCAGCTTAACTTAACTCAACCGAATAGCATTCCATTACTCTGGAAAGGCGAGAAGTCACTGCGCTGTGACACGGCCTGAAGGTGCAGCACCCACCTTTCATGAACAGCGTTCACTATCGGAACGTCTGTATCGTGAACAGGGTGTAGACACTCAAAAGTTACTCGGCCATAAGACTTGATCACTATAACGATGATCGCGGCAAAAACGGGATCGTGATCGCTGTGTGAAGGCGATTTTATAAACAGTTTTGGGGGGATTTTGGGGAAAGAAGGCGTGAAACAAAAAGCCAACACGATTTTTACATTCGTGCTGGCTGGAGGTTGCGTGATTCAGATTACATATTTTCGATGATCGCGTCGCCAAACTCTGAACATTTCAGCAGCTTAGCGCCATCCATCAGGCGTTCGAAATCGTAAGTCACGGTCTTGTTAGCGATAGCGCCTTCAACACCTTTAACAATCAGGTCAGCCGCTTCGAACCATTCCAGGTGACGCAGCATCATTTCTGCAGACAGAATGACTGAACCTGGGTTCACTTTATCCTGACCGGCATACTTCGGTGCGGTACCGTGGGTCGCTTCGAACAGCGCACACTCGTCACCAATGTTTGCGCCTGGTGCAATACCAATACCGCCAACCTGCGCCGCCAGGGCGTCAGAGATGTAGTCACCATTCAGGTTCATACAGGCAATAACGTCATATTCTGCCGGACGCAGCAGGATCTGTTGCAGGAATGCATCAGCAATCACATCTTTAACAATGATCTCTTTGCCGGTGTTCGGGTTTTTAAACTTCATCCACGGGCCGCCGTCGATCAGTTCGCCACCGAACTCTTCTTTCACTAACTGGTATCCCCAGTCTTTGAAAGAGCCTTCGGTGAACTTCATGATGTTGCCTTTGTGAACCAGGGTCAGTGAATCACGATCGTTGGTGATGGTGTATTCCACTGCCGCGCGCACCAGACGTTTGGTGCCCGCTTCTGAACACGGCTTAACGCCGATACCGCACTGCTCAGGGAAGCGAATTTTCTTCACGCCCATCTCTTCGCGCAGGAACTTGATCACTTTATCCGCTTCGGCAGAGCCCGCTTTCCACTCGATACCTGCATAGATATCTTCGGAGTTTTCACGGAAGATCACCATGTCGGTCTCTTCAGGGCGTTTAACCGGGCTTGGCGTGCCTTTGTAGTAACGTACCGGACGCAGGCAGACGTAGAGGTCAAGCTCCTGACGCAGGGCCACGTTCAGTGAACGAATACCGCCGCCGACCGGGGTGGTCAGTGGGCCTTTGATGGCAACGCGATATTCTTTGATTAAGTCGAGCGTTTCCTGAGGCAGCCAGACGTCCTGACCGTAGAGCTCAACTGACTTCTCACCGGTGTAAATCTCCATCCAGGAGATCTTGCGCTCGCCGTTGTAGGCCTTTTTCACCGCCGCGTCGACCACTTTTAGCATGACCGGGGAAACATCAACACCGATACCGTCACCCTCGATGTAAGGAATGACCGGATTGTTTGGCACTGTTAGCTTGCCCTGATTCAGGGTGATTTTTTGACCTTCCGCCGGAACAACTACTTTGCTTTCCATTAACCTCTCCTGGGCGTTTGTTAATGATTTGTAAGATGCGAGTCAATACTACTTGAATATTTCCGCCACGCCAATCACCGCAATTTCACGTTATAATGCGCCGAATGTTTCTGACTGCAAAGCCCATGCGAAAAACAACTCAACGAATTCACCAGGATAAACGATTCAGCCGCCCGACGCGTGATGCGCGGCGTACCCCCGCCCGCCCTGCGGCGCCGCGCCGTGTGATTTTGTTTAACAAACCGTTCGACGTGTTGCCACAGTTCACCGATGAAGCGGGCCGACGCACCCTTAAAGATTTTGTCAGCGTTACAGCGGTCTATGCCGCAGGTCGCCTTGATCGCGACAGCGAAGGATTGATGGTGCTAACCAACGATGGCGCCTTGCAAGCCGCGTTGACTCAGCCCGGCAAACGCACAGGTAAGATCTATTATGTGCAGGTGGAAGGTGAGCCACAGGAGAAGGATCTGCAGCCTTTGCGTGAGGGGGTTAATCTGAAAGATGGGCTGACGCTGCCTGCTGGTGTTGAAAAAGTAGATGAACCGAAGTGGCTCTGGCCACGTCAGCCGCCGATCCGCGAACGCAAACATATCCCGACACAGTGGCTGAAAGTCACGCTGTATGAAGGCCGTAATCGTCAGGTACGCCGGATGACCGCCCATATTGGCTTTCCCACATTGCGATTAATTCGGTACGCCATGGGGAGTTATTCGCTCGACGATCTCGCTCCGGGTGCGTGGCGCGAACTCAGCGATAGCCCCCTCTGATAACCGGTTTTTTATAACCTCAGGTTAACAATTGCGGAGAAGTGATGTTTAAACCTCATGTTACTGTCGCCTGTCTGGTGCAGGCAGAAGGTGAATTGCTGGTGGTGGAAGAGACGATCAACGGTCGCGCCACCTGGAACCAGCCTGCCGGACATCTTGAAGCGGATGAAACGCTGCTGGAAGCCGCAGAGCGCGAACTCTATGAAGAGACCGGCATCGCAGCGCCGATGCACTATTTCATCGCAATAAACCAGTGGCTCGCGCCCGACAGTACGCCTTTTGTGCGTTTTTTGTTTGGTGTGGATCTGGCGAAAAAAGCGCCAACCCAGCCACATGACAGCGACATCGATTGCTGCTGGTGGCTGCCGCCCGCGCAGATTCTCACGGCTTCTAACCTGCGTTCGCCGCTGGTCGCGGAAAGCGTACGCTTATGGCAACAGGGCACGCGCTACCCGTTACATCTGGTCAGCCCGTTCCAGTGGCCGTTTCACGAGGGTGCGCGCCCGCCTTCTGCATGATAGAATGCGCCGCCTGTTTTTTTATCGTAATGCGAGCCTGTCATGTCTGACAACAGCCAGAAAAAAGTGATCGTCGGTATGTCCGGCGGCGTCGATTCTTCCGTTTCCGCCTGGTTACTGCAACAGCAGGGTTACCAGGTTGAAGGCCTGTTCATGAAGAACTGGGAGGAGGACGATGGCGAGGAATATTGTACCGCCGCGGACGATCTGGCGGATGCGCAAGCAGTGTGCGACAAGCTGGGTATGAAGCTGCACAAAGTTAACTTTGCCGCTGAATATTGGGATAACGTCTTTGAGCATTTCCTTGAAGAGTACAAAGCGGGCCGCACACCTAACCCCGATATTCTCTGCAACAAAGAGATTAAATTCAAAGCGTTTCTGGAATTCGCGGCTGAGGATCTTGGCGCAGATTTCATCGCTACCGGTCACTATGTGCGTCGTCATGACGTTGCAGGTCAGAGCCAGCTGCTACGGGGTCTGGATGGCAACAAAGATCAGAGCTACTTCCTCTATACCCTGAGCCACCAGCAGATTGCCCAAAGCCTGTTCCCGGTCGGCGAACTGGAAAAACCGGAAGTGCGTCGTATTGCCGAACAGCTGGACCTTATCACCGCGAAGAAAAAAGATTCGACCGGCATCTGCTTTATCGGCGAGCGTAAATTCCGCGATTTCCTGGCGCGCTATCTCCCGGCTCAACCGGGGGAAATTGAAACCACTGAAGGCCAGATCGTCGGTGAACATCAGGGGCTGATGTACCATACCCTGGGACAGCGTAAAGGTCTGGGTATTGGCGGCCTGAAAGAGAGCAAAGATGATCCCTGGTATGTGGTCGACAAAGATGTGGCGCGTAACCGCCTGATTGTCGCCCAGGGCGGCGATCATCCACGCCTGATGTCCGTTGGTCTGATTGCGCAGCAGCTGCACTGGGTTGATCGCACGCCTGTCACCGCCCCGCTGCGCTGCACCGTGAAAACCCGCTATCGTCAGACCGATATTCCCTGTGAGATTATTCCACACGGTGACGATCGGATTGAGGTGCGTTTCGACGAGCCCGTCGCCGCGGTAACGCCAGGGCAGTCTGCGGTATTTTACCTTGGCGATGTCTGCCTCGGTGGCGGTATTATCGAACAGCGCCTGCCGTTAGTGGCGGAGTAAGCGAGCTCAGCCTGCGTTGATAACACGTAAGTTGATGTCGCGTAAACAGGAGTAACCGTGGCGAAAAATTATCAGGAAATCACGCTGGCGCTGGCGGGCATCTGTCAGTCCGCCCATCTGGTACAACAGCTGGCTCAACAGGGTCACTGCCAGCCGGAGGCGCTGACCGTGTCGCTGCGCAGCATACTGGATCTCAACCCTGGCTCCACGCTGGCGGTATTTGGCAACAATGAAGCTAACCTGCGTCTCGGACTTGAAACTCTGATGGCGGTGCTGAACAGCAGCAGTCGCCAGGGGGCAGGGGCGGAACTGACGCGTTACACGCTCAGCATGATGGTGCTGGAGCGCAAACTCAGCGCCAGTCAATCCGCCATGGCCACGCTGGCACAGCGCATCAGTCAGCTGGACCGCCAGTTGGCGCATTATGAACTGGAGTCAGACACCATTCTCAGCGCGATGGCGGCCATCTATGTAGATGTGATAAGCCCGCTTGGCCCGCGTATTCAGGTCACGGGCTCGCCCGCCGTACTGCAAAATACCCAGGTACAGAGTAAAGTGCGCGCCACCCTGTTAGCCGGTATCCGTGCTGCGGTATTGTGGCAGCAAGTTGGTGGTGGCCGACTTCAACTGATGTTCTCGCGTCAGCGTTTGCTGCGTGAAGCGAAAACCCTCTTATCCCGGCTGCCACTGACTTACTAAGTCGGTGCGGCAAAACACTGCTAAATGATTCAGGAGTTGCACTGATGGAATTATCCTCTCTGACCGCCGTCTCACCTGTCGATGGTCGTTACGGCGATAAAGTCAGCCCGCTGCGTGCGATTTTCAGCGAATTTGGTTTGCTGAAATTCCGCGTTGAGGTTGAAGTTCGCTGGTTACAAAAACTCGCCGCGACCGCAGAGATCAAGGAAGTTCCTGCATTTGATGCCGACGCAAACGCTTTCCTTGATGCGATTATCGCCAGTTTTTCAGAAGACGATGCAGCACGCATCAAAACCATTGAGCGCACCACCAACCATGATGTGAAAGCGGTTGAGTATTACCTGAAAGAGAAAGTCGCCGATCTCCCTGCCCTGCACGCCGTTTCTGAATTTATCCACTTCGCCTGCACCTCTGAAGATATCAATAACCTATCGCACGCCCTGATGCTTGAAACGGCCCGTCGTGACGTGATCCTGCCTTACTGGCAGCAGCTGATTACCGCTGTTAAGGCGCTTGCCAGCGAATACCGTGATATTCCGCTGCTCTCCCGCACCCACGGTCAGCCCGCTACGCCGTCGACTATGGGTAAAGAGATGGCTAACGTCGCTTACCGTCTGGAGCGTCAGTTACGCCAGCTGAAACAGATTGAGGTGCTGGGCAAAATCAATGGCGCGGTAGGTAACTACAATGCCCACATTGCTGCCTATCCCGAAGTGGACTGGCATGAGCTGAGCGAAACCTTTGTCACCTCGCTGGGGATCACCTGGAACCCCTACACCACGCAGATTGAGCCGCACGACTATATCGCCGAGATGTTCGACTGCATCGCTCGCTTTAACACCATCCTGATCGATTTCGATCGCGATATCTGGGGTTATGTGGCACTGAACCATTTCAAACAGAAGACCATTGCGGGCGAGATTGGCTCGTCGACCATGCCACACAAGGTGAACCCGATTGATTTCGAAAACTCCGAAGGCAATCTGGGTCTGGCAAACGCTGTAATGCAACATCTGGCCAGCAAGCTGCCGGTCTCACGCTGGCAGCGTGACCTGACTGACTCTACCGTGCTGCGTAACCTTGGCGTGGGCGTGGGTTATGCACTGATCGCCTATCAGGCGACGCTGAAAGGCATCTCCAAACTGGAAGTGAACCGCGATCGTCTGCTGGATGAACTGGATCACAACTGGGAAGTGCTGGCGGAACCTATCCAGACGGTGATGCGTCGTTACGGCATTGAGAAACCTTATGAGAAACTGAAAGAGCTGACGCGCGGGAAACGCGTGGATGCTGCCGGCATGCAGGCCTTTATTGACAGCCTGGCGCTGCCGGAAGAGGAAAAAGTGCGTCTGAAGCAAATGACCCCGGCAAACTATATTGGTCGTGCTATCCAGATGGTGGATGATCTGAAATAATGCCCGCCGCAGACCGGCTCAGTCCGGTCTGCGTTAACATCTTGTTTAATAGATTTCGCGTATACTTTCTGCAGGTTGACTCAAACAGAGTGTAAGGAATTTCTATGCGTGTTCTGGTTGTTGAAGACAATGCCCTGCTGCGCCATCATCTCGCCGTCCAGTTACGTGACATGGGCCATCAGGTCGATGCCGCCGAAGACGCCAAAGAAGCCGACTATTTTCTTCGCGAACATCTGCCCGATATCGCGCTGGTGGATCTCGGCCTGCCGGATGAAGATGGCATGTCTTTGATTCGCCGCTGGCGCAGTGTTGCGGTCCGTCAGCCGATTCTGGTGCTAACCGCCCGTGAAGGCTGGCAAGCCAAAGTTGAAGCGCTGGAAGCGGGTGCTGATGATTATGTCACCAAGCCGTTTCACATTGAAGAAGTCGCGGCACGCCTGCAGGCGCTGATGCGCCGTAACAGTGGCCATGCGTCACAAATCATCGATATGGCCCCCTTTCAGGTTGATCTCTCTCGCCGTGAACTAACGGTTAATGAACAGCCGGTGAAGCTCACTGCTTTTGAATACACCATTGTCGAAACGCTGATCCTCAACGCGGGTAAAGTGGTAAGCAAAGACTCGCTGATGCTGCAGCTCTATCCTGACGCTGAACTGCGTGAAAGCCACACCATCGACGTATTGATGGGCCGTCTGCGCAAAAAGATTCTGGCGTTGCACCCCACTGATGTAATCGCCACCGTACGTGGTCAGGGTTACCGCTTTGATCTCTGACCATGTCCTGGTTTAAACGGTATCGCCCTATTTCGCTGCGCGCCCGCTTTCTGCTGGCCTCCGCAGCGATCGTTCTGTTTCTCTCACTTTCTTATGGCATGGTCGCGGTGATTGGCTATGTGATGAGTTTTGATAAAAATACCTACCGGGTGATGCGCGGTGAGAGCAACCTGTTCTTCACTCTGGCGCAATGGCATGACAATAAACTCACCATTGCTCAGCCGGAAAGGATGACGCTTAACTTCCCGACACTGGTGTTTATTTATGATGAGCACGGCAAACTGCTGTGGCAGCAACGCGATGTGCCGGAGATCCGCAAAAAGATCCACCGTGAATGGCTGCTGAAGCCCGACTTCTACGAGATTGATACCAGCAACCGCACCAGCATGGTGGCGATGGGTAATAACATCAATGCTCAGCGACAACTCAACGACTGGGACACCGACAGCAACGATACCTTTACCCACTCGGTCGCCGTTAACCGTTACGATGCCACCACAAATCTCCCTGCGCTTACCATTGTGGTCGTCGACTCTATCCCGCAGGAGTTGCAACACTCTGATGTGGTCTGGTCGTGGTTCAGCTATGTGCTGGCTGCCAATCTGATACTGATTATTCCGTTGCTGTGGCTGGCGGCGCACTGGAGTCTGCGGCCGATTGGCGCGCTGACACAGCAGGTACGCGAACTGGAGACCAGTCAGCGCGAAAACCTGGCGGATAATCCACCGCAGGAGCTGCGCAGTCTGGTGCGCAATCTCAATCTGTTGCTGACCAACGAGCGGCAGCGCTATACCCGCTATCGCACGACCCTTTCAGACCTGACCCACAGCCTGAAAACGCCGCTGGCCGTGTTGCAAAGCACGCTGCGATCACTTCGTAACGGCAAAGAGCTGACGGTAGAACAGGCTGAGCCAGTGATGCTGGAGCAGATCAGTCGTATCTCGCAGCAGGTTGGTTACTATTTGCATCGCGCAAGTATGCAGGCCGATCACAATCCGCTGCAGCGCGATCTGCATTCCGTCTCCGGTCTGCTCGACAGCCTCTGTTCGGCGCTGAATAAAGTCTATCAGCGTAAAGGCGTGGCGATTACGCTGGATATCTCACCCGAGCTGACCTTTGTTGGCGATCAGAATGATTTTATGGAAGTGCTGGGCAACGTGCTGGATAACGCCTGCAAGTACTGCCTGGAATTTATCGAAGTCAGCGCTTTTCAAAGCGAGAAGGCGCTGCATCTCTATATTGACGACGACGGTCCGGGTATTCCCGAGAGTAAGCGCGATCTGGTGTTTGTCCGGGGTCAGCGCGTCGATACCCTGCGTCCTGGTCAGGGATTAGGTCTGGCGGTAGTGCGCGATATTCTTGAACAATATGAGGGAAACGTCATCGCCTCCAGCAGCGCACTTGGCGGAACACGCATGGAAGTGGTTTTTAAACGCCAGGAAGTCGAACATCGCCGCGAGTAGAAAACCCTCAGGGCTGTTATACTTACTGGCATTTACAGCCCTAAGCGGAACCCTTTTATGGACTATCAGCTCGATCTTAACTGGCCCGATTTTATTCAGCGTTACTGGCAGAAACGCCCGGTAGTGCTGAAGCGTGGTTTCAAAGACTTTGTCGATCCTCTTTCACCGGATGAACTGGCCGGACTGGCGATGGAAAACGAGGTGGATAGCCGTCTGGTCAGCCATCAGGATGGTCAATGGCAGGTCAGCCACGGTCCGTTCGAGAGCTACGATCATCTGGGGGAGAACAACTGGTCACTGCTGGTACAAGCGGTCAATCACTGGCATGAAGCTTCTGCCGCGCTAATGCGCCCTTTCCGTTTCCTGCCTGACTGGCGTGTCGATGACCTGATGGTGTCGTTTGCCGTGCCGGGCGGCGGTGTCGGCCCCCATTTTGATCAGTATGATGTCTTTATTATTCAGGGTACTGGCCGCCGCCGCTGGCGCGTTGGTGAAAAGGTGGCGCTGAAGCAGCACTGCCCGCACCCGGATCTGCTGCAGGTTGAACCGTTCGACGCCATTATCGATGAAGAGCTGGAGCCAGGGGATATTCTCTACATTCCGCCAGGATTCCCACATGAAGGCTACTCGCTGGAAAACGCCCTGAACTACTCCGTAGGTTTCCGCGCCCCCAGTGGCCGCGAGTTAATCAGCGGCTTTGCTGATTACACCCTGGCGAATGAACTGGGCAGCCTGCGCTTCAGCGATCCGGATGTGCCTTCACGTGATTGCCCGTCGCAGATTCTGCCGCAGGAGATTGAAGGCGTGCGTCAGCTGATGCTGGATGTGGTCAATCAACCGGAGCATTTCGTGCAGTGGTTTGGCGAATTCATTTCGCAATCACGTCATGAACTGGATGTCGCGCCGCCGGAACCGCCTTATCAGCCTGATGAAATTTATGATGCGCTGCAACAGGGTGATACCCTGAGCCGGTTGGGTGGCCTGCGTGTATTGACCATTGGCGATGCAGTCTATGTCAACGGTGAGCGAGTTGAATGTTCACGTCCCGATGTAATGGCGGTACTGGCGCATCATTATCGCATCACTCTGGACGACCTGGGCGATGCGCTGGATGACCCGGCCGTACTGGCTCAGATTGCTGGTCTGGTGAATGCCGGTTACTGGTACTTCGGCGACGAATAACCCGCGACAGCGCGATCCTGTGCTGCCACTGAATCAGGCTCTCTGGTCGCTATCCCAGAGAGCCTTTTTTCTGCCTTTGGGTTTTATCCCTTCTTGTGCGCTGCCAGTTCGGACAGACGCACAATCACTTCCACCGATTTCGCCATGATATTCAGCGAAGCGAACTCATGCTTACCATGATAGTTATAGCCACCGGTAAAGATGTTCGGGCAAGGTAACCCTTTCCAGGACAGCGCCGACCCATCTGTACCGCCGCGAATCGGTTTCACTACCGGTTCAATGTCGCAGTCACGCATCGCCTGTAAAGCGAGTTCAATAATGTGCGGGAACGGCTCCACCTTTTCACGCATATTGCGATAGCTGTTGGTGATCTCGACGTTGATCGAACAGTCAGGGTGGAGGGTTTTGTTGATCTCTGCGGCAATCTGCAGCAGCTTCTGTTTGCGCTGCTCAAAACTCTCCGTTTCGAAGTCACGGATGATATAGAGCATTTCAGCGTGTTCAACGCTGCCTTTAACTTGATGCAGATGATAGAAGCCCTGATAGCCGTCGGTATACTGCGGTTTTTCCCTGGCAGGCACTGCGGCATGAAACTGGTTTGCCAGCTCCAGCGCATTAACCATCACCCCTTTAGCGGAGCCGGGGTGTACGTTGTTACCGACGATTTTGACTGTAGCCGAGGCGGCATTGAAGTTCTCATACTCGAATTCACCTAAATCACTGCCGTCAACAGTGTAGGCCCAGTCAGCGGCAAATCCTTCCACATCAAAGTGAGAGGTACCACGACCAATCTCTTCATCAGGCGTAAAGGCAACGCGGATTGCACCATGCGGCCTATCGCTCTCTGCCAGGTGGGCCATCGCTGTCATGATCTCGGCTATCCCCGCTTTATCATCCGCGCCCAGCAAGGTTTTGCCATCGGTGGTAATCAGCGTATGGCCAATCAGCTTGTGCAGCACCGGGAACATCACTGGCGACAAAATTTCGTTGCCATTACCCAGCGCAATGTCTCCGCCGCGATAATTTTCAATGATCTGCGGATTAACATGTTTCGCCGTGAAATCTGGCGAGGTATCCATGTGGGAGATGAAACCGATTACCGGCGTCGGCCAGTCAACATTAGCGGGCAGCGTACCCATGACGCAGCAGTGATTGCTTAAGGTGACATCGACAAACCCCAGTGCCAGCAGTTCCTCCTGCAGCTGACGCGCCAGCGTCCACTGTCCTTCACTGCTGGGCACCTGGCGCGCCTGCGGCTTAGCCTGTGTCTCAACTGCCACGTAACTCAAAAAGCGCTCAAGTAACTGTTCCATATCCCATCCTTTAAAAGTGCCGTCCGATATTATTCACAGACCAGCCGGGCACAACGTTGCGTAAAATCATTAGCAGACAGGTTAGCGCTGTCGATGACCTTTGGGAAAGCAATAAGCCCGAAAAAAACACCTGATTGCGCGATTGTTGCGGCAAACCTCGCAATGTTGTTAACAACTGGTCAAATTGTTCTGGCCTGGCGGGCAAAACATGGCAATGCCCGATTTTTCAGGTATTATCCGCCCCTCTTTGCTGGCTGGCTACCGTAAGCGGCTATGCTGTAACCTGTTCGACATTAGACAAACTGAGACTAAAATGACGCAAACACGCGCACAGCAGGCGCTGGTTACGCTTTCTGGCATCAGTAAAGCTTTCGATGGCATGCGCATCATTGATGATTTTAACCTGACTATTCATCACGGCGAGTTCATCACCCTGCTTGGCCCATCAGGCTGCGGCAAAACCACTATTCTGCGCCTGATTGCCGGTCTGGAAGCGGCGGATCGCGGCCGTATCTCGCTCGATAATCAGGACATTACCGATACCCCGGCCGAACAGCGTCACGTTAATACCGTGTTTCAAAGCTACGCGCTGTTTCCGCATATGACGGTGTTTGAAAATGTTGCATTTGGTCTGCGGATGCAAAAAACCCCGGCGGCGCAGATAGACGCCAGAGTAAAGGATGCGCTGGCGATGGTGCAGCTTGAGAGCTTTGCCGATCGTCGCCCGCATCAGCTCTCTGGCGGGCAGCAGCAGCGTGTGGCCATTGCCCGCGCGGTGGTGAACCGGCCCAAAGTGCTGCTGCTGGATGAGTCCCTCTCGGCGCTGGACTATAAACTGCGCCGCCAGATGCAGAACGAGCTAAAAGCGCTGCAGCGCAAGCTCGGCATTACCTTTGTCTTTGTCACCCACGATCAGGAAGAGGCACTCACCATGTCCGATCGCATTGTGGTGATGCGTGATGGCAAGGTGGTGCAGGATGGTACGCCACGCGAAATCTACGAAGAGCCAGAGAATCTTTTTGTTGCCCGCTTTATCGGTGAAATCAATGTCTTTGATGCTGAAGTGATCGCCAGCAACCGCGCGCCAGACGTGCGTGCCCGGGTTGAGGGGCACGAGTGCGAGATCCACTGCACGTTTCCGGTCAGCGCGGGCGACCGCCTGCATGTACTGCTGCGTCCGGAGGATCTGCGGGTAGAAGAGATCCATAATGACAGCGTGGCAGATGGTCTGATTGGCTATGTGCGCGAACGCAACTATAAAGGCATGACGCTGGAGTCCACGGTCGAGCTGGAGAACGGCAAGCTGGTCACGGTCAGCGAGTTTTTTAATGAAGATGATCCGGACGTTGATCACTCCCTTAATCAGAAGATGGCGGTGAACTGGGTGCCGGGCTGGGAGGTCGTGCTGCCGTATGAAGCTGATGCGTAATGGTTTTCAGAAAGGTGTGATCGCGCTGATTGTCGGCTGGCTGACAATGTTCGTCTTTTTGCCCAACCTGATGATTTTCGTCACCAGTTTTCTGACGCGTGACGACACACACTTCGTCAGCGCGGTGTTTACCGTCAGCAACTATACCCGCCTGCTCGATCCGCTCTATGCTGAGGTGCTGCTGCACTCGCTGAATATGGCGCTGATTGCCACGCTTTGCTGTTTACTGCTGGGCTATCCCTTTGCCTGGTGCCTGACAAAGCTTCCCTCGCGCCTGCGTCCGCTAATGCTGTTTCTGCTGATTGTTCCTTTCTGGACCAACTCGCTGATCCGCATTTATGGGCTGAAAATTTTCCTGAGTACCCGTGGCTGGTTGAATGATTTCCTGCTGATGCTGGGGCTGATTGATAAGCCCTTTCGCATTATGTATACCCCGGAAGCGGTGATCCTCGGTCTGATCTATATTTTGCTGCCATTTATGGTACTGCCGCTCTACTCAAGCCTGGAGAAGCTGGATAAGCCCCTGCTGGAAGCGGCGCGGGATCTTGGTGCCGGTAAGCTGCAGACCTTTTTCCGTATTATTGTGCCGCTGACCATGCCGGGCATTATTGCGGGCTGCCTGCTAGTGCTAATCCCTGCGATGGGTCTGTTTTACGTCGCCGATCTGATGGGCGGCGCAAAGAATCTGCTGATTGGTAACGTAATCAAAAGTCAGTTCCTCAATATCCGCGACTGGCCGTTTGGTGCCGCGACCAGCATTGTCATGACGCTGTTAATGGGGCTGTTACTGCTGATTTACTGGCGTGCAGCGCGACTGCTAAATAACAGGGTGGATTTAGGATGATGGCACGCCTGTTACGTGGCAGTTTTATGGCGGTTATTTACGCCTGGTTCTATATACCGATTGTCATTCTGATCGTGAATTCGTTTAACACCTCCCGCTTTGGTATCAACTGGCAGGGATTCACGACGAAGTGGTACAGCCTGCTGCTGAACAATGACAGCCTGATCCAGGCGGCGCAGCATTCGCTGATTATGGGCATGCTCTCAGCCAGTTGCGCCACGCTGATCGGCGCACTCACCGCCGTGGCGCTTTATCGCTACCGTTTTCGCGGCAAGCCTTTTGTCAGTGGCATGCTGTTTGTGGTAATGATGTCGCCGGACATCGTGATGGCTATCTCCCTGCTGGTGCTGTTTATGCTGCTGGGTGTGTCGCTGGGCTTTTGGTCGCTCCTCTTCTCACACATCACCTTTTGCCTGCCGTTTGTGGTGATTACTGTCTATTCACGCCTGAAAGGATTTGATGTGCGCATGCTGGAGGCGGCGAAAGATCTGGGTGCCAGCGAAATCACCATTTTGCGCAAAATCATTCTGCCGCTGGCGATGCCCGCTGTCGCCGCCGGATGGTTACTGAGCTTTACCCTGTCGATGGACGATGTGGTGGTCTCTTCGTTTGTCACCGGGCCGACATTTGAAATTTTGCCGCTGAAGATCTACTCGATGGTGAAGGTCGGCGTCTCACCGGAAGTCAATGCGCTGGCCACTATTCTAATGCTGCTGTCGTTGCTGCTGGTTGCGGCCAGTCAGTGGTTGCTGCGTGATAGAAATAAATAAGAGGATTGAGGATGAAAAAGAGATCTCACTGGCTGGCGATGGGTTCACTGCTGCTGAATATGAATGTGGCGCAGGCAAACGACAGCAACACGCTCTACTTCTATAACTGGACCGAATATGTGCCGCCGGGACTGCTGGAGCAATTCACCAAAGAAACCGGCATCAAAGTAATCTATTCGACCTATGAATCCAATGAGAGCATGTACGCCAAGCTGAAAACCTGGAAAGATGGCGCTTACGATCTGGTGGTACCTTCGACCTACTTCGTGGCAAAAATGCGCGCCGAAGGAATGCTGCAGAAGATCGATAAAAACCAGCTTAGCAACTTCAGCAACCTCGATCCTGATCTGCTCAACAAGCCGTTCGATCCCAACAACGACTACTCGATTCCCTACATCTGGGGCGCGACGGCTATTGGCGTCAACACCGACGAGATCGACGTGAAAAGCGTGACGCGCTGGGCCGATCTGTGGAAACCGGAATACAAGCAGAGTCTGCTGCTGACCGACGATGCGCGCGAAGTGTTTCAGATGGCGCTGCGCAAACTGGGCTACTCGGGCAATACCCGCGACCCTGCGCAGATTAAAGCGGCGTATCTTGAACTGAAAAAGCTGATGCCCAACGTGCTCGCCTTCAACTCTGACAATCCGGGTAATCCCTACATGGAAGGCGAAGTGAATCTCGGTATGCTCTGGAATGGCTCGGCCTGGGTGGCGCGCCAGGCGGGCACACCGTTAGCGATCATCTGGCCTGAAGAGGGCGGTATTTTCTGGATGGATAACCTGGCGATCCCGGCCAATGCGAAGAACAAAGCGGGCGCGCTGAAGCTGATTAACTTCCTGCTGCGCCCGGACGTGGCAGCAAAAGTGGCAGAAACCATCGGTTACCCTACGCCGAATCTCGCCGCAAAGGCATTGCTGCCCCCTGCCGTCGCCCGTGATCCTTCGCTCTATCCACCCGCTGAGGTCATTAAGCACGGTGAATGGCAGGATGATGTTGGCGATGCCAGCCGTCAGTATGAATCCCTGTTCCAGCAGCTCAAAGCGGGCCGCTAGGCGATCGTAACGAAACAGCAGGTTAAGCCCTACGCAGACGGCTGCCAGACACAAAGCGAGGGGGTCGATGCCAGGAAAGCATCGCGGGCCATGGAAGGCCTGCTCTGAGCACGCCGGAATGAGGCTTTTGCGTCTTGACGCAAGGTGTATGCGTCCTGAGCCAACGCAACATCAACAACCGCCCTGCTTACTTGTAGAGTCCGCGCAGCAGAGTGTGCACAAACTCCGGCACCACTTCGCTCGCCAGGCCGTAATGTCGCTCGGCAAACTCATTGCCCACCTGACTCGGCTCCAGATTCAACTCAACCGTATGCGCGCCCTGCAGTTTGGCTTCATGGACAAAGCCCGCGGCCGGATAGACATGGCCTGAGGTGCCGATAGCGATAAAGTAATCGGCCTGTTCCAGCGCCTGATAAATCTGTTCCATACCCAGCGGCATCTCACCAAACCAAACCACGTGCGGCCGCAGCGCGGAGGGAAACTGGCAGCAGGTGCAGCGATCGTCCGGCGTGATATCGCCGGTCCACTCAATCACCTGACCGCTGTTGACACAGCGCACTTTTAACAGTTCACCATGCATATGCAGTACCCGGCTATTCCCGGCTCGCTCATGCAGATTGTCGATATTTTGCGTAACCAACAGAACATTATCGCCTAACACCTGCTCCAGCTCTGCCAGGGCCAGATGAGCCGCATTCGGCTGAATCTCTGCCTGCTGGAGCTGCTGGCGGCGTGCATTGTAAAAGCGCTGTACCAGTGTGGGATCGCGCTGAAAGCCTTCAGGTGTCGCAACATCTTCAACGTGGTGTTCTTCCCACAAGCCATCAGCGGCACGGAAGGTCCGGATGCCGGATTCCGCTGAGATGCCCGCGCCGGTCAGCACCACAACATGCGGCTGAGGATGGGCGGCCAGTTCGGCCTGACGATCGCGCTCGAAAATGCGCTGGCGAAAGCGCTGATGCACTTTTCTCCGGGTT
The DNA here is from genome assembly GCF_037152305.1 of Pantoea sp. AS142. Classification (NCBI taxonomy): domain Bacteria; kingdom Pseudomonadati; phylum Pseudomonadota; class Gammaproteobacteria; order Enterobacterales; family Erwiniaceae; genus Pantoea; species Pantoea sp. AS142. The sequence goes on along the minus strand of NZ_JBBCMO010000001.1, from coordinate 746,685 downwards.
TTCTTCAGGCGGGCAAGTCGTATGCGGCGACGTGGTGTACGCATAAAATCTCCTGACGCAGCAGCTGCGGCGAGCCGCTATAAACAGATTCCGGGTTAACATCACCCGAGAGTAACGGTTGCTGAGGGCAGCACCCAACAGCAAAGGTCTTAAACAGATGCGGCGCGAAAATTACTCGCGCCGCTGATTATTACTGACCGCTTAATACCCGAGCCGGGTCAATGCGGCTGGCGCGTCTGGCGGGATACCAGCTCGCCAGCAGACTCAGCAGAATCGCGGTAATCAGAACTGAGAACACATCAATCCAGTGCAGTTCCGATGGCAGGAAGTCGATAAAGTAGATATCGCCCGCCAGCAGATGATGGCCGGTAATCGACTCCAGCCCGCGCATCAGTGAGGTCAGGTTCAGCGCCACCAGCACGCCAGCGACCACCCCACTGACGCTGCCCAGCAGCCCCGCCAGCAAACCGTACCAGATAAAGATGGCGCGGATCAGCCGGTCTTTGGCACCGAGGGTGCGAAGCACTGCAATGTCACTGCTTTTATCCTTCACTGCCATCACCAGCGTCGAGACGATATTGAAGCAGGCGACGCCAATCACCAGCACCATTGCCAGATACATGATGGCGCGGATCATCTGAATGTCGCGGTACATGTAACCGTAGGTACCAATCCAGCTCTTGATATAGACGTAAGAGCGGGTCGCTTCACCGGCATCCCGCACCCGTTTTACTGCCTGGAACGGGTCGGTCATCTTCAGGGCGATACCGGACACGCTATCACCCATCTCCAGATAGTGCTGCGCATCGGCCAGCGGCACCAGCGCCAGGCTGTGATCGAGCATGCCGCTGAGTTGCAGGATCCCGCTGACCTGCAGCCGGATACGTTTTGGCTGCAGCAGTTTGTTATCACCATCGTTGTTCGGGATCATGATGGTGATCCAGTCGCCCTGCTTCACCTTCAGCGATTTAGCAATGCCGCCGCCCAGAATGATCTGCTGCTTACCGGCGGCAAAAGAGGACCATGCGTTATCAGCCACAAACTGTGGCAGTGCGCTGAGGCGCGGCTCCTGGGCCGGATCAACGCCCTTAACCTGCAGCGCTTCCAGCCGGGCGCCGCTCTCAATCAGGCCGGTGAAGTTGACATAGGGTGCTGCCGCCGCAATGCCCGGCACCTTTTCAATCGGGGCAATCATTGATTGCCAGTGCTGGAACGGCTGATTAACCGCCTCAATTTCGCCGTGCGGCACCACCGCCAGAATGCGGTTATTCAGCTCACGCTCAAAACCGTTCATGGCGCTCAGACCAATGATCAGCACCGCCACGCCCAGCGAGATACCGATGGTGGAGATTACCGAAATCAGTGAGACCATGCCGCCACGGCGGCGGCCACGGCTAAAGCGCAAGCCCAGCAACAGGGATAACGACGAACCCATTACAGCACTCCTGCCATGGTGAGCTGATCGCTTAACTGACCATCACGCATCTCCATCTGACGCGTCATCCGTTTTGCCAGCGTCAAGTCGTGCGTCACCACCAAAAACGCGGTGCCCTGACGGACATTCAGTTCGCCCAGCAATTCAAAAATGGCATCGGCGTTGCGCGCATCGAGGTTACCGGTTGGCTCATCTGCCATCACCAGCCGTGGACGGTTGACCAGCGCACGGGCAATCGCCACACGCTGGCGTTCGCCGCCTGACAGTTCAGAAGGCCGGTGCGCGGCGCGATGGTCCAGCCCGACCGCGGCCAGCATCTCACGGGCGCGATCCTGCGCTTCTGCTTTAGCGGTTTTGCCAATCAGCAGCGGCATCGCCACGTTCTCCAGCGCGCTGAAGTCCGGCAACAGATGGTGGAACTGATAGATAAAGCCCAGCTCGCGATTACGCAGCTCCGCTTTGGCTGACGAGGACATAGCATTCAGTGACTGACCATCAAACACCACGTCGCCCGACGTCGGCGCATCCAGGCCGCCGAGCAGATGCAGCAGCGTACTTTTACCGGAACCGGAACTGCCGACAATTGCCGTCAGTTCACCGGGCTGAAGACTGAAAGCCACATTGCGCAGCACATCGGTCTGCACGCTGCCTTCCTGATAGCGTTTGCACAGGTCGCGGCACTGCAACAAAGGAGTGTTACTCATAACGTAAAGCCTCAGCTGGTTGAACGGCGGCAGCGCGCCACGAAGGATAGAGCGTAGAGAGCAGCGCCACACTCATCGCGCTGAGAGCGATGGTGACCACCTGCCACAGGTTAATATCAACCGGCAACGCTGCACCCTCCAGGAACAGGCCAATCACCGGCATTAAGTTGTTGAGCTGGCTGGCCAGCAACACACCGAGCAGCGTGCCGAGCAGCGTACCGATAATTCCGGCGCTGGCGCCCTGCACCATAAACACCGCCACAATCTGGCGTCGCGTCAGGCCCTGGGTTTGCAGAATCGCGACTTCGCCCTGCTTCTCCATGATCAGCAGACCTAATGAGGTGATGATGTTAAATGCGGCCACGGCGATGATCAGGCTTAGCAGCAGGCCCATCATGTTCTTCTCCATCCGCACCGCCTGGAAGAGATCGCCTTTGCGCTCACGCCAGTCTTTCCAGACCAGGCCCGCGGGCAGGGTTTGCTGACTCAGACTGTCAACCGACAGCGGTTTATCCAGCCACAGCCGCCAGCCGGTCATGTTACCTGCCGGATAGCGCATCACGCGCGACGCATCCTGAAGATTAACCAGAATCTGATAACCATCGACTTCGCTGTTGGCGGCGTAGGTGCCCGCCACAGTAAACAGACGCTGGCTCGGCACGCGTCCCATCGGGGTGAACTGGCTGACCGACGGCACCATCAGACGCAGCTGATCGCCACGTTTTACGCCAAGCTGTGACGCCAGCTGTTCGCCGAGGATCACATTGTACTGCCCAGCCTGCAGTACACTCTGCTGGGTATTCACCAGGAAAGGCGTCAGCGGATCGTTCTCATCCGGCTGGATACCCAGCATCACGCCAACCGAGACGCTGTGCGGACTTTGTAACACCACATTGGCAGTGGTCAGCGGCGCGATGCGGCTGACCCCCTTCAGAGTCAGCGATGAGGCCGGTTGCTGTTGCGGATTAATGCTGCCTTTGTCGCTGGTGATCAGCGCCTGCGGCATCAGGCCGAGAATATTGCCTTCGAGTTCACGCTCAAAACCGTTCATCACCGATAACACGGTAACCATCGCCAGCACGCCGAGCGTAATGCCAATCGTTGAGAGCCAGGAGACAAAGCGACCGAAGCGATCCGATGCTCGTCCGCGCATGTAACGCAGACCGATAAATAGCGCGACAGGTTGATACATGGAATCCAGTAAGCCGTTGCCTGAAATAGGTAGTGGGATGATAAAGGAGCGGCTGGCTTTATGAAACCTCTAACCCTCTGAGTCGGCAGCAAAGTTGCATCAGAATGCGTCACATTCAGCGTCAAAGCTGCGGAATAGCCGATAAAGCCGCCGCTTATTGGCTGATTATCCGGTGCCCTGGCGAGTAGACTACAATCAGTAACACGGTAAGGGGTGAATTTATCGCACAGCGATAGAGGTAGCGACCATGTTGAAATTTCCCAAAGGCAGCATTGTTAAACATCAATCCGGGGAGATCAGAGGCGAAATCATCAACGTCTTTGAGCAGAGAGATGCACGAGCCGGCTACTACGTAAAGTGGGACGACGGTAACCTCAGCTATCACCCTGAGCAGGAGTTATCCTGGGCAAATATCGACCGCCCACGCATGCATTACACACAGCAATCCATAAAATAACATGCCCGCTTAACCCCGTCGCTGCATGGCGACGGTGGTTTTCTCTGATGCCTTGCCAGACTCCGTCTATCCTCTCTTTATCCGCTGTATTACTGCTGACACCCGGTAATGGCTGACCGATCCCGCGGTTCAGCGCGGCGCGGCAGGAAAATTGTGCCGCAAAGGTGATCCCCCTGACATAATATGGAATGATTACGTCCTGGAAAAATGGAGCAACCCCGAGATCCCATGCCCGAACAGACTCGTTATACCCTGCCCGTTAAATCCGGCGATCACCGCCAGCTCGGCCAGCTCATAGGCGCTGCGCATGCGGTGGAGTGTGCCAGCATTACCGAGCGCCATGCCGGTCCGGTGTTAATGATTACCCCCGATACTCAAACCGCACTGCGTCTGCTGGATGAAATCCGCCAGTTTACCGATCTGCCAGTGGCACACCTCGCCGACTGGGAAACGCTGCCCTATGACAGCTTTTCGCCGCATCAGGATATTATCTCAGCGCGCCTGTCGACTCTCTATCAGCTACCGGTGATGCAGCGCGGTATGCTCATCATGCCGGTCAATACCCTGATGCAGCGCGTTTGCCCGCACAGTTTCCTGCACGGCCATGCGCTGGTGATGAAGCAGGCACAAAAACTGTCACGCGACAGGTTGCGCGATCAGCTTGAGCAGGCGGGTTATCGTCATGTCGATCAGGTGATGGAGCACGGAGAATACGCCACGCGCGGCGCCCTGCTCGACCTGTTCCCAATGGGCAGCGATCAGCCCTACCGTATCGACTTTTTCGATGATGAGATTGACAGCCTGCGTCTGTTCGACGTCGACAGTCAGCGTACACTGGAGGCGGTGCCCGAGATTAATCTGCTGCCTGCGCATGAGTTTCCCAGTGACAAAGCCGCCATCGAGCTGTTCCGCAGCCGCTGGCGCGAGATTTTTGATGTGCGCCGTGAGTCGGAGCATGTCTATCAGCAGGTCAGCAAAGGCACGCTGCCAGCAGGCATCGAATACTGGCAGCCGCTCTTTTTTGAGCAGCCGTTACCCAGCCTGTTCAACTATCTGCCTGACAACACCCTGATTGTGAACTGCGGCGATCTGGAAGGCAGCGCCAGCCGCTTCTGGCAGGATGCCGAGGCGCGTTATGAGAACCGTCGTGTGGACCCGATGCGCCCGCTGCTCGAGCCGGTCACCCTGTGGTTGCGTCCCGATGCATTAATGGGTGAACTGAAAGCCTGGCCGCGCATCCAGATGACCAATGAACTGCTGCCCACCAAAGCTGCCAATACCAATCTCGGTTATACCCCGCTGCCAGACCTTGCTGTACAGGCGCAGGCGAAAGCACCGCTCGATCATCTTCGTCAGTTTATTGAGACCTTTAGCGGTGCGGTGGTTTTCTCGGTGGAAAGTGAAGGCCGTCGGGAGAGTCTGCAGGAGCTGCTGGCACGGATTAAATTGCGTCCTCAGCCGGTGCACCGCTTCGATGAAACCGGCGAAGAGCGTTTCAGCCTGATGATCGGTGCCAGCGAACGTGGTTTCATTGATACCCAGGGCGGCCGGGCACTGATTTGCGAAAGCGATCTGCTGGGCGAACGCGTGAGCCGTCGCCGGCAGGATACCCGCCGCACCATCAATCCGGACATTCTGATCCGTAACCTGGCGGAGCTGCATCCCGGACAGCCGGTGGTACATCTGGAGCACGGTGTCGGTCGTTATATCGGCCTCACCACGCTGGAAGCGGGCGGCATTGAGGCGGAATATCTGATGCTCTCCTACGCCAACGACGCCAAACTTTATGTGCCGGTTTCATCGCTGCATCTGATCAGCCGCTATGCGGGTGGTGCTGACGATAATGCGCCACTGCACAAACTGGGCAGCGATGCCTGGTCGCGCGCACGACAAAAAGCCGCTGAGAAGGTGCGTGATGTAGCGGCTGAACTGCTCGATATCTATGCCCAGCGCGCCGCCAAAACCGGCTTTGCTTTTAAGCACAACCGTGAACAGTATCAGCTGTTCTGTGAAAGTTTTCCGTTTGAAACCACGCCCGATCAAGCCCAGGCGATCAATGCGGTGCTGAGTGATATGTGCGAGCCGCTAGCGATGGATCGCCTGGTGTGTGGCGACGTAGGCTTCGGTAAAACAGAAGTGGCGATGCGTGCTGCGTTTCTGGCGATTGAGAACCATAAACAGGTGGCCGTGCTGGTGCCGACAACCCTGCTGGCACAGCAGCATTACGATAACTTCCGCGATCGCTTTGCTAACTGGCCGGTTCGCATTGAGATGCTTTCCCGTTTCCGTACTGCCAAAGAGCAGGCGCAAGTGCTGGAACAGGCGAGCGAGGGCAAGATCGACATTTTAATCGGCACCCATAAGCTGCTGATGAGTGACCTCAAATGGCACGATCTCGGTCTGCTGATTGTTGATGAAGAGCACCGTTTCGGGGTGCGTCATAAAGAGCGTATCAAGGCGATGCGCGCCGATGTGGACATTCTGACCCTGACCGCAACGCCGATCCCGCGTACCCTGAATATGGCCATGAGCGGCATGCGCGATCTCTCCATTATCGCCACGCCGCCTGCCCGCCGTTTAGCGGTGAAAACCTTTGTACGTGAATTTGATGATCTGGTGATCCGCGAAGCCATACTGCGTGAGATTCTGCGTGGCGGACAGGTCTACTACCTCTATAACGACGTTGAGAATATTGAGAAAGCAGCGCAGCGTCTCAGCGAACTGGTGCCGGAGGCGCGTGTGGCGATCGGCCATGGCCAGATGCGTGAGCGCGATCTGGAACGGGTAATGAACGATTTCCACCATCAGCGTTTCAACGTGCTGGTCTGTACCACCATTATCGAAACCGGCATCGACATTCCCACTGCCAATACCATCATCATTGAGCGCGCCGATCATTTTGGTCTGGCACAGCTTCATCAGTTACGCGGTCGTGTCGGGCGTTCGCATCATCAGGCTTATGCCTGGCTGCTCACGCCGCATCCGAAGGCGATGACCGCCGATGCCCATAAACGACTGGAGGCGATCGCCTCACTGGAAGATCTGGGTGCCGGATTTGCGCTGGCAACGCATGACCTGGAGATTCGCGGTGCCGGCGAACTGCTGGGCGATGAGCAGAGCGGACAGATGGAGACGCTGGGCTTCACACTCTATATGGAGCTGCTGGAGAATGCGGTTGATGCGCTGAAAGCGGGTCGCGAGCCGTCACTGGAGGATCTCACCAGCAACCAGACTGAGGTGGAGTTGCGGATGCCAGCTCTGCTGCCAGAGACCTTTATCCCGGATGTCAGCACCCGTCTTTCACTCTACAAGCGCATCGCCAGTGCGGAGGTTGAAGAGGAGTTGCAGGAGCTGAAGGTTGAGATGATCGACCGCTTTGGCCTGCTGCCCGATCCGGCGCGAAACCTGCTGGATGTGGCAATTATCCGGCTGAAGGCCCGCACTGTCGGTCTGCGCAAGATCGAAGCCAGTGACAAAGGCGGGTATTTCGATTTTGCGCCGCAGAATAAGGTGGATCCGGCATGGCTGATTAGCCTGCTGCAGAAAGAGCCTCAGCAGTGGAAACTGGATGGGCCGACTCGTCTGCGTTTTACCCGTGAGTTGTCAGAAAGAAAGGTACGGATGGACTGGGTGCAGGGCTTCGTGTCACAACTGGCTGAGCATCAGGCGTAGCGCCCCTGCCCCGCGTGGCTAATCTGATCGGTAAAACGCGGGCAAAGAGCTATCTGCAAAAAAAGGCGCATCCTGAGATGCGCCTTTTTCATTACGTCATGCTGTGTGGCCGCGAGCGCGGCAAAGCTTTGCCCAATTACGCCTGATCGCCGTTAAGAATCAGCTGACCATTACGATCCAGTGGAATACGCGTGCCAGGATCATTTTCCATGCGGATTTTTCCCTGCTGATCACCTATTTTATAGGTCACGTCATATCCCAGTTTTTTGTCTTGTCTGTCATAGACTGTTTTGCAGCGCTGTTCGGTCGTAGTGTAGGTATCCCGATCCTGCAGTCCTGCCTGGACCTGATTACCGGCATAACCCCCCGCTACCGCACCTGCTACTGTCGCCACATCTTTGCCGCGACCGCCACCAAACTGATGGCCCAGTACACCACCCGCCACTGCACCTAATACAGAGCCAGCAAGACGGTTTTCATCCTGTACGGCCCGACGGTGAGTCAGTGTCACATTACGGCACTCCTGACGTGGCTGTCTGATGCTCTCTTTGATTGGCGTTGCAGCCAGTACCTGAGCGTATTGTGGACCGCGATCAAACACGTTCATGCCCGCTACGGCGGCGACACCCAGCGCTGCTGCCACACCAATACCGATACCCGCTAACATTGATTTATTCACAGGAAGTTCCTCCTGAAAAGTGTTACCGCGCAATCCTGCCGTTAAAGCATCCTCATAATTAACTGAGGTATAACCGACGTGCGCGACTCGCCGTGTTCGTTGGGATGAAGTTTTACAGATTGACCGAAATTGCAACATCAGATAAATGGAGGAAATCGGTCACTTAACTATCAGGGCCAGTTTTTAGGAGAGTTCTGAACTAATCGAATTTATTCATGCAGGACTTCACCTCGCAATGCTAACTATCCGTTCACTAACGTTATCAGGCTTAGCCAATCCTCTTACTATTAAAAAGCCAAATCATTGCATCGCCGGATAAAAAAGGGGGGAGTGATTTTTAATATTGCGATATACCTTTCACTTACCCCCATCACTCTATAAAAATCGTGATATCTGGAAAACTTTTTTAATTTACGACCCACCCGCTTTGATAGCATTCCTCAGCATCTGATACCTCTCAGCTTTTTTCATCAGTAATGTAATATGATACAGGCGTAGGCGTAATCCCCGAAATTTCACCCTGTGATAGTTTAATGGTTTTAGCTTCATTGGCTAAAAAGTATCTGGCGCTGTCATTGCTGTACAATACTTTATCAATTTCGGCACTGCTTAAAGAGGTGCATTTTTTGTACGCGCTTCTGAAAAACTTATTGCCATCATCAACATCCTTTTTCATGAGGTCGATATCATTTGGACGAATCCAATCTGTTTTAAGGTTTGGCGCTGCAGAAGGGTGAAGCACGAAGGAGGATTGAGGAAAAGTATATCGCTTATCAGCTCCGCAGTAGATAAGTGTAGCTGCTGAAGCAATCATCCCGGCATTTATGGTTTCTACAGGGATGACAGAACCTTTGACTGCCTGCATAGCAAGATAGGCACTTTCCATACTGCCTCCAAAACTGCTTATGTAGAGCCTGATTAATTTCGTAGCCGGATAGTCATTATTAATTTCTTCTATGGCTGATATCAGTTCTGCTACCTGCCGTGCGTTGACCTCTCCAAAATAAACTATTTTTGCCTGCTGAACTTCTTCCGGATTTACTTTATCGCTCTTAATCCAATGCATGTCAGCAAAGGAACCCAACGAAATAAATAACAGGAATGCGGTAATATTTTTTATATTCATACAAATTTCCTTTTGCTAATCGTCACAGACAGAGGTTATAGGGACAGGCTATTCATTCGAGCAGAGACCTTAACTACCCTATAATGACATAAAAAAACATTTCATATTTTTCAGAAACTGATACCAGTGGGCATTTTTAATGAAATTCCCACCATAATAAATAATAATACCCAGAATAATAAATAGTAAAAAACACGTCACCACTGGTAAAAATGAAGCGAGGTTGCTATCGTTAGAAAGAGTATATTTCCGCTTACGGTCACGCAAAAAAAAATTGATATCCTGACAGAAGCCAAAACCCTGGAAAGGATATTGGTTTTAACAGACATTAACCAATTGAAAGTGCTGGCAATAAACATAGACATTCCACGTAAAGAGGAAAGAAGTTAGAGTAAAAACGCCCTACCTATCGATATCCATATGCACCCAAAAAATTAGTGGTTAGAAGGCCCTACCCGCTCCCTATTCAGCCCCTTAACGGGAGCCAACCGCGTAACTCTTCCCTGTAATTTTTATGCAGATAAACGAATTCCCCTTTCTAAGGCTGCAGGTATCTGTATCCGGGACGCTTATTTTAGCACTGGCCGGGTAAGTTCGGGTTTTCTGAACAATCAGGCTGCTCACCAGACATTATGACTCTCTGTTTTAATAGTGTGCTCGGATGAAACATATCGGATATTTTTTCTGCGGGAAATGAGCTACCTGACTTACCTTATCATTTTCGTTGGAACTGCATGATGATAAAGAATTTAATAGTTAATGATATCATTACCCTGCACATTATTAATGTCCTGATGTAAATGCGTCAATCCATAAGTTGAAAAAACAGAACATTCATTTATATCATTCAGCAAAAAAACGTACTGATTTTGTAAAATGCGCCTGACCTGACTAAAGCAGAACTGGCTCAACCTGAAACGTTGTGATCTTAATGACTTCAGGCCCTGAGATTACCCCAACAAAATATAATAATTATGTATGATGATTGGTGATAATTGAAAGGATGGAAAATATTCTTGCAGTACACCCAGACATTGTCAATAACGATCTTTACCGATCGTTCAATAGATGTGGGCAGTTATATTTGACTAAATGATCGTTATTAACAATCATTAATAAATTAATATTTTAGTAAGGCCTTGTCTTAAAAGAACATAAAAAAATTCTAAGCTAATTAACATCACACTCATAGCCGCATTATTTTCCCAGATGGATAAATGACAAGGGCCCATTACGTTGACAGTCCATTTAAGATAAGACCAAAAACAAAACAAATAATAATCAATAAGTAAACACGCCATGCAATTTGGCAGGTTTTTTATGTTGATTCAAAGGAAGAACTCTGTAAATAATTCTGTATAACCGCCAGGTATTCAAGGTGATCGTTCAGGTGGTCACCGGACTCCATAATGAAACGACACATTTCCAGTCGCCAGTTCTAATCGGCATACTTCATTTTTTGACGCCGACAGGATCGCCAGATAAACAACTTTTCTTACCGAGTCATCTGTCGGGGACACCTTTCGCTTTTTGCTGACTGGGTGGAGCACGCGGTTCAGTAATTAAATGGCGTTTGTGGTGTAGGTTTCCCAGTGCGCACGCCAGCTTTTGCTGATTTGCGGGGACTTTTCGTGCGATATGCCTGCAAACGTATCCAACGCCGTCAGCGCAGCCTCTTCTATCAACCTGAACTTCGCGCCTTCGTTTTCTGACAGTTACCAGCCCAACCGCTCTTTATGGCCTTCGGTATTAATACGCATCGCAAGGAAGACGGCTTTGTTCATCACGCTGCCGCCGTGACGAACAATTACTATAGAGAAACTTATACTAAAGCTTAAAAAACAGAGGGGCCACGCCCGTTTAAACGTACCCATATTGATCAGTAATTAAGCTGAATGAAGGTGCTATTACGTCCGGTAAACATTCGGGATGAGCTCAGCGTGTTAATACGGACATTTTAAGCCAAAAATGAACAAGGCGTTAGCCAATCGCTCAGTGCGTGTGAATAGGTTTATAGCCGGGTTAACAGAGCTAAAGTGCTCAAATTCGTTATTTGAAAAAATTACCGCTTATTACCAATGAACTTTCGATTAACCGCCTATTATGAATGGCACCTATTTCTGGCGCTACCCTGCTGCCACCGTGCCATGCTCATAAAATTTCACTTTGGTCAGACTTATGAATGCATTTTACTTTAACCGGTTCAGCACTGTTGTGCGTCAACAATAGTTTCAAATGCCTGTCCAGGCATAAAAAAGCCCCCTCCGAATCGAGGGGGCTTTGCATTAGCCAGAGTTATTGTTGTTGCCTAGTGGAGCTTAAGCCGTGGACGGATTACCCGGTTAATACTGCCGACCAGCATCATCAGGCCAGTTTTAAAATAGCCGTGCAGCGCGATCTGGTGCATACGATAGAGTGAAATGTAGACAAAGCGAGCAATACGCCCTTCCACCATCATCGAACCACGCATCAGGTTGCCCATCAGACTGCCGACGGTACTGAAGCGGGAGAGTGATACCAGCGAACCATGATCTTTGTAGACATAAGCTTTCAGCGGTTTGTCGTGACGCTGCGCCAGGATGTTGTCCATGGCGCGTGAGGCCATCTGATGCGCAGACTGGGCACGTGGTGGCACAAAACCGCCGCCCGGCAAGGCGCAGGAGGCGCAATCGCCAATCGCGTAGATGTCATCGTCCAGCGTGGTTTGCAACGTCTCTTTAACCACCAACTGATTGATGCGGTTGGTTTCCAGTCCGCCAATCTCTTTCAGGAAGTCAGGCGCTTTGATTCCCGCCGCCCAGACCATCAGGTCGGCTTCAATAAACTCACCGCCTTTGGTATTGAGTCCATTACGCTCAGCGCTAGTGACCATGGTCTGCGTCAGTACGCGCACGCCCAGTTTGGTCAGCTCCTGATGTGCCGCTGCAGAAATACGCGGTGGCAGTGCAGGCAGGATACGTTCACCGGCTTCAACCAGCGTGACATTCAGCGCTTCACGTCCCAGGCCTTTGAATCCGTAGCTATGCAGCTGCTTTACCGCGTTATGCAACTCTGCTGACAGCTCAACGCCCGTTGCCCCACCGCCAACGATGGCAATATTGACTTTCTCGACCTTACCTTCGCTTGCGGAGAATTTCAGGAACAGGTTGAGCATTTCATTATGGAAACGACGCGCCTGATGCGGGTTATCCAGGAAGATGCAGTGATCTTGGACGCCCGGCGTACCGAAATCATTTGAGGTGCTGCCCAGCGCCATCACTAGCTGGTCGTAGGCCACTTCACGTTGTGGCACCAGCACTTCACCCTGCGCATCCAGTACTTCGGCCAGGCGGATCACTTTTCGACTGCGATCGATATCGGTCAGCGAACCCAACTGGAACTCAAAACCGTGATTGCGGGCATGGGCCAGATAACTCAGCGCATCAATGCCTTCGTCCATTGAGCCGGTCGCCACTTCATGCAGCAGCGGTTTCCACAGATGGCTATGGTTACGATCGACCAGGATAATCTCGGCCTTCTTTTTACGACCCAGTTTATGGCCCAGCTGCGTGGCCATTTCCAGGCCACCCGCTCCCCCTCCGACAATAACAATTCTCTTAACAGACGTAGTCAACAAAGACCCCCTCAAATTGTGAACCAAAAGTTAACTGAAGGTTAAATTAAACCTTAAGAAACATAGGGTTGGCGAAGTTAAAATCGCAATCTGCTGGGAGAATAGCATGGCGGGAAGAGCAGAACATAAGAATATTGATATACATCAAAGCGGGAAAATAAAACTCAGATAATTACGTAATAAAAACAGGCACCTTACGGTGCCCTCGCTGCTTAACCTAATGTTTTAAAAGCTTTTATCCTCTGAAGATGTGGGGATATATTTTTGAACTTATGCCCTTCCCTCTCATCCCAGACAATTTCATAAAACGGATGCAGCTGGTCAGCGATGCGCTGGCTGTCGAGCGCTTCATCGTGACGGGAGAGAAAGGTCAGACAGCGGTCACGATTGCGTTCGCGAAAATCGCTGACACATTTGGTGGCGATATCCTGATACTCCTCCGGCCGGTCAATCTTCCCTTCCATGTTCTCCTGGGGACAGAGGTTGGGATTGAAGATCGCCTGCCGGATACCGCACAAAAAGCCGATGCGCTCTGACCAGAAGCCGCCAAGCCCGACGCCGCAAATCAGCGGACGGTCGTCGTCGGAAAGCGTCAGCATTTTATCGGTCTCTTTCAGCAGAAACTGCATATCATGTTTAGGATGGCGGGTGCTGTAACTGATCAACCTGACGTCAGGATCGATAAATTGCAGTTGCAGCACTTTTTCGTGATTGCCCGGACTATTGGAATCAAAACCGTGCAGATAGATGATCATGATAATCCTCAAGGTAGTGATAGCGCCGGGCAGTCACTGCTTACCACGACGCCTTATGAGCCAGCCAGCGTTCCTGAAGTGCCCTCAGTTGCTGGGTATTGTTTTTCCAGCGATGCATCGCCTGCAGTTCATCGCGGGTAAACCTGCCCTGATGATACAACTGCGTAACCCGCTCTGACCCGACCGGGATCAGGTTATCCAGCACACTGATAGCGCCCTGACGCTGATTGCAGACCAGAATCATGTCACAACCGGCGGAGAGCGACTGTTGCGCCCGCTCAGGATAGCTTCCCATCACGGCGGCGCCCTCCATCGAAAGATCGTCTGAGAAAATAACGCCGTTAAAGTCAAGCTGCTCGCGCAACACGGTTTTAAGCCAGTACGGCGAACCACTGGCAGGCAGCGGGTCAACGTCGGTGTAGATGACGTGCGCGGGCATAATGGCATCCAGCGCCTGCTCGGTAATTAGCCTGCTGAAGATCGCCATGTCATGCTCACGCAGCGTTTTTTCGTCACGCGGATCGCGAGGCGTCTCTTTGTGCGAATCGGCGCTGACCGCGCCATGTCCGGGAAAATGTTTCCCGGTAGTCTTCATGCCTGCCTCGTGCATCCCCGCAATAAAGCGGCGGGCGACGGCAAGGGCGATGGTCGGGTCGGCATGGAATGCGCGGTCACCAATCGCCGCGCTAAGATGACCAATGTCGAGTACCGGCGCAAAGCTGATATCGATATCCATGGCAATCATCTCGGCTGCCATCTGCCATCCCGCCTGCTGCGCCCTCTCACCTGCTGTCTCTGCATCGTGCAGCGCGGCAAAGGATTGCATGGCGGGCAGTTGGGTGAAGCCGTCACGGAAACGCTGGACACGCCCCCCCTCCTGATCCACCGCAACCACCAGCCGGGTGTGAGAGGCGGCGCGGACCTGCCGCACCAGCTCTGCCAGCTGCGCCGGGTCATGATAATTTCGGGCAAATAAAATTAAACCGCCCACCAGCGGATGCTGCAGGATGTCGCGCTCTTCACCATCCAGTTCATAGCCCTCAACGTCAAGCATCAGAGGGCCGGGTAAATGTGATCTCATAACCTGAATCCTGTGGCGTTGCGCACCTGCGTAACGCGATTAAATCTGTTCCCAGCTCTGTCGAGCCATCTGTTGTAATGTTTCGTCGTCACCTTGGCCGGCACGGAACTGATACCAGCTGGCCATCAGTAACCGCAGCCAGGGCTGCCAGCGTCTGACCTGCTCTATTAGCGCGGGAAGTGGCAGCTGCATCAATGCGGCATACTCTGCCAGCCAGTCGGTCTGGTGTTGAGGATCGCTGGCACAGACGGCCGCCAGCTCCAGTGCCACATCACCGTCAGCGGCATATTCCCAGTCTATCAAACGCAGCCTCCCGGTTGCTTGTATGACATTCCCGGCATGCAGATCCATGTGCAACGGTGCCAGCCTCATCGGTTGGGGTTCTCCCTGCTGCGTCAGACGCCTGAGCGCCCGCAGCCAGCGGTGATGCCGCTGTGGAGTGATCTGCCAGTAGCGCCATAACAGCGGCAACAACTGCAGACGATAGCCGGTCAGCGGCTGCTGATGCAGCTGCCGCAACAGTGCCACGATCTGCGGACGCAGCTGGCTGAAGCGTTGTTCATCCAGCGCATCGCCTGCGCACCAGGTCAGCACGATTCCCTGACCATGGCCCGCCACGGGCTGCGGTGCCAGTCCACTGGCACGCAATTTTCGTAACAGACGGAATTCGCGCTGCCGATCCACAAACGGAATGGCCGGTTGCGGTGCCGCCCGGGCGATAAAGGCTCCACGCGGGCTGACAATCTTCTGGCTGTGTCCGGTCAGACCGGCCAGCGGGATAATGGATGTCTTTTCTGGTTCGCCGGTGACCTGCTGAATCATCCGCTGGAAAGCGGGATTAATGCTGTGCAATGCCGTTGCCGGACCAGATGATCTCGCCGGTCTGAACCAGCATCAGCTGCATTTGCAGGGTCGGTGCTTTGACATCGCCACGCGCGTTGCTGTAGAGCACATACTGAGCGTTAACGTTACGCGCCAGGCCAATCGCTTTACTGCGCGAGTTCAGGCTGTCATCTGGCGATAATCCCAGCGTCTGCTTGGCTTGTGCCAGTTGATCGGCGGAGACCAGGGTGAATTTGCCGTTGTTATTCAGCGCATTCTGGATAGCCGCCGTGGCTTTTTCGCTTTGCAGCGCACCGTTGGTGCTGTTTTTAATGCGATCGACCAGTAACACGCTGCCCGGCTCGGCACTGGCGGCCTGTAACATCTGTGCCACCAGCGGCTGAACACTGGCATCCCAGTTGATAGTGACCAGTTTCGGTGGCTGCGGCACGGGCTGCGGCTGCGGCACCGGCTCGGGTTGCGGAACAGGCTGAACCGGCTCTACAGGCTGAGTCGGTTCAACCGGTGCAGGCTGCTGCTGTTTCACTACACAGCCGGTCAGAATGAGCGCCATCAGGAGCGCTCCGGTACGATTAACACTGCGTATCACGTAGAAAATCCTTAAAGATAGAGATAAAGACGAACCTTGCTGGCAGTCAGGTTACCCAGTTGCGAGGTGGCGACAATGCTGCCCTGCGCCGGAACGGTGACAGTCTGTGCCGGTTCCTGTGGCGTAATTTCCAGACCTTTATCGTCATACCAGTAGTAACGATAGTGCACAATAACCGGTGTTTCGCGCTGATTATAGAGCACGCTGGTGGCACGCTTTAGTCCATCGTTCTCATCCAGCCTGGGTTCATCGGTAAAGATCCCCGCCGACAGCACAGAGGACTCCATCACCAGCGACTGTGAGGTATTGATCATCGGTTTATCACCGCTACAGCCCGTCAGGCATAGCAGGATCGGCAGGCCAGTCATCCAGGATCGCATAGCACGTTTCCGTTATCAGGTCAGTCAGAGAGCATCGGGCCCAGCGGTTCGCCGCCCAGCAGATGCATATGAAGGTGATAAACCTCCTGTCCACCATGTTGGTTGCAGTTCACAATCAGGCGATAACCATCTTGATCGATGCCTTCCTGACGGGCGATTTTCGCCGCGGTGGTGAACATGCGACCCAGCGCATGCTCATGCGCCGCTTCAACCTCATTGACGGTTGGGATCAGCACATTCGGCACGATTAAAATATGCGTCGGGGCTTTGGGCGAAATGTCGCGGAAGGCGGTGACCAGCTCATCCTGATAAACCACATCAGCGGGGATTTCGCGACGGATAATTTTACTAAAAATGGTTTCTTCAGCCATGATGCAATTCCTTTAGCCTGAGTCGTAATCGATCAGTATGCGGGAGAAATTTGTTTTCTTTCAACCTCAGGACCACTTTTCTTGCATTGTTCGCCTGCCTTTGCAGCAGCACTCCCTCTCCGTGAGTCTTACACCGTTCCTGATACTGGCAAAGCAACGGCCAAATCACAAAATGAAACGCTGTTTTATAAATTAGAATTCCGCCACCCTTTTCTTTGTCTGAGTGCCACTTCATCTCCAGCGGTAGCCAAATTGCGAAGGTTTAGCCGCCCCGTCAGTTCTACTTTGCTGATCAGTCCGGGTGCGCTGTCCGGCGTCATCAGGGATTCACTGCCATATCACATCAAGGAGCATCAGAAATGCGCTCGCGTAAAATTGGTCTTGGTCACTATCTGGCCTATGGTTCCGGAGATTTTCTCGGAGCAGGCACCACGGCGCTGACTGCTGCCTGGTTGCTCTACTTTTACACCACCTTTTGTGGATTAACCCCGATTCAGGCCACGCTGATCTTCGCCGCTGCCCGCGTGCTCGATGCCGTGGTCAGCCCACTGATGGGCTTTGTTACTGACAATTTTGGCTCGACCTGGCTGGGCAAACGTTTTGGTCGCCGCAAATTTTTTATCCTGCTTGGCATACCCTGTGTATTCAGTTATAGCCTGATGTGGATCAGCGACATGAGTTTCTGGTGGTATCTCTGCACTTACCTGCTGTTTGATATGGTCTACACCATGATCCTGGTGCCTTATGAAACGCTGGTGCCGGAAATGACCGACGATTTTAAACAGAAAACCCGGTTCTCCGGCGCCCGCATCGGCCTGGCACAGCTGTCGGCCATAATGGCCGCCTTTCTGCCTGGCATCCTGCTGGGCTTGCTTGGCAAAGACAATCCTCTCTCCTTTTTCTACGCCAGCCTGGTGTTCTCAGTGATCTGTGCGCTGGTGCTGACCCTGGTGTGGTGCTTTACCTGGGAGCGTCACCCCGATGACTTTTCCGCCGAATCACGCCGGGCAGAGCAGGAAAAGCAGCAGCTGACGCTGATGCAAGACCTCAAACGGCTTTATGTTGAGCTGGCCTCAACCTTACGCATCCGTATCTTCCGCCAGCACCTTGGCATGTATCTCGGCGGCTATATCGCCCAGGATGTGTTTAATGCCGTCTTTACCTGGTATGTGGTGTTTGTACTGATGCAGAGCGCACAGGTTGCCTCCAGCCTGATGGGC
Source organism: Pantoea sp. AS142 (assembly GCF_037152305.1). NCBI lineage: Bacteria > Pseudomonadati > Pseudomonadota > Gammaproteobacteria > Enterobacterales > Erwiniaceae > Pantoea > Pantoea sp. AS142. The sequence goes on along the minus strand of NZ_JBBCMO010000001.1, from coordinate 728,568 downwards.
ACCATGGCGGTGCTGCAATTTATTGCCGTGATGGCAATGATCCCGCTCTGCATCCGCATGGGACCTGCGCCCGCCTACCGTATGGTAGCCATACTCTTTGGCCTGGCGGCGCTCTCCTATGCCGGATTGTGGTATGCCGGAATGAACGACAATATGTCACTACTGTTGGTGATCTCTGCCCTGGCAGGCCTGGGACGTGGCGGTATCAACTATGTGCCGTGGAATACTTATACCTATATCGCCGATGTGGATGAGGTGATCACCGGCCAGCGCCGTGAAGGGATTTTTGCCGGCATCATGACCCTGACGCGTAAGGCGTCCCAGGCTGGCGCCGTGATGCTGGTCGGTATCGTGCTGCAGCTCTCCGGCTTTGTCTCTGGTCAGGCAGTCCAGGTTCCAGGCGTCAGCCACACTATTCTGGCGATTCTGAGCATCGGTACTGTGGCCGTGCTGGCCTGCGGCTTTATCGTGTCACTTCGCTTTAAGCTCAATCTGCAGACCCATACCGTGCTGCGCCTGGAGACGCTGAAGATGCGCGAGGCGGGCCGCATTGTGCCGGAAGGCATCTCCCCGGAAGCGCGCAGGATTGTTGAAACGCTGGCGGGCATGCCTTACGAAAATCTGTGGGGCAACAACAACATTGGCTTCCTTAATCGTCACAAGTCAGCGCCGGAAAAACTCTCCGCGCATCCCGCTATCACTCCTTCTTTAAACCCGACCTTCAAACGACAGGAATAAACCATGACTGTATTTCCCGTTAAGCACAGCACGTTATTGTGCCAACCTGAGCATTTGCTGCCGCGCAGCGAACTGGTACAGCTGATTCAAACGCTGACGCAAAATCTGGTTAACATCACCGATGAGACAGGCGAATTTTTATTACGGCTGGACGATGGCCGGGTGATTGATACCAAAGGCTGGGCGGGTTGGGAATGGACACATGGCATCGGTCTGTATGGCATGCTGCACTACTATCAGCAGACCGGTGACCCGCAGACGCTGGCGATCATTGATGAGTGGTTTACACAGCGTCTGGCGGAAGGCACGCCAACCAAAAATGTGAATACCGTGTGTCCCTTTCTGACACTGGCTTATCGTTACGAAGAGACCGGTAATCCGGCCTGGGTGCCGGTGTTGGAGCGCTGGGCTGAATGGGTCATGTATGAGATGCCTCGCACTGAACAGGGCGGACTGCAGCACATTGTCTATAACAATGAAAACACGCAGCAGCTCTGGGACGATACGCTGATGATGAGCGTAATGGCGCTGGCTAAAATTGGTCAGTTACTGAAGCACGATGAGTGGGTTGAGGAAGCGAGCTATCAGTTCCTGCTGCACACTCAGTATTTGATGGATCGCGAAACCGGCTTATGGTTTCACGGCTGGAACTTCGACGGTCGCCATAACTTCGCTAATGCGCGCTGGGCGCGCGGTAACAGCTGGGTAACGATTGTCATTCCCGACTTCCTGGAGATGATGAACTGGCCTGAGCATCACGCTACCCGCCGTTTCCTGCAGCAGGTGCTGGAGAGCCAGGTTAAAGCGCTGAAGGCCTGTCAGCACAGCAGTGGATTGTGGCATACCCTGCTCGATGATCCGCACAGCTACCCGGAAGCGTCTGCCACCGCAGGATTTGCCTATGGCATTCTGAAAGGGATTCGCAAGCGTTATCTGCCCGCAGAGTATCGTGAGGTGGCAGAAAAAGCGCTGCGCGGCGTGATTGCCAATATTGATAATGATGGTGAGCTGAAACAGGTCTCATTTGGTACTGCGATGGGTAATGACCTGGATTACTACCGTACTGTTCCACTGACCTCAATGCCCTATGGTCAGGCGATGGCACTCCTCTGTCTGACAGAGTATTTGCGCATTTACCTGTAAGGCCTGGCCAAAAAAAGCCCCGCTGAGCGGGGCTTCTTCATTTCTGTAGATCATTACATGCTGCGGATGTAATCATCCATATCAGTTTTCAGGTTATCGGATTTCGTACCGAAAATCGCCTGTACACCGGAACCCGCTACCACTACGCCACGGGCGCCGAGGTTTTTCAGTTCAGTCTGATCCACTTTCGCTACATCGGCAACGCTGACGCGTAAGCGAGTGATACAGGCATCCAGGTTAGTGATGTTCTCTTTCCCACCAAACGCCGCGACCAGTTTGCCCGCCATCTCTGAACCGGTCGCAGAAGATTGCTCGCTGCTGCTGCTCTCTTCACGGCCAGGCGTTTTCAGATCCAGCTTAGCGATCAGTACGCGGAATACGGTGTAGTAAATCAGGCCATAGATGATACCGACAATCGGGAACAGCCAGATTTTGCTACTGTTGCCGCTCAGCACGATAAAGTCGATCAGACCGTGTGAGAAGCTGGTGCCATCACGCATACCCAGCAGGATGCAGATTGGGAACGCCAGCCCCGCCAGCAGCGCATGGATCACATAAAGGATGGGTGCCACGAACATGAATGAGAATTCAATCGGTTCGGTGATACCGGTCAGGAATGCGGTCAGCGCGGCGGAGATCATGATACCGCCCACTTTAGCGCGATTTTCAGGCTTCGCTGAATGCCAGATAGCAATCGCTGCCGCTGGCAGACCGTACATTTTGAACAGGAAGCCGCCAGAGAGTTTACCAGCGGTCGGGTCACCCGCCATATAGCGCGGGATATCACCGTGGAACACCTGACCTGCCGCATTGGTGTATTCACCGATCTGCATCTGGAAAGGAACGTTCCAGATGTGATGCAGACCAAATGGCACCAACGCACGTTCAATTACGCCATAAATACCAAAGGCGACAACCGGGTTTTGATACGCTGCCCACTGCGAGAATTCCTGAATCGCGGAACCTATCGGTGGCCAGATAAAGGAGAGCAGTACGCCGAGAATGATAGCTGCCAGACCGGAAATAATCGGCACAAAACGCTTACCGGCAAAGAAGCCCAGATATTCTGGCAGCTTGATGCGGTAGAAGCGATTAAACATGTAAGCAGCGATGGAACCGGCGATAATACCGCCGAGCACCCCGGTATCAGCGAGGTGTTTAGCCTCGATCTCCGCCGCAGGAAGATGCAACACCAGCGGTGCAACTACCGCCATGGTTTTCACCATGATGCCATAGGCGACAACCGCGGCCAGCGCCGACACGCCGTCGTTATTAGTAAAGCCCAGCGCCACACCAATAGCGAAAATCAGCGGCATGTTGGCGAACACCGATCCGCCCGCTTCTGCCATCACATGCGAAACCACTGCAGGTAACCAGCTGAAATTGGCTGAACCGACCCCTAACAAAATACCGGCAATCGGCAGAACCGATACCGGCAGCATCAGCGATTTACCGACCTTTTGAAGGTTGGCAAAAGCATTTTTGAACATAGCGTAAAGCTCCTGAGTATGAGTGCATATTTGCGCAGTGCGCATGGCAAAGAGGGAGGATTCTTTGCCGGGCTGGCGGTGACCGCCTTTTGATTTATTACGAAGGGTAAAATAAATCCCAATTTGTTACTTTGACGGCTATCACGTTTCGACAATCACCGGCGCGCACTTTACGAAATTACTCGCTGATTCGCACCAGTAATCGAAGGTAAAAAGCTGACCCTGTCTGAAAAAACAGGGTCATATAAGCTGGTTACAGATTAATTACAGAGACTGAAATAAAAGCCGGTCAGGCACCCAGCTGGCTCATCGGGATATGAAACAGCGTTGAGAAGTTTTGGGTAGTGGTGGCGGCCAGCGTTTCCATATCAACCCCTTTTAAAACGGCCAGATATTCGGCAACATCGCGCGTATAAGCGGGCTGATTCTCTTTCCCGCGATAAGGCACAGGTGCCAGATAAGGCGAATCCGTTTCAACCAGCATCCGATCCAGCGGCACATAACGCGCAGCGTCACGTATCTGTTCGGCATTGCGGAAAGTTACGATACCGGAAAAAGAGATATAGAAGCCCATATCCAGCAGTTTGGCAGCGGTGGGCTGATCCTCGGTGAAGCAGTGCAGCACGCCGCCGCAACGTTCAACCTGCTCTTCGCGCAGAATTGCCAGCGTATCTTCGCGTGCATCACGGGTATGGACGATGATCGGTTTGTTCAGCGCGATACCGGTACGGATATGTTCCCGGAACGAATGCTGCTGCTGAACTTTCGTTTCTGGCTGATAGTGATAATCCAGCCCGGTTTCACCCAGCGCCACCACCCGGGGATCGGCAGAAAGCCGGCGAAACTCATCGACGTCATAGACCTCCTCCTGATTCAGCGGATGCACACCACAGGAGAGCGCAATATTGTTCCGATCGCCGACCAGACTTTTCAGTGTATGGAAACCTGGCAGCGTGGTAGCGATGGCCAGCATAAATTTCACATCACGTGCCGCCGCTTTGGCGATCACATCATCAAGGTCACGATGGTGCTTTTCATAATCCAGGCCATCAAGATGGCAATGGGAATCGACAATAAACATAATTACTCTCAGATAGGTTTAGCCAACCAGCACGGGCTTTTGTTTATCCGCCCAGCTCAGAAGCTGATCGGTCAGCAATAATTCGCGATTCACTGACGCCACATGCAGTAACTGCTCGCGACAGCGCATCCACGCCTGGGTGCTGCTGTTGAGCGCGCTGGCTGAAAAGGATTCTGCCAGCAACTGCACCACATCCTGACGATCACTATTACTCAGCCACTGGCCCGCATTTTGCTGCCATTTCATCGCGTCCAGCAACAAAGCAAGCAGCCAGCCGATACGCGCTGCGGCATCGTCAGCATTCAGCGCAGGCAACAATTGCAGGATGTCCTGCTGCAAGGCAGCGGGCAACGCATCACAGAGTTTTTGCCTGGCCTGCCACGGCCCGGTTTCCAGCAGGCTCAGCGCTGCTCCGGGTGCCCCCGCACTCAGGCGCAGGGCGGCCAGCAGCATCTGTTCATCGTGCGAAGACTGCTTCTTCAGCCAGAGCAGACTTTGTCCTTCGTCGGGCGGCGTCAGATGCAGCGTCATGCAGCGACTACGTAATGTGGCCAGCAGGCGTGAGGGATCTCGGCTGCTGAGTAAGAACCAGCTATTTGCTGGCGGCTCTTCCAGGGTTTTCAGTAAGGCATTGGCCGCCGCTTCTGAAAGCTGCGCGGCATCCGGTAGCCAGACCACTTTTGCGCCGCCCTGCTGACCAAAGTGATACATTTTTTCCGTCACCTGGCGCACCGCATCGATGCCCAGGGTGCTTTTGCCCTTCTCCGCCTCAAGCCGATACCAGTCAGGATGGGTATTGGCCTGCATCAGCTGGCAACCGTGGCACTGTCCGCAACTTTTCAGGCCATCCGGCCGCTGGCACATCAGCCAGCGGCTCATCCCCCAGACCAGCGCCTCATCGCCCACGCCTGCCATCGCCTGGATTAGCAGCGCATGATGCGCGCGATTCTCCTGATGCTGGCGAATCACCTGGCGGTAAGGCTGATTTAGCCACGGATACCAGTTCATCACGCCTGCTCCGCCAGCCAGTTATCCAGCGCCGCCTGAAGTGACGCGGTCACATCTGTCAGCGATTGTGTGGCATCAATGGTGATGATGGTGGGATCTTCTGCTGCCAGCGCCAGATAGCGCGCGCGGGTGCGTTCAAAGAAGCGTAGCGATTCCTGCTCAATGCGATCCAGTTCACCGCGCGCACGGGCACGCTGCAGACCGATGTCTGGTGTCACATCAAGATAGAGCGTCAGATCGGGACGGAAATCGCCTAAGACGGCATCGCGCAGCATCTTCATCATATTGCTGTCAAGACCACGACCGCCACCCTGGTAAGCCTGAGAGGAGAGATCGTGACGATCGCCGATCACCCAGGAACCACAAGCCAGCGCTGGTTTAATGACTGTTTCCACCAGCTGAACTCGCGCCGCATAGAGCATCAGCAGCTCCGCTTTATCCGTAACCTGATCACCCTCAATACCCTGCTTAACCAGCACCCGCAGTTGTTCAGCCAGCGGCGTACCACCAGGCTCGCGGGTAAAGACCAGATCGTTGATGCCACGGGCGCGCAGAGTGGCGACGATAGCGTCACGCGCGGTGGTTTTTCCGGCACCTTCCAGGCCTTCAATGACGATAAACTTACTGTTCATTTTTTTCCTTAAGCGTCTGCCGGTAGGCCTGCACCGCCTTGTTATGACTGGCAAGATTAGTGGTAAAGGTATGTCCGCCCTTGCCGTCCGCAACAAAGTAGAGATAGTTGGTTTTCTCGGGATGGGCCGCTGCCTGCAGTGAGGCTTTACCCGGCATGGCGATCGGTCCCGGCGGCAGACCGTTAATCATATAGGTATTGTAAGCGCTGGCGGTCTCAAGATCTTTGCGGGTCAGCATGCCGTTATAGCTGTCACCCATACCGTAGATTACGGTGGGATCGGTTTGCAACCGCATACCGGTGCGCAGGCGGTTGATAAACACCGAGGCTACGCGCGCGCGCTCTTCGCTGACGCCGGTCTCTTTTTCAATGATTGAGGCCATCGTCACCAGATCCTGTGGGGTTTTATAGGGCAGATTATCCGCCCGTCCCTGCCACACCTCATCAATGGTTTTTTTCATCCGATCATGAGCGCGCTGCAGCAGCGCCATATCGGTGGTGTTCGCCGTATAGAGATAGGTGTCCGGGAAGAAGTTGCCCTCCAGTTGCTCTGGCTGCACTTTCAGTGCGCTGGCAAGGGTAACGAACTGATCATCTTTCAGGGTGTGCCGGATATAGGCCGCTTTACGCAGCTCACTCAGCCACTCTTTCAACCGCTGGCCCTCCACGAACCGCACCGGGAACTGCGCCTCTTTACCACTAGCCAGCAGCTGTAAAAGCGAGCGAACCGTCATGGTCGGCTCAAGGCGATAAGTACCCGCCTTGAAGGTCGCCAGTTCCGGTTCCAGACGCAGGAGCGCGCCAAACCAGAAAGTGTGCGGAATGATCTTCTTCTCTTCCAGCTGCGCTTCAAGTGCGACCCGGCCAGTGCCGGCAGGCAGTGTAAAGATCGTTTCCTGCTGCAGGGTTAACGGTGTAGCCGCAAACTGTTTAACCTGCCAGTAACTCAGCACAGCAGCGAGACCCACAATCGCCAGCAGACTGACGAGAATTTTTTTGCTCAGAATCATGATGCGTCCATTATCTTTTCACAGCTTGCGTGCAACTGATTAAACAGCGAACGCTCAGTAAACCGTACCGCTTCTATCTGTCGGACCGGCAGAACCGGCATCAGCGCGTTACATATCACCACTTCATCGGCGGCCAGCAGCTGCGCCGGTTCGCTTTTTATCACCTGGCAAGCCTGTCCTGCGGCGGCAAGTTGCGCCATCAGACTCCGCCGCATAATGCCATCCACGCCCGATGCTGAAAGATCAGGCGTAAAAATCTGCGTGCCCTGTCGCCAGAATAAATTGGCCGCACAGCATTCCACCACCCAACCTTCAGTGTCAAGCACCAGCGCCTCGTCGGCGTCTGTCTGGTCAAGATGAGCCCGGATCATCACCTGCTCCAGACGGTTAAGGTGCTTGATCCCGGCAAACTGAGGGTTTTGCGCCAGCCGAATCGGGCTGAGACTGAGTAAAGCACCCCGCTGTTGTAACCCGGCGTAGTGTTGCGGACACGGCGCCAGCGAGACGATCCGCGTGGGTTCACCACCGCCACGCCGGCTGTAGCCCCGTCCTCCGCTGCCCGCGCTGATAATCACTTTCAGCACTGCCTGGGTTTGTTGCTGCGCAGCCTGTTTCATCTCCGTTTCAAGCTGATGCCAGTCGACACCACTGATCCATAACCGCTCACATCCCGCCCTGAGGCGCTGGATGTGACTCTCCAGCATCACGATTTTACCCTGACGCACGGCAGCGGTGGTAAAGCAGCCATCCCCAAACTGCAGGCCGCGGTCGTTGGCGGTCAGCGTCGATTGTTTGAATCCGTTAATCAACATCGTTTTCTCCTGAGCGTGACTCATAATTTCAGCGCGTTCTGCAGGATAAAAAAAGGCCCGCATCGCGGGCCTCTTTAGTAATCTACAACGATTACACTTTACGGAAGATCAACGAACCGTTAGTTCCGCCGAAACCGAAGGAGTTACACAGGGTATACGTCAGATTGGAAACCTGACGCGCGGTGTGAGGAACGAAGTCGAGATCGCAGCCCTCATCCGGATTGTCGAGGTTAATGGTCGGTGGAACAGCCTGGTCGCGCAGCGCCAGAATCGAGTAGATCGATTCAACAGCGCCTGCCGCACCCAGTAGATGCCCGGTCATTGATTTGGTCGAGCTCACCATCACACTGCTGGCTGCAGCACCAAAGACCGATTTCACCGCCCGCGCTTCTGCTTTATCACCCGCTGGCGTAGAGGTACCGTGCGCATTGACATAGCCGATCTGCTCTGGCGTCAGCTGAGCATCACGCAGTGCATTGATCATTGCCGCCGCTGCGCCTGAACCATCTTCTGGTGGTGAAGTCATGTGGTAGGCATCGCTGCTCATACCAAAACCTACAACTTCTGCGTAGATTTTCGCACCACGTTTCTTCGCATGTTCGTACTCTTCGAGTACTACAATGCCAGCACCATCCCCCAACACAAAACCGTCGCGATCTTTATCCCACGGGCGGCTGGCCGCCTGCGGGTTATCGTTACGGGTTGAGAGGGCGCGTGCTGCACCAAAACCACCGACGCCTAATGGTGTACTGGCTTTCTCTGTACCACCCGCCAGCATCACGTCAGCATCGTTATAGGCGATGATACGTGCGGCATGACCGATGTTATGTACACCAGAGGTACAGGCTGTCGCGATAGAGATGCTTGGACCTTTCAGGCCATACATGATGGTGAGATGACCCGCCACCATGTTAACAATGGTTGAAGGCACAAAGAACGGACTGATTTTGCGTGGGCCGCCGTTGACCAGTGAAGTATGATTCTCTTCAATCAGACCTAAGCCACCGATACCGGAACCAATCGCTGCGCCCATACGGCCTGCATTTTCATCGGTCACGACCAGACCACTGTCCTGCATGGCCTGAATACCGGCCACAATGCCGTATTGGATGAATTCATCCATCTTGCGCTGATCTTTGCGCGAGATGTAGTCATCACAATTAAAATCTCTTACCAGACCTGCAAAACGGGTTGCATAAGCACTGGTATCAAAATGGTCGATCAGGGTAATGCCGCTCTGACCGGCAAGGAGAGCACTCCAGGTAGACTCTACGGTATTGCCGACAGGAGACAACATGCCAAGACCAGTCACAACTACACGACGCTTAGACACGTTCGTCCTCCAGGGAGGGGAAATAGGGAACTATGTGGGACAAACAAAAAAATCAGGCGGTCGAGCGACCGCCTGAAGATATTCATTAGCCTTTATGGCTATTGATATAGTCGATCGCTGCCTGAACGGTAGTGATTTTCTCAGCTTCTTCGTCTGGAATCTCAGTATCAAACTCTTCTTCCAGAGCCATCACCAGCTCAACGGTATCAAGAGAATCGGCACCCAGGTCTTCTACGAAAGATGCAGAGTTGGTGACTTCTTCCTCTTTCACACCCAGCTGCTCACTGATGATTTTCTTAACGCGTTGTTCGATATCGCTCATACTATTTAATTTCCTATCAAAACTCGCTTTCGCGATGGTTTTCGTAGTGTATAAAATGGTGAAAAAGATGCAACAAAATCCCGGCTGGTCGAACCACGATTTTGCGTTATTTTGCGGTTTTAACCGCAAATAAAGCAAATGATTTCGTGATTTATCAAACCATGTACATTCCGCCATTGACGTGCAGCGTTTCACCAGTGATGTAGGCTGCTTCGTCAGAGGCTAAAAATGCCACAGCATTGGCGATTTCCTGAGCATCACCTAAGCGACCCGCAGGGACTTCCGCCAAAATACCGGAACGTTGATCTTCGTTCAGTGCCCGCGTCATGTCAGTCTCAATAAAGCCTGGAGCCACGACGTTGACGGTAATGCCACGTGACGCGATTTCGCGCGCCAGTGATTTGCTAAAGCCAATTAAACCCGCTTTTGCTGCCGCGTAGTTTGCCTGTCCCGCGTTACCCATGGTTCCAACAACGGAACCGATGGTGATGATACGGCCCACGCGCTTTTTCATCATGGCACGCAGTACCGCCTTAGAAAGGCGGAATACCGATGTGAGGTTGGTATCCAGGATATCCTGCCACTCATCGTCCTTCATGCGCATGAGAAGATTATCACGCGTAATGCCTGCATTATTGACTAAAATATCCACTTCGCCAAATTCAGCGCGAATATTCTCTAAAACAGTGTTGATTGACTCAGCATCTGTCACGTTCAGTAACAGGCCTTTGCCCTTGTCGCCAAGGTAAGCACTGATGGCATCGGCGCCACTCTGGCTGGTCGCAGTACCTACCACTCTGGCACCACGTGCCGCCAGTGTTTCTGCGATCGCACGACCAATGCCGCGACTCGCGCCGGTAACCAGCGCAACTTTACCTTCAAAGCTCATGATTTCCCTCTTATTCCTTACCGAGTGCAGCCGTCAGTGATGCCGTATCGTTAACGGCAGCCGCTGTCAGGCTATCGACAATACGTTTCGTCAGTCCGGTCAGGACTTTGCCTGGACCCATCTCCAGGAGCTGCGTCACGCCCTGTGCCGCCATCGCTTCCACGCTCTCGGTCCAGCGAACCGGGCTGTAAAGCTGGCGTACCAGCGCATGACGGATGGCCGCAGCGTCGGTTTCAGCCTTCACATCGACGTTGTTAATCACGGGCACCGCAGGCGCATTGAAGGTGATGTTCTCAAGCGCAACCGCCAGTTTATCGGCAGCAGGCTTCATTAGTGCGCAGTGAGAGGGAACGCTGACCGGCAGCGGTAAGGCACGTTTAGCGCCTGCCGCTTTACAGGCGGTACCCGCACGCTCAACGGCTTCTTTGTTGCCCGCAATGACCACCTGGCCCGGCGAATTGAAGTTAACCGGTGAGACCACCTGACCCTGCGCGCTCTCTTCACAGGCTTTACGGATAGCCGCGTCATCGAGGCCAATAATCGCCTGCATTGCGCCAGTGCCTTCTGGCACTGCTTCCTGCATGAGTTTGCCACGCAGTTCAACCAGCTTCACGGCATCCGCAAAGTTAAGCACACCCGCGCAAACCAGCGCTGAATATTCGCCCAGGCTGTGACCCGCCATAAGCACTGGCTTTTCACCACCTTGCTGCTGCCAGACACGGTAGATTGCCACCGAGGCAGCTAACAGCGCAGGCTGTGTCTGCCAGGTTTTGTTAAGCGCTTCAGCCGGACCCTGACTCACTAACTGCCAGAGATCATATCCCAGCGCGTCAGAGGCCTCACGGAAGGTCTCTTCAACCAGCGGATACGTTGCCGCTAATTCAGTCAGCATGCCCACGGTCTGTGAACCCTGACCGGGAAAAACAAATGCAAATTGCGTCATCTTTCGTTCCTGTCAATCAAAAGCGAACCAGCGCAGAACCCCAGGTGAATCCACCACCAAAGGCTTCCAGCAGAATAAGGTGTCCGGGTTTGATGCGGCCATCACGAACCGCTTCATCCAATGCGCTTGGCACCGATGCGGCAGAGGTATTGCCATGGCGATCCAGGGTGACGACCACTTTATCCATGGTCATGCCGAGTTTTTTCGCGGTGGCGCTGATAATGCGCAGGTTCGCCTGATGTGGCACCAGCCAGTCCAGCCTTTCCCGGTCGAGATTATTCGCCTGCAGCGTTTCATCAACGATATGTGCCAACTCGGTCACGGCGACCTTGAAGACTTCGTTGCCTGCCATGGTGACGTAAGCAGGCTGATCCTGATGTGCACGATCCTGATAAGGCAGCGTCAGAAGCTGCGCATAGCGACCATCAGCATGAAGGTGGGTAGAGATAATCCCCTGCTCTTCGCTCTGCCCCAGAACGACCGCGCCTGCACCATCACCAAACAGGATGATAGTGCCACGATCATCCGGATCAAGTGCGCGCGCCAGTACATCAGCGCCAATCACCAGAGCATGCTTGACTGCGCCATTTTTGATGTATTGATCGGCCACGCTCAGCGCATAGGTAAAACCTGCGCAGGCGGCAGCGAGGTCAAACGCCGCGCAGTCTTTGATCTCCAGCATTTGCTGTATCATGCAGGCGGAGCTGGGGAAAGCATGGCTGGAAGAGGTTGTGGCGACAATAATCAGCCCAACCTCGTTCGCTTCAATGCCTGCCATTTCAAGGGCGCGTTGCGCCGCGCTAAATCCCATGGTGGCGACAGTTTCGTCAGGCGCAGCAATACGACGCTCACGGATGCCGGTACGGGTAACAATCCACTCGTCCGACGTCTCCACCATTTTTTCCAGATCGGCATTGGTGCGAACCTGGCTGGGCAGATAACTGCCCGTACCGATAATTTTGGTATACATCTAGGCTTTGTCACTCCTGGCTAATACAGCATCAAGGCGCGCAGCAATTCGTTCGGGAATTTGCTGCCTCACCGCCTGCTCTGCCTGTTCTATCGCCACGGCGAAGGCGCGCTGATTTGCTGCGCCGTGACTCTTGATCACTGTTCCGCGCAATCCTAACAGACAAGCGCCATTGTACTGGTCAGGGTTGAGATGCCCGAAGCGCTTCGCCAGACGTTTCTGAATCCAGCGTCCCAGCAACGTCAGCCACCATGACCGTTTTTTACCTTCCCCTGATGACTTCAGCAGAGAAAGAAACATTCTTACTACGCCTTCCATCGTCTTCAGCGTGACGTTTCCAACAAAACCGTCACAGACCATCACATCCGTTTTACCGGTGAGTAACTCGTTACCTTCAAGGTAACCAATATAGTTGATTTGCGGTGATTCTCGCAGCATTACCGCGGCGTCGCGGATGGTTTCCAGCCCTTTGGTCTCTTCATGACCAATATTGAGCAGCGCGACACGTGGACGTGGAATACCAAGCACATACTCAGCCATCACCGACCCCATCACGGCAAACTGCACCAGCATTGCACTGTCTGAGCCAACATTCGCGCCCAGATCCAGCACCACAGTTTTACCCTGTTGCTGGTGCGGTAAAATGGACATCAGCGCCGGGCGTTTAATACCTTCCAGCGGTTTTAATACGATTGTCGACAGCCCCATCAGCGCACCGGTATTTCCGGCGCTGATACAGGCCTGAGCACGTCCCTCTTTAACCATCTCCAGTGCGACACGCATTGAGCTGCCGCGACTGTTGCGGATGGCCTGAGCGGGCCGCGCATCACTTGCAATAACCGATTCGGCAGGGATGACCTGCAAACGCCCCATCAGGGAGGAATCCGCTTTGGCAAGCAATGGCATGAGGGTGTCGGGATGTCCGACAAGAAGAAGGAATAGTTCCGAATGAGAGGCCAGTGCCTGCAATGCTGCAGGCACTGTCACGCAGGGACCGAAATCCCCGCCCATGGCATCAATCGCCAGGGTCAAACGTGTCAAGGTATCGCCTTGCTAAGCAAGAAACTTACTTAACGATAACCTTGCGACCGCGGTAGTAACCGTCCGCAGTGATGTGGTGACGCAGATGAGTTTCGCCAGAAACTTTATCTACTGACAGAGCAGCAGTGGTCAGCGCATCGTGCGAACGACGCATACCACGCTTAGAACGGGTGGGTTTATTCTGTTGTACGGCCATGGACCTTACTCCTATTACTTACGCTTTAAACTGGCTAATACGGCAAATGGATTTGGTTTCTCCGCCTCTGCAGGCAGTTTACCAAAGACCATGTCCGCCTCGGACACTTCACAGTGTTCAGAATCGTGCACCGGAACGACCGGCAGGGCGAGAATCAGTTCATCCTCGACAACTGCCAGCAAATCGATTTCACCAAACTCGTTGACATCGACCGGCTCGTACGCTTCCGGCAATGCCTCGGCCTGCTCTTCAGAAGAGACAGGGCTGAAGCAATAACTTACTTGTACGTGATGGGGAAAGGTCTGGTTGCAGCGCTGGCAACGCAACGTCACGTGTACTTCAGCAGTACCCGTCAGTACTGCCAGACGTTGGTTATCAACCGCAAACGACATGGCACAATCCACATCACTGTCCACACTAACGACCGACTCGGCCACACGCTCCACCTGTACTGATGTGTAGACACCCTGATAATCAAGGCGCTTCTGAGCGGTGCGGACAGGGTCCAGCGTTAGGGGTAATTTTACCTTTTGCATAGGGCGCGCATATTAACTTTGTAATGTCATAGAGTCAAAGAAAAAGGCCGTTAAACAGCATCTTTCAACCACTATTCGCATCCAGTGCGGCGCACAGTTTAAAATGACTGTCACCAATTCGCTATCACTATTGAAAAAAAATGACGCCATCGATTCTTTTAGCTTCAACCTCGCCTTATAGACAGGCATTACTGCACAAACTGGGCCTGCCTTTTATTACCGCCGCGCCAGAGATTGATGAATCACCACAGCACGATGAAACCGCTGAAGCGCTGGTGACACGTCTTGCTATGGCGAAAGCGCAGGCGCTGGCAGATCGCTATCCCCAACACTGGATTATCGGTTCCGACCAGGTCTGCGTGCTCGATGGCCAGATTACCGGAAAACCACATACGACTGATAATGCGCGGGCGCAACTGCGTGCCGCCAGCGGTAAGGCCATTACTTTTTACACCGGCCTGGCACTTTTTCATCCAGCCAGTGGCCAGCTGCTGCAGTGTTATGAACCCTTTGTAGTTCATTTTCGCACCTTAACCGACGCTGAAATTGCAGGCTATGTGGAAAAGGAGCAACCGCTTCAGTGTGCAGGTAGCTTTAAAAGTGAAGGGCTGGGTATTTGTCTGTTTGAACGGCTGGAGGGACGCGATCCCAATACGCTGATCGGACTGCCGCTGATTGCGCTAAACGGGATGTTGCAGCAGGCCGGCATCAATCCTTTAACGAACTAATACCGGCAAGCGTTTATGCTTTTAGCTGACGCAACTTAAGCAAACACTGCTTGAGGCCATCATCCAGTGGCGCGTCGACCCGCATCACTTCGCCGGTTCCGGGATGGGTAAAGGTCAGCGCCGCAGCGTGCAGGAACAGACGTTTTAAACCAGTTGCCGCCAGCTGACTGTCAAAGTCACGTTCTCCGTAGCGATCGTCAAAGGCAATAGGATGGCCGGCATGCAGCGTATGCACACGAATCTGGTGGGTGCGTCCGGTGACCGGACTCGCTTTCACCAGCGTGGCAAAGTCGAACCGCTCTTCCACTTTAAAGCGAGTTTCAGAAGCTTTGCCTTCGCTGCTGACACGCACTACGCGTTCACCGCTCTGCAGGATATTTTTCAGCAGTGGCGCCTGAACCACCTTCAGGTGTGACGGCCAGTTGCCACGCACCAGAGCCAGATAATCTTTCTGCATCCCCTTTTCACGCAGTTGCTCATGCAGGGAACGCAGCGCTGAGCGCTTTTTTGCGACCAGCAAAATGCCTGAGGTGTCACGATCCAGGCGATGCACCAGTTCCAGAAACCGCGCTTCAGGTCGCAAAGCGCGTAACCCTTCGATTACACCGAAGCTGAGTCCACTGCCGCCATGCACGGCGGTGCCGGAAGGCTTGTTCATCACCAGCAGCGACTCATCCTCAAAAAGGATGGCATCTGCCAGTGACGCGACTTTCGCCAGCTTCGGTGAAACAGCGTCTTCGTCGCGTTCCGCTACCCGAACCGGCGGAATACGCACCTCATCGCCCTCCTCCAGCTTATACTCGGGTTTGACGCGCTTTTTATTCACGCGTACCTCGCCTTTGCGTACGATGCGATAAATCATGCTCTTTGGCACACCCTTGAGCTGGGTGCGCAAAAAGTTATCAATGCGTTGTCCGGCATTTTCAGCCGTGATGGCGACAAAATGTACGCCGGGATTCTCTGTTTTCATGGCGGCGATTCTAAATAGTGTCCCCGGATAGCGCCACCCCTTTTTCTGTGCTTAACTCTGGGGTTACTGTGACGGTAGCAGCCCGGCTGCTGGCTTTTTCAGCAAAGCGCTGCTTTGTCCGACACATTAGCGGTTTACATGTAAAGAAACTTCACAAGCTGGCTAAAGTCGCCTTGCTATATGAAGGTTAGCAATGGAATAATGCTCGAGTTTCTTACCTGAAGCATTTCAGGGCAGAAAAAGAGCGAAATTGTCATTTTGCCGGATTGAGCAGACACGCAGCAATGGCGTAAGACGTAATGCGAAATCAGGCACTTAGCGGGCTGCGGGTTGCGGCCTGGACAACAGTATGGGATGCACGGGTTTTGTTTAATCTCTCAGGCATTTCCACTATCTGGTGCTGTTTTCCCTTATGAAAAACAGGCCACCGACGTTATTTGCGCCCCTCGCGCGGTCGACAGCCGTGAGGTTGACGACATTGCACTAAGTCACGGGGCCATCGGTTGATACTCGTCCAGGGTAACTATGCCCGCAGCTGTAATCACTCATGAAAGAATAACGAGTAAGTCACGATGAAAAGAATGTTAATAAACGCAACTCAGCAGGAGGAGTTGCGCGTTGCCCTGGTTGACGGTCAGCGTCTGTACGATCTGGATATTGAAAGCCCTGGACACGAACAGAAAAAAGCCAACATTTACAAAGGTAAAATCACGCGCATTGAACCCAGCCTTGAAGCTGCGTTTGTCGATTACGGCGCAGAGCGTCACGGTTTCCTCCCGTTAAAAGAAATCTCCCGCGAATACTTTCCCTCCAGCTATAACGCGCATGGTCGTCCGAATATTAAAGACGTGCTGCGTGAAGGTCAGGAAGTCATTGTTCAGATCGATAAAGAGGAACGCGGCAACAAAGGGGCTGCGCTGACGACCTTTATCTCTCTGGCGGGCAGCTACCTGGTATTGATGCCGAATAACCCGCGTGCGGGCGGTATCTCTCGCCGCATAGAAGGTGACGATCGTACCGAACTGAAAGAAGCGCTGTCGGCACTGGAACTGCCGGAAGGCATGGGCCTGATTGTCCGCACTGCAGGCGTCGGCAAATCAGCCGAATCGCTGCAGTGGGATTTAAGCTTCCGCCTCAAACACTGGGAAGCTATCAAGAAAGCGGCTGAAAACCGCCCTGCTCCGTTCCTGATCCATCAGGAAAGCAACGTGATTGTGCGTGCCTTCCGCGACTATCTGCGTCAGGACATCGGTGAAATTCTTATCGATAATCCGAAAGTACTGGAACTGGCGCGTCAGCATATCGCTGCGCTGGGTCGTCCGGACTTTAGCAGCAAAATTAAGCTCTACACCGGTGAAATCCCGCTGTTCAGCCACTATCAAATCGAATCGCAAATCGAATCCGCTTTCCAGCGTGAAGTCCGCCTGCCTTCCGGTGGCTCGATCGTTATCGACAGTACTGAAGCGCTGACCGCTATCGATATCAACTCAGCACGCGCGACGCGCGGCGGTGACATCGAAGAGACGGCGTTTAACACTAACCTTGAAGCGGCCGATGAGATTGCTCGTCAGTTGCGCCTGCGTGATCTGGGCGGCCTGATCGTTATCGATTACATCGATATGACGCCGGTACGCCATCAGCGTGCGGTTGAGAATCGTCTGCGTGAAGCTGTCCGTCAGGACCGCGCCCGCATTCAGATTAGCCATATTTCACGTTTCGGCCTGCTGGAGATGTCCCGTCAGCGTCTGAGCCCGTCATTGGGTGAATCCAGTCATCACGTCTGCCCACGCTGTAGCGGTACCGGCACTATCCGTGATAACGAGTCACTGGCGCTGTCGATCCTGCGTCTGATTGAAGAAGAAGCGCTGAAAGACAACACGAAAGAAGTTCACGCTATTGTTCCGGTTCAGGTGGCCTCTTACCTGCTGAACGAAAAACGTGATGCGGTTAACGCCATTGAAAAACGCCAGGGCGGTGTGCGTGCAATCATTGTTCCTGATGACAAAATGCAGACCCCACACTACTCCGTACTGCGTGTCCGCAAAGGCGAAGAGACGCAGACCCTGAGCTATCATCTGCCGAAGCTGCATGAAGCTGAAATGGCGATGCCGTCGGAAGAAGAACATGCTGAACGCCGTCGTCCTGAGCAACCTGCTCTGGCCGCCTTTGTGATGCCTGATGCGCCTCCGGCACCGGTTGAAATTGAGCCAGAAGCGCAACGCGCTGAAGCCCAGCCGGCAGCAAAAGCAGCACCGGCTGTGGCTGCGCCTGCTACCGTCAGCACCGGTTTCTTCGGACGTTTGCTTGGCGGCCTGAAAAAAATGTTCGCAGGTGAAGACGCCCCTGCTGCCGCGCCAGTAGCCACTGAGGTTGCTGAGCCGCAGAAAGCCGCTGAGAGCGAGCAGGAGAACAGCAGCGGCCGTGGCGAGCGTCGCAGCAACAATAACAACCGTCGTAACAACAATCGTCGTGAGCGTACCCCGCGTAATGGAGATAACGCACAGTCGCGTGAAGGCCGTGAACCACGCGAAAGTCGTGAACCGCGTGAAAGCCGTGAACCGCGCGAAAGCCGCGAGCCACGTGAAAATCGCGAGTCGCGTGATGGCAACGACAACCGCCGCAACAAGCGTCAGTCCCAGTCTGGTGAAGTTCGCGAAGAGCGACCGGCACTGAGCGAAGAAGCACGCCAGCAGCGTGATGAGCAGCAGCAACAGCGCCGTGAACAGCGTGCTGAGCGTCAGCGTCGTCGTCAGGAAGAGAAACGTGCCGGTGAAGAAGCGGCCAAAGTCGCTGAGCAACCGGCAGTGGTGGCGGAAGCTCTGGACGTGACCGAGCCACAGGATGATGAGCGCGTACAGGTTATGCCGCGTCGTAAGCCGCGTCAGCTGAACCAGAAGGTACGTGTTGATGATAACCGTCCGCCGATGCCAGCCGAAGCCAGCGACATCGCCCAACCGGCTGAAGTGCGCCAGCCTCAACTGACGGAGGTTTCTCAGCTGCAGCCTGAATTGAAGGCACCGCAGAATGAAGAGCAGGATGACAACGACAACCGCGATAACGCCAATATGCCGCGTCGCTCACGTCGTTCACCTCGTCATCTGCGCGTCAGCGGACAGCGTCGTCGTCGTTACCGTGATGAGCGTTACCCGACTCAGTCAGCAATGCCTCTGGCCGCTGCGGCTGCCTCACCAGAGATGGCATCCGGTAAAGTCTGGATCCGTTACCCGGTGAGCCAGGCCAGCGAAGAGCAGGTTCAGAATGTGACTCACGAAACACCCGCCTACCACCACGAAGAGACAGCAGACGTCACCCGTGCGCTGCCAGTGGCTTCCGCAGTTGAATCTGTTGCTCAGGACGCACCGGTACAACAGGCAGAAACGCCTGTACCGGTCGTCAACACTGACGATACCCGTGCTATCGACGCCCCGGTTGACGAACAGCCTTCTGTTGTTCCAGCTGCCGATGAAGCGAAAGCGGAAGCTGTAGCGGCTGAAGCGGTGCCTGCTGAGCCGGTCGCTGAAGCTCCGGTTGCGACACCTGCGGATGAGACTGCGCAGCCTGAAGTTGTTGGACAGCCTGAAGCGGTTGAACAGCCTGAAGTTGTTGGAGAGCCTGAAGCGGTTGAACAGCCTTCAGAGGTTGCTGAGGTTGCTGAGCAGTCAGCGACTGATGTCAGCGAAGAGATCGCAGCCGAGGTGGAAGAAGTCCTGAAAGCGCCGGTCGCAGCAGAAGCCGAAACAGCGCACGTTCGCGAACCTCATGCTCCGGTTGCCGCACGCGATATCGCGCCTGCAGCCCCGGTGACTGCGGCCGAACCTGTTGCATCAGTGCCTGCAGCTGCAACTGTGCCGAATGACGGGACGCGCTGGAAGCACTTTGCCTCTGCGCCGATGACGAAAGCCCCTGCGCCAGTCTGGCAGTCAGAACCTACTCCGCACAGTGACTGGGTGCGAGCACCGTATGAGTTCGACGGTCGTGGTTCTGCGGGTGGTCATAGCGCCACACATCAGGCGACTGCCCCGGCAACCAAGCCCTAACGCATAAGCAGTTGTAAACTCAACCCCGGCCTGATGGCCGGGGTTTTTTTATGGCTGCGGCGCGGGCCGTCAGCCGGACATAAGATTCACCGCACCCTGCTGCTCAGTCATCAGGTATCAGGAAAGGCGGCGGTCGGGGATACACGAAAGCAATCCAGCAAGCAGTCTGGTCATAGAAAGCAACCGGGATTTTATGGCCATTGTCTCCCCGCCATCGGCTAAATCGCAGGCAAAAAAAACCCACCCTCCGTTATCGGAAGGGTGGGGAAAAGTAAGCGTATCCGGTTAAAGTACGCCCAAATTTTCAGGTCAGATTACGAATTCATCTGGAACAATGACATCTTGGACATATCAGTAAAGGTCTTATAAGAAGCCTGAAGTGCCGTCTGCTGCATGGTATAACTGGACGCTGCCTCCGTGTAATCCGCATCAACCAGGTCACTCATCTGCGAGCTGTAGATTACCTTGCGGTCATCACCCTGCGCATTCAGCGTATCAATCTCAGACAGCTGGGTACCAATCTCAGAACGCACGGTTAAGACATTATTCAGCGCGTTCCCCAGGCCGCGGTTAGTTTTATCCATCGCCGCCTGAAAGGTCTGTTTGGTTGCATCATCAGCATCATCCTGTGGCACTTTCAGCGCAGCAATAGCGCTATCAAGCATTTTAAACAGGTTGGTTTCGCTGGCGCTGCCATCCGGCTCTTTGGTGGCATTGCCCGTGATCGCCATAAAGATGTTATCGCCGGTATGAGCTACTGTCATGGTACGGCTTGTGTCAACCTTCTGGGTGATCGCCTCAGTGCCGCCCGTGTAGCTAACCCCAGTCGCTGATGCATCGACGAAGGGGGCACTGTCGGTTTTGTAACCGGCAAAGATGTAGCGGCCATTGGCATCCTGGCTATTTGCCTGGTTAAGCAATTGGGCGCGAATGCCTTCAAGCTGGGTGGCAATTGAAGCACGGTCATCATCGCTCAGCGTACCGGTTGAACCATTGACGATCAGCGTTTGCGCATCCTGGATCCCACTGGTTACGCCTTGCAGCGCATTCTCTTCCAGTGACAGTCCCTGCTCGGCAAAGGTGCGTGCCAGCGCATACTGTTCGCCCTGGGCCTGAGTTTGTGACAACACCACAGCGCGTGACGCAGCAATCGGATCATCAGAGGGGTTGGTGACACGGAGACCGCTGGAGAGCTGCTCGCCCACTTTTAGCCAGGAGGCTTGCGAGTCAGTAATGCCACGCACCTGCTGGTCAAAAATCATATTTGTACTGATTCGCATGTTTTCTCCCGCCCTTAGCGAATATTGATTAATGCATCAAAAATGGTGCTGGCAGTCTGCAGCACCTGCGCATTTGCCATGTAATATTGCTGATATTTCGTCAGGTTAGCGTACTCTTCATCAAGGTTTACACCAGAGACTGACTGCTGGCGATCGGTCAGCTGACTGACCACGCTTTCCTGAGTCGTGCTGGTGGTTTCCAGCGAACTGGTTTTGTTACCCACGGTGCTAACGATGCTGGCATAGGCCTGAGACAGCGTGGCGTTGCCGCCGACCAACTTTGTGTCCTGCAGATTCAGCAATTTTTGCGCATTACGGTTATCACTCTCGCCACCGACTGCACCCGCGGCGGCCACCTGTGATTCACTGGTGATCGCCACTGACATGTCATTTATCACGTTCTGTACCGGCTTCACCAGGAAACTGTCTTTCGCTGCTGGCGCAGGCGTGGCGGCAACGGTCAGCTTCAGACCATCAAAGCTCAGGGTGGTGTTGCCACTGGCGTCGGTACCAGGGGTAATGGTGACAGCGGTGCCGTCTGAAGCACGCGTTGCGGACCAGTTACTGCCGTCATAACTTACGGTGTAATTTGAGGCTTTCAGCGCACTGGTATCTGTCCACTCCGCTGTTACCGACGCAGCGGTACTGTTTTTGCTGCTTGCTGCGACAGTCGGGCTACCAATATTGAAGAAATCGACCCCCTGATCGCCATTACTGTCAAAGCCCTGCTTGTGAATGTCATTGAAGCTGGTGGTGAAAGCGGCCGCTAACTGACCAAGCTGATTCTGCGCCAGATCGAGATCCTGAGAGCGAAACGCCAGCAGACCACCCAGCGAGCCCGTGGTGATCAGTTTTTCTGGAATCTCCATGTTGCCCGCCTGTTTATCGACATAGCCGATAGTGGTGCGCGTTGGATCACTGCTGGAGGTCATCGCTACCAGATCGTTCGACTTGTTGCCGTTCACCAGGGTCAGGCCATTGGCCATTGACACCGTATAGCCCCCATCCTGCTGCGACACCGTGACGCCAACCACATTGTTCAGGTCATTGACCAGCTGATCACGCTTATCCAGCAGATCGTTGGGTGCGGTACCGTTGCCCGTGGTCAGTTTGGCAATCTGCTTGTTGAGATCGGCAATCTGAGTGCTGAAGGTATTGATCTGTTTCACGTTGGAATCGATGTCGGCATTGACGCTGTTCTGCATACTGTTCAGGTATTGCGCCGACGTCTGGAACTGGCTGACCAGTCCCTGCGCGTTGCTGAGTATCGACTGACGCGCTGAGGGATCGTTAGCGTTACTGACCACGTTCTGCAGGTTAGTAAAGAAGCTCTGCAGCGAGGTCGACAGACTGGTGGTCGAGGTCGACAGCAAATCGTCAATGTTGGATATCTGGCTGTGCTGGGTGTCTACCGCGCTGTAGTTCGCGCTGGCACCGCGCAACTGGGTGGCAATGAATGCATCATATTCACGCTGCACACCGCTAATATTCACCCCATTACCGTAATAGCTGTTGCCCTGCAACGTGCTATTCGACTGTGCCAGCACCGTGGTCTGACGTGAATAACCCGCCACGGTGTAATTAGTGATGTTGTTACTGGTGGTGCTCAGAGCGGCCTGCGCGGCACTCAATCCACTCATCGCGGAGTTAATTATGCTGGACATCTCGGTTCCTTACGTTCCCCGTCAACCGGGCTGGCAGACATCAAAGTGGGCGCCAGCAGGCGAAAACGCTTCTGGCTATAGGGATGTTATCGGCTTGCTTAAGTGAAACTTGAGGCGAAATAATCAGAACAGGTCGCCAATATCCTGGCTGTACGCTTTGACGACTTTGTCGCCCATACTTTTGAATTGCTGAATCATTCCCACCAGCTTTTGCGCATATTTCGGATCGGTGGCATAACCGGCTGCCTGTAATGCCTGCGCACCCTGCTCTGCAGTTGTGGCATTTGTCACTGCCGCATAGCGTGGGTTTTTAGTCAGGAGTTTGACGTAGTCGGTCAGCGCCTCGAAATAGGAGTTATATACCCGGAAGCTGGCACGCACTTTCTTCGCTTCGCCCTGTTCATATTCAGTGGTCATGATATCAGTGGTGTCACCTTTCCAGTCGCCGCTGGCTTTAATGCCGAACACGTTGTAACTCGGTTTGCCGTCGCGGGTCAGGATCTGACGCTGGCCCCAGCCCGACTCCAGCGCAGCCTGCGCCAGAATCAGGTGATGAGGAATGCCACTCTGCTGACTGGCAGCCTGCGCCGGTTGCGTAAGCTGGGCGATAAACTCGCTGCTGTCGCTGGGCAGACCTGTTGGTGAAGCCACCGGCAGACGTGGCATCGCCTTGCGCACAATCTGCTCCAGCTGCTGAACGGGCAGCACTGTCGCCCCGCTGGTACTGAGAATAAAGCTGTTATCCAGCTTCATCGGCACCGTACCGGCTTTTTCATCCGGCGGGGTGGCGGGCTGCATCTGTTTGACGATGGTTTCCGCCAGGCCGAGGCCGCGCTTACCCATCTCCTGTGCAATCTGCTGGTCATACATAGAGGTAAAGAGTTTGGTCTGTTCGTTGCTCAAAATGCCGTCCTGCGGCAACGCCTCACGCATACTCTTCAGCATCATCTGTACAAACATCCCTTCGACCTGACGTGCCACCTGCAACGCATGTCCTTTCGGATCGTTACTGGCCTGGTGTTTCAGTTCATTCAGGGAGCGGCTGTCGTAAGCCGCACTCATCGCAGATTGCATATCAGCCATTAGATAATTTCCAGTTTGGCACGCAGACAGCCGGCACTCTGCATCGACTGCAGAATCGACATCAGTTCGATAGGTGACGCACCCAGCGCATTCAGCGCACGTACCACGTTGTTCAGGTTGGCGCTGGCATTGACGCGTTGCAGCGCACCGCCGGTCTGGCGCAGATCGATCTGGGTCTGCGTCGTCGCCACCGTCTGACCACCGGCCAATGGTGTATCGGGCTGACTGACATTCTGCTGCTGGTTAACCGTAACCGACAGGTTGCCCTGCGCCACAGCACACTGATTCAGCGTGACTTCACGGTTCATCACCACCGAGCCGGTACGGGAGTTGATGATCACTTTGGCATCTTCAACCGGAATCGAGACATTAATGTTCTGGATTTCAGCCAGCAGACGCACCTGCGCACCATTATTCGGTGACACGCGGATCTGAACGGTACGGGCATCCAGCGGCTGCGCCGCGCCGTAACCGCCACGGGCATTAATCGCATCAGCAATACGCTGCGCCATTGAGAAATCTTCATTGTTAAGCTGCAGGTTAATCGTATTCTGCGAGCCAAAGTTGCTCTGCAGTTCACGTTCAACCGTGGCACCGCCAGTGATACGGCCACCGTTGAGCTGGTTAACCTGAACACTGCTGCCACCTGCTGACGCGCCCGCACCACCGACCAGGATGTTGCCCTGGGCCAGCGCATAGACCTGGTTATCGACCCCTTTCATCGGCGTCATTAATAGCGTGCCGCCGCGCAGACTTTTGGCGTTACCCAGCGACGAGACCACCACATCCAGATTCTGTCCCTGACGGGCAAACGACGGCAGTTTAGCGGTGACCATTACGGCCGCCACGTTTTTCAGCTGCATGTTGGTTCCGGCAGGAACGGTGATGCCAAGTTGTGACAACATGTTGCTGACTGTCTGGGTGGTAAATGGCGTCTGGGTGGTCTGGTCACCGGTGCCATCCAGCCCCACCACCAGGCCGTAGCCCAGCAGCTGGTTATCACGTACGCCCTGTACTGTGGTTAAATCACGAATCAAATCGGCTTTGGCCAGCAGGCTGACGCCCAGCAGCAGTGCCAGCCCGGCGCGCAACAGCGTTAACTTTTTCATTAAAACCTCTTACATCGGCGAGATGTTCAGGAAGAAACGCTGGAACCAACCCATGGTCTGCGCCTCATTGATGTAACCATTTCCGACATACTCAATCCGTGCATCGGCGACAGCGGTAGATAACACGGCGTTACTGGCGCTGATGGTGCGTGGGTTGACCACGCCCGAGAAGCGAATGAACTCCGTGCCCTGATTAATGGCGATCTGTTTTTCTCCGACCACGTGCAGGTTGCCGTTTGACAACACCTGATCCACGGTGACGGTAATGGTGCCGGTAAAGGTGTTATTGGCGGATGCGCCTCCTTTACCGGCGAAATCGTTTTTGCCTTCGGCGCTGAGATTGGCTTTTTCACCACCTGCACCCACCAGGCCTGCCAGACCGGTCGGCACCGCGCTCACACCAAAGCTGTTGCTGCCATCGCGGCTGGCATTGGCTGAGGAGCTTTTGCTGGCGCTGACGTTTTCCTGCAGCGTGATGGTCAGGGTGTCGCCAATATTGCGTGGGCGGCGATCTTCAAACAGCGGCTGATAGCCGTAGTTAAGTGGCGCAACGCCCTGGAATATAGAGCCGTTTACCACCGGTGGCGCGGACGGCATCGGCTGCGCCGTAGTTGCACCTTCGACCAGCGGGGTACGCGGGACCAGGGCACATCCGTTAAGAGTTAGCAGCAACGAGGCAACTAACCAATGTCCAGGCTTGAGAATCTGTTGCTTCGCCACGGCGTCACGACCTTATTAATGTCTCTATTTCAGGCCAGCACGGGCTGGCCCTGTTCGGGATTAAAGCTGCGTTAATTTCGCCAGCATCTGATCAGAGGTGCTGATCGCCTTGCTGTTGATCTCGTAGGCGCGCTGCGTCTGAATCATGGTGACCAGCTCTTCCGCCACGTTAACGTTCGAGGTTTCGGTATAGCCCTGATAGAGCAGACCCGCACCGTTCTGGCCTGGGGTGCTGTCCGTCGGTGCCCCCGATGCCTGGGTTTCCTTGTAGAGGTTTTCACCCACGCTATCGAGACCGGCGTCATTCATAAAGGTGCTCAGGGTTAACTGACCGACCTGCGCTGCCTGAGCCTGGCCCTGCTGCGTCACGCTGACCACACCGTCACGCGAAACGGTAATGCTGGTGGCATTGGCCGGAATGGTAATGCCTGGCTGCACCGGGAAACCGGAGTTGGTCACCAGCTGGCCATTCTGATCAACCTGAAACGCGCCGTCACGACTATAAGCAGAGGTGCCATCCGGCATCTGAATCTGAAAATAACCCTGACCGTTAATCGCGATATCTTTTGAGTTGCTGGTCTGCGACAGGTTGCCCTGGGTATGCAGACGCTCAGTGGTCACTGGACGCACCCCGGTACCGATCTGCAAACCCGATGGCAGCGTTGTCTGTTCTGATGACTGTGTGCCCGGCTGGCGCATGGTTTGGTACATCAGATCTTCGAACACGGCACGCGAACGTTTAAAGCCGTTGGTGCTGACGTTTGCCAGGTTGTTGGCAATGACGTCCATGTTCATCTGCTGTGCATCAAGACCGGTCTTAGCGATCCATAAAGAACGAATCATGTTGTTATCCTCGTGCCTTAGCTCATGCTCAGGAGCTGATTGGCTTTTTGTTCATTTTCGTCGACGTTAGTGATGACTTTCATCTGCATCTCAAAACGTCGGGCGTTAGCGATCATATCGACCATGGTTTCCACCGGTTTGACGTTGCTGCCCTCCAGCACGCCAGGCATCACCTGCATGGTAGCGTCAGCCTGCAGCGCGGCACCGCGCGTTGCCTGCGTCGCAGCGGTGGGACGGAACATCCCGTCATCACTGCGTTGCAGCTCCTGCCCGGTTGCCCTGACCAGTTTCAGCTTGCCAAGCTGAACCGTGGCATTCGGTGAGTCACCGGCATTCAGGCCGGTGATGGAGCCGTCAGCTGCAATAGTGATTTCGGTACCCTGTGGAATCACAATCGGACCGCCATCGCCCATAACAGGATTGCCCTGAACCGTCAGCGTACCGGTCGGACTGATTTGCATATTGCCGTTGCGGGTATAGGCTTCGCTGCCGTCAGCGGTACGCACCGCCAGCCAGCCATCCTGCTGTACCGCCACATCAAGCGGACGCTCGGTGTAATCCATCGCGCCCTGACTCATGTCGGCGCCCGGTGTAGAGGCGGCGACCAGCGTGCGGGTTGGCAGTGACCAGCCACTCACCGGCACGGCGCGCAGCGCATTCAGCTGCGCACGAAAACCAGGTGTAGAGGCGTTGGCGAGGTTGCTGGCGGTAACCGCCTGCTGATCCAGCGTCTGGCTGGCCGCGCCCATCGCGGTATATATCGCGTGATCCATATGGCAATCCTGTTAGCGAATTAACGTAAGTTAACCAGCGTGTTAAGAATCTGGTCCTGGGTTTTAATGGTCTGCGCATTCGCCTGATAGTTACGCTGCGCCACGATCATGTTCACCAGCTCTTTACTCATATCCACGTTGGATGATTCCAGTGCACCCGCTGTCAGGGAACCAAAGGTCCCGGTATTCGCCAGACCAATCGCTGCCTGACCTGATGCACTTGAAGCAGACCAGACGTTATCGCCCTGCGACTGCAGACCTTCCGGGTTAGAGAAGCTTGCCAGCACAATCTGACCCAGCAGTTGGGTCTTCTGGTTTGAGTAAGTGCCGGTGATGGTGCCGTCATCATTGATCGCATAGCTGGTCAGATCACCAGGCGCATAACCATCCTGAGTCGGGCTGCCAAAGGTGGTGGCGCCGGTGTTCTGCTGCAGGCTGCCCAGCATGCTCAGGCTGATCGGCTGATTCGCTACCGCGCCGTTAGCGGCGGCAGTCTGTCCTGTTGGCGGCACGTTCAGCGTCAGGCCAACAGTGCCATCTGTGGTGGTGCTGACGACGGCGCCGCTGGCATCCAGCTTGGAGACGCTGGTCAGCTTACCGCTGGTGTCAAACGCCATTTTGAAGTCGCCCGCTGAGCTGCCGGTGCTACCATCAATGGTATGCACGGTCCAGCTGTTGCTGGCGGTGTCCTTCACGAAATACATGTCGAGCGCGTGGTCATTACCCTGCGAGTCGTACACGGTTGCCGTGGTTTTCTTGTTGTAGCTGTCTGCATTAGCCGTCGAGAAAGTCGTCACGGATGGCGTTGCATCCGTAGAGTTCAGGTTGGCGACCAGGCCCGTAGTGGTGGTGGCACGGGCTGACATCTGTTCCGTAGGGATAGTGATCGCGACCGGGTTAGCACCCGCCTGAATGGTGGCCGGTGAACCGCTAGCCGGATAACCAGTCACATTCAGCCCCTGGGTGTTGATCAGATTACGGTTGGCATCAAGCGTGAACTGACCGTTACGTGAATAGAAAACACCGCCGCTGCTATCGGTCATACGGAAGAAACCGTTACCGCTCAGCGCAACGTCCAGGCCACGGCTGGTGGTGGTGGTGGATCCGTCGTTAAAGTTCTGGATCACCGCCGCCACTTTTGTGCCGAGGCCAACGTTAGAACCGGCAAACATATCAGCGAATGCGATAGTACTGGATTTAAAGCCCGCAGTGGCGGAGTTGGCGATGTTGTTACCGATGACATCAAGGTTGCTTGAAGCAGCGCCAAGGCCGCTGACCGCTTGGGAAAATGACATGTGTGTGTCTCCTGTCTACAGGTTAATCAGAGAATCTGACGTACGTCGTCAAGGGTGGCGGAGCCCATGGTGCCGAGATCCAGTTTTGTGGTGTCGTTCGCGGTACTCACCCCATTGACGTAGGCGTAGTTAAGCGGTTGTGCCACCAGTTGTGTGCTGCCATTGCTTGCAGAAATTGCAACGCTGTATTTTCCATCCGGGGCGGTTGAGCCATCGCTTAGCTTGCCGTCCCACGAGAAGGTGTGCACGCCAGCGCTCAGCGCGCCCAGATCGACAGTGTCAATCACCGTGCCATTGGCATCTTTGATTGTGGCGGATGACGCGGTTGAGGCGGAGGCCAGTTCAACGCCAAACGGCGTTGTGGTGCCACTGCCCACCAGAATCTGTCCGCCATTGACCATTACGCCATGCCCGATCAGCGTCGAGCTTTGCAGCGACTGGCTGGTGCTAATCTGGCCGGAGATGGAACCCAGCGTGGTATTCAGTTTTTCAATCCCGCTCAGGGTATTGATCTGTGCCAGCTGCGTGGTGAGCTGGCTGTTATCCATTGGATTGGTTGGATCCTGGTTCTGTAACTGCGTTACCAGCATGGTCAGGAACTGATTTTGCAGATCCTGCGCAGTGTTACCGGTGCCGCTGGTGCTGGATGAGCTGAGGACCGTGGGGTCCAGCTTTTCATTAACGCCTACCGCAATAGCCATAATTTTTCTCCGTTATTGTCCCATGGTCAGGGTTTTCATCATCATCGACTTCACGGTGTTGAGCACTTCGACGTTGGCCTGGTAACTGCGTGATGCCGACATGGTGTTGACGCTTTCGGACACCACATCCACGTTCGGCATCTTCACGTAGCCTTTGGCATCAGCCATCGGATTGCCTGGGTCATAGACCAGCTTCGCTGGCGTAGGATCATCCACCACTTTTGCCACTTTCACGCCGCCGGTTGCTGAGCCTGGCGCCGCATCGGTCTGGAAGACCACCTGCTTTGCCACGTAAGGTTTGCCATCGGGGCCGGTGACGCTGTCGGCGTTCGCCAGGTTACTGGCACTGACGTTCAATCGCTGTGACTGCGCGGTCATCGCTGAGCCGGCAATGTCAAAAATATTCAGCAAGGCCATAATTATTGCCCTTGTAACACGCTCATCATGCCTTTGATCTGGCTACTGATGAGGGTGAGATCGGTTTGATATTTCAGGCTGTTATCCGCGAACTGCGTACGCTCACGGTCCATATCTACGGTATTGCCGTCGGCAGCCGGCTGATCGGGAATGCGATAAAGCATGTCCATTGATGGTGCACCGTTTGTTTGTGCTTCAATGTGGCGAGCTGACGTAACTTTTAGCGCCATGCTGCTGCCTTCCGCACGGCCATTGGACATCACCCGACTCAGCTCGCTGGCAAAGTCGATATCCCGGGCCTGATAACCTGGGGTATCGGCGTTGGCGATATTTGACGCCAGGATCTCCTGACGTTGAGCACGCAGGTTGAGGGCCTCCGTACCAAATTTCAGCGCCGCATCCAGTTTGTCGAGCATGTTTCCTCCGCGTATGAGAATTTTGAGTTCGCAGCTTAATTTGAAAAAGCAAGGGGTCATCGTCTGAATAACGCCTCAAATGACCGCTATTTTGGCTCTTGAGTATTTTTTGTAACGGGTACACTCGTCGCCATCATCAGTGAGGAAATGCAAAATGCGTCGATATCTGACCCTGCTGACCAGCCTGCTGGTCGCGATCGCCCTGCCGGTTTCTGCCGGGGATCTCAATGCACAACTGAATCAATTTTTTAAAGCGCGTGACGCACAGCATGCTGATGGCATGGTCGTGGTGGTCCGCACGCCACAGGAACAGTGGCCAACCTGTGAGACGCCACAGTTCACGCTGCCCGGCAACAGCCGGTTGTGGGGCAATATGAGCGTGGCAGCAAACTGCGGTGAGAACCGCCGTTATCTCCAGGTACAGGTTCAGGTCACCGGCTCTTATCTGGTGGCAAACCGGCTGCTGAGCCAGGGCAGTAGCGTCAGTGAGAGTGATTTCACGCTACAGACCGGCCGCCTTGATACTCTGCCCGCCCGCGCCCTGCTGAATGCTGACTCGATCGCAGACGCCGTGGTGCTGCGCGATATCCAGCCAGGACAACCAATTAATCCGTCAACGCTGCGTCAGCCATGGCGGGTCAAGGCAGGTCAGAGTGTGATGGTGATTGCCAGCGGCGATGGATTTGACGCCAGCGGAGAGGGCAAGGCGCTGAACAACGCCGCCCGTTCGCAGTCGGTTCGGGTCAGGATGGGAAATGGTCAGGTCGTCAGCGGTAAGGTGCGCGAGGATGGGAATATTCTTATAACGCTGTAAAGTGTTAAAGAAGCCATAGGTACTGCCGATAGAAGAGTCAACAAAGCGATAACGCTATTATGATTCAGGTGGCAGACTTCCCCTGACCGTACAGGAGCCCGAATATGAGCATTGACAGAACACAACCTCTGAAACCCGCTAGCACCGTGCAAAGTCGCGACAGCAGTGAGTCCGGTAGCAGTAAAGTGCGCCAGACGACCAGCCCGGTGGCAACCACACCGGCTGCAGCCCAGGTCAGCCTGAGCAGCGCGCAGTCGCAGCTGATGCAACCGAGCAGCAAAGACATTAATGTCGAGCGTGTTGAACAATTGAAAACCGCCATTCGTAATGGCGAACTGAAGATGGATACCGGCAAAATCGCCGATGCGCTGATTGCCGACACCAAGGCGTATATAGAGGGTAATTAGTTCCCATGAGTAATTTGCAGACCACATTAGATAAGATGCAGGACGTGCTGGCATCGCTGTCAGCCGTATTAGAAGAAGAGCAGCAGCAGCTGGCAGCTGGCAGCATTAACAGCAACCTGTTGCAGCGTATCACCGAAGATAAAAGTGCCCTGCTCAGTACGCTGAACTATCTGGATGAAATGCGCCGCACCGCTGAACAGAGTCAGGCGACATCGGCACCTTATCGTGGTCAGAACGACATGGCGCGCCGCTGGGATAGTATCCAGCAGCATACCCGTCGTCTGCAGGATGCCAATGTCCATAATGGCCTGCTGCTGCAACACCAGATCCGCTACACTGCGGATGCACTTGAAATGCTGAAGCCGCATCAGACGCAGGCTTTTTATGGCCCGGATGGGATGGGGAAAGGTCAGGCGACGCTGAGTCGCAAAGCCTGAGCCTGAAAAAAATCCCGCCAGGTGCGGGATTTTTTGTTGGCTTGTTTTATTGTGAGGCTCTCAACCTCACATAGCGGTGCGCCGGGCATAGTCGCGCAGCCGGAAGCCCAGCAGCCCCAGCGCCAGGAAGTAGGCGCCCACACCCACGCCACAGACCGCGGCCAGACGCAGCAACCGCCACAGCATCGACCCCTGCTCCCAGGCTGGCATCCACTGCAGCATGGCAAACAGCGCCCCTGCCATTACCACCACGGCGATCACCAGGCGGATCAGAAAGCTGCACCAGCCCGGCTGCGGCATAAAGATCTGCTTCTTACGCAACTGCCAGTAGAGCAGCGCTGCATTCAGACAAGCCGCCAGCCCAATCGACAGCGACAAACCGGCATGCTTCAGAGGACCAATAAACGCGAGGTTCATCAATTGCGTCATGATCAGCGTGAAGATAGCGATCTTCACCGGGGTTCTTATGTCCTGCCTTGAATAGAAGCCCGGAGCCAGTACCTTGACCACAATCAACCCCATCAGTCCGACAGAATAGGCAATCAGCGCACGCTGCGTCATCAATGCATCAAACGCGGTGAATTTACCGTACTGAAATAGCGCTACCGTCAATGGGCCGGATAAGATGCACAGTGCAACCGCGCTCGGCAGCGCCAGCAAAAAACAGAGACGCAACCCCCAGTCCATCAGCCTTGAATATTCGACATGGTTGCCGCTGGCAAAACTTTTGGCCAGCGACGGCAGCAGGATGGTACCCAGGGCCACGCCTAATACGCCAGATGGCAGCTCCATAAGGCGGTCGGCATAGTACATCCAGGAGACGGAACCAGAGACCAGAAACGAAGCGAAAATAGTGTTAATAATCAGCGAGATTTGACTGACTGACACCCCAAGAATGGCGGGTGCCATCTGACGCATAACGCGCCAGACGCCCGCGTCACGCAGATTTAATCTGGGCAGCACCAGCATGCCGAGTTTTTTCAGGTGGGGCAGTTGATACATCAATTGTAACACGCCGCCAAACACAACAGCCCAGGCTAGCGCCATGACGGGTGGATGAAAATAGGGAGCAGCAAACAGCGCAAAGCCAATCATACTGACATTCAGCAGCGTGGGTGCAAAAGCGGGAACCGAGAAGCGGTTCCATGTGTTGAGCACCGCCCCCGCCAGCGACGCCAGCGATATCAGCAGAATATAGGGAAAAGTGACGCGTAGCAGCGAGCTGGTGAGGGCAAACTTATCCGCGTTATCACTGAAGCCGGGAGCCGTAACCATGATGACCCAGGGTGCAGCAATGACACCCGCCACGGTAACCAGCGCCAGAATTAGCGTCAGTAAACCTGATACATAGGCCAGAAATAGGCGGGTAGCCTCTTCTCCCTGTTTATTTTTGTACTCTGCCAGAATCGGCACAAAAGCCTGGGAAAAAGCACCTTCAGCAAAAATACGGCGTAAAAGATTGGGCAACTTCAGCGCTACATAAAATGCATCGGTCGCCATTCCGGCGCCAAATATCCGCGCGACAATGGCATCACGGGCAAAGCCCAGTACGCGGGAAAACAGGGTCATAGAACTGACCGCTGCCAGCGATTTCAACAAATTCATAATTGACGGCGCATCCTGAAAAGAATCGGCAAAAAAGGAGAATTAGCGCGGGCACCTGAGAATGCCCGGCGACAGTCTACTGCCCTGGAGGGAAATCACCAGCCCGGAGTGTTACAAGGCGTTATTCCCGGGTGGCATCACGCCACAGTTTTTCCACCACACGCTGCGCCATCAGCGCCTGCTCACCACTGGTTTCAGGCTTCGTCTGATTTTGTACGCAGTCGATAAAATGGTGCGCCGCACCGCTAAAACCGCGCTGGGTCAGATGGCTCTGCCAGGCGGGTGGTGGCGTAATCAGCAGGCTGTCACTGTGTTCTTCCTGCCAGTCACGCATCTCACTGATGTCGATGCATTTACCGTCACACACCACGCTGACCCGCTCGCGCTGGCTGCCTGCGCGCCGGTGCATACTGGTGGTAACTGACAAGCCATCAACAGCGAAATGGTGTTCGGCATAGAGCATCTGCCCCTGTTCGTTGGTGTCGATGCGTCCCTGAAACTGGCGAAAGGGCTTCCCGCCCAGCCAGAGTGCGGTGTCCACCACATGAAGGTAGTCATCGAGCAACGTAAAGCGAAGATCCTGAGGTCCGACGCTGTCGCTGCGGTGCTTTTCTATGCGCAGGGAGGCGGCGTCAGCCATCTCTGCCCGCAGCTGCTGATAGCGCGGGGCAAACCGCCGGTTAAACGCCACCATCAGTTTACGCTGGCGTTTTTCCGCCAGCGCCACCAGTGCTTCAGCCTGCTCCAGGGTTTCGGCCAGCGGCTTATCGACACAGACATCCTTTCCTGCCAGCAGCAGCGCCCTGACCACTTCATAGTGCGTGGAAGTGCTGCTGTGGACAAATACCGCGTCGCAGGCAGCGGCTAATTCATTCAGTGAACCAAAGCATTGCATGCGATAACTGTCACAGACTGGCCGGGCTTTGGTCTGGTTCGGGGAAAATGCGCCTACCAGCGCCCAGTCAGTTGCCGCCGACAGCACCGGCAGCCAGGCTTTCTGCGCAATACCGCCTAATCCCACCACGCCAATACGTAATACCATTTCAACTCTCCGGTTGCAGCCGTTGGGTGAGTCGGGCCTGAAGCTCTGCGACCTGCTGTTCCAGGGTCGCAACGCGATCCGCCAGACAGCGCTGCTCTTCCAGAGCCTCGGCGGCCTGCGGCGGGTCATTTTTGTCGCCCAGCAGATGCATAAAGCGACTTTCGCGCTTGCCAGGCTCACGCGCCAGGCTGATCACCCGGGCACTGTCGTCACGCTGTATCAATCCTTTCAGCGTCTGCTCGACTTCACTCACATCACTGAACTCGTGAAGACGACCGCTGCGGGTACGCAGTTCGCCTGGCGTCTGTGGCCCGCGTAACAGCAGCAGAGTCAGCACAGCGACTTCGGCGCGGTTGAGCTTCAGCGTGCCAAACGCGGAGTTACAGAAACGTTGCTCATATTTCACCACCCGCTGCCCGGCAGCGCTGCTGGCGGTGACCAGGTGCTGCTTTTCCAGCTGGTCGAGCTCATCTTGTACAGCGCTTTCACTTAGCTCCATCACCGGCTCACGGTTCGATTTCTGGTTGCAGGCAACCACTACGCCATTCAGTGACAGTGGATACTGTTCCGGGGTGGTGACCTGCTTCTCCAGCAGGCAGCCCAGTACGCGCAACGCCTGCGCCGATAAAACCATTTTCATGCTCGCGTCCTCATTAATATCCCCGCCGGTCAGCCGTCCATTCCCGCACGGTTAAGGCTGTCAGCACATGATCCTGCCAGCGTCCGTCGATCAGCAGATAATCTTTAGCGTAACCCTCTTTCTCAAAACCGAGACGTGCCAGCAGATCGCCGCTTCGCTGGTTATGTGGCATGTAATTCGCCATGATGCGATGAATATGCTGCTGACGTTGCATATAGCGGATAGCTGCCTGCAACGCTTCGAACATCAGCCCCTGTCCCTGCCACTTTTCACCCAGTGAATAGCCGAGATAACAGGCGTGAAAGGATCCGCGCAGCACATTGCTGAAGTTCGCCACACCCCGCACTTCGGTTTCATCGCTGTCCATTAAAATAAAATAGAAGGCCGAACCCTGCTTGTGCAGGTCGGAAATAAGGCCGAGCCGCGCCTGCCAGCCGGAGGGGTAGCAGTGGCTGTCATCGCGCACCGGCTCCCACGGTTTTAAAAACAGGCGGTTTTCCGCGTAGTAATCTGCCATTCGCCAGGCATCACGTTCGTGAACCAGACGGACCACCAGCCGATCGGTGGTTAATCGCACCCTGGGCGCGGCAGAGCGATAGCCAAACATCCTGACTCCTGAAATCAATGGCTGATAGAGATGAGCCGTCATTACCCGGCTTTCACTATAACCGCCGCCTGGCCTGCGGTAAAACGTTACAACTGATTAGCGATAAAGAGGTTGATTTTGCTCTGTTATCACAGCAAACAACACTAGCGGCAGGCGACTTCAGCAGTGGACTTTGCAGCACGCCTGACTGACAAGCCAGGTTTGCCCTGTGGGGTAATCTCTTCCATACTTTTTGCAAGCCTGAAAACAGGATGAATTGATTCACTCTGTTAAACACTCAATCTGTAAAGCCCGGGAGATCAGGATGAAGCTCTATATCTATGACCACTGCCCTTTTTGTGTTAAAGCACGAATGATTTTTGGCCTGAAAAATAAACCGGTTGAGCTGGTGGTGATGCTCAACGACGATGAAGCGATGCCGAAACGCCTGGTCGGACAAAAAATGTCACCTATTTTGCAGAAGCAGGATGGCAGCGCAATGCCTGAGAGCATGGAGATTGTGCACTTTATCGATCATCAGGATGGTGAGCCGCTGATCACCGGCGCGCGGAATCCGGCGATTGGCGATTGGCTGCGTCACATGAACAGCTATGTCAATAAACTGCTGTTGCCGCGCATTGCAGAGGCGGCATTTGCCGAATTCGCTACGCCAGAGGCGCGTGACTATTTCCGTACCAAAAAGCAGCCGAGCATCGGTGATTTCGAGATGCTGAAAAGTCACTCAGCCGGACTGATTAAAAATGTGAGCAGCGATCTGCGTAAGCTGAACAAATTAATCGAACAGCCCAATGCGGTGAACGGCAAACTGTCGGAAGATGATTTTAACCTCTTCCCATTGCTGCGCTCTCTGACGCTGGTGGCCGGTATCGACTGGCCGGGGCGGGTCGCTGACTACCGCGATAACATGGCCAAACAGACCCAGATTAATCTGCTGTCATCAATTGCCCACTAACCCTGCCCCGATGAGAAACGCTGCGGCGTTTCTCATCCCTTTCCTGATGACACCCGCTGCGCATTCAGGCAGGCTATACCCTGTTTTTGGCTCTGATATTCAGGATAAAGATCGATGAAAAAGGCTTTTTTCGGGCTGTCTGCCCTGTTGATTGCGCTGCTGGTAAGCGGCTGTAATCAACTGACGCAATACACTATCAGCGAACAGGAAGTGAACCAGGCACTGCAGAAGCATAACAATTATGAGAAAGATATTGGCGTTTCCGGGTTGGTGAATGCGCACATTGTGCTGAATAGCCTGACCAGCCAGATCGGCCGTGAAGAGCCGGGTAAAGTGACGCTTTCCGGTAATGCGAAAATCAACGTGACTTCGTTGTTTGGCCCGCAGCAGGCCGATATGCAATTGAAGATGCGTGCTCAGCCGGTCTATGACCAGCAGCAGGGCGCGATCTATCTGCGCGATCTGGAGATTGTGGATGCACAGGTTGCCCCAGAAAAAATGGCCTCAGTCATGAAGACGCTGACGCCTTACCTCAATCAATCGCTGAAAAGCTATTTTGATCAAAAGCCAGCTTACGTGCTCAGCGCTGACCGTAGCAAAGGTGAGTCGCTGGCGAAGAAACTGGCTAAAGGGCTGGAAGTGAAACCGGGTGAGCTGGTGATCCCCTTCACGCAGTAACCCCAATCCGCGCTCTCCGGCGCGGATTTTCAATGCCGGCATAAAAACCAGGTGC
Organism: Pantoea sp. AS142; assembly: GCF_037152305.1. Classification (NCBI taxonomy): domain Bacteria; kingdom Pseudomonadati; phylum Pseudomonadota; class Gammaproteobacteria; order Enterobacterales; family Erwiniaceae; genus Pantoea; species Pantoea sp. AS142. Next base: position 691,152 of record NZ_JBBCMO010000001.1, on the reverse strand, counting down.
AAACGGTTGCCTGAATCCTTATGCTTAGACCCCGGCCAAAACACGCATTTTGTTTCCCTTCTGCCGGAGCTTCACCGATGACAGCACAACCTCAGCAACTTACTTTGCGTCGCCCTGACGACTGGCATATTCATCTGCGCGACGATGAAATGCTCAAAACGGTCCTGCCCTATACCAGTGCGGTGAATGGTCGTGCCATCGTGATGCCAAATCTGGTACCGCCGGTAACCAGTGTCGCGGCAGGTGAAGCGTACCGCGATCGCATCCTTGCGGCGCTGCCCGTCGATCACGCCTTTACGCCGCTAATGACCTGCTATCTGACCGACTCGCTTGATCCTGATGAGCTTGCGCGCGGTTTCACCTCCGGTCTGTTCACCGCGGCTAAGCTCTATCCGGCACACGCCACAACTAATTCCAGCCATGGCGTGACCAATATCGCCTCTATTGCCCGCGTGCTGGAGCGGATGCAGAATCTTGGTATGCCGCTGCTGATTCACGGTGAAGTTACTGATGCGCAAATCGACATCTTTGACCGTGAAGCCCGGTTTATCGAAACGGTCATGGTGCCGCTTCGCAGCCAGTTCCCGGCACTGAAAGTGGTGATGGAGCACATTACGACTCAGGATGCCGCTGAGTATGTTGCCGCTGCTGATGAGACGCTGGGCGCAACGATTACCCCGCAGCATTTGATGTTTAACCGCAACCACATGCTGGTGGGCGGTATTCGTCCGCACCTCTATTGCCTGCCGATTCTTAAACGCAACGTGCATCAGGAGGCGTTGCGTAACGTGGTGGCGAGCGGTCATCCGCGCTTCTTCCTCGGTACCGACACAGCGCCGCATCTGCGCCATCTTAAAGAGGCCAGTTGCGGTTGCGCGGGGGTATTTAATGCGCCAACGTCGTTGCCCGCTTACGCCACCGTTTTTGAAGAACTGAATGCACTGGAGCATTTTGAAGCGTTCTGTTCTGAGAATGGCCCGCGTTTTTATGGCCTGCCGCTGAATGAAGGAACGATTACTCTGGTACGTGAACCCTGGCAGGTGCCAGAATCAGTTGCGCTCGGCAGCCACTCACTGGTGCCGTTCCTGGCGGGTGAAACGCTGAACTGGCGCATCGCATAAATTTACTTGCCTCCGGCCCATGGATACTGTAAATATATACAGCATCTTAAACGGAGGCTGTTATGCGCGTTGAAATTACCGTATCAAATACCCGACCTCTTCCTGCTGGCGCGATAGAAGCGTTAAGCGATGAATTGTCGCGCCGCATTGATGAACAGTTCCCTGACTCGACCAATCACGTCAAGGTACGTTATGCCAGTGCCAACAATCTCAGCGTGCTGGGCGGTGGAAAAGAGACGCGCGACCAAATCAGCGAAATCCTGCAGCAGACGTGGGAAAGCGCTGACGACTGGTTCATTATTGATTAACCGCCACTGTGCTTTTTTCCGGGTGTCGCCACCCGGTTTTTTTATCTTTTCTCCCCTCTCGCCCTTCCCCTATCCTGCATCTGGACTCTTAATGATCAATGCCCTATTCTTGCGATCGTCACGCATAACAGGAGGTGCGACAACATGACTACTGATAAACCGGAAGAGGCGATGACCTTTGGTGAGTTGTTAGCACTGATTGGTGATCAGCAGCGTCGATTGACGGTGCTGGAAAATGCCTTTTCCAGTCTGATTTTCTGTCTTGACGATCGTGCCAGTCAGCTACTGGTCCACAATCTGTCGCTTGAAGCTCAAAATCAAAACCATGATGAGCAGCTTCAGCAGCATTTTGCCCGTCTGGCAGAAACACTGCAAAAACGCGGCGGCGGCATCGTACCGGAAACCCCGGCACTCTGAGCTCACGCATACCGTGTTACACGATTTTTGACCGTCCATTGAATAGTGATAAAAATGCCTGGCTGCCAGGCATTTTATTTTTTAACTTTCGCCTGTTAAACCCGAATATTCTGTGAGAAGCTGACTCACGGCATTTTTTAAACAGTGATACCCTGGTTTACTGTTATAATTGTTTCGCTATTGGAATAAAAAGCCGCATTGAACCTCATCATGCACTTCGTTTAACGAGTAATAAGGAGGTTATAATGGACAGAAGAAAAGATGTTATCCAGACTCACCCGCTGGTGGGCTGGGATATCAGTACCGTTGATAGCTATGACGCCATGATGATCCGCCTGCACTCGCTGTCGTCGCAGGATCAAAAAGAAGAAGAAGCGGACGTTGGCCCGACTTACTGGCTGACAACGGATGTGGCAAGGCAATTTATCTCGATTCTTGAAGCAGGCATCGCCAAGATAGAATCAGCTGAACAGATAGAACGACTCCTTAACAAGCATTAATTCCTGCCGCATCAAAGAGGCGCCCTCAGGGGTGCCTTTTTCGTTTCTGTTTCTGGTATGCTTTTGATTATCTGACTCTTAGAGCGTAGTTACCATGATTTATGATCTTATCGTCGTTGGCAGCGGCTCAGTGGGCGCGGCGGCAGGCTACTATGCCACCCAGGCGGGTTTATCGGTATTAATGATCGACAGCGCCCATCCTCCCCATAATCAGGGCACGCATCATGGCGAGAGCCGGCTGATACGTCACGCTTATGGTGAAGGTGAACGTTACGTTCCCCTGGTTCTGCGAGCGCAAACGCTGTGGGATGAGCTGGAACAACGTGCCGGTGAGCGCATCATGCATCGCAGCGGTGTACTTAACCTCGCGCCAAATCAGTCACCGTTTATCCAGAATGTTATCGACAGCGCTACCCGCTGGCAGCTCAGCATCGAAGTGATGCAACCCGATGACGTGCGTAAGCGCTGGCCGCAAATCAACGTGCCAGAAGGGTATCTGGGGGTATTCGAGCCGCAATCTGGCTATCTGAAATGTGAACAGGCGGTACGCAGTTGGATCCAGCTGGCGGAACAGGCGGGCTGTGCGCAGTTGTTCAACTGCCCGGTATCGGAGATTGGCCGTGACGGCGAACTGCAGCAGGTCACCACCCTGGATGGTGTCTATCGGGGCCGCAAAATGGTGATCAGTGCCGGCACGTGGGTCGGAAAATTAGTTCCTGGCCTGCCGGTGGCACCCACCCGCAAGGTATTTGCCTGGTATCAGGCAGATGGTCGGTACAGCGAGAATAATAAGTTTCCCGGTTTTACCATTGAAATGTTGGATGGCAGCCAGTTTTATGGTTTCCCGGCGGATAACAATGCCCTGAAGGTGGGTCGTCATGATGGCGGTCAGCCAATGCAGCAACCAGAGGATCGTAAACCCTTTGGCACGGTGGCGGCCGATGGCAGTGAAACTTTTGGTTTCCTCCGTCAGTTTTTACCCGGCGTCGGTGTCTGTCTGCATGGCGAAGCCTGCAGCTACGATTTTAGCCCGGATGAAGATTTTATTATCGATACCCTGCCAGGTGAGCCTGACCGCTTAATCATTACCGGTCTCAGCGGACACGGATTTAAGTTTGCCAGCGTATTAGGCGAACTGGCTACGGAATTTGCTCAGCAAAAACCGTTCTCATTTGATCTGACACCTTTCCGCCTCTCGCGTTTCTGACGCTGATAACGGGTGGCATCAGACTGATGCCACCTGATTGACAAATTCTGACGTAATCTGAATATTCCTGACATAGCGTGGGCATGTATTTCGCTCTTAGGGTTAATTTCCGCTTTTTACCGTTGACGATTCGCCTGTCAGAAATAACTCATTCAGTAATATTGCGCATCTCGTCGCCGGTTTATTCAACCTTTTCACTTCAAAAAATTAAATCTATAGAAGCGTAAGGACGATTGATTTTATATTTCATAATGTAGATGCTTATTTCAGATTATTTCTTCATGAAAGCTACATTATGTTATTACGTAATTCACCTCATCAGTTTGGACTGGTTGCCGTGCTGCTGCACTGGTCAATGGCACTGGCGATTTATGTCATGTTTGCGCTGGGATTATGGATGGTTGGCCTGGGCTACTACGATAGCTGGTATCACGACGCGCCAGAAATCCATAAGAGTGTTGGCGTCATCCTGTTTCTGACGCTGATTATTCGCCTGCTGTGGCGTTGTATTTCACCACCGCCATCACCGCTAAGCAGCTATTCCCCGCTGGTGCGCATCAGTTCGGTGGTGGCGCACCTGTTGCTTTATACTCTGCTGCTAGCCATTCTGATCAGTGGCTATCTGATCTCCACCGCCGATGGCAAACCTATCTCAGTATTTAACGTTTTTATTCTGCCCGCGCTGTTCAGTGGTGCTGGCGAACAGGCTGACCTGGCGGGCGACATTCATCTCTGGCTGGCCTGGACGGTTGTCGTCCTGTCATTACTGCATGGTCTGGCTGCGGTAAAACATCACTTTATCGATCGCGATATCACCTTAAAACGGATGTCAGGTTTACCTCTCCCCTCACCCTCTGAAAAGGATAAATAATATGTTGAAAAAGACCCTGCTGGCGATGACCGGTGCCAGCCTGCTGCTCGGCTCACTGACCGCCAATGCCGCGGACTACAAAATCGATAAAGAGGGCCAGCACGCCTTTATACAGTTCCGTATCCAGCATCTGGGTTACAGCTGGCTCTATGGCACCTTTAAAGATTTTGATGGCCGTTTCACCTTTGATGAGAAGAACCCTGCCGCAGATAAAGTTGATGTCACAATCAACACCAGCAGCGTGGATACCAACCACGCAGAGCGTGACAAGCACCTGCGCAGTGCTGACTTCCTGAATACCAGCAAAAACCCGCTGGCAACCTTTAAATCCACGTCAGTGGAGAAAGAGGGGGATGAGCTGCAGATTACCGGCGATCTTACGCTGAATGGCGTAACAAAACCGGTAACGCTGGAGGCAAAAATGCTGGGTGAAGGGAAAGATCCATGGGGCGGTTACCGCGCTGGCTTTGAAGCCGAAGCCGAAATTGCCCTGAAAGATTTCAATATTACCAAAGAACTGGGGCCAGCTTCGCAGAAAGTTCAGCTGATGATCTCGGTTGAAGGTGTTCGCCAGTAAACTGGCAAGCCGCCTGAAGCTGACTTCAGGCGGCCACGCTTATTTCTTCAGCGGCGAGGGTAGGGTCATGTTTAACAGGCCACGCGACTTGTTAAAGATTTTGTTGCCATTTTCACGTCCTGCACGGCGAGCGCGCTGCTCTTCCGGTGTGAGTTTTGCCTCTTCCTGACAGATCGGGCTACAGCAATTCTCAAACTTCTCCGCACAGCTTTTGCACTGAATAAACAGCAGATGGCAGCCGTCATTGATGCAATTGACGTGGGTATCGCAGGGTTCACCGCACTGATGACAGTTCGACAATACGTCATCAGAGATGCGCTCACCCATCCGCTCATCAAAGACAAAGTTTTTGCCTTTAAAGCGTACCGGTAATCCCTGCTCACGAGCACGTCGGGCATACTCGATGATACCGCCTTCAATATGATAGACATCCTCAAAGCCGTTATGCCGCATCCAGGCGCTGGCCTTTTCACATCGGATCCCGCCGGTACAGTACATCACGATCTTTTTGTCTTTCTGATCCTGCAGCATATCAACCGCCATCGGCAGTTGGTCGCGGAACGTGTCAGCAGGCACTTCCAGCGCATTGTCGAAGCGACCCACTTCATATTCGTAGTGGTTCCGCATATCCACGAACAGTGCGTTAGGATCGTCCAGCATGGCGTTAACTTCGGCCGCTTTGAGGTATTGACCCACATCACTGGCATCAAAACTGTTGTCATCAATACCGTCAGCAACAATGCGATCGCGCACTTTCAGACGCAATACCCAGAATGATTTTCCATCATCATCCAGCGCAATGTTCATGCGCAGGTTGTTCAGCGCCGGATCAAAACCATACAGCCACGCTTTCATCTTTTCATACTGGCTGGCAGGCACGCTGATCTGCGCGTTGATGCCTTCGTGCGCCACGTAAACGCGACCAAAGACCTTGAGTGCCGTCAGGCCAAGGTAAAGTGCGTCGCGGAATGCTTTGGGATCGGCAATCTGGAAATATTTATAAAAAGAGACCGTGGTGCGCGGCTCTGTTTCAGCCAGCATGCGCGCCTTAAGCTCTTTATTGGAAACGAGGTTATGTAACACTGGCATGGTGTTCTTTCCTGTTATCAATAGGAGAAATTTAGCGGGCACATAATACCTGATTTCATCGGGATGCAAAGGCCCGTGTCCGGATTGATCGTTAATTGCTGTTTTTTCCGGCACTATCTGGCTATTAATATCCGCCAGGCAGCAGCCTGTTCTGTCAGTGATATTTATGCGCACGATAAAAACTGGCACAATGGCGTAAATCAACGAGATATCAGCACCGCACGGTGCGCGACGCAGGAAAATTAACCTTCACATGACCCAGTTGCCTCAGTTTTCACGAGAACTGCTTCACCCGCGCTATTGGCTGACCTGGCTGGGTGTCGCTTCTCTTTATCTTTTGGTGCTACTTCCTTATCCCCTGCTCTATGTTCTCGGCTGCAATATTGGTCGTATTGGGATGCGCTTTATGAAACGGCGCGTCAATATCACCCGACGTAATCTGGAATTAAGTTTCCCGGATATGCCGGTAAATGACCGCGAAGCGATGGTTAAACACAATTTCGAATCAGTTGGCATGGGATTGATTGAGACCGGTATGGCGTGGTTCTGGCCTGACTGGCGGATCAATAAATGGCATAAGCCTTCAGGACTGGAACATATTCAGCAGGCGCGCGATAGCCAGCGCGGTGTGCTGCTCATTGGCATGCACTTTCTGACACTTGAGATTGGTGCGCGCATGTTTGGCATCCATAATCCAGGTATTGGCGTCTATCGCCCTAATGACAACAAACTGATCGACTGGCTGCAGGTTAAAGGCCGGATGCGGTCAAATAAGAGCATGATCGATCGTAAAGATCTTAAAGGAATGATCCGCGCCCTGAAGCACGGGGACATTATCTGGTATGCACCTGACCACGATTATGGCCCACGCAGCAGCGTCTTTGTGCCTTTCTTTGCTGTGGAAAAGGCGGCAACTACGGTGGGTACCCATCTGCTGATCCGCACCGGTAAACCGGCTGTCATCCCTTTCGTGCCGCGTCGTTTGCCTGGTGGTCGCGGCTATGAACTGATGATACTGCCAGACATCAGCGCCGAATTTACGCTGGAAAGTGACGCAGCGACCGCTGCCAGAATGAATAAGGTGGTTGAAGAGGGCGTGCTGCTGGCACCTGAACAGTACATGTGGCTCCACCGCCGCTTTAAAACGCGTCCCAAGGGCGAGCCTTCACGTTATTAATATGTGCGCGCTAAATGGCCGTCTGGCATTTAGCGCACTTCTGTCCAGAATCCCTGCTAAATAAATCAGTCACTCATTGCAGAGTTATCCTTTCAGCGGCCCTGCAGGGCCAGTAATTATTGAGCCATCGGGTTCAGAATATAATTCATATAAGCTTGCAGTTAAAGACTGCTAATCAATTTAGGGCCCGCCATGCGAAGTTCTGCCTGTTCAGCATTTTATTAATCAGTATTTCAGCAGATCGTATTTGATTTCAGATGGCGCTGATTATTGTGTATACCAGGTCTAATCCTATTTAGCCGGTCTTAATGATGTATAACTGCTTATGAATAGTGAAAAATTCACTTATTTTACAAGCAATTGTCGTAATAAGTTAGCTTATATTCCATTTTACATTTTTTTAACAGGCCGATAGACCGTTATGGAATTTGAAGTAATGAATGCTTATCGGTAATTTCATTCGTAACAGTCAGACTTTTAACGGCTCAGGCCAAAATTATAAAAAAGATATTACACAGCAAACCGCTAACGGGACATATTATATGAACAACGGTCTCTACTATTACGTCACTATCGGTACCGATCAGGCCAATTATCATTTCCTTCATCGTAAGGGGTGCAAACGTATGCCTGATAAAGAAGAGGTCATATTTATCGGCACTTTATATAATCTGAGCCAGGCACTTTCCATTGCCAGAATTAATTTTAAGAAAGTTAAGCCCTGTATAAAATGTTGTATCCGTTATTCCGCCCCCGTGATTCATGAGTCCGTTCAACCTGTTCGCCACTTCCCGCAAAAGATGATCTGACGTTGACTGGCGGGAAATGGCTTATTTCCCGCCAGTTGCACCGCCCTGCCCTTTCCCTCCTTCAGATTTCGTCTATCCTTCACTGAAATCAAATCAACCTGTAGTCAAACCTGTAAAGGAGAAGAGCGATGAGCATGTACAGTACCTTAGAGGAAGCCATTGATGCTGCACGTGAAGAGTTCCTCGCTAACCACCCAGAGCTTGAGGAAGGGGATGCGTCGATCAGCCAGTTTGGTCTGCAGAAGTATGTAATGCAGGATGGCGATATCATGTGGCAGGCCGAGTTTCTGGCTGAAGAAGGTGAAACAGGCGAATGTCTGCCTTACCGTAGCGGTGAAGCCGCACAGGCCATTTTTGACGCTGATTTTGACGAAGTTGAACTGCGTCAGGAGTGGTTAGCTGAAAATACCCTGCACGAGTGGGATGATGGCGAATTCCAGCTTGAGCCGCCGCTGGATACTGAAGAAGGTGAAGCCGCAGCGCAAGAGTGGGAAGATGATAACAGCGACTCCGATCGCGGTTACTCGTAAGGCCCGTGACTGGCATCCACAGGTAACAGCAGGGTATCAACCACTAGCGACAGCGGCAGGTCGAGGATCGTCAGGACCCGCCACCCGCTGTCGCGTACATCCCACTGTACGCCGGGATAATACTGATTACCGTGCCCCTGCCCGGGTATAGTGCGACTGATAATACTGCCGCATCCGCTTAAACAGAGCACTGTCAGTGCCATAACACCGGTCTTTAAAAATCCTTTCACCACTGATATCCGCCATGAACAGCCGTTGAGATCGTCACACGCCGCTCGCGGTGACTGCCAGCAATAAATTTATCAGCGTATCGCTGTTTCAATCCGATAAAAAAAGCGGCATCGCTGCCGCTTTTTCAGATTACGCGTTTTTTGCCAGCGCGTGAGGGTTAAGAGTGAGTTTCTGATAACTCTCCACCCACTGATGATACTTGTCCGCATTTTCCCACAGTCGGGTATGAACACGGGCCAGCACCACCGGATCGCTGATCAACTGCAAACGCTGGTCGCGGCTCAGTTTTTCCGGCGCATCGCTCAGCGCCTGATCCACATGACGGTCACGTGCATAGTCCAGTAACTGACTCTGCTTGTGGCGTGATGTGGCCAGTGCCGTTGCCAGCGCGTTAAAAGCGGGATGGAACAAGGCATGCATAAAGCCATTTTCCAGTGCGCGCTCACGATTCAACTGCACATAGCGATCGGTATCCACCAGCTCCAGCGGCGGCGAATACTCTTCCGGGATTAGGAACAGCTTCGCCTTCTTGCTCTTAATGCCCAGCGTTGCGCGGCTCGACATGACCGAGACAAACGGTGACAGAATCAGTGAGAAGACAATCGGTGCCAGCCACCATAGGAAGTTAAGATCCAGCATTCCCATACCAATCGCCCACACCAGACCCAATGCCATCTGCGAACCATGACGTTTAAAGGCCTCACCCCACGGTGTCGCATCGTCATCACGCTGCGGTGAGTTCCACACCACTTCCCAGCCAAGGAAAGCGCTGACGACAAACACCGTATGGAACAGCATACGCACCGGTGCCAGCAGCACCGAGAACAGCGTTTCCAGTACCAGTGATGCCAGCAGGCGCAACGGACCACCGTAGGCCTTCGATCCTTTAAACCAGATCAACACAACACTCAGCATTTTCGGCAGGAACAACAGCACCATAGTGGTCGAGAAGAGTGCTATCGCCAGTTCTGGACGCCACTGCGGCCAGACCGGGAATAACTGCCGCGGTTGCAGGAAGTAAGTCGGTTCCATTAGCGTATGCACCACCTGCAGTGCAGTAGATAGCGCCAGGAACATAAACCACAGCGGAGCCGAAAGGTAGGACATAACACCGGTCAGGAACACCGCCCGGTGAACCGGGTGCATACCTTTCACCAGGAACAGGCGGAAGTTCATCAGGTTACCGTGGCACCAGCGCCGGTCACGTTTCAGCTCATCCAGCAGGTTCGGTGGCAGCTCCTCATAGGAACCCGGCAGGTCATAGGCAATCCACACGCCCCAACCGGCACGACGCATCAGCGCAGCTTCTACAAAGTCATGCGACATGATCGAACCGGCAAAGGAGCCTTCTCCCGGTAACGGTGCCAGCGCACAGTGCTCAATAAAAGGTTTTACGCGGATGATGGCGTTGTGACCCCAATAGTGAGACTCACCCAACTGCCAGAAGTGCAGACCGGCAGTAAACAGTGGACCGTAGACGCGGGTTGCAAACTGCTGACAGCGCGCATAAAGCGTATCCATACCCGATGCTTTCGGCGACGACTGGATGATCCCGGCATTCGGGTTGGCATCCATCATGCGCACCAGACCGGTGAGACACTCACCGCTCATGACGCTATCGGCATCCAGCACAACCATATAGCTGTAGTTGCTGCCCCAGCGACGGCAGAAGTCATCGATGTTACCGCTTTTACGTTTCACGCGACGACGACGACGACGATAGAAAATCTTGCCTGCCCCACCGACATCCCGCACCAGTTCCATCCAGGCTTTCTGTTCGGCAATGGCGATATCCGCATCATAACTGTCACTGAGAATGTAGACGTCAAAGTGTTCAGCGTTACCGGTGCGAACCACTGACTCCCAGGTCGCACGCAGACCGGCGTAGACACGCTCAACGTCTTCATTACAGATCGGCATAATCAGCGCGGTGCGATGCGCCGGATTAAGCGGTTCATCCCCGACCGTTGAATAAGAGATACTGTACTTGTCACGTCCAATGAGTAGCTGCAGGAAGCCCATCAGGGCCGTCCAGAAACCCGCAGAAACCCAGCAGAACAGAATGGCGAACAGGAACAGGATGCCGGTCTGCAACAAATAGGGCAGAATCTGCATCACTGACTGCTGCCAGTTCTGATTGATCATCTCCATCGGGTCCAGCAGCGTCCAGCCCTGATACGGCAGGATACTTTTCATGTACCACGTGGCGACCACGGTCTGGAAAATGGTCAGGATCAGCAGGATGTAGCGGCGAATCGAACCGACATGACGCCACTTCTCCTCGGCACGCCGCTCTTCCGCATTGGCATAACGCGGCACCGATTTGTGTCCACGCAATGAGTCCCAGGCACGGGCAACCGGGTTGGTACGCCAGGCTTCCGGGAACATCAGTGAGCGTTTGACTTTTGGCATCGCCTTCAGCGTGGTGCGGTCGAGATAATCTTTACCCAACTGCTGACCGTCTGCCAGCGAGTCGGGCCAGGCCATTTCAACCCGCGACGAAACCGATTTTAACGGCGCATCGTCAGGGCGGTCACTGGCTGCAACATCCCTGCCCAGCACATCATGGATGAAGTGGAACGCCCCGGCATTCTGCAATGAGGCGCTGAGTCGGACCTTCCCTGCCGCATCCAGCGGCAGAGATTCCACATAACGTTGAGGTGTAAAAGTCGATTTATTCATTGGCAGGTAACTGATAGCTCCAGGTTTCCGTCAATGTCTTGTCGCCGCTAACCAGCGCCGCACGCATTTCGGTGGACTGCTTGGTATCTTTCACACGCAGACGCAACACCAGACGCCAGCCTTTGGTGACTGGGTTATAACGTACGCTCTGTTCAACCACATCGGCATTTTTACCGACGCTAACCTGCGGTGCCACCTGACTGTTTTCCGCCATCTTGCTCATGTCTTTACCCACGAAGTCGATGGTGAAGGCCACGGTGCCATCCGGCTGACGCACCAGATTAGACTGCTTCACGTCACCCGCTGAACGCAGGGTATTTTTGACCCAGGCCATATCGTCGGAGTGCAACTGGTTTTCGTCGCGCGAGAAGTGCAGGCGATATTTGAAGTTCATCTCTTTGCCAGGCTCTGGCAGCGTTTCCGGCGTCCAGAACGCAACGATATTGTCGTTGGTTTCATCTGCCGTCGGGATTTCAACCAGTTCAACCCGGCCTTTACCCCAGTCGCCTAATGGCTCCACCCAGCCGCTTGGACGCAGGTCGTAACGGTCATCAAGATCCTGATAGTTGTTAAAGTCACGCCCACGCTGCAGCAGACCAAACCCTCTTGGATTCTCAATGGTGTAAGTGCTCACCGCCAGATGACGCGGGTTGTTAAGCGGACGCCAAATCCACTCACCGTTGCCATTATGGATGGAGAGACCGTCAGAGTCGTGCAGTGCCGGACGGAAGTTGTTCACTGTAGAAGGCTGGTTCTGACCAAACAGGAACATACTGGTCAGCGGTGCAATACCCAGTTTGCCGACGTTATCACGCAGGTAAACTTTTGACTGCACATCAACCGTTGAAGCGTCACCTGGATGCAGCACAAAGCGGTACGCACCCGCCGCACGCGGCGAATCGAGCAGGGCATAGATCACCAGCTGCTTGTCCTGTGGCTTCGGACGTTGAATCCAGAACGCTTTGAACCGTGGGAACTCTTCACCGGACGGCAGCGCCGTATCGATGGCAAGTCCACGCGCCGACAGGCCATAAACCTGACCGGCACCGATCACCCGGAAATAGCTGGCGCCCAGGAAGCTGGCGATCTCATCGTCTTTACCCTTATTGTTGAGTGGATAAAGCACTTTGAAACCGGCAAAACCGAGGTTTTTTACCGCATCCGCGTCATGTTTTACATTACCGAAATTAAAATAATCGGGGTTGTATTTAATCTCGCGCACCGCGCTGGCGGTCACTTCGTTGATCTGCACCGGGGTATCGAAATACATTCCCTGATGATAGAACTCCAGCTTGAATGGCGTGCGCAGTTTGCCCCAATACGCTTTATCGTGGTTAAACTGGATCTGCTGATAGTCAGCAAATTTCATTTCACGAAATTGAGAGGGTAAATTGCTTTTAGGCGCTTCGAAGCTTTTCCCTGCCAACGCTTTGGCTTGTCTGGCAACATCATCTATGTTAAACGCCCAACTGTTATTAGCGTACAACGCCAGCAGAACTGCAGTACCAATCCAGCGTACCTTCATCAGTCCAGCTTTATTTTTTTCTTTAGTCAGCACATCCCCCCCTTTCGTGTGCTTAAATCAAACCCGTTTATCTTAAAGGATTATTCAGTTTTCCGACAGCTTATGCGCAACATTGTTCCAGCATTTCGTCAGGCTTAACGCTACTTTAAGACAATCAGACACTACGGATTCCACTGATAGTATACCTGGTTTATCCCAGGTAGAATTTTCTCCGGGCATAATCCGGTTTCAGGGTGAAACTGGCCAACGTACTAACGAACTGGAACTTTATGAGTACTGTAAAACCTGAACGTGAATACTTCCTCGACTCTATCCGCGCGTATCTGATGTTACTTGGGGTGCCGTTTCACGTTTCCCTCATCTACTCCGCGCAGAAATGGGCAGTAAACAGTCATGAGGCCTCGTTATGGCTGACGCTGCTGAATGATTTTATTCATGCGTTTCGTATGCAGGTGTTTTTTGTCATCTCGGGTTACTTCTCCTACATGCTTTATCTGCGTTATCAGCCACGACGTTTCCTTAAGGTGCGTCTGGAGCGTGTGGGGATCCCGTTACTCACCGCCGTTCCGCTGATCACGCTGCCGCAATTTTTCATGCTGAAAGCCTGGACAGATAAGCTGGCTGACTGGCCCCGTTACACTCCGTATCAGAAGTTTAATAATCTGATGTGGGAGTTGATTTCACACCTGTGGTTTCTGGTGGTGCTGGTGATGCTTACCACGCTGGGCATGGTGACGTTCCGCTGGTTGCGCGATCAACACCGCACTACGGATTATTCGCAGGTTGGCTGGGGGGCACTGACCACTGGCGTGCTGGCGTGGGCGCTTGTGTGGTGTGTGTTCCGTCGCCTGGTGTTTATATGCCAGCCTGACTGGCTGATGGATGGCTTGTTCAACATTATTGTGATGCAGACACTTTTCTATCTGCCGTTCTTTATGCTGGGGGCGCTGGCGTGGAAACATCCGCCGCTGAAGCAACTGTTTGTGCGTTTTAATCCGGTGATGTGGATCGGTGCGCTGCTGCTGTTTGTGGCTTACTGCACCAATCAGCGTCTGAGCAGTGGCGATGGCTGGTTATATGAACTGGATGCGATCATCACGACGCTGATGGGACTCTGCATGCTAAACGTCTGCTTCTGCTTCGGTCATAAACTGCTGAATGCGCATTCACCGCGCATTATGTATCTGGTCAATGCGTCGCTGTTTATCTATCTGGTGCACCATCCGCTGACACTGCTGTATGGTATTTATGTCACGCCACGGATTCAAAACAACACGCTGGGCTTTTTTGTCGGCCTGCTGATGGTGTTTGGCATCGCGTTTATGCTGTATGAGATTCACCTGCGCATTCCGCTGCTGCGGTTCCTGTTTTCCGGGAAGTTTGAACGCAAACAGGCCGGACAAGGGAGTTGATGGTAATGCCTGGGTACAGTTAACAACTCAAAGCGATGGGACTTTGCCCTCATCGCCTTGAGTCCAGCGAGCAGGCTCAGGGAGCCAGTGCCCTCCGCAAAGACGCAAAAGATGCCATCCATGGCAGGCTCAGCGCGGGCCAGCCATGGCCCGCGATGCTTTGCTACGGGCACTGGCTCCCATCGCTTTACGTCGGGGAGTCGTCTGTGGTGAGCAATCTGTGGTTTGGGAGCCGACTGCGGTGAAGAGTCCAGGATTACAGCAGCCACTCAATCGGCAGTCGCCACACTAACCTAACCTGCAGCCGTTGCCACCAGGAGCAGCCCGGCTCGTGCTTATGCACAATCTGCTGCGGCTCATCCGGATACTCCAGCCAGTTTACCCGTCCCCACTTATCCAGCCGCAGTGTCCATGCCCGATCACGCATCGACTGGCTGAAACGCTGATGCGTTTCTCCGGCCAGCGCCGTACTCTCGATAACCAGTCCCATCTCGGTATTCAGCACCGCTGAACGGGGATCGAAATTAAACGAGCCGATGAACAACGTTCTTTGGTCCACCGAAAAGGTTTTGGCATGCAGGCTGGAGCCAGAGTTACCGGTTAAGCCCCGGTCGTGCGGGGCTTCAGGGACACCCGTCTGCGGTTTCAGCTCATAAAGCGCAATGCCGTGGCGCAGCAGCTTTTTGCGCCATTTAGCGTAACCGGCATGAACAATCGACACATCGTTGGCCGCCAGCGAGTTGGTCAGAATGGCAATTTTCACCCCTTTGCGCTTCAGCGCCAGCAGCTGGGCGACACCTGCACGGGTTGGCACAAAGTAGGCCGAGATGATGTCGAACTGCTGTTGTGGGGTACCAATCACCTCCAGCATCCGCTGCGGCAGCAGGCTTCTGGCGCGCGCTTTACCCAGCCCTTTACGCGGATCGTCACTCAGCAGGCGCGCTTTTGCCCAGGTCAGCGCCAGCGTGCCCTCCTCCAGTTCCTGCAACAGCGAAGCGTTTTCCAGCCGCTGAAGGTAGCGCTGCACCGGTTCACTGTGACGCCACTCAGCAGGCAGACTCACACTGTCTTCTTCCGGTGCCTCTTCATCCAGCACCTGCTGCAGCAGCGCTACCGGCTTACTGTGCCAGTAGCGCTCAAAATCCTCTGACACCTCTTCAACCACCGGGCCAATGGCCATCACGTCGAGATCGGCAAACAGCGGTTCATTGCCGGTGCCGAAATATTCGTCGCCAATATTGCGCCCGCCGACTACGGTCGTGACACCATCCACGGTAAAGCTTTTGTTGTGCATGCGGCGGTTCAGACGAGCAAAATCGGTGAGATAACCCAGCGCGCGCAGGGTACGAAATGAGAACGGATTAAACAGCCGCACCTCAATGTTGGGATGGCGGTTGAGCTGGGCCAGCGTGTCGTCCAGGCCCGGCGTATTGTTATCATCCAGCAGCAGCCGCACCTTCACGCCGCGACGGGCCGCCTCCAGCACGGCGCTGAACAGCAACCGGCCAGAGAGATCGTTTTGCCAGATGTAGTACTGAATATCGAGTGAACGCTCCGCTTTTTGCATCAACAGATAGCGGGCAGCAAAAGCATCCAGCCCGTCACTCAACTGATGGATACCGCTCAGCCCCGGATGGCGCTGACACTCTGGCTCCAGCTGTGTTTCCAGCCAGCTGGTATATTCCGATGGCTGGGAGAGCTCAAACGCTTCGGTCATGACAATTCCCTGAAAAGTGCAGTTATTTTTATTATTCCCCGGCCCGACCTCCGACACCATACCACTGTTCCGATTGAGTGCGCGGCCGCGGGCGTTTTTTAGTCTAGACTTAACCGGACGATCTGTGACCGGTATTGGCCCGGCAGGAGAGGAATATGTCTCATCAACCCCTTTTGGATGCCCGCCAGCGCTACCATCCCAGCCTGTTTCGCAGCTTTTTCCAGGGCAGTTTCCCCTGTTCCACTGCCTGTCGTACGCCGGATAAACGGCTCGATATGG
Organism: Pantoea sp. AS142; assembly: GCF_037152305.1. Classification (NCBI taxonomy): domain Bacteria; kingdom Pseudomonadati; phylum Pseudomonadota; class Gammaproteobacteria; order Enterobacterales; family Erwiniaceae; genus Pantoea; species Pantoea sp. AS142. Next base: position 674,700 of record NZ_JBBCMO010000001.1, on the reverse strand, counting down.
TGATCAGCAGCGGACACGATATGCTGCTGGAAAAAGATTATGCCGCGCTGGCTGAGCAGCATCTGCTTACCGCCCGCGACGGCGCGCGCTGGCATCTGATTGAAAAGATCCCTGGCCAGTATGACTGGCAGAGCTTTCTGCCAATGGTAGAAGCCGCACGACGTCAGCAGATGGAGATCATCTGGGAGCTGGCGCACTTTGGTTATCCCGATCATCTGAATATCTGGAAGGCCGAATTTGTTGACCATTTTAGTCGGTTCGCCCGCGCGATGGCACAACTGATGTGCGATCAGGGCATCGAACGCCCGTTCTTTACACCGGTTAATCAAATCTCATTCTGGTCATGGGCCGGGGCGGATGTGGCCTGGCTTAATCCCCATGCCGCGCATCGCGGTAAAGAGCTAAAGCGCCAACTGGTCCGCGCCTCGCTGGCGGCGATTCATGCCATTCGTGAGGTCTATCCGGAGGCGCGTTTTGTCCTGACCGATCCGCTGGTACAGATTGCGCATCATCCCGATAACCCGGACAGCAAACCCTATGCCGATGCGCAGCATCAGGCACAGTTCGAAGCCTGGGATATGTTGGCTGGCCGCGTCGATAAAGAGTTAGGCGGCAGTGAAGATTGCCTGGATATCCTCGGCCTGAACTACTATCCCGATAACCACTGGTTTTTCCCCGATCAGCCGATGTCGCTGGAAGATCCGGCGCGTGTTCCGCTGCACATTCTGCTGGCGCAGTGCTGGCAACGCTACCAGCGTCCGATGCTGATTGCCGAAACCGGCGCAGAGGGTGAAGCGCGCGCGCCCTGGCTGCAGGAGATCAGTGAGAATGTGGCGGTAGCGCTGGATCAGGGCATTGCGGTGGAGGGTATTTCGCTCTACCCGATAGTGGAGTATCCCGCCTGGGCCGATGACCGGCGTTCGCCAGGCCCGCTGCTGGGATTAGCCGATCCCAATGGAAACCGTAACCTGCATGAAGCCCTGGCGCTGGTGTTGCGCAGTCAGCAGATTAAGTTTGCGACACGTAATCAGACGTGCTGAGAGGGGGGCTTTTTAGGGTAACAGGAGCGGACGTCGAGAGAGGGATCGGCAGGGTGACGTACATCAGTCAGCCAGACCATGGTAAACAGGAAGGTCACCCCAATCAGACAGGCGGCCAGCAAACCGATAATTGCGATTAACTTGTCATCTCTGGAGTCCATCGCCTTCTCCTTATTCAATCCGTTGAATCCCTGTGCGTGTCAGCTCATCCAGAGCGTAATCATCAGGACAAAGATTATAAGCGTTACCGAGGTCACCGCAAGCACCACTATCGCAAAGTGCGCATCGTCAAGTGACTGGCGAATCGGCTCATCGTGATCGTCTGGCGGCAAGGGCAAAGACATAACTATCCTGTGAAAATCATGGGCCGCCGGGAGTGATGCGGTGAGTGACAGTGTAAATGAAAGGCTGATTATCGTCCGGTTCTTTCGTCCGAAAAATAAACTGGCCCGTGCCTGCCCGGCTCGGGCCTGAGATTAAACGCCGCGCCAGCGTTTGAAAATCAGTGACGTGTTAATCCCACCAAAGGCGAAGTTGTTGCTCTGGATGTAGTCGGTCTCAAGCTCTCGCGGCTCACCCATGATGTAATCAAGCTGACCGCCATCGGCGGCGGGTTGCGCCAGGTTCAGGGTTGGCGCAAACCACCCTTCCCGCATCATCTCAATACTCATCCAGGCTTCCAGTGCCCCACAGGCACCCAGCGTATGACCAAAATAGGACTTCAGTGAGGAGATCGGCGTCTTTTCGCCAAACACTGCCGCCGTCGCCAGACTTTCGGCCATGTCACCCCGTTCAGTGGCCGTGCCATGCGCATTTACATAACCTACCTCTGACGGCGTAATACCCGCGCTTCGCAACGCCCGTTCGATGCAAATCTGCATGGTTTCCCGCTGCGGCTGAGTGATATGGGCTGCGTCGCAGTTGGTGTGAAAGCCGGTGAGTTCAGCGTAAATTGTTGCACCGCGTGCCTGGGCATGTTCCAGCGACTCCAGGATCAGCGTGCCCGCTCCTTCGCCAATCACCAGACCATCGCGTTGCTGATCAAAAGGTGCAGGCGTGGTGTGTGGCGCATCATTCCGCTGGCTGGTGGCAAACAGGGTGTCGAACACCGCCGCTTCCGATGGACAAAGTTCCTCCGCACCGCCCGCCACCATCACCGTCTGATACCCGTGACGAATCGCTTCCCAGGCATAGCCAATCGCCTGGCTGCCTGAGGTACAGGCGCTGGAGGTCGGGATCACGCGACCGCGCAAGCCGAAAAACAGCCCGGCATTAACGGCAGTGGTGTGCGGCATCATCTGCACATAGGTGGTGCCGGTAATATTGTTGGTATGCTTTTCGGTGAGCATGGTCGCAAACTCGCTGACCGGTCCGGTGCTGCCGGTCGACGAACCGTAGGCGATACCTGTTTCGCCGCTGGTCAGCACCGGATGATCAATCAGGCCCGCCTGGGTCAGTGCCAGCTCGGTCGCGCGCGTTGCCAGCAGCGAAACGCGGCCCATGGCGCGAATACGCTTGCGGGTGTAGTGCGCAGGCAGCGCAAAGTCATCCACTGGCGCGCCCAGCAAGGTATGCAGCCCGTCGTAGACTTGCCACTCTGGCATAAAACGCACCGCATTACGGCCTGCGCGAATCCGCGCCGAGACCTCAGCCCAGGACTCACCAAAGGCGGTTACGCCGCCCATACCGGTTACGACCACTCGCTGAATCACAGCATGCCTCCATTAATCGAAATCACCTGACGCGTCACATAGCCTGCGATTTCAGACATCAGATAGCTCGCCAGCCCGGCCACCTCTTCAGCCGTGCCCATGCGCTTCATCGGCACGATCTTCATCGCGTCTTCAATCACCTGGGGTTCCAGCCCCTCCATGCCGGTGTCAATCAGGCCGGGTGCAATGCAGTTAACGGTGATTTTACGTTTAGCCAGTTCAATCGCCAGCGCCTTGGTGGCACCGATAATGCCCGCTTTCGCTGCGCTGTAGTTCACCTGACCGCGATTGCCCATCATCCCGGAGACCGAAGAAAGGGTGATAATGCGGCCACCGCGCCGCAAGCCGATCATTGGCATCACGCAGGGCTGGATGACGTTGTAAAAACTGTCGAGATTGGTATGGATTACGCTGTCCCATTCCTGATCCGTCAGAGCGGGAAACGCCGCATCACGGGTAATACCGGCGTTACTTACCACGCCATAGTACGCTCCGTGGCGCTCAATGTCCGCCTCCAGCGCGGCGCGGGTTGCCGCCCGGTCAGCTACATCAAATCCCAGAACTCGGCCGCTGCCGCCTGTCGTTTCAATCTGCTGCAGGCACTGCTCAGCGCCAGCGCGATCGCGATTAAAATGGACGATAACCTCATAGCCATCCTGAGCAAGACGCAGCGCTATCGCGCGGCCAATGCCTTTACTGGCGCCCGTCACTAATACCGAATCTGTCATGGCTGATGTCCTTGTGACATTAATTGCTGTAACTCTGCTTCATTGGGTTGATAAGTGTTCAGACGACCGCTGGCAAGCAGCTGGGTGCCCTGACGAATATCGCCCTCAAAACTGCCCATGCGGTCATCGCGCATCAGCAGCGTCATTCTGATATCCAGCGTAACACTGGCGGGAAAAAGGGGGTGTTCTGCTCGCCAGCCGCGCCCGCCCAGCAGCATACCGGGCGGGATAAGCGTTGCGCCGCCCTGCTTCGCATGCCAGCCCGACCAGACGCCCACGGTTTGCGCCATCATCTCAATGCCAAACCACGCGGGCAGTTCGCCCTGTGGCGTCAGAAACGGCGCAAGTACGCCATGGGCGCAGGTCGACACCTGACAGTGAACCTGCGCATCATCCACGGCGATCAGCTCATCAAGCAGCAGCATGGGTGCAGCGTGCGGCAGCCAGTGAGCCGCAGGAGAATTAACGAACATGTTGACGTCCCAGAATCAGACAAGTGTTGTTGCCGCCAAAGGCGAATGAATTTGAGGCGATGACAGGCCGTTGCAACGTCTGCGACTGTAATAGCAATCCGCAATCCGGCAGTGACTCATCCTGCGCCGCCTCACTGAAATTCTGGGCGGGCAGCGGCAGATTGTTTTGCAGGATCAGCGCACTGAGTGCGGCTTCGCACACCCCTGCCGCGCCCAGCGTATGACCGGTCAGATGTTTGGTTGAGCTGCACGGCACCGCATTGCCAAACAGACGCTGTATCACGGAGGCTTCCATCTGGTCATTAAGTGGCGTCGCCGTGCCGTGCAGATTGATGTAGCCGACCTGTGGCGGCAACAGATTGGCCTGTTGCAACGCCATGCGCATCGCCCGTTCAGCGCCCTCACCCTGCGGGTGGGGAGCGGACATATGCCAGGCATCAGAAGACTCACCAGCCCCCAGCAGTGCCAGCGGCTGCGGTTCCCGCGTCAGCAGCATCAACGCGGCCCCTTCGCCAATCGAGATGCCGTCGCGATCGCGGCTGAAAGGGACGCAGCGACGCTCAGAGAGCGATTCGAGGCTGTCGAATCCGTTAATCGGCATCCGGCTCAGTGAGTCTGCTCCGCCTACCAGCGCCACATCCGCCAGCCCCGCCGCGATCAGCCGCTCACCACTGATAATGGCGCGGGCGCTGGAGGAGCAGGCTGTTGAAATGGTATAGGCCGGACCATCCACCTGCAGATAGTGAGCCAGAAAACGGGAAGGATCACCCAGCTCCTGCATCTGATAGTGATAATCGGGCTGGCTGCCGCGAACTTGCTGATCGCCCTCATCCACACCCGAGGTACTGGTCCCCAGCACAATCGCGACTCTGCTGGCACCATAGCGCGTCATCGCCGCGTCAAGCGCCGGACGAATCTGCGCCAGCGCGGCCAGCAGCAGCTGGTTATTACGGGTGTTGTGCGCGCTTAAGGCGACAGGAATCGGTGGCAGCTCACCTTCAACCCTGCCGAGCCAGCAGGCGCGGTTTCCGCTCAGCCAGCCATGACACAGCTGCATGCCAGGTGCCTCACCCTTTTTCAGGCTGGCTGCAATCTGCTGATTGTCATTACCCAGGGCGTTCAACATACCGACGGCAGAGATGTAAATCATGAAGCGTCCAAATGTTGTATACGGATCTGGTAGCCGAAGGCATGCTGCTGAATGCTGATCGGCTGGCGCTGATTACCGCGTTGCAGATAATCAATTTCGGTCACCAGCTGGTTATCGGCATCAATCAGCCGTCGCTTTAACCCCTGATCCTGCAGCGTCCAGCCTGGCGGCAGCTGTTTCTGCCACCGATCCAGCGGCCAGTAGCTGAGCATGATGTCAGCCAGCACCTGACTGGCGGGCGGCATCTGCGGCAGTGGCATTAGCTGCTGGGTGTGAATACCGCTGGTATCGTAGCGCAGGCTGAACAGGCGAATGCCGACCGAGGAAAGTCCGGCGAGATCGATTTGCTGTTCATCGGCGCTGAGCAGCACCAGCAGTGACTGACTCTGCCCTTTGACCTGGCCGGTCAGCAATTGCTGCTGCTGGAAGGCAGGATGGATGCCCGGCGGCGGCAGCGTAATCTTCACGCCCGGTTTCAGCCAGGCGGTGGGCTGGCTGCTGTCGGGTGCCGGTCCGGCACAGGCGCTGAGCAGCAGCGCCGTCAGCAGAATAAAGGCGGCGCGGATCATCGTTTACTCCTTGATCGGGTGGGTCGCATCGCCAGCGGCGACAGCAGGAAAGCGCTGAAGATGCCGCTGCATAATACCGTGCCAAAGCTGGCAATTGCGCTGGTGCTGCTGAAGACCAGCAAACCCAGCGTCAGTAAGGTGGTGATCATCGCCAGCGACACCGCCAGCAACGAGGTCAGCGGTGTACCCTGCGGGTTGCTGAAAAAGAGCGTGTAGTTAATGCCGATGCCGAGCACCAGAATCAGCGCCAGCAGCGCAAACAGGTTCAACGATGCGCCGATCCAGCCCAGTGTTGCCAGCGCCATCATCAGCGACAGCAGCGATGGCAGCGCACTGCGTAAGCCCGCCTTTAGCCCCAGCCGCAGTACAAAACTCAGGGTGATCAACAGCAGCGCCAGCGCCAGCAACCCGCTCAGTAAGGTGCGCCAGAAGCTGAACAGTGAATCGTAACTCGCCTTACGGTCAATCCAGCTGACGCCTGAATGCTGCTTTGCCAGTTCCGCAAGTGCGGCGCTGTTTTTTACGCCGCTGGTGGGGATCAGTACGCCGCTGCGCCCGTCCGGGAGCGTCAGCCACAGCAGTCGCCAGCCTTCACTCAGCGGACTCGCCAGCCAGACATCCGGCGTCACCGGCATCAGGGTCAGATCCGGCGTGGTCAGCGCAATACCCGCCTGCTGCAGGCGGGCCGTAATGGCCGGGGCGGCCTGTTTCAACAGCTGGAGATCCTGCTGTTGCTGCGCCAGCGACTGCAGCGGCAGCAGTCGATAGTGCTGCAGCCAACCCTGCTGCTGTGCCTGGTGCAGATCCGGTGCCAGTTTTTCGAGCCGCTGAAGCGTCTTCTGTGCGTCATCACCCCAGACGACAAACCAGGTCTGATCGGCGCGCTGGCCGGTCAGGGTTGCCAGCTGGCGATCCTGCGCCAGCAGATGCGCAGGGGCGCTTTGCAGATGCGCGATGTCATCATCCACCTTCAGTTGGGCGATACCGGCCAGGGCGAAGATCGCCATCACCACGGGTAATCCGACGCGCAGCCCGCGCTGACGACGCCAGGCGGCGAGCCAGCGCGCCAGTGGCACCATCAGCGGCACCGGACGCACCGGTAATCCGCGTACCAGCCACGGATAGATCAGAATGACGGTCAGGCAGGAGGCCGTTAAGCCGCTGGCGGCAAACACCGCAAGCTGACGCAGCCCCGGAAACGGGGCAAGCAGCATCAGCAGCCAGGCGACGGCGGTGGTAGCCAGTGCCAGCAGCAGCGTGCCGCGTACTTTACGCAGGCTCTGCCACGGCGTCTGCTGGTCGCCGTGAACCATGCGTTCGGTGAGGTAGTAGAGGGTGTAATCTGCAGAGATGCCCACAATACTCAGGCTCATCACCAGCGTCATCAGATGCAATTCACCGAAGCAAAGTAGCGTCATCACCGTGCCAGCCATCGCGCCGATGGCCACGGACGTGATGGTCAGCAACAGCGGGCGCAGTGAGCGGAAGACCAGCAGCACTAGCAGGACGACACCACCCAGCGTCACACTGCCCAGCGTTTTGACATCATGCTGCGCACGCTGGCTGGCGTTATCGCTGAAAAGCACCGTGCCACGCGTCAGCAGTTTTGCCTGTGGCCAGCGATTTTTAAGCTGCTGCTCCAGCGCGTTGAGCCGGGTCACCAGCGCATGACTTTGCTGCATACTGAAGGCGTTGTTCGCCAGTTCGCCATGCAGAAAATACCACTGCCGACCCTGCTCATCTTTTACGGTCAGCCAGCCGTCATGCAGCGTCATCCGTCCGGCGTTTTGTGCCAGCGCCAGCTGTGAACCGCGTACCAGCATCAGGGGATCGCCCTGCAACTCTTTGCTGCTGACGCCGGAGAAGGCCGAAAAGAGCTGAGCCAGCAGCCAGTCCGCCTGCGCCTCGCCGCCATTTTGCAACCGGCTGCGTGTCGCCTCATCAATCAGGCCATTACGGTGTTGCCAGGCAAAACGGCCCCACTGCTGCTGTTGTTGCGCATCAAAATCGCCCTGCACCTGTTTCAGGTCAGGCAGCGCGCGCAGCTGAGCCAGCCACCAGGCGGCGACCTGGGTGTCGTCCTGCTTACCGGGGGAAACCAGCCACACCAGCTGGCGATCCAGCCGCTGCATAAAGCCCTGCTGCAGCGCAGGCGGTGCCGCGCCCAGATTCTGCTGCGGCAGCAGTGCCAACACGCTGCTGTTGAGTTGGCTGCGCGGCAACAACAACGCGAGCGCCGCCGCCAGCAGCAGACAGAGGGTCAGCCACAGGAAGGCCAGCAGCCGATCATTACGGCCCGGCAAAACGCGCCTGCTCCTCGTCGCTCAACTGCGGCGGTTCAATGCGGGTATTACTAAGCTGGATTTGTGTTTTATCGCCCTGCTTATCATCCAGATTGATGCTATCCAGAAAGGCGCTGCCCGCCAGCGAGATACGGTTGAAGATTTTGTTGAGTGGCGCAGCTTTGGGCGTCAGATCCAGCGTCCAGGCACCCTTACCGCGATCGCTGAAGGCCACGCTGAAGTTCTCGTTTAGCACCTTCTGGTCGGCCTGGAACAGTGCCCGCAACAGATGGTTGAACTGGAACATCTGCGGATTGCTGTCGGCGGTGATCACCTGAGGCTTCTGGCCGCTGAGGCTTTGCACCATGCGTTTGTCATCCAGCAGCAGCGTCATCACAAACGGCGTCTGCTGATGCCACCATAACCCCTGCTCGCGGGCGATCAGCATCTGTCCGTGCGACACCAGCGGCTGACGCATGCCTGCAATCGTGCGCGTCTGGATAAAATCTGCCCGGATCACCGGCTGGCTGGCAAAACGCTGCTGCAGCTGATCCAGCGTGACCGCACTGGCGGCACTGGCCCACAGCAGCAGGCCGGTAATCACTATTTTCAGCATCCTTTCACTCCTAAACGTTCCAGTAAAATGTCTGGCGAAACAAAGCACAACGCCTGACTCTCCTGCTCCACCGCCACCTGCAGGGTATGGGCTTTGGTGGTGATCTGACCGGCGGCGTTTCGCACTTCATAGTCGATGCGCAGCCGGTTCTCATATTCAGTAATCCGGGCGCTGACGCGAATCGTCTCTTCGCAGCGGAGTGGCTGACGGTATTTGACCCGGGCATCGACCACCGGCCAGACGTAGCCGCTGGCGGCCATCTCCGCATAGCTGTAGTGAATGCTGCGCAGCAGGGCTTCGCGTGCCACTTCGAAAAAGCGGAAATAGTTACCGTGCCAGACCACGCCCATGGGATCGCAGTCGTGGAATGAGACGGTCAGCACGACTTCAGCATGATGTTCAGTCATGGTCAGACTCCTTATGGTGCGCCTGTTGATCAGGCAGCGTCCAGAAATCGAAAAAGTTGAACCAGTCGAGCGGGGCCAGCAGCGCGTAATGGGCCAACCGCGCCGCGTAGCGATCGACAGCCTGTTGCAGCGCCTGCTGACGTTGCGCCCGTGGCAGCAGCAGCGGATCGGCGAAAGGCTCACAGTGGATACGCAGTTTACCCTGTTGCTGCAGAGCGAACATCAGCAGCACCGGACAACGCAATGCAGCCGCCAGTACAAACGGTCCCTGGGGAAACGGCGCAGCGCGGCCCAGAAAGTCGCTCCAGATCACCCGCCGCTCCCCACCGCGTTGCGGATTCACCGCGGTGCGATCTCCGACAATCGCAACCCACTCGCCCGCATCCAGCTTCTGTTGCAACAGGATTGCCGTCTCCGGCCCGATATCACTGACCGGCATCAGATTCACCCCTGCCTGGGGGGCGACAGTTTCCAGTACGGCCCGAAAACGCTGGGCGTTGTCGGTAAATACCAGCGCGTTAATCACCAGCCCGCTGACCTGCTGCGCCATGGCGCGACAGGCTTCAATGTCGCCAAGATGAGAAGCGAGAATCAGCTTACCCTGCGGCGCAGGTGCGCGGATCACCGCTTCAGCGCCTGGCGCAAAATCGATATCCCGCCCCCAGTGCAGGTCGCCGCGCCAGCTGGCCACTTTATCCAGCATCGCCCCGGCGAACCGCAGAAAGTGGCGGTAGCTGTTAAGCCGTGGCGGCAACGTAATCTGCCGCTGCTGCGCGGCGGCAGTGACCTGTGCCAGCCACTGCCGGGAAGCGCGTCGCGCGCGCTGACCGCTCAGCCAGTAGATCGCCACCACCGGCCAGAGCAGCAACGTAAAGGGCAGCCGCCCGCCGTAGCGATAGACTGCCAGCATAAAGCGTAATCCCCACTGTCCGCGCCGCTCCGACTCCACAGACCAGTGCGTCGGTGGCTTGCGCATCGCCAGCAGGCAGGGAATGCGCGGCAGCATGCCGAAAAAGAGTCGGGTATGCATCCAGGAGATGCGCAGGTTGTCGTAGAGCGCATCGAAGTGCGACAGCCCGCTGGCGGGATAGGTAACGCAGGTCGGGATAAAGCGACTGCGGGTGCCCTGCCAGTAGAGCCGCACCATGATCTCGGTGTCGAAATCCATGCGCTGACCGATGGTGCGGCGATTGCACAGCGCCAGCGTCTCAGCCAGCGGATAGACGCGGAAACCACACATGCTGTCGCGGATCGACAGCGACAGCGTTTCGATCCAGACCCAGAAGTGGGTGATGTAGCGACCGTAAAGGCGTGATGTGGGGATCGAGTCGTCATAGAGCGGCTGACCAGAGATCAGCGTGTCAGGATAGCGCTCAGCTTCCGCCAGCATCAGTGGCAGATCTTCCGCCTGATGCTGACCGTCCGCGTCGAGCTGCACCGCATGGGTGAAGCCGCGTGCTGCCGCTGCACGCAGACCGTGGATCACCGCCGCGCCTTTTCCCTGATTGCTGTCGAGCCGCAGCACACTGAGCTGCGGGGCGTGCAGCGTCGCCAGCTGAAGCTGGGTGGCCGCATCGCTGCCGTCATCCACGACGATCACCGGCAGGTTAAACGGTGCCAGCCGTGCCAGCACCGACGCCATCATCGCACCGTGGTTGTAGCAGGGGATCACCACGCAGGGCGAGAACGGGGCGCTTAACACAGCGCGATCTTTCCGCTGCTGGCACTCTGCTCACCATCGTCGCTCAGCAGGCTGTAACGAAAACTCAGGCGCGATCTTTCAGCGTCCCAGTCCAGACGCAGTAGTAATAGCGAGTCGGGTAACACCGGCTGCTGGAATTTAATGTTCTCAATGGCGGCAAACTGTTTGCCGGGCGCAAGCAGTGACACACCGTAGTACATCACCCAGTCGAGCTGCGCCACACCGGGCAGAATGGGCAGCGCCGGAAAGTGGCCCTGGAACCAGAACAGCCCGGCCTCAATCTGCAGGGTCAGCGTGACGCTGTCAGTCTGCAACTTCCGGCTGCGTTCAATCGGCAACATAAAAAAGTTCCTCTATTTGCGGCCAGGCGCGTTTGCTTTGGGGGGTCACCGGAATGGTGGGAACAACCCGCCAGTAACGCGGCATCGCCAGCGGTTCCAGCCAGCGCTGCAGCTGGCGTTTCCACTGCTGCTTGCGCTGATGCAATGCCGCCTCATCCAGCACGCTGATAAGCGACAGCACCACGCCAATCGCCTGACGCTCATGACGCGTGATCACCAGCGCCACGGCATCCTTTATTTCTGGCAGGTCGGTCAGACGGCGCTCTATCTCGCTTAGCGAGATTCGCTTATCCCCAATTTTCACAATACGGTCGTGGCGTCCTGCCAGCTGAAATCCGCCGTCCGGCTGCCTGTTCAGTCGATCATCGAGCGGCAGTCCGCTGGCATCCGCAATCAGCGGCGACCAGACCTGCCAGCGATCGGGCGTCACCTGCTTCAGTCTGACCGCCGGGAAACAGCGCCAGGGTGCTTCCGCGCGATTACACTGACGCCAGGCCAGAATACCGGTTTCGGTGCTGCCATAGATTTCACTGACCCGACAGCCAAAACGCTCCCAGACCTGCTCCGCATCCGATCCGCGCAGAGCGCCACCGGCAGAGACAATCATCGCACAGGCGGGGGCTGCCAGCGGGCTGTCCAGCCGCGATAAAAAGGCCGGGCTGCTGATAAAGGCATAGCGACAGTCGCGCGAAAGCTGGGCCAGTTGTTCGCCGTAAAACAGCGGCTGGGCGGAAAACGGCAACCTGAGTGTCATTGGCAGGAAAAGTCGAAACGATAAACCGTAGAGATGCTGATGGCTGACTGAGGCGATAACCCGACACCCTTGCAACTGTTCGCCCCACAGGGTGCTGAGCCAGCGGCTCTCCTGCTCCATCACCGCCAGCGACTTCACCACCTGACGCGGTGCGCCAGTGGATCCCGAAGTAAAGAGCACCAGTTGTGAACACGTCGGCAGCGGCGGCAGCTCACCCCGCGCTTCTGCGTCATCCCAGGCGAGCAGCGGCAGGCTGACCGCCAGCGGCATGTCGCACAGCACGCCATCCAACTGCGCCTGCATCTCATCCAGCAGGGCAGCGCGGCTGTGACCCGGCATTACCGGCGTTTTACCGGCATACCAGCTCGCCAGCAGCGCCACACAAAAACGGTAACTGTCATCAAAACAGAGCGCCCAGTGCGTGCCCGGATGTGCCGCTAAGCGCTGGCTGAGTGCCAGCACCTGACGCTGCATCGCGCTAAGCATCAGCGGTTGATCACCTCGCCAGGCGACCTCGCGATCGGCCCCCGTCAGCCAGTCAGCCACCCTCATGATTTTCGCCTCACACGCTGACGCACCAGCCATTCAGCCCCCATTAGCGTGGCGATTAGCAGGTAGCTGATACCACCGTTCCACAGCGTCCAGAGGCGCAGATCGCCCTTCAGACAGGTAAAGATCGCCATGCTGCCATTGCCGATAAAAAACAGGCACCAGATTTGGGTGACGCGTCGGGTATAAGGCACTGCGGCGGCAGGAAGTTCTGGCTCACGCAGCCGGGCGATGCGCTCCACCAGCGGCATCGCGCTCCAGAGCGAGGCCCCAAATACCAGCAGCATCGCCAGATTGACCGCCACCGGATACCACAGCAACAGATGCTGCGTACGCAACAGCTGACTACTGACACAGAGCAGTGCGCCGAGCAGCGCCAGCCACCCCATCACTGCACCCATGGCATGTTGCTGACGACGCAGTTGCAGCCAGCGCAGGCCAAACAGCAGCGCCAGCAGCCAGAACAGTCCCTGCCAGCGGGGCTGGGTCAGCGCCAGCCAGACCAGCATTGGCCAGGCCAGCAGCGTAAGCAGATTCAGCAGGCGAAGCGTAGCAGCAGACACGGCGGGATCAGGCGTCTTCGCGCATCAGTTGTTCCACCGCATCCACCACATCCTGCACGGTACGCACCGCGCGGAAGGTTTCCGGCTTAATTTTACGACCGGTACGTTTTTGCAGGTGAACCACCATGTCGACGGCATCAATGCTGTCGAGTTCGAGATCTTCATACAGACGTGCCGCTGGATGAATATCCTCAGGCGTAATTTCAAACAGGCTGGTCAGCAGCGAAGCCACTTCCTGATAAATCTCTTCTTTGTTCATCATAAGATTGTCTCCGCTTTCAGGCGCGCTGTTGGTTGACGAACGCTGCCAGCGTCGCAACAGAGAAAAAGTGGGCACGCAGAGTTTCACTCTCAGCGGACAACGCCACGCCGTAACGATTTTTCACTGCGAGGCCAAGTTCCAGGGCATCAATGGAGTCCAGCCCCAATCCGTCGCCAAATAGCGCAGCGTCAGTCTCTATATCATCGGAACTGAGCTCTTCGAGGTTCAGCGTGTCGATAATCATCTGTTTGATATCGTTAATTAATGAATCCATACCGGTTTTCGTCTTACCTGTTCTGGGGGACCAGCGCCTGCTGTAAATGGCGGGTCAGGCGACGCGCGGCCAGCGGCTGCGCATCGGGATTGCTTTCACAAAACGACTGACTGTCGATTCGCGTCTGTACTCGCACGGTAAACAGCGGTTTCACCGGCGGAATCTGATACCAGCGGCTCTGTTTATCAAGCATACGCTGGCTGCAGGTGATGTGAACCACACGCAGATCGCATCCGGCGCGTACCGCGATATTGGCAGCCCCGCGCTGAAGGGTCAGCGGCTGTCCGTAGCGGGTGCGGGTGCCTTCCGGAAAAATCAGAATATTGTCGCCGCGCGCCAGTCGCTGCTGACTATCCGGCAGCAGCGTCTCCGCTTCACTGTTGATCAGATAGTCGGCAGCGCGGATCACCCCACGCATAAAGAGGTTCTTTTGCAGATCGGCTTTAACCAGGCAATCCATCTCTGGCAGCACCGAGGCGATCATCACGTAGTCAATCAATGAGGGATGATTGGCGACAATCAGGCACCCGCGATCCTGTTGCAGCAGCGCTGCCCCTTCAATACGAAAGTCGTAGACCCCGGTCATCCTGCAGAAACGCAGAAAGCAGCGGAAGCTGAAGGCGATCGCACGTCGGGCCAGCAAGCGGCGGCGCAGCGAATCGCGCTGTACCAGCAGCAGCAGGTTGAAGCCAATCAGTGACAGCAGCAGCCCGCCGAGGCCAAACAGGGCAAAACTCACTGCCGTCATCACCAGCCGCCAGCAATAATTAACACGGCTGCTCGCGCACTGCGCCGGTTGTGAACAATCAGCCATAGTTTCTTTCCCAGTGCCATGTCAGACGTTCGCCTGGCAGGCTAAAGGTGGGCGATGCTGCCAGCCACTGCTGCAGAAAACGCAGGCTCTGTGGTAATGGTGACGGTGTCCTCTCCTTTGCAGCCGCGCGGCCAGTGCAGTGCAGCTGGTCGCCCGCACGCAGCAGCAGCGCCACCGCATAGGGGAAATTAATGCGCTGTTCCGACAGCCACGGCAGATAATAGTCAGGCACGATGCCATCAAAATCGACCAGCAGCACCTGCTCATAACCCGCCTGATGCAGGGCGCTGACTTCAATCAACCCCTGCTGGAAAGAGTCAATGCCGGCGGCTATTGAGGTGGAGACCAACGGCGCTTTTGCCGCAATGGTCAGGCTGCCGACCGCCGAATTGTGAACTGACATGGCAAAATCCGTGGGTGACATCGCCTGCTGATCTGCCAGCATGGTGAGGATACGCAGATTACGCTCAAGTTCACCGTGACGACTGGTAAACACGATTGCGTCAACCTGCTGACACGCCAGCAGCGCCAGACCACACTCAACCGCCGCACGACTGCCGCCGCTCAGACGACGCGCCGTCATCATCGGTAAGAATTGCGGCTTCGCCATCGGCTCTTGGGGGTCGATAACGGTGCCCTGTTGCGCCCAGTCCTGCCAGGCCTCGCGCCCGTGTAATCCCGGAGCCAGAGCCTGCCAGTCGACCAGTGAGTAAGCGAGTCTCATCTCAACACTCTTTTCGTCATACATGTGGAGTCGGCGTTCTTCGGATCGTCACCCCTGCCCCTGCAAAAAAAGTGCATTCCTGAAAGCCTCTGCCTCTACCGCATCGGGCCTTCACGGTAGTGGTTTATGGGGTGGTTCAGCAATAGCAGCTCATCTGATTTGTCGGCCGGTTGCCGGAGATCTTTATGCTCAGATCGCCTGTCGGCAAATCATTGCGGCAGCGCACGCATTACTGAGCGGCCAGGGCTGAGAGTCGTAACTGAATATCCTGATCAAGATTGGTAATCCAGCGGTTATAGTTATTGTGGATCTGGCCCTGCCCTGCTTTCAGGTTTTCACTGCTGACATAATCAATGCGGTAGTTCTGGCTGGTATAAGAAATGCGGATGGTCGCGACGAAATCACGCTGGGCCAGGCGGCCATTGATAACGCCCGGTGAAACGGGCGTCATTACCCATTTACGGCCAATCCCTGCTTCAATGATCGCCGTTTTCATCTGGTTGTCGCTGTAACGCTGAGTGAGCGTTTGATTCACGTTGTGAATCGGCGCAGTGCGTGCACAACCGGTCAATAACGCAGCAATCACTGCCAGCGTAAAAATTGTTTTTTTATTCATGCTGAATCCCTTCTTTTTTTGCTTAATATCAGTAAGTTAAACGGATTTCTCGCCTCGGGCACGCTGAACTTTTAGCACGTTTTTCCGTCTGACTGGCTTAAAACCCGCGCATGATACCATCGAATGTAAAGACAGGTAAGCAGAAGTATGAATGGGTTTTTAAGCGTTATTTAGGGGATTGCAGCGGGTAAAGTGCGCAGTCGCCGCGACAGCTCAGAGGCCGATCCCGTGCGCAGAAACTCTGGTTGCGGCTGGATCGACCTCTGAAATCACGGTGTTGATGCCAGAGTCCAGCCTCCGCCGAGCGCACGGTAGAGATCGATCTGCGCCAGCAGCAGGTTATTTTTGACGGTCACCCGATTTAGCTGGGTGGAAAACAGGGTTCGCTGGGCATCCAGTTCATCCAGATAGGAAGCGTAGCCGTTCTGATAGCGATTGCGAGCAATGCGCAGCGCCTCCGTCACATAGGCTTCCTGTTTTTGCAGTTCCTGCAGTTGTGCCTCACGCTGCCTGATGGCGTCTATCGCATCGTTGACTTCCGAGAAGGCGTTGCGGACCACTTTTTCATAGCCATAAAGTGCCTGATTCCGTGTCGCCATTGAGACATCCACCTGCGCCGTCAGCGCTTCACGGTTCAGCAGAGGCGCCAGAATGCTGCCGCCCACGCTCCACAGCCGAAACGGGTCGTCCGCTAACTGGTGCAGCACCGAACTCTGCAGAGTACCGGTGGCGGTCAGGTTAAGGCCGGGCAGTAGCTTAGCCCGCGATGAGGCCAGGCTGGCATCTGCAGCCAGTAACTGGCGCTGCGCCTGCACGATATCCGGGCGGCGATTAAGCAGTTCTGATGGCAGCAGCGCGGGCATCTGCTGCGGTAAGATTTGGTCGAACTGTTGCCGACGGGCAATGGTGCGCGGGTTCATGCCCATCAGAATGCTCAGCGCGTTCTCCTGTTGGGTGATCTGATGCTGCAACTGCGGCATCTGCGCCCTGGCCGACTGATATTCGGAGGCAGCCTGCATCCATTCCAGCCTGGAGGTGTACCCGGTTTCAAACTGACGCTGTGCCAGCTTCAGCGAATTGTTACGCGTCGCCAGCGTCGCCTCCGTGACCCGCAGTTGCTCATCCAGTGCACACAGGTTGAAATAACCCGTCGCTACCGAACTGGCGATGGTCAATTCTGCGGCAGACGCGGCGGCCTGCTGCGCAGCTAAGGTCGCCTGCGCCGCTGTGATGCTGCTGCTGCGCGCCCCCCAAAGATCGACCTCGTAGTTCGCCTGTAATAAGCCCTGAAAAACATCGCTTTCATACGGCTGGCCCGTGACTGACGAGAGCGTGCGCTGACGGGTAGCAGCCACCCCAGCACTCAGGGTTGGAAAATTATCGCCCTGCGTTGCACGCAACTGGGCACGATACTGATCCACTCTGGATCGCGCCGTAAGAATATCGGGATTATTGCGCAGCGCCTGCGTCACCAGCCGGTTGAGAGACTCATCATGAAAAGCGTGCCACCACTCCGCCTCCGGCGCGGTAGATGGCCCGACACTATGGCGCCAGGCGTCGGGGATCGGCAGAGAGGCCGGTGCCTTTTCAACCTGGGTGGCACAGCCTGTAAGCAGTAGTGCCACAACGCCGATCAGTAAACGAACCTTCATCGTGCGCCCTCACCGGCGGGCTGGGCGGCGGTGTCAATGTTGACTTCAACCGACATACCGGGGCGCAGCTGGCGCATATCCTGATCGTTGATGCGGATGCGAACCGGAATGCGCTGCGCGATTTTAACGAAGTTACCGGTGGCGTTGTCGGGCGAAATCGCACTGAACTCCGAGCCTGCGGCCGGAGAGATAAACTCAACCTGACCATTAAAGCGTTTGCCATCCAGCGCATCGACCCGAATCGTTACCGGCAGGCCAGGACGAATATTTGCCAGTTGGGTCTCTTTCAGGTTCGCGATGATCCATTTGCGATTAGGCACGACTGAGGTCAGGCGCGTACCGGCCGTGACATAGGCGCCGGTGCGTACCGATAGCTGACCGAGCTGGCCATCGTCGGGCGCGGTAATTCGGGTATTCGCCAGATCGATCTCCGCCAGTTCCAGCGCGGCGCGAGCGCTGTCGACATCGCCCTCCAGCGCGTCGCGGTTAACGATGACGGTTTGCAGATTCTGCTGGGCTACCGCGATCTGCGCCGCAGCCTGACGCACCTGTGCCTGTGCCTGCGCGTTTGCGGCTCGGGCGGCATCACGTTCGCGCACCGACAGCGATCCATCCGCCGTAAGGTTGTCAACGCGCTTAAGATCGAAACCGCTTTTCAGCGCCTGTGCTTTGGCATTCTCCAGCGCCGCTTTATTGCTTTGAATGGTCGCTTCTGCGCTGCGCCGCTGCTGCAGGTTATTATTCAGTGCCGCCTGCTTCATCGTCAGCTGCGCCTGCGCCTGATGCACCCGCTGGCGATAGATACGGTCGTCAATTGTCATTAGCAACTGCCCTTTTTTCACTGGCTGCAGATCAATCACTTCTACCGAGGTGAGATAGCCATTGACCTGCGGACTGATGAAGGTCACCTGGCCGCGCACATACGCATTCTCGGTGCTTTGTATTGCGCTGGTGAAGGGCCAGAGTTGCCAGGCATAGAGGATAACCAGTACTCCAATGACGACAATGCCGCTGCCTGCGGCGATAGAAAGAATACGGCGACGATTCGCGCGTTCACGCTCCACCGCCTGAAGCTCATCCTGCTGACTCATTGTTTCTCCGTTGCTTCCTGTAATGCGGCCAGCTGTTGCTGCTCACGCAGGTTGAATTGCGCCTGACGCCAGTCAAGATAACGACGCCGGGTTAAACGCCAGATCACCCACATCAGGGTGACCAGTGCCAGCGCGGCGGTTAGCAGGTAGGTGTCGTTATAGGCGAGCACGTTTGCCTGCAGCGTGGCGACCGTCTGTAACTGGCTGGTGCTCTGCGCACCGCGCAGAACATCGTCACCCACCAGCGAATTAAACAGCGCATTATACTGGCTGAGCCGTTCGGTGACGTTGGGGTCGAGCAGGGAAAGCTGATCGCCCAGCAGGCTGGAGTGATATTTTTCCCGCCAGACCTGAAACGTGCCAAGAATGGCGGAGCCAATCAACCCACCAAGGTTCTGACTCATGCCAAACAGCACTACAAAACTCACCAGATTTTTCGGCTGAGTGACCACGCTGCCAATGCCCATCAGCATTGCGGGTGCCATGAAAAATGCGCTGCTGAAGCCCAGCAGAAACTGGCTGAAATACATCTCACTGGCGCGGGTCAGCGGGCTGGATTGCGCATCCATCAGCGAGGCAATAATCATCACGATCAGCGAGGTGACAATCGGCCAGCTGAGATGATTGGGCTTAATGGTCATCGCACTGGCGGCGATGCCGACGATAACCCCGGCAATGATCGCCAGTGCCAGACCGCGCATCTGATCGTTCTGCAAGCCGATTAGCTGCAAAAAGCCGACCGCCCCGGTGTTCTGTTCCGCCAGTACAATACGGATCATAATCATCACAATGCCAAGCCGCACCATCATGCCGCTGCTGAGCCAGCGGGTGTTGATCAGCGGATTGCGCCGGTTATGTTCAATGACAATCGCAGCGACAATCAACGTCAGGGCGATCGCACTACAGATACCGAGCCACGGTGTGGTGAACCACCACTCAATACGTCCCAGCGTTAATACGCCACACAGTAGCGCCATACCAGGTGCCAGCAGGATAAAGGTGACGAAATCCATCTTTTCAAAGGTTTTGATACGATCGCCCGGTGGCAGTTTCACCAGCAGCACGCCGCCGAGCGCAATCAGCGCCAGACCGAGTTCAAACAAATAAAGACCGCGCCACTCATTAAGCTGCAGCAATTCAGAAGAAAATAAGCGGGCCAGCGGGATAGCCAACTGCGAGACCGTCAGGCCAATCACCAGCGCTTTCAGACGATGTTTTGCTGGCCAGGCCTGTACCTGATAGTAGATGCCCAAAGAGCTGAGCGCCGCAGCCACCATGCCATGAGCGGTACGCACTATGATCGCCGAGCTAAGGTCGTTGGCGAACAGATGGAAGAACGCCACCAGCACATAAAGCACCAGAAACGCCTCGGTAAAAACGCGCAGGCCAAACTGCTGACGGAACTTCACCAACAGCAGGTTAATAGAGATGTTGCCCATCACGTAGACCGCTGGCAGCCAGGCAATTTCATTCGACCAGGCACCAAAGGTGCCCTGCAGATTAACCAGATTCGCCGTGACCAGCGCGTTACTCAGCGCACCGGTCAGCGAGATAAGTAAACCTATCAAGCCAAACGCCAGCCGTTTTGGCATCGGATGCAGCGGAGTCGAGGGCGAGCCCGGCAGCATCGGTTTTTCGTGCGGCAACCACTCGCGTGCAGCGTAGGGATTTCGCTTTGCCACTGCTACATACTTCCCATGCGGCTCAGCAGTTGTTGCAATACGCGCTCGGTCACGGCCAGATCCTGGGGATCAATATCGGCCAGCATTTCAGTGCGGAGTGCGTCAGCCTCAGTTTTCACTTTGGCAAACGCTTCGTTGCCCTTGTCAGTCAGCACCAGGTGACGTTTACGTCGATCTTCTGGCGGCTGGACCCGCGTCAGCAGTGACTGTTTTACCAGCCGATCCACCAGCGGCACCATGCTGGCATCTTCCAGCCCCAGTAGCTGCGCCAGTTCGGTTTGGGTCATGCGTTGCGGTTCACTGGCAATCAGCCCGATGGCCATCCAGCTGCTCATGCTTAAGCCGCTATCTTTAAGATGACGATCCACCGCCAGACGCCAGGCATGTGCGGTCAGATGCAGTAAGTGGGTAAAGGTACGCGTATGCTGAGACAAATGTTAGCAGCCTAATAGTAAGATATCTAATTGAATGGAGGCGTTATTATACGCAAAGCGAAAGGCGAATGAAAAGCGTCCGGTCTGTTAAAAATTAGTGGATCGCGGCAGAATGTCCAGGGGCCTAAACCGGGAGCCGGATAACATGAAACAGGCATCAACAAACTGGGTCGATTTACGCTGTGACGCCGTCAGCGGTATTGAGGTACTGCGCGCCCATTTTACCGGCCACGCCTATGATCCTCACTGGCACGACAGTTATCTGATTGGTGTAACCGAGCAAGGTGTACAGCAATTTCATTCACGGCGCAAACAGCATCAGAGTCGGCCCGGTACGGTCTTTATGCTGGAGCCGGAGGAGCTGCATGATGGTGATGCCATCAACGACAGCGGTTTCACTTACCGGATGCTCTATCTTTCACCGCAGCAGATTGCCCGATACCTCGCACCTAATCAGGCTGATGGCTCCTTATCGCGTGAGCTACACTTTGCTGCCACGCTGCGCGATGACCGCCCGCTGGCTTATGCTGTCTGGCATGCGTTTGATGCGCTGTGGCACAACCATCCCGCCATCATTAAAGAGGCGGCGCTGGACCGGATGTTTGGTCAGCTCACCCCCTACCGGCAGTGGTCACTGCCTGCTCAGTTACTGGATAAAGATGCCCGGCTGGCGCTGCAGGCACGTGACTGGCTGATTGCCCATTATATGGATAATCCCGGCCTGGTGCAGATGGCGCAGCATCTGCAGGTAGATCGCTTCCGGTTATCGCGACTGTTCAATACTCACTGGGGTTTGCCGCCCCACGCCTGGCTGGTGCAATGGCGGCTTAGCCTGGCGCGTCGTCAGCTGGCGCAAGGGCAGCCCGTCGCCGATGTGGCAGCCGCGCTGGGTTTCGCCGATCAGAGTCACCTTGGCCGCTGGTTTAAACGCGCGTGCCAGCTTTCCCCGGCCCGCTATCAGCACGCCTGCACAAATCTTCCAGACCTGGGTTAAGCCACTTGCCACAATGCGTTTTTTAGTCAGGAGAAGCGCAATGCAAGACCCACGATGTGTGATGATACTGAATGCCGCTCTGCCGCCAGGCAAAGCCACCAATGCTGCCGCCGTGATAGCATTAACCCTGGGACAGCGACATCCGGCGCTGGTTGGCGACACCCTGCAGGATGCTGAGATGCGACCTTCACCCGGTTTGATCGCTACCGGGATTCCGGTGCTGGCAGCGACCAGCGAACAGCTCAATGCATTGCGGGAACAGTGCGAACAGGCTGAGTATGATCTGGTACTGTTTCCGGAAGAGGGTCAGACCACCACCGATTATCAGGCGCTGAGCGCCGTCCTGCGGCAACAACCGCGTCAGCAATGGCGTCTGCTGGGAATCGCGGTCGTCGGCGATAAAAAAGCTCTGCGTAAGCTCACGTCAAAACTGACGCTGTTCAGTTAATCTTTTTGCGGGACGCTGGTCACTGCGTCCCTGTCCTGCTCTGCTCCCCCGTCAATCCCGCCGTTTGTACAGGTTATCTGTACAGATTTTGGCTCGGAATAATTCTTATAAATGGTTGATAAGGTATTAATAGCACTTTTTATCAAAGGATCCGATTGTACAGATTGGCCTTCATTGTATAAGTTTACTGCCATGCGTTGTCATGCGACTCTGCAATGAATGATGCTCTTGCGTCGCCTCTGAAGGTGTCAGTGGATTTCCACCTCCAGAGGTTATTTTTTATCTGCTCAATTTGTGACATTGGTACCATCGCATCTGTCCATGCGAGGTTTTTTTTGATCGCTTTTGTCCTGACATCCGAACTGGAATCGGGCTGTTCTGAAGGGCTTACACATGCAACATATTCTTCCCCGGACTCATCAGGAAATTGCTGATTATTTTAATTCTGCTGCCAATAAGCCAGCCAGCGAGATGGAGATGATGGGCATCCTCGTTGCAGAAATTTTGCAATCCGGCATGCCAGTAAACAATAAAGCTATTATCTCAAAGCTTATTCATCGGCTGGAACTGGAAAGCGACAGGGAGTTATTGGATATCTACCGACAGCTGCTTGAACTGGTGGTCCATAAAACCCCGGACGATTTCTCACTGTAATCGCGACTCCACGGAAGGAGTCATCCGCCTTTTTCTGGCATCTTAGCCTATCGCCCGTTACTATCTGTCCCTCACTGTTTATCCTGATCTTCCCGCCCCTCGCGCGGGAGCAAAATAACTAAAGAGCCTGCAATCCTCTATGAATCAAACCAATGATGTTGCCACAACCGACGTTGCGGCGTGCGATATCAGCATGGGGCGCGTTCTGCGTTCGCCTGCGCTGCTAACCCGTGAATGCCTGGCCGGAGTGATTACCGCGCTGGCACTGATCCCTGAAGTGATCTCCTTTTCCGTGATTGCCGGTGTAGACCCGAAAGTCAGCCTGGTCGCCTCGGTGGTGCTTTGCCTGACCCTGTCGATACTGGGCGGTCGTCCGGCAATGGTCACGGCTGCAGCGGGTTCAGTGGCGCTGGTTATCGGGCCGATGGTCCATCTACACGGCGTTGAATATATTCTGCCCGCAGTTGTCATGGGCGGCGTGATTCAGATTCTGTTTGGTGTGGCCGGTCTGGCGCGCATGATGCGCTATATCCCCCGCTCAGTGATGCTGGGATTTGTGAATGCGCTCGGGGTGCTGATTTTCTTTGCTCAGGTGCCGCACGTCTGGGGACAGTCATCACTGGTGTGGCTCTTTTTTGCCGTCACCCTGGCTATTGTGCTGCTGTTACCGCGTCTGATAAAAACTGTTCCTTCTCCCCTGGTGGCCATTGTGGTGGTAACGGCAGTCGCACTGCTGATGGGCTATCGCATGCCGAACGTCGGCGATGAAGGGCCAATGAGTCCCGGTCTGCCCGGTTTTAACAGCCTGCTGGTGCCCCTTAACCTGCAAACCCTGCAGATTATCTGGCCCACGGCACTCAGCATCGCCTTTGTCGGGCTGATGGAGTCCTTGCTGACCGCCAAACTGGTCGACGACCTGACTGATACCCCTTCGAGTAAGCGTCGTGAATCCTGGGGCCTGGGTGTGGCGAATATTCTGGCAGGGTTTTATGGCGGTATCGCCGGGTGTGCGATGATAGGTCAGACCATCGTCAATGTTGAGCTGGGCCGGGCACGCAGTCGGGTCTCTACTCTGGCCGCCGGTCTGGTGCTGCTGTTACTGGTGACCGGGCTGAGCCGGATTATGGCGCAAATCCCTATGGTGGTACTGGCCGGGATCATGATGGTGGTCGCAGTGAAAACTGTTAACTGGCATAGCCTGCAGCCCGCCACCCTGAAACGAATGCCGTGGTCGGAAACGTTGATTATGGTGCTGACGGTGGCGGTGACTGTGTGGACAGGCAATCTGGCTCTGGGCGTCCTGGCTGGCGTGATCCTGGCGATGCTGCTGTTTGCCCGCCGAATTGCGCACGTTATTCATGCGGAACGCCAGTTGAGCGAAGATGGCGAGTCGGTACGCTATGTGGTGCGCGGCCCACTGTTTTTTGCCAGCAGCAACGACCTGTTCGAACACTTCAATTACGCCCATGATCCCAAACAGGTCACTATCGATTTAACGTACGCGCAGATTTGGGATGCGTCCAGCGTCGCAGCGCTTGATGGGATTGAGTATCGCTATCAGCGTTATGGAGCAGAAGTCACCATTGAGGGGCTGGATCCACGCAGTACTGACTTCCATCAGCGCCTCACCGGTAATTTCGGCTAAGAGAGTCCGTTCTGCTGCCTCTCCGGCAGCAGAACTCACTCAACCTGTTGCCGCCGTGCCCGATAGCGGCCAACCATGGTGATCAACGCCTGATAGAGTAAACCGGCATAGAGACTGGTCAGAATCGCCAGACCAGGCTCTTTGCCCTGCTGCTGCCATGACATAAACCACATGAACACGCCCCACAGTACAGAGAACACCAGCCAGCCGCGGACGAACTTCATAATGCCATTCATAACAACTCCTTTTAAATAAAGAGCTACCTTAGCGCGCTCCGGCCTGGAACGCATTGTCAGCATGCACGAGTTGCGAGGCGTCTCAAATAATCGCCGACAATTTGCCATACGGGTCGATGGCTTAACCCTGTCCGGGCGATTTTGTGGTGATTTTCAATACACTGCGGTTTTTTTCCTGCGACCCCGGCCAGCAATCCTCCGCGCTGCCAACAATCTGCCTGAGGTCAGTTGACCAGCAGGTAAGCTGCCAGGTTGATCTGCGGGCTTCCTCACCGTCTCCAAACCCAGCCACCGCCAGATGGATAACCTGACCAACGTCCCTGATCGCCGGCATTGCACCAAATGCCAGCAGATCACTTTCACAAAAGAGTGCCTGAATACGCTCAGCGGAACGGGTCTTTTCAGATAATGAATCATCACCTGATAAGTGCAGTTAAGATCGTCCCCCCACTGTCAGTTCAGTGTTCAATGCCATACCCGCCGCCAGCAACCAGGTGCTTAAGCCCTGTTTTTCGCCAGTGCACCGCGCTGACTCTGCATAAAAGCGTACCGCTGATGCCCCTGAGTAAACGGTAATTCTGCTGTCATCTCCTCCACTAACTCACGCAGCCTGCCAGATGAACGTAGTGAGAGCCACCTCAGGTCGGCACTCATCAGTACGGTGATAACACCGCGCACATTAAGCTGGCGCATCACTGATAATACGGGGTAAAGCCGATTCAGCTAAGTCGGGGCTGAAAGAGGTAATCTTAGGAATTAACATTTCTGTGACGGCAAGTAGCAGGCACCACAACACGATAAAACACCCCTTTTCAACAGGTTATATAATTCGAGACAGGTCGCTAAAATGAGTGGAGTCAGATGTAATATTGGTGCTGGCTAAGCAATAGCAGGGATGGGAAAGGCGTTAACAGGAATGTAGCGGATGGAACGCGTACCAGGAGTGAACCCCATCGTCACCCCACTAAGAGTTGCAGTCACACCTTCATACTCTGCCCGAAAGGCGTGTCTGGAAAAGCAGCGCGGTGTGCACAAGGATAGGGCTACTCTCTCATCGGGCAAGTGCAAGCAGCGGGTATTTACCAAACAATATTGTGATCTGGTTGCTAATCAAAACTCTCAGAAAAATAATCATACGTTATTTATAAAATTTTTAAAAAAAAGTTAAAAAAACGAATGCCAAAAATAACAAAACTACAGGTCACTTAAATCTACGGAAGGAGATCAGTACCTGGTCCTACATTATTTGTGAGGTTCCACAGGATTGTATAGATAAATAGGGAATATTTGGACATATTACTATTTATATAATTTCCTGCCAGCCCTTATGATTATCTACGTTATGTCATAGCCGGTATATAATATCTTCTATCAAAAAGGAAATTACTATGAAAGAACTTCGTAAGAATCAAATCGAGATGGTTTCTGGTGCTGGCTGGCAGGAGAGCTTCGAAGGCGCGGTTATTGGTGCGACGACCTACGCGTTTATCGGTGGTAAATGGGCTGGAGGGATTTCAGGTATGTTGACTTTCGGCCTGTCGCAACTCGTCGGTGTCGTAGCGGGTCTTGCTATCGGCGGAGTCGGTGGCGCACTTTATGGCGCGACCCATACATCAGAACAGGTTGAAACCTTCTTCAACAAAATTATGGAATTCGCTGGGTGATGCTTTAAGCCAACAGGAGAGTGCCTATGCAAGGACTCTATCCATGGTGGCACTCTTTTTTATTTTTAAATCAGAGAAAAGACCTTATGCGGCATCTAAGTCATCATGAAATAAGCATCGTTGCAGGCGGTGTCGCAACCGCTGCAGAAGTTGAAGCAACGGGTGAAGCCATTTTAAATGGTGCAGTAATTGGCGCAACAACACTTTCATTTTCTTTTGGCAAATGGGCTGGAGGGATTGCGGGGATGTTAACCTTTGGTCTGTCACAACTCCTCAGTGTCGTGGCTGGTCTGGTTATTGGCGGAATAGGTGGTGCGATTTATGGCGCTTCTCATACGCCCGCAGAATCAGAAGATTTCTTTATGGGTATCCTTAAAGACATCGGCTGAGAATTAATCGACATGTAGCTCAATTATTCATACTCCTCGTTTTTTGACAGTATAAAAACGTAAAACCTGTGACCAGCCATATCTGGGCTGGTCGCTTTTACACGCCGTAAAACCTTCAACATCTCACTTACCAGAGCAGACATCATCTGAAATTACGTCGTCCCGCATGCAAACGGTGTGGACTGCTTTTGCTGAAACGCTTCCAGTCTTACATTGATTCGGCATTCTGGAATGAGTTAAGTAGGTTTTGGACCTGTCACGGTTAAGCCATCCTGAATAGCAGACCGATCTGCGTCGCCTGTAGCGAGGTGTCCAGATACCTGGACACCTCGTAATCCGCAGTTATTTAAAGCGGCTCACATCCGTAACCAGTGCAACGTTGTATGTGTGAACGTTCTTCTAATGCTCCTCAGCAATAGAGCGGCTCAGAGCCTACCTCCCCCATTACATCAAGGCATTAACCGACAGCGCCAGTAAACAATGAGATGACGAGTCATGACTGCTGTGCAGTCAGTTAACTGAGGCAAGATTATCGTGATAATAAGGCAACAATTATTGTGGAATAGCGGGCACAAAAAAACCGCCTCTGAGGGGCGGTCATACGACACTGCTTATCATTGATTTTATTGGTAATTCGATATGGTGCCCGGGGCGGGACTTGAACCCGCACAGCCTTACAGCCGAGGGATTTTAAATCAGGCGCTTTTAGAATTTAAATCAACACAATAGACCAATCTTTCATAATATAGCATCAGTGTCAGTCCTAATTTATTCAATAACTTAGTAGTGAGCATGAGGCCTTATTATGAAGTATTTTCCTTAAATTATCGGCCTGCTCGGTTCATAAACGGACACTATCTCGGAAGTTACTTTCCCCAGCACGATAATCCCATCCATGCCATCTCCGTCGATCGTTTCACCGTCCGAAGTGATAATCCCCGAACTGAATAATCTTCCCAGTTGCGGGAACTCGCCGAGCTGGAACGCGACCTTGTCGCCTGGCACTGGCTTCAGCGATTTATCCGCCAGCACGAACCCGTCAGGCGTCTCAATCAGGATCATGTTGTTGCGGTGAGGCATCAGGACATCGTTCAGGTCGATACGCCGCTCTATGTAATCTGAAGCTGGTGATGGAAACCCCATAATTACCTCACGTATCCCATGTTGCGTAACGACCAGGTCTTATTCTCGCTTTCCTCTGTAACCAGCTCGAAGAAGAAGTTCTGGTACCGGCGAATCCACCGGTTGCACTCCTGTAGCGTCCAGACGTGATTCACGTCATCCAGTCGCTTCTGGAACGCCGCTGTTGTGACAATCTGCCGCCCCCTGATGTCCTTCGTTATCGCTCCAACGAAGGCTGCATGTATGTCGCCCTCTCTCGCCATGATAAATCCCCCCCTAACAAATACTGTATGGATAAACAGTAATATCAATCGGTAGGTTTGATCAAGGCGAGCTGGTACACAGATTTGTAAAGGGGTTGAGCCGAAAGGGATTTTTGGTTGGCGCTTCCGGTGGTGAGTGACTAATCTCAAATCACCCATCCCGCAGCCTGCTGTGGCAGGAGCGGCTGAGTCATTGCCCGGTGGCCGAGCTTTTTTATGTCCTTACATTTATGATCGATTCCTTGAACATCTCTTAACGAAATGACAAAATTCGTTATCTACATTTTCAGGTGTTCACATGGCTAAATTATTTGCCCGCTATATGACAATCGGCATTCTTAATACGCTCATTCATTGGGTAGTGTTTGCCATCTGCATTAAAAACGATCAGTCTCAATCACTTTCCAACTTCGCGGCCTTCTGTGTTGCTGTTACGTTCTCATTCTTCGCAAATGCACGGTGGACCTTTAGCTCTGAGGCGACCACATTCAGATACATGATGTATGTATTTTTTATGGGTGCCGTTGCCACTCTTATTGGTAGCTCGGCAGACCGGCTGCATGTGAACCCTATAGCGACTCTGGTCGTATTTTCTGCAGTGAGCCTTGTTTGCGGATTCCTTTATTCTAAATATATTATTTTTAGAGAGAAAAATGAAGATATCGCTAGTAGTTCCCGTCTTCAATGAAGAAGATGCGATAAGATATTTTTACAGCGACGTAAGATATAAAGAATTTTTGAAGCCATACGAAATCGAAATCGTCTTCGTGGATGATGGTAGTACCGATTTCACGCCGCAACTAATGAAGGATATGCAAGAAAGTGACCCATTAGTTCGGAATATATTCTTTACCAGGAACTTCGGTAAAGAAGCGGCGCTCTTCGCAGGCATCGAATGTGCCACTGGTGATGCGATTATCCCTATAGATGTTGATTTGCAGGATCCGCTGGAAGTGATACCCAAGCTAATTGATTGCTGGCAGTCCGGCGCAGACATGGTTCTGGCTAAGCGTACTGACAGGAGCACTGACGGCCACATGAAGCGCAAGACTGCAGAATGGTTTTACCGCCTGCATAATAAAATAAGCTCGCCAAAAATTGAAGAAAACGTTGGCGACTTTAGGCTAATGTCTCGCACCGTGGTTGAGAGCATCAAGCTTCTGCCCGAGCGTAACCTGTTTATGAAAGGCATTCTGTCATGGGTTGGCGGAAGAACTGATATTGTTGAATATACGCGTGAGAAACGTGTGGCCGGAACAACAAAGTTCAATGGTTGGAAGTTGTGGAATCTGGCTTTAGAGGGAATTACTTCCTTCTCTACGTTCCCTCTACGCATGTGGACATATATTGGATTTTTCGTTGCCGGACTATCTTTCATTTATGGCATCTGGATGATAGTAGACAAGATATTCTGGGGTAATCCCGTGGCGGGCTACTCTTCTCTTCTGGTTTCAATTCTTTTTCTTGGAGGTGTGCAACTGATTGGGATTGGAATTCTGGGAGAATACATAGGTCGTATCTACATTGAGACCAAGAAAAGACCTAGATATATTAAAAAGGAAGACAGAGAATAAAATTATGTTATATATGGAAAACAGGTTGAATAAAACCCAGACACTATTAATTTTAGTTGTTCTTTTGGCAATAATGATTACTAGGCGTCCCGATATTTTCAATCACCCTCAATTGTGGGCTGAGGATGGCAAAGCATTTTTGCAATCTGTTTGGAATATTGGGGCTTTTGATTCTTTAATTACGCCAAGGGATGGCTACTTCCAAACCCTACCTAAATTGACGATGTCACTTGCGTCTTTTCTGGGAGTAAGCTCTTCGGCGGTTACGGCATTGGCTGCAGCTGTAACTTTACGGGGCCTTTTTTTAGTATATGTGCTGTCAGGCAGGATGAGCTTTGTTAATATAAAATATAGAATAATATTTTGTTTTTACTTTGTGCTACAACCCAACATACAAGAAGCATATATAAATATAACCAACGCGCATACTTACTTAGCCATCTATTTATTGTGCATCATGATTTCAAAGCCGCCAGTCGGCTTATTTTGGAAATGTCATGATTTTATAATACTGGTAATATGTGGGCTTAGCGGGCCATTCATTGGCATTCTTGCACCTTGCTTGGCATTAAAAAGAATAATCGAACACGGATCAATAACTAATGCCATAAAGAAATTAAATTTATTTGATGTCGTTTTTACCTTTTGCTTTCTTACTCAATGTGCAGCTATTGTAACCTTTAGCGCTGACAGAACATCAGCGCCACTTGGTGCCAGTTGGGATTTGTTTGCAAGTATATTATCATATAAGATTATCTTAGGCTCTTTGATTGACCTACAATATGTTAGGTGGGTGTGGGGAGAAAACATATTAAACATAATAATATGTGCATTCGTAATTGCGTCTTCTTTATTCTACTTCTTTAGATGCGGCTGGCAGTACAAGGTAGTATTCACTTACGTGACTATAATTGTTGGGCTATCAATCTTTAAGCCCGTTATAAACAACTTAAGTGAGCAGTGGCCTCTATTTGAAATACCAATAGTGGGATGCAGGTATTTTATTGCTTCTGGAATGGCTATTTTCTGCCTTCTACTTATCATATCTAAAAATATTTCAATAAAGCGCCCGCTAGCAAATTTGTTATTTATACTATTAGTTATTCCATGTCTAATTGCTTCGTACAGAATGCCTAAACTTCAAAAAGTTGGTTATGAAGAAGATGTTAAAAAATTTGAAATCGCTCGAAAGGGGGATATAGTTAACATTAGAACTAACCCCCCAGGTTGGAGCATGGATTTAATCAAGAAATAAAATTAACAGATAAAGTTTGAGGTGTTTGAAACTTTTAACTAAAAACCTGGAGGTGCTGGCAACGCCTCCTTCCCGTCCGCTTCAGAAATGTACGCCCTCAAAGCCTTACGGTACGTGGTCCAGTCATTTTTAGACTTTGCCACCGCCGTCTCAGTGTAATCTCCGCTGTAATCCTCGTCTTCAATGCGTTGGTTAAGGGCAGTGATTTGTGCTGATGCGCGGTTGTATTGCGACTGCGCAGTGCTCAAATTTTTCTGTGCGCGCTCTTCAGGGGTGATTTCAACTACCGGGGCAGTGAATACCCAGTTACCTTTTTTGTCCTTCTCTGCAGTAAAGCCTGGGCTGACCGGGTCCTCTTCTTTTATCTCGTAAGTTTCATACTCAGGAAACAGGTCTCCTTCCCCGTCCCACAGCACTGCATTCACTACAACGCCGTCTTTAATCAGAGCGTAAGATGAAGCTGTCATTATGCATACTCCCAGATAAGCACGATACCATCAGCACCCGCGCCACCTTTGTAGCCGGTTGATGTATTGTTAGGGCCGCCGACTGCGCCGCCCCCGCCTGAACCAAAGCCATTGGCATCGTTTCCGACCGAGTTGTTATTTGCGCGGCTGAATCCACCTTTGCCGAAGAACGAATCTCCGCCTTTACCAACAAAGTTCGATCCGGTGCTGAGAGAAACGCCGTGCTCAGAACTCCCCCCGGGGGTGTTCACAATATTTCCGCCTGTTGCGTCACCACCCAGAACGCCAGTACATGTAAAAGGCGGTGTCGCCTGTTCCTGACCATAGCCGCCACTGCCACCTTTACACGTAATAAGGCTTCCGATTGATGAATCACCCCCTGCGCTGCCAGATGAGGGTAACCCTGCTTTAGGTTTGCCACCCGTACCCACTGTGACAAGTTGCCCATCAACCTGATCTGCTGCTAACTTTGATTTTGCATAACCTCCGGCGCTGCCGCCTGTAGACAGAGAAACGGTTGACGAACCTGAATACCCTGTGTTGGCGCCCGAGCCGCCTGCCGCCTGAACCTCGGCGATGACGTTTTTCGTTCCGGGAAATTTTTTGTAAGGGGCGCTGGCTTTGAAAACCTGCACGTTGATCAGCCGTCCGGGGCCAACCAGCGCGTTCATAGCTGAGAGCAATTGAGCTCTGTTAGATTTGGTAAGCGTCAGGCCTGCGGCTTCTATCACCGCCGAAATTTCTTCCTGAACTGAATCGAAAAATTCTGCGTCCAGCGCGGTAGGCAATTCACCGGTTTGAGGATTACCACCGGTGAAGCCGTTTTTACCCGCGCCAAATTTATCCACCTGCGCGGTAGATGTGTCAATACGATGCATGTTTACTCCGGGTATCTGAAAATAACGTAAGTGTGTGAGGGGGCCAGCTTGTTAAGGACGCACTCCGCAACGGTGTCACCCCACATTCTCAGGCTGTCCGTACAGTTGCTGATGGCCGTCATCGGCGTTATCTGCGTGGAGGCGGGCATATTCACCTGCCAGTAGTAGCGCCATTCATCGCTGTAAAGTGAGTCGGTGCAAACGGACAGGCAGTTAAACTGGCTTTTGTTGTAGCGGGTGATAGTGACGCCCGTGTAACCCAGCGCCTCAAGCTGGGCCAGGTAGAACGCCTCATTGATGCCGCCCGCCAGATTTATCTTTGCATCCAACCGCTGTCGTCTCTGCTGCAGGGTCTGCACGCCTGCAGGTGCGCAGCTGTCCGGCAGTCCGCTGATGCTTTCATAACGGTCAATCAGCTCCGTCACTGATCGTGGGTCAGTCTCCAGCATGAGCGAATCGCCGCGGCTGTGTACTGCAGAAAGTGAAGGTGCCATACCGGTCAGTAGCAGGTCGTCACTGTCCCACGCCGGGCCACGCGGCAGCAGAGCGCCAAGCATCTGCCGGTACTGCGCCGTTAAGTCCATGAGATTGCCCCCACCACACCCAACTCGCCTTTCCCGATGGTGATATCAGCAACAGGGCTGACCAGCGTATGACTGTACTCACCCGTTGCGATGCTAATAGCTTCGCTGATGCGGGACGGCTTCAGCACGTTTTCAGGACCGCCATCGCGCAGCATCATTGAGCGCAACTCAGCCTCTACGGAATAGCGCACTGCTGCAGTGTTCGGGTTGAGTCGAATCTGGAAATTAACGATGTGAGGCGTGGGAGCAAAAACGTAGATATCTGCTCCGGCCACCGGGGCAAGCGGTTCGATGTATGCCTTTACAGCTGCGACGGTAGCAGCGTCAGGGATCGGATTAATGAGGTCGCTGTTCGCCACCATAACGCCTACCGTTCCCCGACCGCTCCAGTGCCTGTATGTCCATGCGCGTGTTACGCCAGCCACTTCTTTAGCCCAGACTTCATAATCACCGTCAGCGCCGCCCTGCGGGGTCCAGTACCACCGCTCAATGACGCGGGCACGCCAGACTTCTAAATCTTCAATGTCAGCGCCACCCTGAATGCTGTCCGCCACACCAGCTGAGGTCAGTCCGGTAATCGGGCTAACCAGGCGCATTGCCAGCCCGTCATCGGTGTTGCCTGCTTTACCTGCCGTATCGCAGACAACCGGCACGCGCAGAACGCCACCCGCCGAGGTCGCTTTAGCTGTCGTGGTGAATGAAACGAGATCATCACGCTGAATTGTGACACCGGCAGGAACAGGGATGCCGCTCGTTGCCACATCCCAGCGCACATAACCGGTTGCTGCTGTAGCCGCTTTTCGCGGGCATCGCTTCATGTTGGCGTGGCGTGTCAGCCAGTCCTCATCCGCAAGGTCCGGCAAAAGGTTGCGCGCCAGATAGTCGATGTAGCCATACACGGTATGAACCGCCGCCGCCTGGACCCGTCCATAAACTTCTGCATCGGTACGGCGCAATGCGGCCAGTGTGGTGTCTGCAGCCAGGCGGGTGAGAATATCGTTGCGGACGGTGGTGATTAACTGAGGGAGTGTCGGGCGGGTAAATCCACTGTCAGCCATTAAGTTCACTCCATAAATCGTCAAAAGAAAATGCCGTGCGATTGCCGTCTTTCTGGCTGATAACAACCGACGCGCTGAGCGTGGTAATCCCGGTCCGCTCGGCCTTCACGTCTACCCTTACCGCCACGCCGTCATCCACCAGCCACTGAAGCGCCTGGCTGATATATTCGCGGGCTTTGAGCGGCGTTTTATTGGTGAGCGTCTGCCGACTGAGAAGATATAGACGTGAGCCGATGCGGTCATTTTGCACGGTCGGGAAGCTGTCACCCCACCAGCCGTTTTCCTGTTCCGGGCTGTCGTCAGGCTCAGCCTTTCGCCAGGAGAACAGTGAGATAATTACCGCGCGTGTAAGAGGATCGGGCGGCCACGTCACGTCACGCGGCACTCCATTAATTACAATAATCATGACGCCACCATTTTCTGCGTGGGCGCGTCGGTAGTGCCGCCGCCCGATCCGTTCTCTTTATGTGTGTGACCGTTATAGGAGACGCGCATGGCTGACATGGTCAGGCCGGAAGAATCACACTTATCTTTGATCTCGCCTGTCGATTCGATGTCCATTTCGAATCGGGCTTTTGGCGCATTGGTAAACGTGATTGGCTTGCCTGCGCCATTAACAACTATCCCAGCACGGGTCAGCGTGACCGACTGTCCCTGATCGTCATATACCGCCACTTCACCAGGCTTCAGACCTTTAATGCGGTAACGCCTGTCAGAGACAACCAGCACTACACCGTGTGACCTGTCACCGTCAAAGTAAGCGGCCACGGCCTCAGCCCCGATGAGAGGCGCAGCCGTATATCCGTAAGGCTCCATATGCTCAATGTCGCTTTTGCCCTCGCCACCCGCCATTTCAACCTGCAGCATCTGGCACTTTGTTGCCGTGTTCAGTCCGCGAACGACCGCACGTGCCAATAGGTTCGACAAAGCACGCCCCATACCTGAAATCGGGTTAGCCATCAGAAATCATCCTCTTCTTTCTTTTTCTTACGCTTACCGGGTTTCGCAGGCTCAGGGAGATAAGCATCCGGTGGCCCGACGCGGATTTCGGTCACGGTGCCGTTTTCATCCTGTTGGTAGGTCACCTCAGCGATCACCATCTGACGGTTGTTAAAACCCAGAACGGGATCAAAGACGATCACCTGCAGGTTTGGCAGCCAGAGTGAGCCGTCACCCTGCCGCCAGCCCTGTACGGTATAGGTCACCTCATCGGTGCGTGCAGCACGCTGGCGCATCTCAAATTCTGCGCGTGCGCTGCAGGTTGCCGTGGTGGCGTTGCCGGTCTGGCGGATAATCATCGGGCGGTAGCGCTTCAGGCCGCCATCGATGGTCTTTGAGCGGATAGCCGTAGTTGTCGCTTCGCCAAAGTCGTCGTCGTTACCCTTGCGCTGACCGGACACCTGATAGTCGCTGAATCGGTCGCGGATGCTCTTTTCTGTATCACAGGAAAGAATGTTTTCACCCAGCACCAGTGCGGTATGCGCCTGCTGGCTGCCGATGCCACCGATAACCAGATTGCCCTGCGCGTTGTCATACGCTAGCGCCTGCTGCAGTCCGAGCATCTTGTTCAGCACGTCCATGACTGTTTCGCCCTGGTCGGCTTGAATTCCCTGAAGCGCACCGGATGCGCCGCCCGCATCCACCACCATAATGCTGAACGGCTTCGCCAGCTCTGCAGCCACCTGCGCCAGAGAACGCCCGGCATACTGTGACGGCGTGGCTGAGCAATCGATAAGGTCAGCCGTTTTGCTGCGCCCTGAAATCCCGGTGCTAATGCTACGTGCGTCGTACCGGACCGGCGTAGCCTCAACGTAGCCGGTCAGCACTTTATCGGTGCCTATCAGCACCTCAACCAGATCGCCGTTTTTAATGCGGGTACTGCGCACCGCCTGATCGGTATCGCCGGGCCAGCTGCGGGTAATCTCAACGGTGAAGTCGCGGGCAATACGCTCAATACCTGCGGCGATCCTGACCGAAGTCCAGCCTCCCCACTCCTGACCGTTCACCCGTAAAATAACTGTGTTGTTCATCGTACCGGCACCCTCAGTGACTGAACCGGCACGAAGCCGGGATGGCGGATGCCGTTACGCGCTGTGATATCACCGGCTCGGGAGGCTGAGTCGTACCAGTCTGCGGCCAGCACCAGTGCAGGCATGACCTGTGATGGTGTCCGCTCAGTCATACGCTCGACCTGCTCCAGTCGGGCTGAGATATCGCGGTTAACGTCCGTGCGCACGGTGACCAGTGCCTGATATAGCCCGTCATCTGATACCCGCTCCATCTCAAGATCGATGGCTTCATTGAGACTGTCACGCACCTGGGCAAGGTCATCCCAGGAAATAACGCTGCTGTTATCCAGAGAGGTGATTACGCCCGAAGAAGCGGAAATGGTCGCTGTCGCTGTAGTGCCTGAATCAGAAGCCGCAT
Organism: Pantoea sp. AS142; assembly: GCF_037152305.1. NCBI lineage: Bacteria > Pseudomonadati > Pseudomonadota > Gammaproteobacteria > Enterobacterales > Erwiniaceae > Pantoea > Pantoea sp. AS142. The sequence continues at coordinate 638,607 of NZ_JBBCMO010000001.1, read as the reverse complement.
TACCGGAATCAGGACGTATGTTGCTGACGGCAGGATGCGATACCACGACTGGCTGCTGCGGGTCCTGCTGGCGCGTGACGGTGCGGTTTACAGGCTGCGGCAGACTGGTTACCGTTGCGGCCGCCTCGCTGATGGCCGTGGTGCGCACCGCCTGCGCAACATAATTGCGCTGTGTGGTCTGCGCCTGTGCTGTCTTACTGTCGGTTTTCCATACACCGCGCGGGGCCAGACCCGAATCAACCGTGACGCCGGTCAGCCCCTTAATCATTGACATCAGGTCAGAAGTGTTACCCGTCAGCCGCGTTCCGGCGCGCCACATAGTCTGCAGCCGGTTAACAAAGCTCATGCCGCTCGACGGCGGGCTAAGCAGCACCGATAAATCGCCCTGCATCAGACGTGATGCGGCGCTGATACCAGAATCAACATACTGAAAGGAACTGGTCACAGTACTGAACATACCGGTTGCCTCATCCAGCACGCCGTCCTGCAGGAAGTCAGGCGTGCCATCCATGCCAAAGGCACCGAACGCCAATGAAATTGCATCGTCCAGGAATGAAACTGACGATGTGAGTTTCTGTCCAGTTGCCAGTCCAGCGGTGGGAAACGATAATTCACCGGACTCAACGAAGCTGAAGCTGACGCGGCACATACGCCCTTCGCTCTGTGAATGGCTGACGCGAACGGCATCATCTACCACCACGGTCATCTCGCCGTAGTAAGGATGAACCAGCGTGCATGATCCCGGCTTTTCAATGGCTTCAATCAGCCGGTTACGCTGCTCAAAGAAATCATCGCCAATCAGATAAGCCTGAACGCTGAAGCGGCGCGTCGCGCGGCCCAAATCTTCCGCCCACGGTTTGTCGCGATTGGGGTACTCATGCACCTGCACGCGACGCCCAAAGGTTGCCTCGTCGCTGTCCACCTTAAACGCGATGCCACGCAGTGAGGCATCCTGCAGATTATCTTTCCAGGCCATGGCTTACTCCGGACATAAAAAAACCCGCCGGAGCGGGTTATTGGTTTGAGAATCGGTTGTATCCAACATCATAACTAAGCCAGGGAGTTGCGCTGCCAGCTGGAGTAGCAACACGCATGCCCGGTGGCGCATTCTCAAAATTAACTTTCAGCTCGCCTGCCTGCGGTCGGCCTGTAGAAGATGGCCGGTCGAGCCCCACTTTTGGATCGTAACGCCCTTCAGGTATCGGGTTGTCCATTCCCAGAATTTCACGCAACCTCGGAAAGAAGCCGTTATATCCCCGCTCTCGCTCCTGTGACTGCAGGCGGTTAACCAGAAACTCACCCTTGCTTACACCCTGCGCATTTGCCTGCTTGTCTAAATCCTGCAGCTGTTTAAGAAGCGAGATTGCAATTCCAATCGTGATTGTCATTGCGCCAAGACGGCTGATTGTACCCAGCAAACCTGACAGCGAACCTGCAAGAGTCACAGCCTGCTGCAGAGAGCCAATAGTTTTGATAGCAAAAGACCTGGCCATTACTGCGCCGACACCCTCAATTACGGTCTGCCAGCCCCCCATCTCCTGAGCGACATTATCTATCTCAGTCCAGACCTGCTTCACAACCGGGCCAACTTGATCCCAGTTGTTGATTATCAGCAAAGCACCGGCAGCAAGCGCAGCGATAGCCAGCTTGGCAGGCGACAGGTTCATTACCATGTTAAGCACTTTAAAAGACTGCGAAACGGTCCCGACCGCGACGCCAACTCCAACCAGAGAAATAGCGAATTTCGCAACTGACCTGACCAGTTCGGGGTTATCTCTGACAAACTTTTCCGTCTGCTTTATATAAGGCATTAGCGCAACAACCCCCTGCTTAAGCTGTGGCGTAAGCGCATCACCGAGGGCAATGCTTACCGCAGTAATGCCATTCTGCATCAGCGTGAGCTTGTTTTCGGTAGTGTCTGCACGGGAGTCATACTCTTTTTGCATGGAGCCAGCGTACTGCTGTGCATCAGCAACCTTTCCGAAGTTTTTGCGAAGCAGATCAAGATTGTTAAGAAGCGGTGCGATAGCCTTTATCGACTCTCTCCCGAACAGCCACTCGAGTGCTTTTGATTTGCTTTGCTCTGGTAGTTTCTTTATACCTTCCAGCACCTTGAGCATGGTTGCTTTAGAATCTTTCACCATCCCGCTGGCAAGAGATTTAGGCGTCATACCGATTTGCTTCAGAACCCTCTTTGCATTACCGGTATTAGCATTGGAAAGCGACAGCATGAAGTTCTGGATACCAGTGCTGGCAACTTCAGACTGCACGCCCATTCCCGCAATGGTTGCACCCAGTGCGGCAAGGTTTCCCGTGGAGACATGGTTGACAGCTGCAAGAGAGCCAACGCTGGTGACTATCTCAGAGATTTTAGCTGCACTGGCCGGACCGGTATTGCCAAGGTAGTTCACCTTGTCTGCCAGCCCGACAACATCTTTTTGCGTCATTTTGAAAGCGGTTCGCCAGGTGGCCATCATCTGCCCGGACTCTTCCGCAGTCTGGTCAAACGCAATACCCATCTTGGCCGCATCTTCCGCAAACCCGACAAGCTCATTTCTGGCGATGCCTGCCTGACCAGCTGCAGCGACAATCTGACCGATACCGTCAGCTGTGATCGGCAGCTTCGTTGACAGGTCAATAACGTCCTGGCTCATCTTCCTGAAAGCGTCAGCGTTATCAAGGCCGTCAACAACCTTGCGGATATCAGCCATCGTTGATTCAAACTTAATGGCCTGATTTACAGGGATAGCCAGCGCACCCAGAATGGATGCGCCAATAGCTGTTGCTCCAACTGCCAGCGATGAAAATTCCTTTTGGAACCCCTTCAGCTGACGCTGCATCCCTTTCATCGGGCCGGTAAGCTGGTCAACGGCCGTGATTATGGCTTTTAACTGGAAGCTGTCAGCCATTCTTAATTTCCTCGCTTATACGCACTGCTTCTTCCTCAAGCTCAAGAAAATCGGAAAGAGCTGACCGCTTCAGTTCGAGAGGGTTTATTCGCCAGAAGTGAGCGACGTTGTAACATCGCTGCCGGAGATTTCTCCCGCTCCCGAGCCGGTAAAAAAACCCAGAATCGTCATTGAGGCTTTGAAAATATCAATCTTCGCCATCTGGCTGGCAGACGACCGCGGTATCCCGGCCAGTACCGGGATATAGCGCAGCGATACTGAACTGTCGATTTTGATATTGCCTTCACTGCCAATGGTGAACGGAAAGCCGATTTGCTCGATCTCGTCAAACGATGGCTCGCGCAGCTCCAGCACATGGATAGTCTCACCATGTGCCGTAATAGGTTTTGAAAGCTGAAGTTCTCTCACTGGTAAAATCCTTCTGAGCCGTGGAATTCGAGGTCTACCGTACCCTCTTCCGCATTGTGATTTGCTTCACCGAACTGGAAAGCTTCAGACAGCACGTAAACCATGCCGTTAGCCAGTTCGGCGGTGATGGTCATCTGGTCTGAGTCCATCAGTTTGGTGACCGGAAATGCCTTCGGCACCTTAAAGGTGCCTTTGACATAGGGCGCGCGGTGCGTTTCTTTATAATCCACGTCACCGGCCAGGCCGATTACGTCATCACGCACCTTGGTGTTCATCGGCACCTCAATGCCGCCGGTCAGCGACAGCTGCTGGCCGTCCACCTTGACGTATGCTGTACCCGCAATCTTTGCCATTACGCGGTCTCCTCGCTGTATTGCAGACGGAACTGATTAAGCAGCGCAAAGACGCGCAGCTGGTTAACGTAATCCGGCGGGAACAGGACATCCACGCGGGTCGGGTCACTGACGTTGCGCTCTACCACAAGATGCTGTTTGAAGAGATCGAAGTTCTCCACGATCCCCGCCCGCTCCATCGTGCGATAGCTGGCGCACATCTCACCCTTCAGCACAGCAGGCGTCACGATGGCCTGACCCGGACCGAAGCGCGTCCCGTCATTCGCCAGCTTATGACGCGGGTACTTGCTGGTAATGATGCTCTTCAGCTGACGGATAACGTAGGCGCTGGTATGCAGCGTTTCGCTGTCGAGGTAGCTGTTGTCCGCCACGCCATAGGCGTTTTTCTGATAGGTAGTAATGTCGCGCTGAATGCGCAGCACGCCGCTCTCAGCGTAGGCCGTGGCAATACCGTGCTTCAGCAGCGACTGTTGCTCGGTCAGGGTAAAGCGGCTGCCTGCCGGTGCTGGTAATGCGCCGGTCAGCTCACCTGTCTGCGTCGGGCGGGCCGGGTCAGTGCGGATAAACACGGCGTTGCGTGCGGTGCGCAGTGCGACCAGCTCATCCGCTGCAGTCTGAACAGCAGGCTCATAACCGGCAACGGTAATGTGCTGGTTGTTCATGGTGTCGCCGAAGGCAACCAGGTCAGAGAGCGTGCCGATTTTCGCCGTGTAAACATGACCGTAAAGCTGACGCGCATAGCCCCAGCGACCGGAAGAATCGTTCATCTCCAGCGCCAGTGTCTGCAGCGATGCGGAATCACTGAACGGCGTGCCGATGAAGTCAAACGGCTCATCGCCCATCGCGGCCACGGTTGCAGCCAGTGACGGTGAGCCCGTACCGCCCGCCATAGCGGCAATCGCAACGTTAACGCCGTCAGGCGTGGCTTCGCTGCCCACGGTGCCGTAGTAGTTCAGCGCCAGCGGAATGCTGTTGCCGGTAAGCCCCTTATGACGGGCAGTAAGCGTCACGACGCCATCCGCTGCAGCGGCGGTCACCGGCAGGTCAGCATTAGCGTTTACGGCGGCGGCCAGCGTCGCGGCCACGGCAGCAGGAGCGTCGCCGGTCACCACGGCGGCCTGAACGCGCACCGCACCGATATACAGGCTGAGAGAACCTGACGCCTGCGCATTGCCGGTCAGCGTCACGGTGCCTTTGGCAGTTTCGCCTTCTGGCTCGGTCACCGCGATAACCCACAGCTCACCAAACGGATCGACAGCGCGATACTGTGCCACCATGCGGGCCAGCTGGCTGCCACGTCCTGCAACCTTACCCGCCAGCGCGGCAGACGGCATGATGGTCAGTTTGTTTTTAGCGATGGTGCTGTCAGCTGAGGCGAGGCCAATCAGCAGTGACGGGCCGCTGCTCTGCGTGGTGTTCGCTTCGCTGTTGTCCATTTCGGCCCAGAACAGCGGCACGCGTAGGTCTGACGGAATAGTGGGGAACGAGGCTGACATTATTCACCGCCCTTTTTCTTGGCGTCAGCAGCGGGCTTTTCTTCTTCCGCGCTGACTTCTTCGACATCACCATCCGCAATGCGGCGGTGCCAGTAGCTGCTCTCTTCGACGTTCCGGCCTTCTGAAGGCAGCAGATCGCCCCGGACAGGGTCAGGAACTGACCGCCCGTGCTTGGGTCTGATTTGCATGATTTACTCGCTGGGGTTGATTTGGGTGTGGTGTTCGATAATGCCGTCAGGACCATTGCCCGGATTGATGTAGTCAACATTAATGTCGACCGTTTTCAGTTCGTCCAGGGCGTCGAGATCATCCTGCTGGCGCGTGTCTTCTTCAGTGATTTCCCGCGTCAGCATGAATTCAAACTGGTAGTAGAGGCGACCCCGATCCATATCCAGAAGCTGTCCGCCAGAATACGCCACCGGACCTGCGTCTGAATCAGGCTCCCAGCCCAGCAGCGCCTTCCAGATTTGCTGCCGCACGTCATGCACGGCGTCATACCCTGCCGCCTGACCGCGCTCGTCGCGCGTATTATCCAGCACCACGACAACAGCAAAGCCTTCGGTTACGTTCTGCCAGTAGTCAGTCAGGGACTTCTGCTCAGCGGTGACGTCTTCGGTCGGCACCACATACGCCGCAGGCAGCTTCATCTTTCCGGTTTCGGGGATAGACTTGAATTCAGCCGCCCCGGCTACGTTGCCCGCGAACATCGGACATCGCGCCCGGAGAGCGGCGATCACCAGTGATAGCTTCATTTCTTTTTCCTTTCAGGACGAAGGGAGGTGCGTAGCGCACGGGTCAGCACATAACGTGTCCACGTTTTTCGCGCCTCCAGCACTTCGGTCATGTAGTTTTTACGCGGGGCAACGTGCCAGCCATTACCACCGGACTTGTCCTTATGGTGACTCTTTTTACGCTTAGCACCACGCCTCACGCCGTAGAACAGAAAAGCCGGGTAAAAGTCGCCCTCAATGAGGCGGTTGCCCTCGCCCCGCTTCTGGTTTGGCGCGATGCGCACCATCAGACCAGGACGGCTTTTTGATGCGCGGGGAACGTAATAGCCGATGGATCGCGCCAGCCTGCCGGTTCTGAATCCCGAATACTCGCCCGGAGCAGACCGGCCACGACGCATAACCAGACGCCGGGCATCACGCATGTGAACCTGACCAATCTGAATGAAGGCGCGGCGCATTTTTGCACGGTTGAAAACGAGGTCTTTAGGTTGCTCAAAATCAACGTGCAGAAGCGGCTTAGCCATACATCCCTCCGTTGCGCTCCACCGCGCCCAGCTCCTCACACTCCAGCAGCAGATAGCGACCTGCAGAGTTAAGGTCGCGCAGACGCTTAACGCGATACACGTAGCCGCTGTAAACCACCTCAAAATCGGAAGTGATGCCCCGGCGGTAACGGATAGTCATGTAGTGGGTTATGGTGTCATCAGCCTGAACGGATTCGTGATAGGTGGTAGCACCCACCTGCCGGACCTTAGCCCAGACATCCTTTTCATTCTGATAGACCGGCTCTGTGCCGTAATCCGCTGCTGCCTGGTCGATGCGCTGGCGCAGGTGAATGCGCTTATTCAGCTCGCCGGGGTCGGGCAGCGTGTAAACGGCACTGGTGTTTGATGAGCGTCGCTGCATGCTAATACCCCGACACCGGCAGACGCCGCGAATAGAGCAGGAACTCAAACGCCTGCGGCGTCTCCGTCATCTCCAGCTCTGACACTGAACTGCGATGCTCATACCAGTGACTGACCAGCATCAGCAGGGCAAGCCGGATATCTTCGGTAATGACCATGCCGTCCGTATCAAGCGGTGCAATATCTGCCACCGTTTTATAAAGATTGCGGTTGAGGTAGGTCACCGCCTTTGCCTCAGCAGCCAGCGCAAAAAGCTCAAGTAGCCGATCTTCTTCCGTGAAGTCGCTCTCCAGTCGGCACTGCTGTTTAATTTCTTCGAGCGTCAGCAGCATGGTGTTCAGCCTTTTTTGTTTTTACCTTTTGCTGGCTCTGGCTCTGGCTCTGGCTCTGGCTCTGGCTCTGGCTCTGGCTCTGGCTCTGGCTCTGGCTCTGGCAAAGCAGCAATATCGCCTTCAACCAGTTCTGCATAGCCTTTTTTAATCAACTCGCGACCATGCTGCTCGTCGGTCTCGATGGTGTTGCCTTCAGAAACGACAGTGCCGCCGAAATAATTCGGTTTAATCAAAAGCAGTTTCATATGTAACTCCCGGAAAGGCGGCCCGGAGGCCGCCGTTGCTGTTACGCTGCAGCAGGTGCGGTGAAGGAACCGTAAACGAACGCTTCAGGGCGCTTAACGGCCAGCGCCAGACGCTCTTCACAACGGATTGAGATCATGTTTTTCTCAAAGTCGTCGGCGTTTTCGGTGGAGATAACTACGTTGGCATCTTCGCGGTCGAAAATCTGCGCACCGGCATTGAATGCGCCAGTCAGGAATTTACCCTGGAAGGCAGCAGCTTCGGTCGCGACAACCGGCAGACCCCACAGGGTAGGACCAGTCAGCGCTGCCGGGTTAGCCAGAATGTAACGACCCAGCGAATCCTTAGTCAGCTCGATCTTCGCCCAATCAATGAAGTGCAGAACATGGCCGGACGCCGGGAAGCGCGCCAGTTGCGCCTGCAGCATAGCCAGTCGCAGATCATCAATACCACTTTGATTCGCCACGCTGAAGGCAGCAGCGTATGCAGATGCCTGCGGAACGATACCGTTCAGGTGCGTGCCGGTGCCGTCGCCGAACAGAATCTCCTGCTCTTCAACGTACTTCAGGCCGTAGCGCAGCTCGGCGTCAATTGTCGATTGCAGCTGCGGCATGTCATCAAGAATCTGCTTGGCGGCTTTGAACAGGTGCGCGATGGTGCGGACCGGAGTGATTTTTTCCGCAAAGGTAATATCGCTGTACGGCTTGGTGGTGTTCTCAGCAACAGTGGCTGCCTTATTGGTAAAGCCGGTCTGCTGAACCCAGTAGATGGTATTGGATTCAGTGCGACCCGGAGCAATAAGGTCGCGGATAAACAGGCGCTGTTTAGGTTGCTGATCGATGCCAGGCAGACGGTCGGGCGCTACAATGGTGCCCGGAACGTTGACCGACAGCAACGCAGCCTTAACCGGAATGCTCAGGCGCTTATTACCTTCGATGCTGGCTGAAAATGCTTTCAGCGCTTCAGAGGAAACAACCTGACCGCCCACGGTTTCGATAACGTTTTTCGCATTCGCCAGCGGCATCTGCGCTACGTGCTGTTCCAGATCACCCAGCGATGCTTTCAGCGACTTGTTTGCCTCAGTCAGCGCGTTAAATTCAGTGGCGATTTTATCTACTGCTTCTTTGGTCTGAGCAGACAGCTGGCCGGAGTTTTTCGCTTCTTTGAGCGCATCTTCAGCCTTCTGACTGAAAGTGCCGGACACTTCCTCCAGCTTTGCAGATACCTTTTTCAGTAACTCATTTACATCTGACATGATGAATCCTTATTAGCCGAACGCGGCCAGCGCGTTTTTAAGTTGAGCAATATTTTCGGGGTTGATTTCGTCGGTAGCGCCCGGCATACCTTCAGGGGTGGCAGCAGCGCCAGGCTTGCTGCCGGTTAACGCTTTAAGAAGTTTTCGACGCTCGGAGCGCGGTGCATCGGTTTTTGCCAGCATCGCGTCCAGCTTGCGCAGCGCAGCTGCAGGACTGTCGTCGCCATCAGCAATCTCATCTGCAGCCAGTAAGCGATCTGCAAAACCTTTTTCAACTGCATCACTGCCGCCGATGTAGGTTTCAGCATTCATCATCGAGTCGATAGTGGCCGCATCCAGACCGGTTCGTGCGCCATAGATATCGTTCATCGCCTTATCAAAAGGCACCATGTCCGCCGCAATCTGCTGCAGGTCGTGACGATTTCCCATCGCATAAACCCAGCAGTTATGGATCATCAGGAAGGCACCGCGGCCAATCTGAACCTCGTCCCCTGCCATAGCGATTATCGACGCTGCAGAGGCAGCAAGTCCCAGAACCTTAACGGTGACTTTCCCTTCGTATTCACGCAGAAGGTTATAAATCGCCAGGCCTTCAAACATATCGCCGCCGGGCGAGTTGATATTAACGGTCACATCAGCACCGCCGATTGAGCGGAGTGCCGCCGCGATGCGGCTGGCGGTAACGCCGTCGCCGTACCAGTCAGCGCCGATGACGTCGAACACAGAAATGCTGTTTTCATCACTCTTTGCGGCTTTGATACCGCCGTTCCAGCGCTCCATTGCAGAGGACGGCAGGTCGCGATTTTCGCGCGCAAAAGGCCGCCCCTCCGGCGCTGCCGGAAGACTTTTCACTGTCATGGGGGTTGCTCCTAAGCCGCCTGTTTAAGCGGTGATTGTTCGAGAGGTATATCCGGGAAAACCGCGTCGTGGACTTCGCGCAGCAGCTTAGCGTTTACGGCCTGGCTGTTTTTGCGCAGGTCCTCAAGCGGTGTAAGGTTCAGCTGCACGGTATAGATATCGCCACCTTCAATCGGCGGCAGATTCTCCAGCCGGCGAACGTCATTACGGGACATCCAGCCGTTCTGCAGTGCAGTGGTGTAGTAAGCAGAGCGTCCGGCGCTGTCAGCACGGAGCAGGCCTTCAACGGAGAACTCAGCAAACAGATCTTCATCGCCGTTCAGCAGGCAGCGTGATATTTCCTGCTCAATATTTACCAGCATCGGGCGCAGCGTATTGGTCAGGAACAGCAGGTTCATGCCCTCTACGCTCGATGCCCAGCTGCTCTGCTTGTCAACATGACCCACCATAAACGGCGGTACGCGGAACCAGCGACAGATTTCCTCAATGCTAAAAGAACGTGACTCCAGCATCTGAGCATCTTCAGGGTTGAGGGTAATTCCCTGATAGGACATGTCACCCTCAAGCACCATTACCTTGCCCGCATTTTTCGAGCCAACGAAGCGGTTGAGGTTCTCGCGATTTTTTTGTCGCTGTTCTTTTGTCAGCAGATTCTTTGAAAGAAAGAAGCCTGATGTCTGAATACCGTTTTCAAAAATTTTTGCGGCTGATTCTTCGACCGCCATCGCTGCGCCAAACACGTCTCGCCCGGTGCGCATCGGCATCATTCCGCATACACCATCCAGACCAAAGCCCCGGATGTGCATCATGTTTTTAACCGGAATGATGCGCTTCACGCCCTTCTCGGTGTAGGTGTACTGCAGTTCGCCGCTGTCCAGCCGCTCCACCTTCATGCTCTGGGGAAGCAACGGAACCAGCGAGACCAGCTTGGTGCCGATCATCTTTTTCTCAACGTAGGCATTACCCCGCAGACAGATACTGGCAACGACCATCAGCATGAAGCGCGACGGCGTCATTTCGCTGTTCGGGCGGCGGCACAACAGTTGATAGGCCGGATGATTAAGCGCCAGCTTGCGCGAACCGTCAGCGGCACGTTCGTAAACCTTCATCGGCAGGGTTGAAACTGACTCGCTCAGCAGGCGCACGCAGGCCCAGACAGAGGCCAGCGCCAGCGCTTTCTCTGCTGTCACGACCTTGCCGCTGCTGCTTGTCCCGTACCACTCCTGCCAGAACGCAGCGTCATTAAGCCCAATCGACTCACCGAGCCAGTTCACAATCGCGCTCTTGATGCGACCCGGCTGTTTTTTTTCCTTCATCAGATACCTACCATGATCGGGTCATCAAAAAAGTCATCAGGATCGCCGCTGTCCACCAGCACCGCATCCTCTGCTGCACCTATTGCCATAGCGGAAGCCACCACGCCGTCGATACGGCCGGTGCTTTTCTTTTTGGCAAATATACGGTTGTCCTTCTGGTCAGCCTCAAGCACCGCAGAGGCGGCATTCCAGCGCAGGCAGGGATTAGGCCGGATAACGAGTACTTTGTTGTTGAGGTGCTCTTCAAACAGCTCGATTGATCGCGGCATCCACAGCCCGGACTCCTGCGCCTTATAAAAGCCCTGACCGTGCGGAATAAGGTCAACGCTCACAGACTCGCTTTCGAGTTCAGGCTCCAGATACTTGATGCGGTACTGGTCAAATGCGATGCACTTAATATCGTATCTGGCCGCCAGCTCGCCGATGCGCACGGCCACAAAACCGTAGTTGACCGCTTTACCCGGCGGTGCGTGAATAAAGCCATTGCGCAGCCAGGCGTCATAAGGAACGTGGTCAGTTTTGGCACGCTCAAGCAGGGAATCTTTCGGCGTCCAGAACTCAACTAAAAGCTTTTTGGTTTTTGGAAAGTAAAGCGCTAGCGCCGTCAGGTCACGTGAGCCTGACAGGTCAAGACCGCCATAGCACTCTTCACCCGCCAAATCCTCGGGGTCAAAGTCCTGTTCGCAGTTCATCCAGGTGTCGCTATCAATCCACGGATCGGACGCTTCCACCCACTGGCAAAAGTTCAGGCGGCGGACGATGCTTTCTTTCGACGGCATGCCGCGCGCCTGTGTCACCTGCTCCCGCAGATATTTATCCGTGAAGGTCTGGCCCAGCGACGGGTTAGCTTTACCCCAGCATGATTCATCCTTAAACGGATCATCGCCCTCATCCAGTGAACAGATGAAGCTGAAGAAGCTATCATCCTCCAGGTCACCGGCGGCAACCTTGCGCCCGTACTCATGGTACTCATAACAGACGCTTGTTTTATCGTGGCCACTGTTAGTGATCAGGAACATCAGAGCCTGACGGCGGCCCTTTGTACCTGCGCGCATCATCTCAACGACTTGGTTGCTTTTATGCTCGTGTACTTCATCAATCAGGGCGCAATGTGGTCGAGGGCCTGACTGACCATCATCGGAACTGATCGGACGGAAAAAAGAGCCTGCCTGCATAAAGGCCAGATTCCATTCTTTCCCAGCCCCGCCTGATTTCTGTATGCGCTGTGCAAGTGCGGGCGACTGATCGACCATAGCCACAGCATCGCGGAACAAAATCATCGCCTGATCTTTTTTCGTGGCTGCTGCATAAACTTCGGCGCGTGGCTCCTTATCGGCGGTCAGGCAGTACAGCCCGACACCGCCAGCCAGTGGAGACTTTCCTGAACCTTTGCCGGACTCAACGTAAACCATCCTAAATCGACGATAACCATCGCTGCTTTTCCAGCCAAATATGCAACCGACGATGAAGCACTGCCACGGTAATAGGATAAAAGGTTTACCCTCATGCTCTCCGCCATTCAGCTTCAGAACCTGAGCAAAGAAATTAACAGCGCGGGTTACAGCTTCAACATCCCAGAACAGGCCACGCTTCGGCCCCTCTTCCAGATCGCGAAGGTGACGGGCGCAAGCCGCGCGGATGTCTGGTCCGGCAATAACCTTCCCGCTGGTAACGTCCATTGCATACTGCGTAGCCGGATCAACCGAAGAACTGGTTGAGCGGGTCTTCTTCTTTTTCTCCACCATTCACGTTCACCTTTGACCGGGCAGCCGGTGTCAGGCCGAACTCTACCAGGTAGCTTTTAAACCGCCGGTCTGCATCAGCCAGCATTGAAACAGCCGGGTTGGCCTTTATCAGAAATCCGCCTTCGGTCTGGACCGTGTAGGTTCTGCCCTCTTCAGCAATCGTGATCCGCAGCTGAAGAATATCGGCGTAAATATCACAGAGCCTTTCCAGCGCCAGAACATCGGCTACGGTTAGCACGCCCATTCCGTCGAGCAGGACAGTCAGCTTTCCCCACGCAACCTTTCCCCAATCAGTGAGGTGTGAAGGCGGGCTGGGGATTTCTCTCGCAGGTGCAGGCTCTTTGTCGTTGAGTTTTCGCTTGCCCGGATTGCCGGTAACGACCTTAAGATGGGTCGGTTTTGGTCGTCTTCCGGCCATAAAAACCTCCCAGAAAAAAACTTTTCATTTCGCGGTTGTGCATAAAAAGGGGGGCGGGCGGTCAGGAGGTCGCTATCCCCTGAACTCTGATCCCACCCTCCCCAATGGTGATGATAATTGTTCTCATTCGACCCCAGCCCCATCACTCTCGACATTAAATGATATTCATTCTCATTTGTGCCAATGGGATGACGGGTCGAGGGGCATGCCGTTCTCATCGCACCCGATGACGTGTCCGCGCTTCTCTTCACGCTGCTTGGTCGAGTCGTGATGCTGTTTGCAGAGGGGTTGCCAGTTGGCCTTGTTCCAGAATAGTTTCTGAGCCTTTACTATCTCTTCCTGTTTGCCTCCATTAATCGCTTCCTTCAGCCTGTGCGGCTTAATGTGGTCAACGACAGCAGCCGCCACTGCTCTGCCCTGCCGGTGGCACATCGCGCAGAGAGGATGAGACTTTAGAAATGACAGTCTGGCTTTGTCCCAGCGGCTGTTGTAGATGCGTGGCTCAGACATTTCGTTCCGCTGTGTGCATAATCGGCAGCAGCACTGACAGATGCTTGAACAGCTGGAGTGTCTGCCCCGTCTCTGCAGCAGCTTCCGTCAACCTGGCCGCTTTATAGCTTGCCAGTTCGGGGCTGATGCCATGGTACTGACCGTTACTTGGTTCGCTGTCGAGCGCTGTAGAGTAAACCAGCGTTTTAACTGAATAGCTTTCAATCTGGCCTTCAGCAAAATAGTGCGAACCCGAGTCGCCATGAACCCGGAGCCAGCCATCAAACATCTGAGGCTTAGCTGTAGCAACAATCGATGTTGGGGAATGCCCCTTCAGGCTGATACCCACTTTGAATTTCTCAGCTTTTACAACAGTTGCCATATCGGTTTTCCTTTCGGTGGTGAGCCTAAGTTCACGCGGATAAAAGCAGCCCACAGAGTGAAAGCATGGCTGCTTACCCCATAGACTCACCCCGCAAGGCTCTGTGGATTGCTGCCCCATGACGGGCGTTTAGAGTTTTATTCTGGAAGGGTTTGAGTTAGCGATTATTTATCCCGGTATTTTTGAGACCACCAGCCGATGATTCATTGCGTTTATGCTGAAAAGTGAACCCAGTGAATGCATTTTTCAGCACAAAATAAAAAAACCGCCCGAAGGCGGTTCGCTAAACACTTTTAAGAGTTTCGAGGAAGCCTTTATCAACTTTAAATTTCTTCTTATGCTGAGTAGCCAAACGCACAGAAATACAAAGTTTATTTACATCACCATGCGCTTCAGCTATATCATTCTTCAATCCTTTCAAATGATTATTAAAATCAGGCGTTTCAATGATAAACAGCGCAGACTCGCCATGCTCAATCTTTTTGGGCAACTTCGCCGAATATGGACTTGGAAAAAGGTTAAAGATTTGATTCCTTCCTCCGAATTCCCAGACTATAGAACTTATCACAATGGGAGTGAGTCCAACATTGGCTACATCAATCATTATTGCGTGAAAGCACTGTCCGTTTGGAGCAATAAGCCCTGTTGATTGCGAAACTACGAATTTAGGGACTGGTTTTCTATTTGCAATATAAAGAGAAGTGACAACGGCCATAAAGGTCGCAGCTCCCGCAAACCAAGTCGCGAACATCATCCAAAAAGTCCATTTTGCCGTTTCCTGTGTGGCAATCATGGTTTTAAAAGAAATTAAATCAGCATCCATTATTGAGTCCTGAGTAATACTCGTGAACTCACATTTTACTTTAAATACCAATTTGTGAGTACTGCTACAACCCTGATACTCGTATTTCAACGAGTTCAATTCAGCTTCTGTGAGTGAAATAATCTTGTTCATCGAAGTCAGTAACTCCGAAGCTGGTTACATCATCAGGCGCGCTCGCAAATGCGCCTTGTGATGAACTCAGCAATCTGAGTCTGGACGGGCTACAGCACGACATGCCGCCATACAGGCACGTTGCATATCCTTATGTGCTTCGCGCAACCATTCATGAGCGTCCCAACATTCCGTCGAGTTCTGTAGGGTTGGGTCGGCACCCATATCCATCCCATGCTGTTGCAGGAGAGCAATGAACTGGCGGCTCAGCTCTTTGAACTGATTCATCTTGCCGATTTCGCCAT
Source organism: Pantoea sp. AS142 (assembly GCF_037152305.1). Lineage (NCBI taxonomy): Bacteria > Pseudomonadati > Pseudomonadota > Gammaproteobacteria > Enterobacterales > Erwiniaceae > Pantoea > Pantoea sp. AS142. The sequence continues at coordinate 623,528 of NZ_JBBCMO010000001.1, read as the reverse complement.
AAGACAGTGTCCGATAGCCCTTAACGGTGCTGCCGTTCTGCGGTTTTGCTTCGCTCATAACGTTTTGGCCTTCTCAGTTGATTCGATTGGCTTCACATGCGTGAACATGAAGCCTTCATATGGCAATGGCATGCAACAGGCCAGCAGTGTGATCAGTTCAAAGAACCATTCAGGCACACCATTAGCAGCGCACACATCAGGTTCGCCTGATTCCATATTGCGTAAGTAAACCGGAACGATGTTGGCGAACAGGCCGGTATGCTCCCATTCACTCTTATTAACCCTGCCGAAGAATATAGCCATCTTAGTTCCCTGCTTCGATGCGCCGGATTGCAGCGCGGTCAATGTTGCACTGCCCCAGAGCGCCATATAACTCAGCGTTGAGGCTTACGCTGTCACCGAACGTCATATCCTGTGATGGGGCTGGAACATCAATCTGACTGGTCAGTTCAGCCGGAAGGTTTAGCTGAGGCTGTTTTACTGTCCGGTACTCCACCAGCGGCTTTTGCTGCGTCGCGCAGCCTGTCAGCAGCATCAGGGGGAACAGGAGCAACAGCACACTTGTCCGCCGCAAGGTAACGCTTAATTTCATTCTGTAGTTTCCGGTTCTGCTGGGCTGTTACGGCACGCTGCTCTGTGACCTGGCTCATTACGTCATTCTGCTGCTTAACGGCAGCTACAAGGTCAGTAACGCTTGATGCCAGACCATCGTTTTTGGACCGCAGGTCGTTAACCTGATCGTCTTTGCTGTTGGCTAACTTCTCCAGTCGCTGATTTGTGGCTTCAAGCTGGGAGCTGCGAGCATTGAGCATCCAGAGAGCCAGGCAGATAAGACCGATGACAAGAACCGGTGAAAAAGTTTTGATGAGGTTTAACGGGTTCATGTCAGAAATACCTCTCTTTCAGCGGCACGGCGTTTAACGAGTCCGGGCAGCTTCTTACCACCGGCGTTGACCCACTTGCCGAACTCATCAGCTGCGCCAGCGTAGTCGCCTGCATTGAGCTTTCTGATAAGAGTCGATTTAACGAAGTTGCCGGACCCGAGGTTAAACACGAATGACGCCAGCGCGTCGAATTGACCCTGAGTGAGCTTTACCTTCACATTGGTATTGATGGTCAGCTCTGCCACCTGTAAATCTTCACGAAGAAAAGCATCGGCTTGTTCGCCGGTGATCACGTCACCTGCTTTAACTGCGTGGGTATGTCCGTAGCCGATAGTCAGAATGCCAACGCTGTCTTTGTAAGTCTTTAGCTCCAGACCTTCAAAGCGTTTGATAAGGTTGATGCCGTTATTGCTGACCTTCATTTGTATCCCCTGCTTTCCTGTCTATCCACCCGCGCAGTCTGGCGCTGATGTAGTCGTTGCCGACATACCCGATGTAAACCGCGAAAACCTGTGCGGCTGCATCAGGAATGTTCCAGTTGAAGAGAGCGCCGACTACCTGAAGTGTGGGCGCTGCAAAGAAGGCCAGAGCGCTGCATGAAACAGCGTCAAGGACCCGCTTACTCCAGGAGCTTTTTGCATAGGCACTGCGTAATAGTGAAAACATGCCTGCTACCCCGGCATATCCCCATTCTGTTTTATGGGCATACAGCCACAGCAGGACTGTGGCCCAAAAGCCCGGATCTTTTTCTGGAGGCATGCTCTGGTTCCCGCCACCGGAATGATGGCGGCTGACTTTAGTTAAAAGAGTTGCGCAGCACCACGGCGTCAAAAGTGTGTGTGGAGACTGATTGGTGTGCGCAAAAACGAAAAAAGGCCGCTCAATGGCGACCTTTGTGATGATTACTTACATTCAAAAATGTTATGAAAAACTATTAGTCACTCTGTTTCTTTTCTGTTGATTCGATAAGCGATTCAATAAACTTTCTTTGCTCATCACTAAGGTCGAGTTTTCTTATTTTTTCGATATTTACAGATGATGTGTTTTCGCCTGGCTGAGATTTTGGTTCAACCTGGTCACTATCGTTAGCATAAGCCATGGCGGCAAAAATCAACCCCCACACAACAACAGAAAATAAAAAAACCAGTAACCACGCCCTCCTTCTTGTGATTTTCAAATCAAACCCCTTTTTATTGCTAAGGAGGAAGTAAGACAAATCTCACACGAAGGAAGTTCTGCGCCAGACCATGTTCGGTTAATGACACTAAAAAACAACAGCACTAATTGCTTAAGATAAGATATAAAATTTAATTAACTCAAATCATTAGCATATCTTTCTTAGAAAAAATGCTAAGAGAGCAATTTTGTTTCCAAAATATGAAACTAAGCCACCAGCATGCTCACGATTATTAGAGTATTGAGCAGCAGCGGTTACAGTATTTACAAGTTTTGTACCTTTTTTTGGCAGTCAAAAAAGCGTCCTGTTGCCTGTAAAAAGTCCCTAAAAAAGTCATTTTATCGTTAAGAACTGTATGTCTGACGCAACCAGATTTGTGCAGGACATTCACTTCCAGACAACTTTTTTTGACCTCGACGTAATAGTATTCGCCCATATTAAGCACTCCCTACACTAAAGAAGGAATGCTAATACTTTTTATGAGCCAAACTTTTTGCATTGATCAATATTTGATCGCTTTAAGAGTTGTGTACGACTGCCAGGTATAAAAAAGGTCCGCGTAAGCGAACCTTTGGCACTGAAATGGTAACTTATTTTACGATGCCGGGTGCGTCCCGGTGAATGAAAAAATCTGCAACCTCAGACGCCCACCATTGTGCATTACGACTCAGATTTAGCCCCCATCGCGTAGATGGATTCATTGCAATGAGTCAGAGCATAGAATAAAGCCACTCAATGGATAAATGAAGTGCCGCCATTTAATGCTAATCATCAGATTAAGAAACAGTAATCATCATAGAGTTGCACTACTGACCTGACTTCGGTCAGTAACTCATTGGTGTGATTTCCTGCCGCTATCACCTGAGATACGGCAGGGCTTTTTTACATCAAACCTTTCGATGCCGAATTGAAGACTACGGTGCCGGGTGCCTCCCGGTGAACCCTGTTATGGCTTCAGGTTCGCGTTCCGCATAACATTTGCCATTCCGCCCCACCGCTTAGGTGAGATTCACCGTAGTGGAATCATCTTAAAGCAGACCCCAGCATTTAGGAACCCTGACGCAAAAGCGGTAAGTGCCTTGCCCGTCGGCAACAGGGTGAATTTTTTATCCTCTGGAAGGGATAGACAAATTAATATCCCCTAAAGGGAATATTTAAAATAAAAAACGCCTCCAGGCTGGTAAGGTCCGTGGCGCTTTGACATACACATTTGGAACTGACTTTTAGCAGATAAGCTGCACTGCTTGTAATCGACCTTATCAGATTACTAAGGAAAATGCGGACCGCGTGAGAGGTTTTTTCAATATTTTTTTCGGTGTCAGTTCGGCATCCATATCCAGCCGAACATCAAGCATCGCCAGACAGCCCTCAATAAAGCCTTCAGCCATCTGTATTTCAATTCTCACTATCTTCTCATCCCGCTTGGCCTGCTTTGCCAGGGTGCGCTTTGAGATATTAAAAAAGTAATGCAGCACAATGATCGCATGCTCATCCGGGCGCTTTTCTTTAAGCCGTGCCAGACAGCCCTCAATAATTAAGCCGTCATTGTCGCTGCAGGTGAGCGTTAATTTTGAATCCTGCGACAGCAGACCTTTAAAGCCCGCCGCTATTGATGAGTAATCCACACCGCTGTTGTCCGATTTTGCCCAGCCAGCCCAACGCTCCAATACCTGTGACATGTCACGCATATTTAATCCTCTCCACACACTTTATTTTTTGTCTGTCCCGATAACGCCGACTGCAATCGCGAAATCCAGGAACCTGAAGAGCAGCTCAACCTGACTGCCGTATTTTGTTTCAAACGCTTTCATATCCCGGTGCAGTTCATCGTGATGCGCTCTGCATAGCGGTATCACGAATAAATCATGCGCCTTCGTTGCCATTCCCCCCTGCCCGTGTCCGATGATGTGATGAGGATCGTCTGCTTGCCTTCCACAACATGCGCAGCTCTGTGACTTAACCCACCGCGTGTACTTCTCATTCTCCCAGCGCTTACGCTTAGGTCGCTTCATGAATGATTCTGGTGATTCCGGATCGGCGCGCAGGTCGATTATCTTTTTGACCAGCTGCGCTGCATCCTGAATAACTTCGCGTGCCGGTCGGGCCGGAACGATACGGGCTTCTTTAAGCTCGCCGCTCTGGATGCTCTCTTTTGGCATGCGCAGAACGCGCCTGGCTGGTGCCTCCGGTATGAGATCAATCAGGTCATTCAGTGAGGCCCACCAGCACAGTTCCGGTAATGTCAGCTGGTGGTCGCCGTTGAGCGCCATCTGGCTGCATGCAGTCCTGATTATCCAGAGAGCGGTATTGCCTTTGGCGATATTCTCCAGGCTACCGGGTACGCCGTCTTCCCTGAATTCATTTTCGTGGCTATAGCAAAGGGAAACCAGGCCGTTTTCGATTTCTGACACTGTGAATTCATGGTGATGCCATGCTTCCGGCTGCTCCCACTGACAGCAGCCAAATGACTGGACGAAAGATGCCAGAGCATTAGGCCCACCAGCGGCCGCTATCACACGTTCGTGACCAAAGAAGGGAATCAGTGAGGGTTCATCAAGCAGCGGCTGGGTGCCTTCATTCAGCCGTCCTGATGGCAGGTCTGCCATATCCATTGTCGGAGTGCTGATCACAACGCGAGACTTAAACAGCTTCATCAGTTCTGGTCCCGGCCTGAACAGAACTATTCCTGTGCGCGGCGCTATTTCAGGTGTAAGCAATGCCCTCACTCAGCACCGCCTGCCGCCTTATGCGCCATCCATAGCCCGCCAATCCACTGAACGCCCTTAGCGGTGAAGCGGGACTGACTGAACATATAATTTGATTCGGTAGTGGTTCCGGTTCTGACCTCAAAACGACCAGCCTCGATGTGCTGGCTGTAGGGCGTCAGGACGCCATTAAGGCGGTACATAACCCGGCTTTCAATCAGGAACAGGCGAAGCTCTGGCTCTTTAGCATCAAGAAGCTTTGCTACCTGCCGGAATGTCATTGAACTGGTGGCCGTGACATAGCGATCCACGAAAGCAACCTTTGGCGCGGCTTCAGTAAGCTGCAGCTGCTGGCGCTCCTTCTCCTCTTCCACTTGAGCAGCCAGGCGGAGTGCCTCAGCAAAGGTCTGCGGGATTTTAACTGGCTGACTTTCCTCTAACTCATGCAGTCGCTTGATCACTTTCATTCGAAGAATGGCGCTGTAACCGGTGATAAGGCATTCGGTATGCTCACGGTCGAGGTGATACTCAGTTCGCTGCCGGTTCATGGTGTCGAAATAGATACGCTGGAATTTCAGCGCATCTTCTCCCAGGTCATCCAGCATACGGCGAATATCTACAGTGACATTTTTGTGTTCTTTGCCTGTCAGTTCGGCAATTTCACGGCTTGTCATGATCGGGGATTGAATAGCATTGACTAAAGGCGCAACAGCACCCGCTGATTGATTCAGCATTTTGACCTCTCCACACACTGGAACAACATTTTTAAATGGCCCCGCCCCATCACCTGCAAGTGAGCGGGACCAACCTTGGTACGGCGACTGCAATCACCAGTACAGCACTCACTATACCCAATTTTACTGGTCATGTAACCAGTTGCGGACCTATGCCGCTAACGGCTGAAACTCACTGATTACCACCTGAGACTTACCGCCTTTGGTGACCGGCCCCCCACTCTACAATGAATCGCTTAATCTGCTTGTCATCGTCCCATATACCGGCATGAGTGAGGCTATCGAACATGGCTTTGAGGTAGTTATCAAGGTCGCGCTGACGCTTGTCTGGCGGGAACAACAGTACGGTAACCTGCACGTTCACTGTAATCGGCTGTGGTCGGCGTTTAAGTTGCTCCATGACGGCGGCAAGTGCGTTGGAGCGGAAACAGCGCCCGGAGGCGCTGATCAATACTCCCTTTCTGGTGTTACGCCAGTACGTGTTCACGCTTGGCGGGAACGGGAGAGTTAACTTCATGCAGCACTCTCTCCCACATCCGGTATTGTCATCTGACCAACTACCTCACGGACTGCCTGACGCAGCATGCGGATGTTTGACCAGCAATCACGGTTCGTCTGCTCCACCAGCGCGACAAACTCCTGAACCTTGCACGGTTGGTCCTGGCGAATCTCTGACAATACCGCTGAGAAGCGCATCAGCTGCTCAGTAGCCACTTCTGAATCATCGTGCTGCTCTGACAGCCACAGCTTGAGTTCAAGATCGTCATGGTGCTGCCTGATAAGACGAACGGCGCTGGCAATCGTCTCTGCTGGCACTGTCACACAGGTTGGGTTCTCAACGGAGTCTGCCGCCCATGTATGCGCCCACTTGGATTCGCTATAGGTATATTCGGCTTTCATTTTGAACGCGGCCTGAACGCAAGCCCACACCTCAACACCGCTTTGTTCAAGGATTTCGTGCTTCAGCAGTGGCAGATCATCACCATCAGCGTTCTCTGTTTTGGCCGGTGCCGGTTGCTCACTGACTGATTGTGTGACGCCGTAGTGCTCTTTAGCCATCAGGATAATATCCATCAGCTCAGCCGCCTGCAGGTCCGTAGCAAAATCTAGGTTTACCTGTGCGTCCTCATGCAATTCTGCCTCACAGTGTCGGGCAATAAGCTCTACCAGTTTGCGTGCCTGTGCTGCACTGAACTGCGGCATAGCATCGGTCTTGGTCAGCTTCTTCTTGCCAGCGGCTTTAGCCTTCTGCATCTGCTCCTGCGCCACCGATGATGCTTTCACGCCATGCTCACGCTGCAGGGCAACTGCTGTGGTCGCTGCTACTTCGCCGGACTTCACCATCTCAATCAGCGGTTCGCCAACAGTCAGCAACTGGAGGTGCTGTTCTACATCGGTGATCGAACGCTTCACCTTGGCGGCAATCTCCGCTGGCTCTAAGCCCTGATTCACAAGGCGCTGATAGGCAGCTGCGCGTTCCAGCGGCAACAGGGCGCGGCCCTGGCTACTGGTGACCATGAATGCCACGCTGTCCGCTTCACTACCCACGAAGTCTTTGCACTCAAGGCGCAGCGTATATCCTGCTTCCTGAGCCAGCTTCGCACCGTAATAGCGGTGATGGCCGTCGATGATCTTAATTCCCTTCTCCGTGACCTTAACAGCCAGCGGAGGCACATGCTCACCAGCGATAAAGGCATCGCGGAATTCCTCTACATGGGTCTGATCGATATCACGAATGTTGTAATTAGTTTCGACATACAGCTCATCAACGCCCAGCAGGTAGGTTTTACGGGTGGTGATGTCGGTATCGCTATTTTTCTTGTCGTCGTAAATGCGCGCTAAAGTACTCATGCTGTGGTCAGCTCCCATGTCAGGACAAAAATAAGTGCGGCAATCATCACTACTGCTGTGCGGATGGCCTGATAGAAAATCTCATTGCGTTGGTAGTGGCTCTTCAGGTGCGCTTTCATAACAAATCCCTGTTCACACTGGCTGAAATGATGCGGCCGGTATCAAGTCCGCCATAGCTGCCGCAATTCAGTGAGCCCTTAACGGCGCAGCGGTCGCAGTTCTCTTTGGCTTCGTTACGTGATGCATCGAACCGAGCCACCAGCATCGCCTCGCGCCAGACCTGCGCGGCACGCAACCAGAATCCTTTAGCCGCCAGTTCGCTGGCCTGCTTCGCCATGTGGCTGTATTTCTCGCTTTCTACCGGTAACGGGTCGGTGTTAATTGAGTAGCTCCAGTCGCTTGCCCGCTTAAGCAGCCCTTTGGTGAACAGGGGTTTGATAAAACGCTTCACTGAAGTCTCATGCAGTCCAGTCAGCTTGCAGAGTTCGCGCACCTTCAGCGGGCCATTGCGGGTAATCAGTTCAAGAATTTTTGATTCGTGGTTGATCATGATTATTCTCCTGTTAACCGCGAAAGCCGTGAGGCACTGAGCTGTCAGGCTGCGGAATGACAGTGATATCCCGCTGCATGTTGCGCTTCAGAGCATTCCATTCAGAGCGCGGCGGGCGACCGGCCTTATCCCATTTGGCAGCAGACTGCAGATAGCCAGGCAGGTTGCCGGGGATGAACAGGGTTTTAGGGCGCATGTACTGGTATTCCTCGGTGCCTTCCCAGTGGACATGCTTGTAATCCACAACCAGGCAAAGCTCTTCCACCGTGAACGCGTCTTTCAGGCGGGATTTGATGTGGCCCATCGACGACTGCGCCTCTGTGTGCTTAGCGCCGGTAACTTTGTTCAGGTGGCGTAAAACTTCCCGAGAGCGATTAACGACTGACCACTCATCGTCTGGTTGCGATGCAACCTGACAAGAAGGGGTTGTTGTAATCTCTGTTGTATTCTCTGTTGTATTCTCTGTAAGACGAGTGCAATTTGCCCCCATCGATGGGGTTAAACTGCCCTTATCGATTAGGGCAGCTTGCCCTTTTCGATGAGTGCAACTTGCATCCTTCGATGAGGGCAATTTGCCCTCATCGGCCAACAGTGGGTTTGCGTGGTTAATCGCATAAAAATTCGTGCGGTCATGCTGCGTCTTTTTTAACTGTTCAACGTAGATCAACCCACTCTTCTTAAGTGAGGTCAGAGCGCGTTTAACGGTATCTGACGACCACCAAGGGAACTGCTCATTCCAGTCTTCAATGGTGTTGTAAATCCATCGTTTACCATCGTGCTCAACACCTGAAGTGGTGTCCTCCAGCCAGTAGCAAATCTGTTGCAGCACAATGGCCTCATTCAGCCCAATACGCTGCGCAAGAGCTGGGCTAATGACCAGAGGCTTAACCTTCAGCAATAAACTCATGACGCCACCTTCCTGAACTTCTGGCTGAACAAAGCGCGGGGCTGCATGCAGGGATGTGGATAGTTGGGACGCATGTAAATTACGCGGTGATTAACGACGTCTACACCAACGGTCTCAACTACAACGCCGCGATTGTCCTTAAATCGCTCCACCCAGGGTTTAATGATCTCGTTTTCCATCAGCTCACCCTCGACTGCGCCGGTCGGCTATAGAAATTCTTCCAGGCGGACTCAACTACCAAACGCGTGGTTGGCTGGTAGTTGTTAGGGCCACCAGAGACCGGTATGATTTGCTCATAGACACGGACGCCAGCGATTACGCGGCAACGGAATTGCCCAACCGCTCTATTTTGGCTTACAATGGACATGCGATTGATTCTCCACACACGTTGATAAAATCGCGACAGACACCCGGGGACTGCAATCCTGCGGGTGTCACTTTTTTGGGGCTTAAAAACTTTTTCATTTTCAAATTTCCTGCACTTCAATTTGCATACCTGATGCATCGATTTTCCTGCCGTTCGCCACAAACATATCCACCGAATGCTCAGCAACACCGACGCCATACAGCGCCATAAAACCCAAGAAGCCGTGAATCTGGTGGCGCATTTTGGTGTGGAACAGCGCGGACAGGGTTTTACGCTCTTTGCTGTCGATCACACCGTCAGATGCTGCGGCAATCTTTGCTATGGCCAACTCACCAGCTGCTGCGCTCGCTTTCATCTCGATGTCATACAGATCGACCTTATCCACCTCATTAACTGCAGAGACATCCACCAGCAACTTTCCGTGACGTGTCGCGAAAAAGTCTGCCAAGCATGCCGTGCCGGATAACTCTTCCATCTTCATGAGTTCGTCCAGGGTGAAGAAACGACTGCCACACTTGCGGTACATGTGGTTGTGAAACTGATCGATGGTCATGCCTAAGTCATCGGCCATGCCTAAACGACCCGCTTTATGTGCTTTGCACATCAGTCGAATTGCTGTGTTGATTGTGTCTACCATTTCTCTTTTCCTTCGGTAGTTATGCTGTGAGATTTATTTGCTTATCCTGCTTTTCTTGGCATTCCGTCCTTCGGATGAGGATAGATGTCGGGTCTTAGCTGATGAGGAGTTACAGCCCATCCTCCCCATTCGCAAAGTGAAATTACGCGCTCAGGAGGAACTCGGTTTTTAGTGATCCAGTTAGCTACAGACTGAACAGAGTTAAACCCGAAACGCCGAGAAACTTCCGACATTGAGCCAACAGCGCGAACAGCTTGTTCGCTGATATTCTTGAAGCTTCGCTTCATCTTTAGGTCCTCATAGATGGGGTGAAATCGATACTACTTAAAGTAGCATTTTAATGCAACTTAAAATAGAAATGACAACTATGCTTTGTGCGCTTACTCTTCCACTTATGGTGGAAGAAACTAAATACAAAGACTTTGCCGACAGGCTTAATAAGTCGCTCCAGAGCAAGGCGCTGGGAGTTAAAGAGCTTTCAGAACTTAGTGGTGTCTCGTATGAGATGGCGCGGCGCTATACGCTTGGCACAGCAAAGCCGAGGGACGAAAAAATGTTGAGGATTGCTGACAAGCTTTCCGTATCGCCTGCCTATCTCGACTATGGCGTTATGGAAAACTTTGATATGCCTGACAAAGGAACTGTCCGCATCAAGCAGCTGGACTTGCATGCATCAGCTGGACATGGATATATAAACCCCCCTTTTCCAACTGTTATCAGTTCAATAGAAATACCTGAAACCAGAATTTATGAGTTATTCGGCAGACGCACACTCGACGGAATAGAATTAATTAACGTTGATGGTGACAGCATGATGCCAACTTTATCTCCACGGGATTTATTGTTTGTCGACAGGGCGATTGATCATTTCAATGGTGATGGGGTCTATGTTTTCAACTTTGAAGATTCAACTTTTGTTAAGAGATTACAAAAGGTTAAGGGAAGAAAATTAGCAGTTCTCTCTGATAACGAAAAGTACCCCCCATTTTTTATCGAAGAAAACGAAATGGCTGATCTTTACATTTTTGGCAAGCTTATCAGGTGCTTGCCTCTTAAGATGCTTGACTTCGGGTAATCCACTTGCTTTGAGAAACCGGCTTAGGCCGGTTTTTTTTCGTCTTAAAATCAGTGATTTATCTACAAAAAAGACAGGCGCATCTATTTTTCTACTTTTTGTAGTTGATTTTCTCTACTTAAAGTAGCTATATTCTACACATCGAAGTTACTCAATACTTTTGAGAGTTAGAATGAAAATGATCAAGAACATGGCGAACACAACGCTCCGGGACCTGATTACCTTTCTACGTCTCTTCCCGGATGCCGATGTGATCTGTTGTGGTGATGCAGGTGTGGTGAGTGTGCAGTGTGATGTTGAAAACGTAGTTCGCGGTCCAGCGTTTTAAGAGTACTGAATTGCTGTGTTGGCGGTTACTCATGATGGTTTGGTTAAACCGCCCTTTTTCACAACGATAAGGGCATTTGCAAAGCGGGTGTTTTCGAACGCTTTAGAGACGTGGGGTAAGTGTCCTTTTCGTTGTGGTGAATGCGGCTAGCGCACGCGGAAGACTGACAAAAACTGCATACAGTCTAAGAGTCTCCGCTCTGGTGTCTGTCAGTCTGACCAGAGCCCCGGGAGGCACCCGGCACCGCAACAACCTTTCAAATGTGTGGAGTAATCGGGCTGTGGGTTATTGCAGTAGCTCACCAGCCAACTTAAACGAATCCCAAAAGTTTTTTATTGCCATCACTGGCAAGGGATTCATGCAACCAAAAATCGTGTGTGGAGACTTTTATGGGCTACTGGAAGTTTACGAACGCTGAGGCGTTAGCAGCATGGGATAAGACGCGTGCTGATGAAGCGCAGATGCGCAAAGAAGCGGCAGAGCTGACTTCACTGATTGGCGGCAAGCCAGTTTTTAAAAGCGATATAACGCGCTCAACCTTCTACGGCGTGAATTTTGATGCTGCACCTTACCTCGCTAAGGAGCTGTGGACAGTACCAACGGGTAACACTGGTTATGCGTCTTGGCCGAAAGCCAGACCACCCAAAGGCCTTAAGGAAGAGCATGCCGCAGTTAAGAAGCTGTGGAGTGAAAACTACCCGAAAGCCAAAGTCGATAACGACGAACTCTATGAAGCTATTGGTCTGGATTGGGGAATGCTGGTTCTGTGTGGCCTTACTTTATTCCGTCATGGTGATGCCATTTACATTCAGACCAGTGCGACGCCTAAAGATGGATTTGGCGCGGTTGAGATCGTTGGCAGTGAGTTTGATAAAGCCCGGAGGGAGTACAGCGATGCAAAAGCCTAATGACCATATCACCGTAGGCATTATCACCCTGCCCTACAGCCATATCCTTAACGGCTGGTTCATGCCTGACGGTTCAGTAATCACTAATCCTATTAAGGCGCAGAACGAAGCAGAGCGCCTTAACAGCACCATCACCATTCACTGAGGGCGATGACATGCATCACTTCAAATCGAATAAAGAAGTCGTCGCTGCCGGCCACCAGTTCGCTAAAAACATCGGTGCGGAAACGCCTCTGATTGAAATGGCAAAGATGGTCACCGAGCTGTCATCGCGTCTCGACGTTGCCACCGTTCGCGCCAATCTGATGGCTGCAGAGGTTCTGCGCATCAACAGCGTGCTGCCAGACACCATCACCGCGCTTCAGGCTGCCGGGGCTGACATGACCCTGCTTGATGACCTTAACGCAGCGCTGGCCACTCCAGCTTGTGATCAGTGGATTCGTACATTGCGCGGTGAAGCCCTTGGGGAAGCACGCCGCGCTGTAACAACGCTGGGTAACCACCAGCAGCCCGGCATTTCACATGCGATCAACATCATTTCCCAATTGGAAATGGATTTGCTTCGCACACGCACGGTAACCCTGAAGGTGGTGTCATGAAACCATTAAGCGAAAGAATCAAAGATTTCCCAGCGAACCAGTTTGTTGACTGGCTTTGTCTGTCATGTGTCGATGTTCGTGAAGTGAACAGCGAAGAAGACGCCCAGGATGAAATCAACAAAATCCGTCAGGCAGTGACGGAGCGGCTTACGGGGCTGGAGCAGCGAGCAGAAGCAGCAGAGGCGAAGCTGGCTATCAAATGGCAGCAGTTAAGCAAAGACGGTGAGCCGGTTCATAAACTAGGCGAGAGTGCGCTCTATTGGGTTTGTTATCGCAATAATGGCAATGGTCAGCTCTATGTTACGCAGGCCGTATGGTTCAACCAGCCAGAGCCTGAAGATAATGACGAAGATGATAGTGCCGATTGTGAGCTGTACACGCCTGACGGTGAACCCTACTGGCCTGTGGGCTGGCATCAGACTTTCTGCCATGAAGATTTCTCAACCTATTATCTGGGCTGGGATTGCGGTGAGATTGTTGCTTATGCCGAACTGAATGCTCCCGGCGTTCCATATCATTTGCTGACTGGTAAGGATGGTGAGTGATGAAAACCATTATCCGCATCGACCAGATGAAGCTGGTTACTGCAATCAGCTTTGAAGTCTCTCGCCAGTATCCCGGCGTGACAGTAGACGCTGACCAGTTCAACACCATTATCGCGGCAGCCAGTAGCGTCAAGGCTGCTTACGATGGTACTGAAGTTGAAGCTGTTGAAGAGGATGAAGAAGATGCGTGAACGCCCAATCATCTTTAACGCCGACATGGTTCGTGCAGTTCTCGACGGCAGAAAGACGCAGACGCGCCGGATCATGAGGGTGCAGCCTGAATCAAATCAGTTCGGGCTAAGACGCATAATTGCTTCAGCTAAACGCAGCGATACAGGCAAATACCACTGGACTGAATCGAACGCTACCGGAAACCACATTCGTTCGGCTCCGTTCTCCTTCCCATTCGGTGCAATAGGTGATCGCCTGTGGGTGCGTGAGGCATTCCGGGTTCATAGCCGGGCTACTGACGTGGCCACACTGGTTTATAAAGCCAGTGAGCAGCAGAGCTGGACGCAGCAGACATACCGGGTGCCAATTGAGAAATGCAATAAGCCAGCCGTGGTCGATAACTGGACGCCATCAATCCACATGCCGCGCTGGGCTTCCCGCATAACGCTGAAGATTACCGGCGTTCGTGTGGAGCGGCTGCAGGATATCAGTGCGGAGGACGCCGCTGCTGAAGGCATTGAAGGTCGAGCAAAGATGCATGACTTTGGTGTGTTGTGGTCATCCATCTACGGCGATGACAACTGGCAGGCTAACCCGTGGGTGTGGGTCATTGAGTTTAAGCCCGTGGAGGTTGAGTGATGGAACAGCCAATCCTCGATATGTGCTGCGGCTCTCGCATGTTCTGGCTGGATAAGACTGATTCTCGGGCCTTATTCACCGACATCCGTAATGAGCAGCACACACTTTGTGATGGGCGAAAACTGCATATCAATCCGGATGTAATCGCCGATTTTCGCGCCCTACCGTTCACTGATTGCAGTTTTGCTCAGGTAGTCTTTGACCCGCCTCACCTCGACCGCGCCGGAGAGAACGGCTGGATGCGGAAAAAGTATGGTGCGCTGGATAAGCAAAACTGGCGCGATGATATACGTGCCGGTTTCAGTGAGGCTTTCCGGGTATTGCGGCCACACGGCACGCTGATTTTTAAATGGAATGAGACACAGATTCCGGTAAGTCAGGTAATCGCCCTAACCGAGCAGAAGCCAACCATCTGGCAGCGTACCGGCAAAGGCGACAAAACCCACTGGATTATCTTCTTGAAGGAGATGGAGTGATGGTAATTGGTGGCTATACCTTAGACCTCTACTGTGACTGCCAAAATTGCGAGGTCATAAAGCTGCCCGTTGAGTACCGAACCGAAGAGACCGGGTTCAAAAGTATTGCTGGCAGCAATTTAACAGAGTGTGTTCGGGCAGCTAAAAAACGGGGATGGATGTTCAACGCCAACAAAACTCATTGTCTGGCACCTGGTCACATGCGCAAATCGGCGGAGGGTAATTGATGCCTAAATCCCCCGCCGAACGCAAAGCAGCGCAGCGTGCCAGACAGGCCGCTGCCGGTGGTAAAAAGCTGGAGCTGGCGCTGGATAGTCAGGAACTGGAGATGCTGGCGCATAACTGCGCCGCACGCCGCCCCGGTCGTGAACCATATGAGCTGAACGAGTATATAGCGTTACTCATTCGCAAAGATGCCGCTGAACTGGCGCAGCAGATTGAAGTGCTATCACAGCAGCAATGCGGTAAGTGTGACGATCATCTGCCGGTGAAGTCCTGCCCTTGCCAGGGTGAAGCAGCATGCTGGGCCACCAGCGGCTGGCATGAACTGAAATTAAATATCAACACGCTGTGACCTGTCACGGCTAAACAAACCTGATGCAGCAGGAATGTGTGGAGAAACTATATGTCTGATATCAATAACGTAATTATTTCTGATGCCGATATCGAAAAATTAACCGGCTATAAAATCCCGTCTAAGCAATGCCAGTGCCTGAAACAGGCAGGTATATTTTTCGTCGTCCGCCGTGATGGTCGCCCGCGGACAACTTGGCAGCATTTCAATGACCCAATGTCGTCGCGCAAAGCCCCAGAAATGAATCAACCTGAACCCAACTTCGGAGCATTGGATTAATGGCTCGTGTTCGCAAAAATAGTGCTGATGCCTGGATGCCGCCGCGCGTTTATCGCGGCAAATCAGCCTATGAGTTTCATCCCAAAAACGGAGGCGCTATACGCCTCTGTGCGCTGGATGCAGCTCAGTCCTCAGTATGGTCGGCATATGAGGCGCTGATCAATGAAATACCTGATGACAAGCTGCTGGCGTCACTGGCTGAGCGTTTTTTCAAATCGGCTGATTTTTTTGAGCTTGCTCGTGAAACGCAGCGGGATTACCTGAAGTATTCAAAAAATGTTTTAGCTGTCTTTGGTGCCATGCCCTCAGATGCAATTCGTCCTGAACACGTCAGAAAGTACATGGACAGACGCGGATTGAAAAGTCGAGTTCAGGCCAACAGGGAAAAGGCGTTTATGTCCCGCATGTACCGCTGGGGCTATGAGCGTGGCATGGTAAAAGGTAATCCGACCAAGGGAGTTAAAAAATTTAAGGAGACGTCGAGAGATCGATATGTTACCGATGCAGAGTATCAGGCTCTGTATTCATGTGCGCCGGACATTGTGAAGATAGCAATGGAACTGGCCTACCTCACTTGCTCCCGACAAGGTGATGTTCTCGCAATGAAAAAGAGCCAGATCATGGATGAGGGTGTACTGATCAAGCAGAGCAAGACCAGTGTTGCTCAGATTAAGGCGTGGTCACCACGATTTGCTGCAGCAATAAAAATGGCATCTGGACTACCGCTAAAGCCAGGAATGAGCAGTATCTTCATACTCCACCAGCCTAATGGCTCGGGCTACACTCGCGATGGGTTTAACAGTCGCTGGAGTGCTGCACGTGAGGCGGCAAAGCTTAAATTTCCGGAGCTTATTTTTGATTTCACATTCCATGATTTGAAGGCCAAGGGTGTGTCTGATCTTGAGGGAGATTTGTATGAGAAGAGAGCCATAACAGGCCATAAGAACGTGGAGCAGACTACGGCATATGACAGGAAAATAGTTGTTGTCCCTGTAGTTGGAGGGCAGGCAAAAGGGAAGTAATATTAGGAAGAGGTATTAGGAATAGTAATTCAGATACAAAAAAACCGCCTCTGAGGGGCGGTCATACGACACTGCTTATCATTGATTTTATTGGTAATTCGATATGGTGCCCGGGGCGGGACTTGAACCCGCACAGCCTTACAGCCGAGGGATTTTAAATCCCTTGTGTCTACCGATTTCACCACCCGGGCAGGGTGTAACTGGAGGCGCGTCCCGGAGTCGAACCGAGGTACACGGATTTGCAATCCGCTGCATAGCCACTCTGCCAACACGCCTTAAATTGATATGCCGCCAGGCTAGCCTGACCGGCGAATCTGGAGCGGGAAACGAGACTCGAACTCGCGACCCCGACCTTGGCAAGGTCGTGCTCTACCAACTGAGCTATTCCCGCAATTTTCAGCAATTTCGTCGAACCTGCTGATTTTACTTACCTTCTGACAGACAAGCTGCCGTTCGATGCGATGCATTCTACTGACCTGACGCAATGAGTCAATAAAATTATCCTCACAGGCTGTCCGTTTGCTGCTTTTTGAATCGTATCGATCACGGTTCGAGCAGATCACCGCGCGCGGCACTTAAATACTGGAACATAGACCAGAATGTCAGTACTGCAGCAATGTATAACGCCACCACGCCAATCCCCACAACGGTCGCATCAGGTCGCCACAGCAAGACGAACAGTGAGAACATCTGGGCGGTGGTTTTCACCTTACCAATCCAGGAAACCGACACGCTGCTGCGTTTGCCAATCTCCGCCATCCATTCACGCAGGGCAGAGATAATAATCTCGCGCGCAATCATGGTAGCTGCGGGCAGCGTAATCCACCAGGCATGGAAATATTCTGCCACCAGCACCAGCGCAATCGCCACCATCACTTTATCCGCTACCGGATCGAGAAACGCACCAAAGCGCGTTGTCTGCTTCCAGCGGCGCGCCAGAAAACCATCAAACCAGTCAGTGATGGCAGCAAAAACAAAAATCAATGCAGTAGCAAGCGGCGCCCAGGTGAACGGCAGATAGAAAGCCAGCACAAAGAACGGGATGAGCACGACTCGAAACAGGGTGAGACACGTCGGGATGTTTAATTGCATATGCCGGTAACTGTCTGGATATAGGTAGAATTTAGTCTATGTTCCTACATTGCCCCCCCCGTTTCAATGCTAGTGTTTCAACGAGTAGTATATTTTTTCTGCCAGAGCATGCGAGATACCGGGGACATTGGCGAGTTCCTCAACGGACGCATTCATCAGCGGTTGCAGGCCCCCCATGTATTTGAGCAGTTGCTGACGCCGTTTTGGCCCCACCCCTTCGATGCTTTCCAGTGCGCTGGTATTCTTCACTTTGGCCCGTTTTTTACGGTGGCCTGAAATGGCATGATTGTGAGCGTCATCACGAATATGCTGGATAACATGCAGCGCAGGCGCATCGGGTGGCAGCGAAACGCCCTCACCTTCTGCTTCGAAGAACAGCGTCTCCAGTCCGGCTTTACGGTCGCTGCCTTTAGCTACCCCGAGTAAAATAGGCTGGTTTTTATCCCAAGGCACATCCAGCTCTGCGAAAACCTGCTTCGCCTGTGAGAGCTGGCCCTTACCGCCATCGATCAGAATCACATCCGGAATTTTATCTTCTTCAATCGCTTTACCATACCGGCGTCGCAACACCTGATTCATCGCAGCGTAGTCATCACCCGGTGTAATGCCACTGATGTTATAGCGACGATAATCGGCACGTAGCGGACCATTCTGGTCAAACACTACGCAGGAGGCGATGGTCTGCTCACCCATAGTGTGGCTAATATCGAAACACTCCATGCGTTTAATCTTGTCAAGCTCAAGAAACTCCGCCAGCGCCATCAGCCGTTGATGAATAGTGGAGTGCTGTGACAGACGCGTGGTTAACGCAGTCGCGGCATTGGTGCGCGCCAGTTTGAGATAGCGGGCGCGATCGCCACGCGGCTTGCTCTGAATATTAACCCGACGTCCCGCCAGTTCACTAAGCGACTCCGCCAACAGTTCTCGATCCGGCAAGGTAAAGTCCAGCAAAATATCACCTGGCAGAGTACGTGCCTCGCTGCCCTGCAGGTAGAACTGCCCGACAAAGGTCTGAACGACCTCGGCCAGATCGGTATCCACCGGCACTTTTGGGAAGTAGCTGCGGCTGCCCAGCACTTTGCCCTGACGGATAAACAGCACGTGAAGACAGGCCATGCCTGCTTCATAAGCCACTCCCATCACATCAAGGTCATCACCCTGATTCGAGACAAACTGCTTTTCGGTGATCCGTCGCACGGCCTGAATCTGATCGCGCAGTCGTGCCGCCTCTTCAAAGCGCAAGCCAGTACTCGCCTCTTCCATTCGTTTGACCAGCTGGTTGAGTACCTGATCGTCTTTCCCCGCCAGGAACAGACGCACGTAATCAGTTTGCTGTGCATACTCCTCTTCACTGACCAGGCCAGCGACACAGGGGCCAAGACAGCGGCCAATCTGATATTGCAGACAGGGCCGGGAACGATTGCGGTAGACGCTGTTTTCGCACTGGCGAATAGGAAAGACTTTTTGCAGCAGCCCCAGGGTTTCGCGCACCGCATAGCCGTTCGGGAACGGACCAAAGTATTCGCCTTTGGCATGCTTTGCACCACGGTGCATCGCCAGTCGCGGATGGGTATCGCTGCTAAGAAAGATGTAGGGATAAGATTTATCATCGCGCAGCAGCACGTTGTAGCGCGGCTGATAGAGCTTGATGTAGTTATGCTCAAGCAGCAGCGCTTCGGTTTCGGTATGGGTTACGGTGACATCGATATGCTGGATATTGTTTACCAGCGCTTCGGTTTTGCGGCTGCCGACCTGAGCACGGAAGTAGCTGGTCAGGCGCTTCTTCAGGTCTTTGGCTTTGCCCACATAAATGACGGTGCCTGAGGCGTCATACATGCGGTAAACACCGGGCTTACTGGTTACCGTACTCAGAAAGGCTTTCGAATCAAAAACGTCATTCACTACTGATTAACGGCTCCGCATTATAGAGGCCATGTCGAATGGCCAGATGCGTTAACTCTACGTCGCCACTGATATTCAGCTTGCTGAACATCCGGTAGCGGTAGCTGTTAACGGTTTTAGGACTGAGATTTAACTGCTCGGAAATTTCCGTGACCTTTTGTCCACGGGTGATCATCAGCATAATCTGCAATTCCCTTTCCGACAAACAGCTAAAGGGTGATTCCGCTTTTTGCGGCTCAATCTGGCTCAGGGCCATCTGCTGAGCGATATCAGATGCGATGTAGCGCTGTCCGGCATTCACAGAGCGGATTGCGTTGATCACCTCCTGGGGCGCAGCACCTTTGCTAAGGTAGCCTGCTGCACCCGCCTGCATCACTTTAGCAGGCAGCGGATTTTCCGTGTGAATGGTCAACATGATGATTTTGATATCGGGATTATAACGCACAATTTTACGCGTCGCCTCCAGTCCGCCGATCCCCGGCATATTCATGTCCATGAGGATCACATCAACCTGATTGGCACGGCACCACTTAGCCGCATCCTCGCCACAGTTGACCTCTCCAACCACGGCCAGACCTTTGACATCCTCCAGAATGCGACGGATACCAGCACGGACAAGTTCATGATCATCAACAAGAAGCACATTGATCAACGGGGAAACTCCAGAGGCTAAAAAAAGAGGGAGCACTTCACTCTTGCAAGCGATAATTATAACCGTTTTTGACTCAAAAGCACATCAACAAAGCAACACAATACAGGCTTCACATGATTACTTTCAGACCCGTCCAGCCAGTAATAACAGACTTTTCTCACAACAGACAGGGCCGCAAAATGATTATTAAACTCTCACTATTTCAGTATATTAAGAACTGGCATTATGAAAAGCTGTGCCGGCACACTCTGGCGAAACCTGACCCGCCGATCGCTGTGATTACTTTCAGCGATTGATTAGTTGCACTGGACAAATTAGCTGTTTATACCGAGTCGGACCGGCTGCATCAGCAACTTACAGCCCCTGTGATATACTCACGCACTGCTGTTCGGAGAGATTGCCGACACGTTGTCATTCACCAAGGAGAAACTCATGAGCGATGAAGATTTTGCAACTTCGCAGGAAGCCCGGAAATTATCGGATGAAATTGCGGGTCTGAAGATGATGATCACCCTGATCCTGAAAGGTATGGGCCAGGCCGATGCAGGAAAAGTGATTATCAACATGGAACGCTATGTACAGACGCTGGGCGACAAGCCCCAGGCGGAAGTGTTCAGCAACACCATTAAACAGATTAAAACGGCGTACCGTCAGTAAGCTTTTTGCCCCCAGCGGCGGGGGCAAACATCCTAACTGTGCGCCTGCCAGTTAACCGAAACACCCAGCGTGGGCAGGACCTCTTCCGGATTAAAGCGCCGTGTTCCCCGATACTTTTCTGCCAGAGCTGGCTGAACCACCGGAATACGAATCGCAAACAGATTATCTTCTGACAGAATGAGTCCCGGTGTCAGCGGCTCATACACCACCTGATGCTGCTCAAACATCTTCTCCAGCATCGGCGTTGCCGAACTGATGATGTACTCGATGCCGTTCAATTCTGCCAGCTGCACCGCGTGCCAGAGAATATTCAGCGGTAGTTCAGCATCTACCTCCAGCCGTGCCGAGAAGCGCGACATTTCCCACACTTTCTCATGGCTGAAAGGCAGCACAATGCCTTCACTCTGCTCAGGTTCAAACCAGGGCATCAGACGCGCGCAGCCACTGATGCCCTCGCGTGCATTCCATGCAATAAGCCAGGTGACATCTGAACGATCGTAGCGATCATATTCCTGTCCTGGCGTGCTCAGGCGTGGCGGAATTGACCACCCTTCGCCGCGCGCAAAGACGCTATATCGGTAGCTGCCGAGTTCGGCAAGCAAAGAGGATGGCATATCCTTTAATTGCGTTTGCACTATTTTCATCATGCGCCTCTGACATCCCCATGTTTGCAGTGATTTCTTTGCGCCAGCCTGGCAAAGTCCCGGCGCAGGGTAAACAACAGACCTGTACAAAGTAACTGCTAAATTTAGCAGCTGTTTTATGTTCAAATCAGTCCGATTGCCGCTGCATAGCAGGCAATCTGCGTTTTATTGGAAACATTGAAACGCTTTTGCATGTTTTTTTGGTGAAAGTTAACGGTATGTTCAGAGATGGATAAAATAAGTGAAATTTCGACCGCCGTTTTTCCTTCAGCTGTCCATTTCAAAATTTCCAGCTCACGCCGACTAAACTCTTTCTTTAGTACCATCATTGCATCATCGCTAAAGCGTTCCAGCGTAGAGAGGCTTAGTTCCGCTAAAAGGTGTAGTTTCACCTCCAGCTCAGCATGGCAGAGCTGGACAGAAATGGGCTGTTGCGACGATATAGATAATATACCAATGACGCGATTTGGTGCCATTGCAGAGCATGAAAATCCGCTCTGCAGCCCATATTCTCTCGCCTCATGCCACAGATTGCCGGCGTCAGCAAAGAGTTCCTGCGTCCACGCTATCCCTCTGCCCGGTCGCTGACACAATGTGAGCACCGGGTCGACAGCGTAATAATTCTGCTTCACATAGCGTTCCACCCATGACCGGGGATAAGTGCTATGTAAATGAATGCGCGGTCGGGTAAAAGGCACCGGATGCTGAATCAAAAAGGCAAAATAATCGAAACCTAATGATTCAGTGAATTGTTGCAATAACGGCTTCAGTTCTGAAGAAACCGTTAATGCCTGAAATTGTTCTTTCGCCTCACTTCGCCAGGCGAAATAATTTTCAGTACCCATATTGCCTCAGCGTTAATTTCACTCACCCTTCCGGTATTAATCATTGGGATTCATCGGATAGAATAAATTAGCAGAAGAAAATTAATTTATCGCTGGAGGATGAATCTGGCACAATGTACAGCGTATTTAACCTTTCACCGATGTGGCGGAGTAAAAAGTGTTCCTGCCTCTACAATATGAGGCCGACCACGGCAATTTCAATCACACCTGAAGAATAAGATTTTTCTTATGGGATTTCAATCCCTGACCACAGATACAATTTCATCGCAGGCCCGAAAATTCTGCTAAAAATACTGAATAGCCATTCTTAATGTTGATTAAATAATGACTAAACAAGGCGTTAATTACGACTCTACAAGCCCGGCGGCAGACACAATCAGCTGACCTATTTTTCATCAGGCAATAAGGTTGGCTCTGTTACTGTGGCCTTAAGTCCAGGCAAAGTCAGAAAGTGCCGTAGCACCTGTGGCGACCTTTGAGACAGACTACTGGCTCACAGCCCGCGCCCTGTGCTTCACGGCGAAAGACCGGCCTCTGTTCCAGTGGCGGGTCTGTAAGCGTACAGACGTTCTTATTAGGAATATTCCGCTGACCCCGTGGCTGAGAATACTCTTAGCTAATCGGTTCGCATCCTGCGGCGGCGGGGCTAACCTAACCCCATTAAAGCCTATCCGTGAAAGTCAGCTTGACTTATCTCTTCTGCCTGACCGCAATGCATGGCTAAGATCACTGTTTATGGCGACAGCGCGATCCACACTGACTCTATTTTAGGCCGTTAAATCACTTTGCCGATAGTCACACAACTAAACCATTTGAAAATAGATTGGCTTAGAAAGCGTTTATTTCCACAAAGATGCATTCTTTATTTATAGGATTAATTTCCCTTAATTCTTCCAGAGATATCATGAAAAAATTTCATTATGCCCCTGCATAAGGGGAGCAAATGACGCTGAGAATTTGCACAAAGGATTTATCCCGCTGGCGTCGAACTATTACAATAAATGGTACTAAAATCAGCTTCGTTATTAGTTCCCTAATCTGTTATCAGACTATTTCAGGTGTGGCTCAGGTTCAGCGATGATAACTGGATTGGTTTTGCTGCCCCCGTCTGAACGTTTCTTAATCAAACACGGTATTGATTCTGCCCGGTGAGTTATCGGCAGTAGCCTGCGCCACGCATACCCAGATGAAAATGAGAGGCGTGAGCGGTGTTATAGTCCGGGCCTAGCGCATTACCAAATACTTCACAGCCACCACGCCATAGGGTATGAAGCATTGCCGCTTTTTCTTTCGGCTGTTGCCAGTGACGATTGACTTCAAGCCGCTCACCATTAGCAAGTTGGAAGCCAGTCACATCCCAGGCATCAGCGGTGGCATGTTCACTGAGCCGCCCCTGTGCGCGATGATAAATATTGCGGCAGGCGTAACTACCGACATGCGTAATTCGTACCAGTGGACTGTGCATATCCCTGGCGGTCTGTTCACGACTGCGCAGAGCATACATGGTGCTGGCGACCGCCATAGGACAACTGGCCAAAAAGCTGCTGCTAAGGCTGACCGGGCCAAATGTCTGAATCCGCAACGGATGAGTGAGCGGACAGTTACTCGCGACGGCCGGACGTTCGCTGAAACTGACCCAGCCTGCCTGTTGAGCGCGGCGCATCACTGCCAGACATTCGTCGGGACTGCTGGCCAGCCGTTTCATTTTAATCTGTGTCATCCAGCCCGGTGGATCGGTGACCGAGAGCGGCTTAAAGGGATTGAACTGCGGCGGCAGATGCTGCTTAAGCCAGGGTAAGCTCCCCCATCCCAGCGCGATCAATAGCAAAAACAGGATAAGCGTGCGCATAGTCCCTCTTGCAGCATGATAATGAGCAACAAAAGTGTAGAAGCACATTCCCCTTTACGCTGTCTGCCTGACACAACGTGATGAATCATTACTCAGACTGACGCAGAATTAATCAGGATGGCCTGCCGCTGCCGCAATTTGGCATGGCCGGTGTCACATCAGGTAAAAAACTGTTACCGGCTTAGGGGTGACTTCCTCTATCTTATGCCCACTTGCCCTTGGGCAGACGCTTTGACTAACAGCCAGCAGAGCTGACACAACATTACGACAGGAAAGACAATTCTATGGTTGATCAATCTAAAGAAACCGTACGCACTCACGAAGCGCCCGATAAGCTACAGCGTAATCTGCATAATCGCCACATCCAGCTGATTGCCATTGGTGGCGCTATCGGGACCGGCCTGTTTATGGGCTCAGGCAAAACCATCAGCCTGGCTGGTCCCTCGATCATTTTCGTCTATATGATCATCGGTTTTATGCTCTTCTTTGTGATGCGCGCCATGGGGGAGCTACTGCTCTCCAACCTCGAGTACAAATCGTTCAGCGATTTTGCCGCTGATTTGCTTGGCCCATGGGCGGGTTACTTCACTGGCTGGACTTACTGGTTCTGTTGGGTGGTAACCGGCATCGCCGACGTGGTGGCAATCAGCGCCTATTTCCAGCTCTGGTTTCCGGGCTTCTCGATCTGGATGAGCGCCCTGCTCTGCGTGGTGGTTTTTCTGGCACTCAACATCGCCACCGTCAAGCTGTTTGGCGAGATGGAGTTCTGGTTCGCGATCATTAAAATCGTCGCGATTGTGGCGTTGATTGTGACCGGGATTGTGCTGGTTTCGATTCACTATCCCTCACCGAGCGGCAGCTCGGCAGCGCTCAGCAACATCTGGGAACACGGCGGCCTGTTCCCGAAAGGTCTCAGCGGCTTCTTTGCCGGGTTCCAGATTGCAGTGTTTGCTTTTGTCGGTATTGAACTGGTAGGCACGGCAGCAGCAGAAACCCACGATCCGCATAAAGTTTTACCGCGCGCGATTAATGCGATTCCGCTGCGGGTGATTATGTTTTACGTACTGGCGCTGATGGTCATTATGGCGGTGACGCCCTGGACAGAGGTGATGGCCGATCGCAGTCCGTTTGTTGAGATGTTCGTCCTGATTGGTCTGCCAGCTGCGGCGAGTATCGTCAATTTTGTGGTGCTGACTTCGGCCGCCTCCTCAGCCAACAGCGGCATCTTCTCCACCAGCCGTATGCTCTATGGCCTGTCGCAGCAGGGTGTAGCAAGCCGTGCCTTTGGCCGACTCTCTGCCCGCGCGGTGCCAACCACCGGCCTGTTTTTCTCCTGCCTCTGCCTGCTGATTGGTGTAGCGTTGATCTACCTGATCCCGGATGTGATGAAGGTCTTTACGCTGGTGACTACCGTCTCGGCCATTCTGTTTATGTTCGTGTGGACCATCATTCTGTGCAGTTATCTGGCCTACCGTAAAAAGCATCCGCAGCGTCATGCGGAATCGGCATTTAAGATGCCGCTGGGCAAATTCATGTGCTGGGTCTGCATGGCATTTTTCGTCTTTGTGCTGGTACTGCTGACGCTGCAGGACGATACGCGCCAGGCCCTGATGGTTACGCCACTCTGGTTTGCGCTGCTGGGCGTGGGCTGGATGCTGCGTAATCGTCGCAGCCGCTAACCTGTAACTTCATGAAATCAGCCCGGTCGCCTGACCGGGCTTTTTTTACAAGCGCTCACCCAGCGCAGAGAAAATAACTGACAAAGAGGGGCGTTTATAAGGTAAGCGCTGCGGGCGGGGATCGGGCTGTTGGGGCGTACCCAGACCAAAGGTGAAAGTATACTTATCGCCTTCGCCCATGCGCAGGTCGGCAATCGTCGTCTGCCCATCCTGCTCACGCAGGGCATAGAAGCCGTGGCTGAACCAGGCGATACGTTCTGCATACCCGTTGCCCCGCAAGGCGTCGAACAGTTCAGGATGACGTGGATGCCACACCACCTGGAGCGGTCGCGAGGGCGACAACAACGAGCAGTAGGCTTCGCCATAGCGATCCGGCGTCATAATCACGCTGCGCCATACCAGCGTATTAAAGGCAGTGGGCGTTATCAGCACTTTATTGGTGGCAATGCCCTGCTCCATCAACGATGCCTTGATCTGCCAGCCTGCGACTCCCTGAATCACCACGCTCCACACCAGATAAAGCGTACTCAACGTCAGTCCGAGCCGATTTCCGCGCAGCCCTTTTTCCCCGCGACGCCAGAGCGCTACGCCCAGGCCCATCAGCAGCGGCAGAGTATAAAGTGGATCGATGATGTAGATACTGCCAATGGCATAAGGATAATTAGTCATTGGCAAGCCAAGCTGGGTGCCATAAACCGTCATTAAATCGAGCAGCGGATGCGTAATCAGCGCCAGCCAGATCGCGAGCCACCCTACCTGCCATTTCAGCCGTTGACGAAACAGACCCGCCACCAGCCCTGCAATCAGTAGTGAGAGCAGCGTGAGCCAGAGCAACGCATGACTTTCAGTGCGGTGCAGGGTCATGTTGCGTATTGCATCGCCATGGTCAATAAAGACATCGAGATCCGGCAAGGTGCCACAGAGACCGCCCACCGCCGCCGCCTGCCAGACCGGTACACGACGTCCCATCACGGCAACACTGACTGAGGCACCCAGCACGAACTGCGAAACAGAATCCATTGATTAACTCCGTTACCGAACCGTGGATATGTCCTGAATTAGCGTACGCGAATCCCTTCAATGATCATCCGCTGAACGTTCTCAACGGTCTGTTCAAAAAACGCCGGATCGCTGAGCGTCTGGCCGGTAACGGCCTCGACCTGAGTGGCAAAATCGGCGTAATGCTGCGTGGTGGCCCACAGCATGAATATCAGATGCTCTGGCTGTACGCCCGCCAGGCGTCCTTCATCAATCCAGCGTTCAATAATTGCCGCTTTGTCATCCACCAGTTGCTTGAGATCGCCCGCCAGCTCCCCTTTCAGCAAGGGTGCGCCCTGCAGCATCTCAAGACAGAACAGACGGGATGCCTGAGGATGATCGCGCGACACTTCCAGCTTCAGCCGAATGTAGCGCCGAATCGCAACCAGCGGATCCTGATCGTGCGCCAGCGCGCGCAACGGAGCCAGCCAGACATCCAGAATCTGCTTGAGCACAGCTACATAGAGCACTTCTTTAGAGGGAAAATAGTAGAGAAGATTAGTTTTAGAGACATCGGCCAGCTCGGCCACCTTATCAAGGCTGGAGCCATGAATGCCAAACTGTGAGAAGAAGGTTAATGCTGCTTCCAGTATGGCGGCCCGCTTCGCTGCAACCGCACGCGAACGACGCGTTGGCTTTTTTTCATCGCTTTTCACACATTTACCTCATCCATCTGGTGTCAGCGCATCATAGCAAAGGGATTCATCGCTGCCCAATCCGCACCCTGCACCTTTTTTGCTCAGCCTGCATGAAAAACGTGCAGTGAATTTTGACCAAATGGTCTGAAATGGATCCGTCATTTCACTTATCTCTTTCAGGATAAATTTAACTCATTGTTATTTATAACAATAAAAAATGTGGCACATAGTTTGCAAAATTGTGACTGAGCGCGGCCCCCACGGACGTAGCAGGATGCAGTGCAGCGCGTGAAACACCTTTTCCCATCGCAACGAGGTTTCACATGAAGATAGGCGTCTTTATTCCGATTGGTAACAATGGCTGGCTGATTTCGTCCAATGCACCGCAGTACATGCCGACCTTTGAACTAAACAAAGCGATTGTGCTGAAAGCAGAGTATTACCATTTCGATTTTGCGCTTTCGATGATCAAACTGCGCGGCTTCGGCGGAAAAACAGAATTCTGGGATCACAACCTGGAGTCGTTCACCCTGATGGCTGGTCTGGCCGCCGTCACGTCGCGTATTGAGATCTATGCCACCGCCGCCACCCTGACGCTGCCCCCGGCGATTGTAGCGCGCATGGCATCTACTATTGATTCCATTTCAGGCGGTCGTTTCGGCGTTAACCTGGTGACTGGCTGGCAGAAACCGGAATATGAACAGATGGGAATCTGGCCTGGCGATGAGTACTTCGGCAGTCGCTACGCTTACCTGACCGAATACGTTACCGTGCTGCGCGACCTGTGGGGCACCGGAAAATCTGACTTTAAAGGTGAGTTCTTCACCATGAACGACTGCCGTGTCAGTCCGCAGCCGCAGCGTCCGATGAAGGTGATTTGCGCCGGACAAAGCGATGCCGGTATGGCCTTCTCCGCCCAGCACGCCGATTACAACTTCTGCTTCGGCAAAGGTGTGAATACGCCTTCTGCGTTCAGCTCGACCTCGATTCGCATGAAGCAGGCTGCTGAAAAAGCGGGTCGCGATGTCGGCTCCTATGTGCTGTTTATGATCATTGCTGCCGAAACGGACGAAGAAGCACGGGCAAAGTGGGAGCACTACAAAGCCGGTGCGGATGAAGAGGCGCTCTCGTGGCTCACCACCCAGAGTCAGCAGGATACCAAATCGGGCAGCGACACCAATGTGCGCCAGATGGCGGATCCGACGTCGGCAGTCAACATCAATATGGGCACCCTGGTGGGGTCGTATGCCAGCGTGGCGCGGATGCTGGATGAGGTGGCACTGGTTGACGGCACGCACGGCGTGCTGCTGACTTTTGATGATTTCCTGGAAGGTATCGAGAACTTCGGGCAGCACATTCAGCCGCTGATGGCCTGTCGCAGTACGCTGCCCGACACACAACAGGAGGTGGCATGATGCATACTGTTTATTGTGCTCACACGCCGGATGTTCCTCAGGTTGAACTGCCAGCGCGGCCAGAGCCGATCGCCTTTCCGCCAGTCCAGACGGCGCTGATTGTTGTGGATATGCAGAATGCCTATGCCACTGAAGGCGGCTACCTCGATCTGGCGGGCTTCGACGTCTCCGCAACGAAGCCGGTCATTGCGAAAATCCATCAGGCGGTGACAGCGGCCCGTTCGGCAGGCGTGCAGATCATCTGGTTTCAGAACGGCTGGGACAGTGACTATGTCGAAGCGGGCGATGCCGGTTCCCCCAACTTCCACAAATCGAATGCGCTGAAAACCATGCGCAAACGGCCTGAACTGCAGGGCTCGCTGCTGTCGAAAGGCGGCTGGGATTACGCGTTGGTCGATGAGCTGGTGCCACAACCCGGTGACATTGTGCTGCCAAAATCCCGCTACAGCGGCTTTTATAACACTTCACTCGACAGCATGCTGCGCAGTCGCGGGATTCGGCATCTGATTTTTACCGGCATCGCCACCAACGTCTGTGTGGAATCGACGCTGCGCGACGGTTTCTTCCTAGAGTACTTCGGCGTGGTGCTGGAAGATGCCACGTATCAGGCCGGCCCGCCCTTTGCTCAGCAGGCAGCCCTGTTCAATATCGAAACCTTTTTTGGCTGGGTATCTGATGTTGATACCTTCTGCGAAAGCCTGAATGACCGCTAATCCACTATAAGGACGTCGCTATGCCGAAAAGTATCCTTGTTCCGCCAGGCACCACCACACCCATTGCCCCCTTTGTCCCTGGCACGCTGGCGGATGGCGTGGTCTATGTTTCGGGTACGCTGCCGTTTGATGGTGACAACAACGTGGTACATGTGGGTGATGCCGCAGCGCAGACCCGCCATGTGCTGGAAACCATTAAAAAGGTGATTGAGACCGCCGGTGGTTGCATGGCCGATGTGACGTTTAATTCGATCTTTATCACCGACTGGTCAAATTACGCCGCGGTGAATCAGGTCTATGCCGACTATTTTCCCGGTGATAAACCCGCCCGTTACTGCATTCAGTGCGGGCTGGTCAAGCCTGACGCGCTGATTGAGATCGCCAGTGTGGCGCACATCGGTAAAGCGGAGGTCTGATGCAGCTGGATATTCTGGGCCTACAGAATCCCGATGCACCGACGCTGGTGCTCTCATCTGGTCTGGGCGGCGTGGCGAATTTCTGGCAGCCGCAGCTGGCGGCGCTGACGGCACGCTATCGGGTTGTGCTCTATGACCAGCGCGGCACCGGTCGCAGCGCTGAAAGCTTACCGGAAGGCTACAGCATGGCGATGATGGCAGCGGAGCTGGCCGCCGCCCTGGCGCAGCAGGGTATCCTGCGCTTCAGCCTGATCGGTCATGCGCTGGGCGGTCTGATAGGGATGCAGCTGGCGCTGGATTATCCCGATCGGATACAACGCATTGTGGTGATCAATGGCTGGCTGACGCTGCATCCCCATACCCGCCGCTGCTTTCAGGTGCGGCAGGATTTGCTGCTCAACGTCGGCGTTGAGGCATTTGTTCGCGCTCAGCCGCTGTTTCTCTATCCTGCTGAGTGGATGGCACAGCATCAGACGCGGCTGGAGCGGGAAGATAGCCATCACGTCGCGCATTTTCAGGGGATGGAAAATCTGATGCGGCGGCTGCACGCCCTGATGAGCGCCGACTTCAGCGCACGGGCTGCTACCGTTCCGCAACCGGTGCTGGTGATTGCCAGCCAGGACGATCTGCTGGTGCCATGCAGTTGCTCAACCGAGCTGGTGGCGGCCCTGCCCAATGCCACTGACGTGATGATGACCTGGGGCGGCCACGCCATGAGTGTCACCGACCCCGAAAACTTTAATGCCCTGCTGCTGCAGTGGCTGGATCACACTGATGACGTGCAGCCGCTGCACCGCGTCGCCGGATAAAACCCTATTGCGGAGAACACCATGAGCCAGGATACCCTTACCCCAGCCGTTGAGAAAACTGAGTTTCGTAATGCGATGTCGCGGCTGGGCGCGGCGGTCAACATCATCACGACTGAAGGCCCGGCTGGACGCGCTGGCTTTACCGCCTCTGCGGTGTGCAGCGTCACGGATTCGCCGCCCACGCTGCTGGTCTGCCTTAACCGCTCTGCTTCGGTTTATCCGGTGTTTCGCGAAAACATGCAGCTCTGTGTCAATACTCTGGCAGCGGGCCACGAAACGCTCTCCAGTCTGTTTGGCGGCAAAACGCCAATGACTGACCGTTTTATCGCCGCTGAGTGGTCAACGGCCGTGACCGGCTCGCCGGTATTAAGCGGCGCGCTCGCTTCCTTTGACTGTCGCATCACTCAGATTGTCAGTGTCGGCACGCATGACACCCTGTTCTGCGAAGTCGTGGGATTAGTTCGCAATGACGCCACCCACGGCCTGGCGTGGTTTGACAGGGGATACCATCCCCTGAAGCGGCAGGATGCCTGTTAACGCTTCCCTGAAACCCACTGGCATTCATAACGCTCTGGAGTAGACGATGGCACGATCATGGTTTCCGCAATGGCAAAAGAAGTCGGCACAAACAGAAAACGGTATTATCGCCCCGGATGAGACACTGCCTCTGGGACAGACGCTGGTGCTGGGTTTACAGCATGCGGTGGCGATGTTTGGCGCAACGGTACTGATGCCACTGCTGATGGGACTGGACCCCAATCTGGCCATTCTGGTCTCGGGTATGGGTACGCTGCTGTTCTTCTTTATTACCGGCGGTCGGGTGCCCAGCTATCTTGGATCAAGTGCCGCCTTTGTCGGCGTGGTGATTGCAGTGACCGGCTTCAGCGGTCAGGGACTGAACCCTAACCTCAGCGTAGCGCTGGGCGGCGTGATCGCCTGCGGCCTGCTCTATACGCTGATAGGGTTGGTGGTGATGAAGTCCGGCACACGCTGGATTGAAAATCTGATGCCGCCGGTGGTCACCGGCGCAGTGGTGATGGCTATCGGGCTGAATCTGGCACCGATTGCGGTTCACAGCGTCTCCGCCTCGTCATTCGACAGCTGGGTCGCAGTAATGACCGTGCTCTGCATTGGGCTGGTGGCGGTGTTTACCCACGGAATGATACAGCGTCTGCTGATTCTGGTCGGCCTGATTCTGGCTTGGGCGATCTATGCGCTGCTGACCAACGGTCTGGGGCTGGGCAAGCCGGTCGATTTTACGCTGCTGTCACAGGCAGCATGGTTTGGCCTGCCACATACGACAGCACCGACCTTTAATTTGCAGGCGATGGTCCTGATCGCCCCGGTGGCGATCATTCTGGTGGCTGAGAACCTCGGACATCTGAAAGCAGTGGCGGGCATGACCGGCCGTAATCTCGATCCTTATATGGGGCGC
Organism: Pantoea sp. AS142; assembly: GCF_037152305.1. Taxonomy (NCBI): domain Bacteria; kingdom Pseudomonadati; phylum Pseudomonadota; class Gammaproteobacteria; order Enterobacterales; family Erwiniaceae; genus Pantoea; species Pantoea sp. AS142. The sequence continues at coordinate 591,316 of NZ_JBBCMO010000001.1, read as the reverse complement.
GCTTTTGTTGGCGATGGTCTGGCCACAATGCTCTCCGGCTCGGTCGGCGGCAGTGGCGTCACCACCTATGCCGAAAATATCGGGGTGATGGCCGTGACCAAAGTCTACTCCACGCTGGCGTTTGTTGCCGCGGCGATCATCGCTATCCTCGCCGGTTTCTCACCCAAGTTTGGTGCGCTGATCCACACCATTCCGGCCCCGGTAATTGGCGGAGCATCCATTGTGGTGTTCGGACTGATTGCGGTGGCGGGCGCACGCATCTGGGTACAGAACCATGTTGATTTAGGTCAGAACAGTAACCTGATTATGGTCGCCACCACGCTGGTTCTCGGCGCAGGGGATTTCGCGCTGAAAATCGGCTCTTTCACGCTGGGCGGTATCGGTACCGCCACCTTTGGCGCGATCATCCTTAATGCCATTCTGCGCCGACGCAGTGCAGCGCAGAGGGACAAGCCGCTGGCGCGACAGCAGGGTTAACTACTCCAGCGGTGTGGTAGCAGGCTGCACCGCTTTTTTTCGTTGGAGACGTAGCTCACTGACGATTACCCCGCAAACGATCAGCGCTCCACCCAGTAACGCCAGCGCGGGCAGGCGCTCACCGGCAATACGCCCCACAACGCCAGCCCAGACCGGCTCTCCAGCATAGATCACCGTGGCACGGGTTGGCGAAACGCTGCGTTGCGCCCAGTTCATAGTGACCTGAATCAGAGCACTGGCCGCACCCAGCCCCAGCGCGCTGAGCAGCAGTGGCGTTGAGATCGCGGGCACCGTTTCCCCATTGGGGATCATCAGTCCAAAAGCACACAGTGATGCCACCGCCAGCTGGATCAGCGTCACGCGGCGCACATCGACCTTACCGGCATAGCGGCTGATCAGGATGATCTCGGCAGCGATCGCCAGCGTGCTAAGCAACGTCGCTATTTCACCTGCGTTCAGGCTGATGCGACCATCCTGCGGCCCGGCCACCAGCAGCAAGCCGGTAAACGCCAGAACAATCCCCAGCCATGACATCAAACCCGGGGGACGGCGTAAAAACAGCCATTGCAGCAACGGTACCACCGGGACATAAAGCGCAGTCAGAAAGGCGGACTGACTGCTGGAGATGGTTTGCATTCCCCAGGTCTGAAGACCATAACCTCCAGCGATCGACAGACCAATCAGCACACCCGCTTTAACCTCCAGCCAGGTCATACCTGCCAGATAACGGCGGAAAAAGAGCGCCAGCAACAGTGCGGCGGTGGCAAAACGCAGTCCCACGAAGAAAAACGGGCCGGCGTGCTGCATCGCGCGATGCACCACCAGGAAGGTGCCGCCCCAGATCAGGGTTATAAAAAGCAATACCAGCTCCTGACGCGTCAGGCGCAGTGTTAAACCGCGGTGTAGGTCCGACATAATTCACCTGATGATGTGTTCGGACGACATTGTGGGGGAGAGCGAGGTGGAAATGCAACGACGTTAACCGCCGGTATCAACCGGCGGCATAATGAGTTTATGCGCCCGCTTTTTTAGGGCTGCTGCGTCCGCCCTTTTCACCCGCACGTGCGGCACGCTGCGGATCATTTTTGAAATTACCGCCGCTGTTTTTCCCCCCTTTGCGTCCCGCTTCTGCGGCGCGCTCACGGTTTTCAGCAAAATTTCCTGAACCTCCACGATGTGTTGTCATGGTTTGCTCCTGTCGCGTACTGCGATACCTAAGAATAAAAAGCAGAGGGCTGACGGCGCGAAGCCCGAATCTAACCCATGATTAAATAATAGCCAGTTTCTTCTTTATCTCGCCCTATAGTCACATTTAGCAACAGAGTAACCAGCAGCAATTTGATCAAAAAATGAACATTTTACCAACTTACAACCGATTAGCTGCAGATTTATTGCCCGACTAATCCGCTCCGTCTGCTGCATCGCCTGCGTAAAACGAAAGCTCTTCTATACTTTTTCTGGACGTCAAAACCAGCTGGAGAGATATATGGCCAAGATTCTGGTGCTCTACTACTCGATGTACGGACACATTGAAACAATGGCGAACGCGGTTGCAGAAGGCGCTCGTCGGGTTCCCGGCGCGGAAGTGGATATCCTGCGGGTACCCGAAACGATGGAGGCCGACCGCTTTGCACAGGTGAGCGGCAAAACCGATCAGCAGGCGGCAGAAGCTACGCCTGAGGTGCTGCCGCGCTATGACGCGATTATCGTTGGCACCCCGACCCGCTTTGGCAATATGGCCGGGCAGATGCGGACTTTCTGGGATCGTACCGGCGGTCTCTGGGCATCGGGCGCATTGTTTGGCAAGGTTGCCAGCGTCTTTACCTCAACCGGCACCGGTGGCGGTCAGGAACAGACCATTACGTCAGTCTGGACCACCCTGGCGCACCACGGCATGGTGATTGTGCCTATCGGCTACGGAACCAAAGAGTTGTTCGATATTTCTCAGGTTCGCGGTGGCACGCCTTATGGTGCGACTACCCTGGCGGGCGGCGATGGTTCGCGTCAGCCGACGGAAGCGGAACTCAACATCGCCCGTTTTCAGGGTGAACATGTTGCCGGAGTGACCGTCAAACTGCAGGACTGATTTAACCAAAGGAAAAAACTATGTCTACTGAACAATCAAAAGCACATCACGTTGGCGAATGGGCCAGTCTGCGTCATACCTCCCCTGAAATCGCTGAGGCCATTTTCGAAGTGGCCAATTACGATGAGAGACTGGCAGAAGAGATCTGGCGTCAGCAAGGCAATGATGACGTGCTGATTCGTGCCTTCGAAAAAACCGATAAAGATCTCCTGACCTGGGATGACAAGCCCGTAGAACGTAAGAACGTCTGATTCAGGGGCGGGACTTTCCCGCCCTCATTTTTTATCGCACCAGGAGAACGCTATGTCTTCTTATCAAAGCATTAATCCCGCGAACAACCAGCTACTGAAGAGCTGGCCGTCACACGATGAAGCCGCCGTCAGCCATGCGCTGGACGTGGCCGATCGCCTTTTCCATTCTTCATGGAGCAAAGGTGATATTCAGCCTCGTCTGCAGGTCTTGAAAAAACTGGCTGACCTGATTGATAGCCGCGCGGAAGAACTGGCCACCATCGCCAGTCAAGAGATGGGTAAACTGATTGGTCAGAGTCGTGGGGAAGTAAAAATCTGTTCGCAGATTGCCCGCTACTACGCAGAGAATGCGGAACGTATTCTGCAGCCGCAGTCCTATCCCAGCGAGCTGGGCGAGGCCTGGGTTGAGTATCACCCTATTGGCGTTTTAGTGGCCGTCGAACCGTGGAACTTCCCTTACTATCAGCTGATGCGCGTGCTGGCCCCTAACCTGGCGCTGGGTAACCCGGTGCTGGCTAAACATGCCAATATTGTGCCGCATTGTGCAGATGTCTTTGAAAAGCTGGTTCGTGAAGCAGGTGCGCCTGAAGGGGCCTGGACTAACCTATTCATCTCAACCGATCAGGTCGCCGATTTGATCGCTGACGACAGGGTGCAGGGTGTCGCCCTGACCGGTTCTGAGCGCGCGGGCAGCGCCGTGGCTGAGCAGGCGGGTAAGCATCTTAAGAAGTCCACGCTGGAGTTGGGTGGCAATGATGTGTTTGTGGTGCTGGATGATGCTGATCTTGACGAAGCGGTACGTCAGGGCGTGCAGGCGCGCCTCAGCAACTGCGGTCAGGTTTGTACCGCCGCAAAACGTTTTATTCTGCATGAGAAGATTGCCGATCGCTTTATCAGCCAGTTCAGCGCTGCGTTGAGTTCCGCCACGCTGGGCGATCCGCTGGATGAGAAGACCACACTTGGCCCACTCTCTTCCGCTGACGCGCGTGACCGCCTGGTGAAACAGGTAGACGAAGCGGTCGCTAATGGCGCAAATCTGGTGACGGGCGGTAACGCTGTTGAAGGTGCGGGCTGCTTTTATCAGCCAACCCTTCTCACTGGCATCACCCCGGACAACCCCGCCTATTATCAGGAGTTCTTCGGACCGGTCGCGCAGGTCTATGTGGTGGGCGACGATCAGGCGGCTGTGGCGTTGGCGAACGATTCTCACTATGGTCTGGGCGGCTCGGTCTGGACTCGCGATATTGCTCGAGGTCGTAAACTGGCCTCTGCCATTGAAACCGGCATGGTGTTTATCAACTCGCAGAGTGATACCTCAGCGGAACTGCCTTTTGGTGGCGTGAAACGTTCAGGCTATGGCCGTGAGCTTTCTGATCTGGGCATCAAAGAGTTTGCTAACCAGAAACTGGTCGTCGTGGCGGGTTAATCGCCGTAGCCATAAAAAAAACCCCGTCTCGACGGGGTTTTTTATTATCGGCCGGATAGCGCGATTACGGGGTCGCCACAGCCGCTGACTTTGATTCGTCGTTGTGCGCTGTGGCAGTCGTGTTAGCGGCGTTAGCCTTGTCAGCGGTGGCTTTATGGTCACTTGCTGATTCTACGGCCGCATTGTTCGCTTTCTCAGCTTCAGCTTTATCGGCTGCGGCTTTGTCCGCTTTTGCTTTCTCAGCGGCGGCTTTATCAGCTGCTGCCTTGTCCGCTTTTGCTTTCTCAGCGGCGGCTTTGTCGGCTGCTGCCTTGTCCGCTTTTGCCTTCTCGGCTGCAGCTTTATCGGCTGCTGCCTTGTCCGCTTTTGCTTTTTCAGCGGCGGCTTTGTCGGCGTCGGCTTTCGCTTTGGCCTCGGTCACTTTATCAGCCTCAGCCTTATCAGCGGCAGCATCCTGTGTCGTTGCTGCTTTCGCACTGCCGTCGTCTGACTGGGCAGCTGGTTGTGGTGCCGCAGGCTGCATTGGCGTGCCCTGTAGCGCAGCATTCAGTGCCTGAGAGAATTGATCCCAACTGCAATAGCCGTCTGCATTGGTCTCACAGCCAGCCAGCTGCAGCGTAACACGCTTCGGCGGGTTCTTCAGACTCAGCACGTCTGCGTTGCGCAGTTGATCGGCGCTCTGATAGACATACTCAACTTTGAGCAGATCCTTATCATTTTTCGCATCATGCCAGCGTTCGAAAACAACCTGACCGCCAATCGGCGTTTTTTCGAAGGTATCAGGCAGTTCATAAGGCTTGACCTGCAACGCGCTCAGCAGCGAGGCGATGTTTGAGTCATGGCCTACCATCAGCGTAATTTTTGGCGCGTTGGCTTTGTCCTGATCCACTAACTGACTGCGGATGTAATCCACCAGCGGAGCCGCCACTTCACGGGAAATGTCCGGGCTGGTAAACAGCGCGTCCTGGTAACCATTTTTAATCGCTGACAGCTCTTTCCACTGCTCAGGCGTTTTGATTTGGCCCCATGCAACCTGATCCAGCGGGAAACCTTCGTAATATTGCAACGTGAACGCATCCATCAGGGAATTACCCGTTTTCAGCGGGCCACTCACATTCGGTTCTTTACCATTTTCAGCGCTAAAGGTGTTCTGGCCACTGCTCAGGTCGCACTGCTTTTTATTGTTGCAAACCGGCGATCCTTTGTAGTCGACAATCTTTTCCAGGCGCTGGAAAGCAGGCTTCAGCGACAGTTTTTCGTTCGCGGCGGCCATCGCGGCCAACGCTTTCTTATTGAAGGCTTCGCTGCCATCTGTGATAACCGGATTGAAGATAGGATCCATGGAACCCATTTCATCCTGATGAGAGACAGCGACGTCACAGCCTGGGAAGGCACCATTAACAAAAAACTGGGCGGTGGCCACAGTGCGCTGCAGGCTGTTGGCGTAAACAAAGACGTTATTGCTGTCAGGACAGCTGCCGTTCTTCACCAGGCCCTGCTGTGCCAGCCACTGGCGGGTATAGTTACCCATGTAGACTTCCAGCACACCACCTTTAGTGGTCAGCTGTCCGCCGGGAACATCCCACTGCGGCCAGCTCTTTTTGGTCGACTGCGCCAGCACGCTGCCATTATCAGCCAGCGGTGCACGCAGATTGTGACGACTTAACATCAGCACCTGTTGCAGCTGCATATCACCCTCAGCAGCAAATGCTACCGTTCCGACCGGCAATGCAGCGAGCACTGACAATGCGCAAAGACTCAGTTTCTTGATCATTGGGCCTATTCCATTCATTCAGTAAAGAAACACTCTGGCTATCAACCGATTAGCTCGCCTCAGAGCGATGTAATCAACAGTGTAACTCAGCTCGCCTCAGAAAAGCGCCAGATGTTTGCAAAAACGGTGAGTGGACTATAGCAGAGATGCACCGGAGAGATGAATGCGCAGCCACGCATCACAGAGAGAGGCACGCTTTTTTCGGACAGGAAGAAGAAACAGAGAGGGCAGAAACGAAACAGGCCAGCACTGAGTGCTGGCCTGTAAAATGTGGCGGAGGAGGAGAGATTCGAACTCTCGGATGGTTTCCCATCGGCGGTTTTCAAGACCGCTGCCTTAAGCCGCTCGGCCACCCCTCCGTTTTGAAACGATACTGCATTGGCAAATGCATTTATTTTTGCCGCTTTATTGCCCAAGGCAGATAAAGTGGCGGAGGAGGAGAGATTCGAACTCTCGGATGGTTTCCCATCGGCGGTTTTCAAGACCGCTGCCTTAAGCCGCTCGGCCACCCCTCCGCAATGACGCGCACTATAAACACCCCGCTCAGTGATGTAAAGCCTGTAACTGTCTATTCGCCTGAAAAACAGCCAGATTGTAATTTTTCGGTGTTAAAACCGCCACTCTGCTCAATCAATTAGCAGATTAACGCGTAAAGAAGGGTAAAACGCCTTTTCCCTCATTAATGGCCTGCGTATTCTCGGCACATATTTAGTGTTCTGCTTAAAGGAGCGCAACATGGAAAGAATTGTCACTTCATCGCAGTCCTCACTGCTGTCAACGCACAGCGTTCTGCGCAATACCTATTTTCTGCTCGGACTGACCCTGGCCTTTTCAGCCGTTACGGCCACAGCCAGCACCCTGCTTGCGTTGCCCGCGCCTGGCTTAATCCTGATGCTGGTCGGCTTCTATGGCTTGATGTTTTTAACCTACCGCCTGGCTAATAGCCCGATGGGTATTCTGGCCGCTTTTGCTTTCACCGGTTTCCTGGGTTATTGCCTGGGGCCTATCCTGAGTTCCTTTTTAACTGCAGGTATGGGCGACGTGATCGCGCTGGCGCTGGGCGGCACTGCGCTGGTGTTCTTCTGCTGTTCTGCCTATGTGCTGACCACCCGTCGTGATATGTCCTTCCTCGGCGGCATGATGATGGCAGGTTTTGTGGTGCTACTGGTTGCTGTGGTGGCCAACATCTTCTTGCAGTTGCCGGCATTACATCTGGCCATCAGCGCCCTATTCATCCTGTTTTCAGCCGGTGCGATTTTGTGGGAAACCAGCAATATCATTCATGGTGGTGAAACCAACTACATACGGGCGACGGTCAGCCTCTATGTTTCGCTCTATAACATCTTCGTCAGCCTGCTGAGCCTGCTGGGTTTTGCCCGCAGTAACTAATCCGCAACGACAGTCAGACTGTAAAACCCCGCTTCGGCGGGGTTTTTGCTTTTACTACCCACGCGGTTTGATAAACTGCGCCGTCATTTACTGAGAGGATGTCACGTGAATTTTAACGGTAACGAAATCGCCGTCGATGCCGAAGGCTATCTGAAGAACCCCGGCGACTGGAGTGAAGCATTGGCGGCACACATTGCCGGGCAGGAAGGCCTCTCCATGACCGAGGCACACTGGGAAGTGGTACACTTTGTACGCGCGTTTTATCTGGAATATAACACTTCACCTGCCGTGCGAATGCTGGTAAAGGCGATGGCGCAAAAATATGGGGAAGAAAAAGGCAACAGCCGCTATCTGTTTCGTCTGTTCCCTGAGGGGCCGGCTAAGCAGGCAACTAAAATCGCCGGCCTGCCAAAACCGGCGAAATGTCTGTAATTAACCGGTAGTAAAACCGTGTGGCGGCTCTGCAGGCTGGTGCGGCTCCACCAGCACCTTATCAACGCGCGCGTTGCCGGGCCCGCCGGCTTTAAGCCAGGCGATCAGTGCATCGACCTGCGCCGCCTCACCCCAGGCAAGTACCTCTACACTGCCGTCATTCAGATTTCGCGCATAGCCCAGCACGCCCAGCGTCCTGGCTTCTGCCTGAGTACTGTAACGAAACCCGACGCCCTAGACGCGGCCATGAACCCATGCTTTAAAACAGGCTGCTGACATTATTTTCTCCTGCTGCTGTTCGTTGCAATTTTCTGTTATCCGCCAGACAATGGCGCCTCATTTTTTCAGGTAAGCATAGCAAACTATGACAGTCAGATTGATTCTCGCAAAGGGACGTGAAAAGTCCCTTCTCCGTCGCCATCCCTGGGTATTTTCAGGTGCCGTTGCACGGCTGGAAGGTAAAGCGCAGCTCGGTGAAACCATTGACGTTTGTGACAGCAACGGTAAATGGCTGGCACGCGCCGCTTATTCTCCTGAATCGCAGATCCGCGCCCGCGTCTGGAGCTGGCAGGCCGATGAATCTATTGATATCGCCTTTTTTGTTCGCCGTTTTGAACAGGCAATGCTGTGGCGCAAATGGTTGGCGGCCCACGATGGTCTGGACAGCTATCGCCTGATCGCCGGTGAATCAGATGGTTTACCGGGCGTCACCATTGACCGCTTCGGCAGCTTTTTAGTAATGCAGCTGCTCTCAGCAGGCGCAGAGTATCAGCGTGCGGCGATTATTACCGCCCTGCAGCAGTGCTTCCCTGACTGCGCCATCTACGATCGTTCTGACGTCGCCGTGCGTAAGAAAGAGGGGCTGGAGTTGACCCAGGGAACCGTCACCGGTGAATTGCCGCCGCCTCTGCTGCCGATTACAGAACATGGTATGAAACTGCTGGTTGATATCCAGGGCGGTCATAAAACCGGCTATTACCTTGATCAGCGTGACAGTCGTCTCGCCACGCGTCGTTACGCGCAGGATGCCCGTGTACTTAACTGTTTCTCTTATACGGGTGGATTCGCCGTTTCAGCCCTGATGGGGGGCTGTAAAGAAGTGATCAGCGTTGATACCTCTCAGGAGGCGCTGGACATTGCGCGTCAGAACGTTGAACTGAACGAGCTGGATCTTTTCCGCGCGCGCTTTGAGCGTGATGATGTTTTCAAACTGCTGCGCCGTTATCGTGACAGCGGTGAGAAATTTGATCTGATCATTATGGATCCGCCGAAGTTCGTCGAAAACAAAAGCCAGTTGATGGGTGCCTGTCGCGGCTATAAAGACATTAATATGCTCGCCATTCAGTTACTGAATCCAGGCGGCGTCCTGTTGACCTTCTCCTGTTCTGGTCTGATGGCCACCGATCTCTTCCAGAAGATCATTGCCGATGCCGCACTGGATGCTGGCCGTGAAATGCAGTTCATTGAACAGTTCCGGCAGGCAGCAGACCATCCGGTGATCGCCAGCTATCCGGAAGGTCTCTATCTGAAAGGTTTTGCCTGCCGCGTGATGTGACTTGAAAAATCGGCTCCTGACCCCATATTGGAAAAGAGCTTTTTTTCGGAGGTCACTATGATTGCCAGTAAATTTGGTATTGGTCAGCAGGTCCGTCATCGTTTGTCCGGCGTACTCGGGGTTATCGTCGACGTCGATCCTGAATACTCGTTAGATGAGCCTGCAATTGAAGATGTTGGCGCGGAAGAGAAGATGCGGACTGCGCCCTGGTATCATGTCGTGATGGAAGATGAGGAAGGCGATCAGGTTCATACCTATGTTGCTGAGATTCAACTTTCCGGCGAAACCAGCATTGAACACCCTGAGCAGCCTTCAATGGATGAGCTGGCAGCATCGGTACGTCAGCAATTAGAGGCGCCTCATCTGCGACATTAATCTGTGGCGGCACGCTCTGCCGCCACACTCATCATTTCTGACGCGTTATTCCCAGACGCGGAATTTCAATCTTCGGGCAGCGATCCATAACCACCGTCATGCCCGCATCCTGTGCCAGTACCGCTGCCTGCTCATTAATCACACCCAGTTGCAGCCATAATGTTTTTGCCCCCACGGCGATCGCCTCCTGGGCCACATCCCAGGCGGCTTGAGAATTGCGAAAGACATCCACCATGTCAATTTTGCCAGGCACGTCCGCCAGGCTGGTAAAAACCTGCTGCCCCAGCAGCGTTTTTCCTGCCAGTTTCGGGCTGACCGGGATCACGTCATACCCCTGGTCGAGCAGATATTTCATCACACCGTAACTGGGACGTTCGGGGCGATCACTTGCCCCGACTAAGGCGATACGTTGGGTGCGCGTCAGCACCTCACGAATTGTCTGATCGTTCATGTTTATCTCCTTTCAGGCCAGTGTTGAGTGTAGATTGGCGTACCCTTTAGCGGGTAAGCCCTCAGCGAAATTAATTGAACCCGTGCACGAATAAATATGTTTAAATGTAAATTAACTGCCATAATGTAAGAATTTGCTACACACCATCCGTTGTGTCTTCAGTTACCGGAGTTGAAATGAAGCTGTCGCTGGCTGTAACGGGGTTACTTACCCTCCTCGTTTCGGCGTCCTGTTCTGCCATCACATTAAAGCTCGATCCTCAGATCGATTTGCTGGTGCTGGATGGTCGAAAAATTTCAGGCTCACTTCTCAAAGGAGCGGATAGTTTAGAGCTGGACCACGGGCAGCATCAGTTTCTGTTTCGGGTAGAGCAGCGGCGCAAGGAACAGAATGAGAGTGTCATTTATTATCAGTCGGTACCGATGATCGTCACCTTCACCGCTGTGGCCAAAACCATCACCATTCGCTTACCTGCGCTGGAGACAAAACGCGAGCGTTATCATTTTGATCGCAGCCTGAACTTTCAGCTGGTGGATGAAAAGGGCAACGAGATTACCAGCGTGCGCGACCACTTGCCGGACACCACGACCACGGATATGGAAAAAGCGATGCTGAATTATAATCGCACCCACCAGACTGCCTCTGTGCCCCGGTTTGCAAATTCTGCTTCTGCTACGCCCTCTTCTGTTCGGCTTACCGCCGATCTGGACTGGACAACTCAGGCCGAACAGCCCTCACTGCACCGCTGGTTTCACCGCTTCGATGAAGCTACACGCCAGCAGCTACTGACGCTGGTCAAAATGCTACGTACGAGTTGATAGCGTCGAAAGGCCAGAGGTACACTCGAGCTCTCTCTTCTTGCGCATGAGCTTTACCAGGACGCCTTTATGGAACAGACTGTTCGTACCCTCGGCACCACAAAACATATCGCACTGGTCGCCCACGACCACTGCAAAGCCGCCCTGCTTGACTGGGTTAAACAGAACCAGCCCGCACTGGAATCGCACATCCTCTATGCCACCGGCACTACCGGGAATCTGATCAATCGTGATACCGGTCTGAATGTGACAGCCATGCTGAGCGGCCCGATGGGTGGCGATCAGCAGGTGGGTGCGCTGATTTCGGAAGGGAAGATCGATGCACTGATTTTTTTCTGGGATCCGCTCAACGCAGTACCGCACGATCCGGATGTCAAAGCTTTGCTGCGTCTGGCTACCGTATGGAATATCCCGGTAGCCACTAACCGCTCCACGGCTGACTTTATCATTCAGTCGCCACTGTTTGCGCAAAGCGTTGAGATTATGATCCCGGACTATCAGCGTTATCTGGCCGCTCGTCTGAAGTAACTCAGGCTTTACGCAGCACCGGCACACCCAGCTCGCGGAAGTGATCGACAAACGGTGACGGCGCTGCCTTATCGAACATCAGAAAAACCTGCTGACGCGCGCGCGTCAGTGCTACATAGGCCAGACGGCGCTCTTCTGCATCAGGGAACGCTTCTGGCTGCGGTAATAAGCCCTGTTCAATAATCGACTCGCGCGCCTCTGCCGGGAAACCCTCTTTACCCTGCTGTAATCCCAGCAGAATGACGTAATCTGCCTGCTGACCTTTGCTGGCATGAATCGTCGTAAATTCCAGATTGAGCTTCGGCCAGCGGGTTCTGGCTTTATCCAGTAAATCCGGCCGCAGATAGTGATAACGCGCCAGCAGTAGAATTCGCTCATCAGGCTTCGCGTAACCGCTGAGTTTGTTCAGCAAGGCTTCCAGTTGCTCCTGAGCCAGCAGCGAAATCGACTTTTTATTGCCTTTGGTAATGCTGTTAAGCGGTTTTGCCAGCTGCTGCGGATTCTGTTGTATAAATCGGTTGGCAATGTCGCCGATGCGATCGTTAAAACGGTAGGTTGTGTCCAGCACACAACGGTCGCCCTCACCAAAATAGTGATGGAATGACGTCGTCAGCATCATCTCTGCACCACTGAAGCGGTAGATAGCCTGCCAGTCATCGCCAACCGCAAATAGCGCGGTGCGCTTATTCTGCTGGCGTAATGCGCAAAGTAACGCGGCTCGTTGAGGCGAAATATCCTGGAACTCATCTACCAGAATATGTTTCCACGGACTGATAAACCGCCCTTTCTCCAGAATGGCGATCGCCTGGTGAATCAGCCCCGAAAAATCGACTGCGCCCTCCTCTTTTAATGCGCTTTTCCATGCTTTCAGCAAAGGTGCCATCAGTTTGATACGTTTACTGAACAGGTCCCGGACCTCTTCGGGCACATCCGCGATCATTGCCGCCTGTGCGCCGCCATGCATACGCATCAGACCGAGCCAGCGCTCCAGTCGTGACGCCAGCCGGTTTGCCAGGCTGTCATCATCCCAGAATGGCCCATCCGGCACTTCCCACTCAAGTTCGTCACGAAGCCACTGACGCCAGCCGTTTGCCATCGCCTTCTTTTCACGGCACTGCTGCCGCCACTGCTGGATCAGTAATGTGCGGCGCGCATCACCATCATTTTCTAGTTTGCTAATAACCGTCTGTTTATTACTGCCTTCACGGATGATATGCAGAGCCAGAGAATGGAAGGTCCGCGCCTGGATGTCAGCAGCGGAAAGCCGTGACTGAATACGTATGTTCATCTCATCAGCAGCCTGGCGGCCAAAGGCCAGCAACAGGATTTGATCGGCGCTGGCCAGCTTGCGCTGCATTAACCAGCCTGCCCGGGCCACCAGCACCGAAGTTTTACCGCTACCGGCACCTGCCAGCACCAGCAGAGAATTCTCGCCATTGACCACCGCCTCACATTGCGATTGATTAAGTGGCGTGCTCTCGACGCTGGCAAAGAAGGCCTGATAGCGGGTTAGCATGGCGGCAGTCCAGTCGCGGTTACGCTGCCGTAAGGCTGACTCGCCCTGCTCCAGCCAGTGCTGACAAAAAGCCCAATTATCACGGCAGTCAGTGAAATCTTTTAAGCGGGAGAGCGGCATCGGCAACGCATCGAACTGTTTACGAATTTTAGTTTTCAGCGCCTGCAACTCATGAAGGTTCAGCCAGCGATCCTGTGCGCTAAACGCTTCAATTTCATCACATACCGTCTGGAGCACCTCGCAGCACACCACGCTCATCTCCAGACTCCAGCTCTGCCAGGCCTGCAACAGATAGTGGTGAAAGCGTTGCGTTTCCTGCCATTCCGTCCCGTGTAGCCGGACCACTTTTTCATCGGCCAGCAAAAATTCCAGCTCGCCCCACACCAGCCCGCGCTTACAGGTGATATCCAGTAACTGGTTAAAGGGGATCAGATATTCATGCTTATCGCCACTGACTTCGACACCCGCCGCCATCAGACGGACACGATTATAAGGATGGCGGGCAAGCCGCTTGCCCATTGAGGTTGCTTTCAGTTCCACGCCGACACCAACGTCAGAGAATAGGATTAGGGGGAGTTTACCTGTCAGACCCTTGGCGCTCCAGCCTTAAAACAGGCTAAACTTGGCGTCACATCTTGCGGAATGCAAAAGGAAAAGAAGATCATGCGCACCGTTTTAAATATTCTCAATTTTGTTCTGGGCGGGTTTTTTACCACCCTGAGCTGGCTGTTTGCCACGTTAATCAGCATCGTGCTGATTTTTACCCTGCCGCTGACCCGCTCCTGTTGGGAAATCACTAAACTCTCGCTGCTGCCGTTTGGCAACGAGGCGGTACATGTTGATGTGCTGCGTCCGGAAAGTAAGAGTCATATTCTGAACACTGGCGGGACCTTTCTGAATATTTTCTGGCTGATTTTCTTCGGCTGGTGGCTCTGCCTTTCGCATATTTCCGTGGGAATTGTGCAGTGCATCAGTATCATCGGCATCCCGGTAGGGATTGCTAACTTTAAGATCGCCGCCATCGCGCTCTGGCCCGTTGGACGCAGGGTTGTGTCCGTGGAAGAGGCGCGTGCAGCGCGCGAAGCCAATGCCCGTCGCTATTAATATGATGTCCGATGCCGTGCCAGGCTGGCGGAAATATCTGTTTAACAGTACCTGGCGTTATTTGCTGAGGATCCTGTTTGCGCTGAGTGGTTGCGCCGCAATACCCTGGTGGCTTCATCAGATTGAGTGGACGATTCCTCTCACACTGGGAGTGGTCGCTGCTGCGCTGGCCGATCTCGATGATCGCCTGGCCGGTCGTCTGAAAAATCTGCTGATTACCTTACTCTGCTTCTGCATCGCTTCGGTTTCAGTAGAGTTACTGTTTCCTTATCCGTTCGCCTTTATTATCGGCCTGGCGCTCTCGACCTGGGGCTTTATTCTGCTGGGTGCCCTTGGCCAGCGCTACGCCACTATCGCCTTTGGTGCTCTGCTGATTGCAGTCTATACCATGCTTGGCATCGGGCTATTTAGTCAGTGGTATATGCAGCCGCTGCTGCTGCTGCTCGGCGCGCTGTGGTACAACCTGCTGACATTACTGGGTCATCTGATGTTTCCGGTGCGACCGGTGCAGGAACATATGGCCGGCAGTTTTTCACAACTAGCGCGTTACCTTGATGCCAAGGCAAATCTGTTCGATCCGGATGCTGGCGAGCAGGATGATGCCGCGTTTATCGATGCGGCGATGGTCAACAGCCAGTTAGTGGCGCAGTTGAATCTGACCAAAACCACTGTGCAAAGTCGTCTGCGCGGCGATCGCGGGTCGCGCGGGACACGCCGTAGTCTTCACTATTACTTCGTGGCGCAGGATATTCATGAACGGGCCAGCTCTTCCCATCTGCAATATCATCTGCTACGAGGCGACTGGCGCTATAACGAAATTCTGTTTCGCTTTCAGCGCCTGCTGAATATGCAGGCTCAGGCCTGTCGCCAACTGGCACATTGCATTCTGATGCGTGAAAGATGGGGACATGACAACCGCTTTGAGCGGGCATTTGAACGATTACAGAATGCGATTGAACGTCTGGAGCAGCATGAACCCGATGCTACACATACCCGCGCACTGTTCTGGCTGTTGCGCAACCTTCGCGCTATTGACGCACAGCTAGCTTCGATTGAATCGGAACAGACGCTGGCCGGTGAAGATCCTCAGCACAGTGACAATCTACTGTCGCGCGAAGGATTAAGTGGCTGGAGTGATATCCGGCTGCGCTTCAGCCGCCACCTCTCTCCCGCATCAGCGCTGTTCCGGCATGCTGTTCGCATGTCAGTGGTGCTCTGCATTGGATACGGTTTTATTCAGATAACCGGACTGGAGCGAGGTTACTGGATTTTGCTAACCAGCCTGTTTGTCTGCCAGCCTAACTACAACGCAACGCAGCGACGACTGGCCTTGCGCATCGGCGGGACACTGGCGGGGATTGCGATTGGTCTGCCCGTTTTATGGCTGGTGCCCTCGATTGAAGGTCAGTTAATCCTTATTGTTATCAGTGGCGTACTCTTCTTCGCTTTCAGGCAGGTGCAGTATGCTCAGGCCACACTGTTTATCACCCTGCTGGTGCTGCTCTGCTTTAACCTGCTAGGTGAAGGATTTGAGGTCGCCTTACCGCGAGTAGTCGATACCTTACTCGGCTGTGGGTTGGCCTGGCTTGCTGTCGCGTTTATCTGGCCTGACTGGCGCTTTCGTCAGTTACCGG
Source organism: Pantoea sp. AS142 (assembly GCF_037152305.1). Classification (NCBI taxonomy): domain Bacteria; kingdom Pseudomonadati; phylum Pseudomonadota; class Gammaproteobacteria; order Enterobacterales; family Erwiniaceae; genus Pantoea; species Pantoea sp. AS142. Next base: position 575,500 of record NZ_JBBCMO010000001.1, on the reverse strand, counting down.
CAGTGGCAGAGCGCACGCTAAAAGCGAATTGTCGCTATCTTGACGCAATCATGGAGCAATATCATCAGGGTAAAGATAATCGTCTCGGCTATCGTATTGCACGCCGTGATGCGCATAATGCGGATGCTGAACTGGCGTCGGTGGTATCAAACATCAGCAGTGAAATCCGCACCAGCCAGATGCTGCGCGATTCAGCTTTTCAGTTGCTGTGCTCCAACCACTCATTTCTGAGCTACATTTCTGCGCTGGGCGCCCACCGCGATAAAGTTACCGCGCCAGAACTGCTGGCACTGCTGGATGATACGGTGTGCTATGTTGAGGATGTGCTCCAGACAGAGATTGTCAGCGATGATCATGTTGAAACGATGCGCCATCAACTGGCTCAGCGAATCAGCCAGCTGACCGCAGATGCGGATACGCGTGCGCCGCTGGTGCTTCAGCAACTCGGTCTGCTGGTGGCATTAATGCCCGATGTCGCTCGCCTTCGCCGCACGCTAATTACCGACTAGCCTTCACCGCTTCTGCGATCAGGATTTGATAAGAGAGTACGCTGAAACCATGCATTCAGCTCGGCCCGGGTTGCCTGCGGCAACGCGGCGGCATGATGGCCCGTAATCGCTCCCTGCAGCGCAAGCAAGGTCTGAAAACCAACGTGCTGGTTGATCGCTTTTAACTTAAGCCAGCACTGTTTGGCCCCAATCTGATAGAGATGATTGACGCTCATCACACCCGCCTCATACAGCATCATCTCCATGCGTACACTGAGATTTGGCAGATCTTTTAACCGCGGAGAAGAGTGCCTGTCCTGCTGCTCCAGTTGCGCCGTTTCTAAAGAGGCAGCTGAGAGCGCCAGCAGATGGTCAGAATCGCGCCATAATGCCTCATCGACCCGAAAGTAATTGAGACTCACCAGTTTGCCCCGCTTGCGAAAAATCAGGGGTTGCAGAGGACGATCTGTAATGTATTCCCGCAGGGGTTCACTGGCACGCAGGTAAAGTTCATCTTTATTAATTAAGGCAAAAACTACGCTTTCAACAGCCAGGGCATATCCACCAAATTGGGTGCGAGACTCGATCGTTCCCAATGGGGCCAGGCGCGCTCTGGAGCGCTCTACAACCGGATTCACCTTTTTCATTGCACCACCTCCATGTAAGAAATATCTCGTAAATTACCTTGGGTATCAGGTAATTAGAAGATAGAAAAAAGCGTCAGCGGGTTCAATGAATAAATAACGCTTCAACTAATCTTGTCGCGTTTTTGCGAGACGTTTTCAGAAATTTGGGTTGATCTTTATCCAGGATGACAGTACTGTACATTCATACAGTCCACTGCGGGTGATTAACTTATGCGAACACAACATCCTAATAATGCACGCTATGCTCATCATTACGCGTCAGCTTCCATTCCGGCCTCTCAGGGCGGTGGAATTACTGAGTTACGCTACAGCGAACAGCCTGGAATGATGCAAATGTTGCTGTTACCGTTATTACAGCAGCTGAGTCTACAATCACGCTGGCAGTTGTGGTTAACACCGGCACATAAACTTAATCGTACCTGGCTGCAGGAATCGGGATTACCGCTGGATAAAAGTATGCATATCGCCGATTCTGAACGTCTGAATGCGGTTGAAGCAATGGTCAAGGCGTTACGTACGGGAAATTACAGTGTTGTTCTGGCATGGATTCCCTACGATCTTAATGAAGATGAGCGACGTCAACTTGAAATTGCGGCGGCTGAAGGTGAAGCGCTGGGTTTGATTTTACGTGCAAGTGGGACATCAGAAGCGCCTCTCAGACCGCAAACTGCGATAAAAATTCAGTCGGATTTGTTTCATTAAGTAAAAATCAGAAGTTTCCCAAGCTATTTTTCTTATCTGTCGTCGCTAAGCCACTGATTCTGTTAGTTCGAGTGTTGACAATGGTTTAGCCGGTTTTTCGGGCTTTTTGACACGACAATACTACCAGGTTAATTGTTAGAAATTGTGTATAAATCTCTGTTTTTTTACACAAGCGCCTCACATCATACTTGTAAGTTTCCAATCTCGTTGTAGACTTTATCTCGCCAGGGTGCTCAATAACCTCCGTTTTTTGCGGTAGAGTCATAAGCGAGCATTTTGACCCGGCGAAGGATTTAAACCAAGAGCAACCTTTTTGCTCATTGCCTATTTGGATGATAACGAGGCGCAAAATGAAAAAGACAGCTATCGCAATTGCAGTGGCACTGGCTGGCTTCGCTACCGTAGCGCAGGCCGCTCCGAAAGATGACACCTGGTACACCGGTGCTAAACTGGGCTGGTCTCAGTATCACGACACTGGTTACTACGGTAACGGTTACGAGAACAACAACGGTCCAACTCATGAAAGTCAGCTAGGCGCAGGTGCGTTCGTTGGCTATCAGGCAAACCCATACCTGGGCTTCGAGCTGGGCTATGACTGGCTGGGCCGCATGCCTAACAAAGGTACTGTGACAAACGGCGCATTCAAAGCACAGGGCGTTCAGCTGGCCGCTAAACTGAGCTACCCAATCTACGACGATCTGGACGTATATACTCGTCTGGGCGGCATGGTATGGCGCGCAGATGCAACGCAGACTAACCCAACTAATGGCCGCATCAGCGACCACGACACCGGCGTATCTCCGCTGGCTGCTGTTGGTGTTGAATATGCGCTGACCAAAAACTGGGCTACCCGTCTGGATTACCAGTGGGTTAACAACATCGGCGATGCACAGACCGTTGGTACCCGTCCAGACAATGGCATGCTGAGCGTAGGCGTTTCATACCGCTTCGGTCAGGATGACGTCGCTGCTCCGGCTCCGGCTCCGGCTCCAGCACCAGCTCCAGTTGTTGAAACCAAGCGTTTCACTCTGAAGTCTGACGTTCTGTTCACCTTCAACAAGTCTACCCTGAAGCCAGAAGGTCAGCAGGCTCTGGATCAGCTGTACAGCCAGCTGAGCTCAATGGATCCTAAAGATGGTTCCGTTGTCGTACTGGGCTTCACCGATCGCATCGGTTCAGAGCAGTACAACCAGAAACTGTCTGAGAAACGTGCCCAGTCAGTTGTAGATTACCTGGTCTCTAAAGGTATCCCTTCTAATAAGATCTCTGCACGTGGCATGGGTGAATCTAACCCAGTTACCGGCAACACCTGTGACAGCGTGAAAGGCCGCAATGCCCTGATCGACTGCCTGGCACCGGACCGTCGCGTAGAAATCGACGTTAAAGGTATCAAAGACGTTGTAACTCAGCCACAAGCTTAAGTTTATACGTAATAAAGAACCCCGCTAATGCGGGGTTTTTTTTATGCCAGTAATAAATTTCGGTCTAAAGCATACAGACTATGACTTCCCTGCCTGTTTATTCGCTTTCTGAACCCGATTTACCCAGAATCGCCTGCAAATCCTGCTTCAGACTTGACATTTGAGTGGCATATTTCTCTTTGCGTTCTGCATCTTCTATCAGCTGTACAATCGTTTCAGAGAGCGTGCAGCCGCGCCGTTGTGCCAGACCTGCCAGTCGCTGCCAGACAAGATATTCCAGGTCTATCGATTTTTTACGGGTATGCTGATGTTCCGCGTTGAAATGGCGTTTTCGACGAGCACGAATGGTCTGTTTCAGTCGGTTATCAAGATCAGAATGGATATGCTCAGCAATCCATTCATTGACCGTGACCGGATTATTTTCCATCTCCAGCAGCTTCTCTACTGCTGCCTGCGCCGCGCTTAACTCAAGGTGACGGGTGATCAGTTCACCTTCCCGATGTTTTTTCACCAGGTATTTCCACTTCCATCCACATTCAAGATTTTCGAGTTGCTGGTATTTCATCGGAATCTCATCGTGATCACGTAACGAACTAAGAATAACAGCTTTTTTCCCGGATGCAGCAACGAAAAACATGCTGTCATCATCACATCTTCAACAGGAAGTCTGCAGTGCTTAACAAGGGTGAATCCTGTATAATCTCGCTTTTCTTAAAAAGACAAATGCGATTATTTTGACCAGCACTCAACTTACGTGGCAGACCTTACAGCCAGATAGCGCGCAATACCAATCCGTTTTCTCCCGAATTGCTGATGAAGAAACTGATGCTCTGGCAACGGTACAGCCCCGGTTGCTGAATGCACTGGCGCATTTACACCACCAGACGCAAGGTTTCCCGTTACTGCTGGTTCGTAGCCAGGAGAATCGCGATTATCTGGCATTTATTGCCCAGGCCGCGCAGCGGGTCATGGCTGACAGTACCACTCTGTACGGCGGTGATTACCATATCATGGCTGATAACGTCACGCTTCAGCCCCCCTCTGATCCTCAACGCCCGTTCACCAGTCAAGGGGGTATTCACTTTGCTGAGTGGATTGAGATGGAGCAGTTGTTTGGCTGCGTGCGTCAGTATAAAGACAGAATCCAGCTGGAACCTGGCCTGATCCATCGCGCTAATGGCGGCACGATGGTGCTGTCACTGCGTAGCCTGATGACGCAGCCGATTCTCTGGTTGCGCCTCAGGAAGTGTATTGAGCAAGGCTATATTGAATGGATATCCCAGGATGAATGCCGGCCGCTACCAGTCTCGATTCCTCCTTTGCCGCTCAGCCTTAACCTGGTCCTGTGTGGCGATCGGGAAGCGCTGGCAGACTTCCAGGAACTTGACCCTGAAGCGCACGAAATGGCCATCTATACTGAATTTGAAGAGAACATTCAGATTCTGGATGAAGATGACATGCTTGCCTGGTGTCGCTGGAACGCTGAACTGGCGCAACAGGCAGGTCTCCCCTTGCCGGAATCGGACTTCTGGCCAGAGCTGATCAAGGAAGGTGTCCGCTACAGCGGCGATCAGGATACCCTGCCACTTTGCCCGCGCTGGCTGCAGCGCCAGATGCGCGAGTCGACCCTGATGGGTGATGAACTGAATGCTGAAGCGCTGCGTGATGCGCTGGAAGCACGATTGTGGCGCGAGAATTATCTCAATGAGCGGATGCGTGACGAGATCCTGCTGCGACAGATTTTGATTGAAACCGAAGGCGAAGTGGTCGGTCAGATTAACGGTCTGTCGGTCGTGGAATATCCTGGCCATCCCCGTGCCTGGGGCGATCCTTCGCGTATTACCTGTGTGGTCCATCCCGGCGATGGTGAGTTCATGGATATTGAGCGCAAAGCGGAGCTGGGCGGTAATATTCATGCCAAAGGTATGATGATTATGCAGGCTTACCTGATTGCAGAGCTGGAACTCGATCAGCAACTGCCCTTCTCAGCCTCAATGGTCTTTGAGCAATCTTATTCCGAAGTTGATGGTGACAGCGCCTCGCTGGCTGAACTCTGCGCCTTAATCAGCGCGCTGGCCACTCAACCGATCAACCAGCAAATAGCCGTGACCGGATCGGTCGATCAGTTCGGTAACGTACAACCGGTAGGCGGGCTGAATGAGAAGATCGAAGGCTTCTTTGATATTTGCCATCAGCGAGAATTGACAGGTCAGCAGGGTGTGATTATTCCCGCCTGCAATGTGCGTCATCTCAGTCTTAATCAGGCCGTTGTCAGTGCGGTTGAACAGGGCCGCTTCCATATCTGGGCCATTGACCGTGCCGATGAAGCGCTACCGCTGCTGACCGGTAAAATCTGGAGTACCGAGGATGGTCAGGGCGATTGCCTGCTGAATACCATCCAGGAACGCATTAGCCTGTTCAACCAGCCGGACATACCGCAACGTCCCTGGGCGCTGCGCTGGCTTAACTGGTTCAACCACCGTTAATCCAATTTGCTCAGCGTACAACTGTTCGCTAATATTCGTGATTCACTAAAACAAGGCTTATTGAAAACATGGTAGATAAACGCGAATCCTATACCAAAGAAGACCTGATTCTGTCGGGTCGTGGTGAACTGTTTGGCGAAAATGGTCCGCCGCTTCCATCTGGCAACATGCTGATGATGGACCGCGTGGTCAAAATGACCGAAGACGGCGGCAAATATGACAAAGGTTTTGTTGAAGCGGAGCTGGATATCAATCCTGATCTCTGGTTCTTCGGCTGTCACTTTATTGGCGATCCGGTGATGCCTGGTTGTTTGGGCCTGGATGCCATGTGGCAACTGGTCGGTTTCTATCTGGGCTGGCTGGGCGGCGAAGGTAAAGGTCGTGCGCTGGGTGTGGGTGAAGTGAAATTTACCGGCCAGGTCCTGCCTGAAGCGAAGAAAGTCACTTACCGCATTCACTTTAAACGCGTGATCAACCGTAAACTGGTCATGGGCGTGGCAGATGGTGAAGTGCTGGTTGACGGTAATCTGATCTACACCGCCAGCGATCTTAAAGTCGGCCTGTTTAAAGATACTGCCGCTTTCTAAGTTTTTCCGCTGCAAACAAAAACCTCCGCGCATGGCGGAGGTTATATTCCCTTTTCAGTGACATCCGGTTATGCAGCTACCGATCTGTCCTCCATGGCTTGTCGCCAACCTCCCAACCAGTGAGACTTAGCGTCAATCAACTGATACGGACACATCTCTTTTGAGCGTCCAGTAATGCCTGCCTGATAACCACGTGAATGGGCGCGTTCGAGTCGGTCTCGTTTCTGTCTCTTCATACTCCGTATCCCTCATGTAAGGTCTGTGGAATCTGGTGGAAAGAAAAGTGGTGAATTAATGTTCAACCACCCTTATGTTCTACCTCCTGCGCACCCAAAGATCAATGCCCAATCTTCATACCAGTGTCATAAATGTGACCTCAGCAGGTAGAAATAAAGACGTTTTGTGATGCATGCGGCAACACTATCTTTCTGATTAAGCTAATAAAAAAGCCCCTGAGCGATGTCGAAAAAGGACGACATGCATTCGGGGCTTAGCTTATTTATTCACATTAATCTTAATTTAACGCAACCACACTATTGGCAATCTTCTGTGCCGTCTGTTGCCAGCCCGTCGCCAGCGTTCTAACCATTGCATCGTAGCCATCTTCGGTCTGCGGTAGTACCAGGTTAAACGCCTGTTTGGTTAGCCGTCCCTGATGTTCCAGCGTCCATTCACCACTGATAATCGCTTTGCCATCATAGCGTCCCTGGAACCCTGTGACGGTCACATTCAGCGTGTCGTGCTGCGCGCCTAAAGGTGATCCTGCCACCAGCCGACCTGGCAGCGCCTTCCCGAGGTTAGTAATCAGTGTTTGCTGCAGCTGCTGATCAAGCGGGCTGGCCCAGAGATTATTCGCGGCGATGACATATTTAACATCGCTGGTCTGGTAAACCAGCCCATTGCCTGCCAGATAATCGGGAACCGTCACCTGCTGCACCCACAACATCGGTTGCGGTTCATTCAGCTGGCTGCTACTGACCTGCATGGAAGCCGCCCCGGAGGGCAGCTGATACCATGTATTGTCAACACTGCTACTGCACGCACTCAAGACCAGCGCGGCACAAAGTATCAATCCTTTATTCACTGTTTCGCCCTCTTCGGCTGGGGATCCTGTCCCGGTTTCGCCTCAAATACCAGCGCATTGCTCTTGGTATTAAGCGTTCTCAACACCGGCTGAAGTTCACGCAGTACCTGATCCAGTCGCTGCATATCTCCTACCAGCTTGCTGTACGCAGGTGAACCTGGTTGCAGGCCTTTCATGCTGCGGTTCAGTTCGCGCAATGTTTGCTGCAAGTCTTCCGGCAAGGTTTTCATGGCCGGACTGGCGGTAACTTTGTTGATATTGTCGATGGTACGCTGCAGGTCACGCATCGTTTTCTGGCTCTCTTTCAACGTACCTGTCGCTTCATTGACCATGCCATTCAATGGCAGACTGTTGATCTTATCCAGCGCCGCCATCAGCTTCTGCTGAATCTGGCTCAGGCCACCACTGACCGTTGGGATAACTTCATAGCCAGAAACTTTCTCAGGGCCTTTGTATGCCTGCGCATTGTCATAGAAGTCGAGATCGACATAGAGTGCGCCCGACAGCAGGTTGCCGGTTTTCAACGTCGCACGCAGGCCACGTTTTTTACCATCCTGCAGATGCTGCTCCAGATCGAAGTTCTCGCCCAGTCGGCTGACAAAGCGATCCGGCTCAATGCGGATCAGCACCGGCACGCGATAATCATTATTCAGCGCCTGGTCCAGACCGGCTTTCATTAATGGCGCTTCTGATACGGTACCCAGACGAATGCCACGGAATTCTACCGGCGCCCCCGCCTGCAGGCCACGGATCGAGTCGGAGAAGAACATCACATAATCGATATGGTTGGTATAGAGCGAGTCCTGAATGCTGCGCTGATCGTCAAACAAATGATAGTCAGACTGATTTTTCGCAGGCTGACCCAGCATCCAGCCATCCGGCACATCAAAGCTAACGCCGCCACTGAACAGCGTGGTCAGCGATCCCATCTCCACCCGCATTCCTGAGGCGGACATATCCACAGCAATGCCGCTATCCTTCCAGAAGCGTACGTTGGTAGTAATCAGGCGATCGTAAGGCGCGGCGACAAACAGCTGATAGGTCATCATGCGTTTATCGGTATCAAACACACTGGTCTCGACCGTACCGACACGATAACCGCGAAACAGCACCGGATCACCCGGATTGAGCTGACCCGCTTTCTTGCTGTCCAGCACGATACGAATACCTTTGGCGTCCGGTGGCGCTAACGGCGGTGCATCCAGCAATTTAAATTGCTCAGGTGGCTGTTTTTTGGAACCGGGCTGCAGTTCGATATAGGCTCCTGACAGCAGGGTGCCAAGACCGCTGATCCCTTCGCGGCCCACCTGCGGCTTCACTACCCAGAAAACGCTGTCGCTGTGCAACAGTTTTTCCATGCCTGCGTTCAGGCGCGCTTTAATTTCCACATGGTGAAGATCGTCGCTTAACACCGCGCTCTCCACCACACCCACATCCACGCTGCGGCTTTTAATCGTGGTTTTACCCGCAACAATGCCTTCGGCGTTTTCGGTGATTAAGGTGACTTCTGGCCCCTGATGGCTGAAGTGGTAAAAGAGGATCCATCCGCCAATCAACAGCGTAACGATGGGGACAATCCAGACCGGCGACCAGCGCTTAATCTGTTCCACTTTTGCATGGCCGTGGTTAGTTTCCGTCAAGGCGCGACTCCTTCATCTTGTTTTCGCGTACACGATCCCAGGTTAATCGCGGGTCAAAGGTCATGGCAGCAATCATGGTGATAATCACCACCATCGCAAACAATACTGCCCCCCACGCGGGATAAACATTCATTAATTGCCCCATACGCACCAGCGCAGAGAGCACGGCAATCACAAATACGTCGATCATTGACCAGCGTCCAACAAATTCGACCACTTCATAAATTTTGTGCATCCTGTGGCTGTCTCGTTGTCCGCGTCCGCTGGCATCCCAGCAAAGCCAGCCAATCGCCAGCATTTTCAGCGTAGGCACCATGATACTGGCGATAAAGATCACCAGCGCCACCGGATAGGAACCGTCGCCCCACAGCAAAATCACCCCCGCCATAATGTTGGAGGGATAAGCTGTGCCGAGCGTTTCAGTCACCATGATGGGCATCAGGTTAGCCGGGATATAAAGCAACACCGAGGTCATTAACAGCGCCAGCGTCCACTGCAGGCTGTGTTTACGCCGTGCCTGGGCCGTGACGCCGCAGCGGGGACACTGATGCTCGGCTTCGGGCAGAATGACGGTACAGCAAGGACAGGCGCGCAGGCCCTGCTCTAAACCACTGATGCCCACTTCGGGCGGATGGGGTATCGCAGGTCGGGGTGACAGGCTGTCCCACAAGCCCCGTCGGTCAACGCACTGAAAGGCCCGCAACTGCAGCAGACAGAATAGCACCCAAGGCCAGAAGCTGGTCTCCAGTCCGATCTCGCCATAGGCCATCAGCTTAACGAAACTGACCAGCACACCCGCCATAAAAATTTCTGACATGCCCCAGTTACGCAACTGAAACAGAATGCGTGCCAGACCGATTCTGAGCCGGGCTGGCAAGGGTATCGGATTGACCAGCAGGATAATGGTTATCATGCAGAAGGCCGGAACCGCCTGTACAAATAGCAGAAACAGCGTCGCCAGGCTGCTGTAATCTTCCGTCACCATTACCTGTGGAATCTGCGCCAGCGTTATCTGGCTGGTCAGCCCCGCCACCTTCATTGAGATAAAAGGAAACAGATTCGCCAGTAGCAGCATAAACAGAGCCGCCAGCGCATAGCCCGTCGGTCGTTTACGCGGTTCGTGCCAGTTGGCCGTCAGAGAAGTGTGGCAGCGCGGGCATGAAGCACGGCTGCCAACGGGTATGTCCGGCAGCTTAATCATTAAATCGCATTGTGGACAGAGCATCCACGCGTTACTTTTCACTGCTGAACACATCTGTTAGCCCTGCCCTACGCGCCGTTTTTTAGTGACTCAAGCTCTTCCCAGCGCGCAAAAGCCGTTTCCAGCTCCTGTTCAGCCTGAGCCAGATTATCCAGCACCGGTTGCGTCTGATCGTGTGCCTGACTGAAAAAGTCTGGGTGACTCATTTTCGCCTGCAGTTCACCGATACGCGCTTCCAGCTGCTCCAGCTTTTGCGGCAACTGTTCCAGCTCACGCGCCAGATTGTAACTGAGCTTATTCACGCTACGCTTCGCATCACCCTTTTCTGCTGCGGGCTTAGACGTGTGGCCAGTCGCTTTCACCGGTGAAGCAGATTTGTGCTGCCGGTAGGCGGCACGCTGCTGCTGAGCATCATGATACCCGCCAACAAAGGTTCCGATTTCACCATTGCCTTCAAAAATCCAGCACTCAGTGACGGTATTGTCGACGAACTGACGATCGTGGCTCACCAGTAAGACGGTGCCCTGATAACCATCAATCAGCTCTTCCAGCAGTTCCAGCGTTTCGACGTCAAGGTCGTTGGTTGGTTCATCCAGAATCATCAGATTGCTGGGACGCAGGAACAGACGCGCCAGCAGCAGACGGTTGCGTTCACCACCTGAAAGGGCGCGCACCGGCGTCATGGCACGTTTGGGATGGAACAGGAAGTCCTGCAGATAGCCCAGTACGTGACGCGGTTTGCCATTGACCAGCACTTCCTGCTTGCCTTCGGCCAGGTTGTCCATCACGGTGCGATCCGGATCCAGTTCAGCGCGATGCTGGTCAAAGTAGGCGACTTCCAGTTTGGTGCCGGAATGCACGCGGCCATGGTCAGCTTTCAGCTGTTGAAGCATCAGGCGCAGTAAGGTCGTTTTACCACAGCCGTTCGGCCCGATCAGCGCAATTTTGTCACCACGCTGAACCTGTGTTGAGAAATCCTTCACCAGCACTTTGCCGTCTACCGCGTAGTCGACATTTTCCAGCTCGAACACAATCTTACCGGAGCGGGATGCTTCGCCCACTTGCATGTTGGCCTTGCCCATCACTTCGCGACGTTCTGAATGTTCACGACGCAGCGCTTTCAGCGCACGCACACGGCCTTCGTTACGGGTACGACGCGCTTTGATGCCCTGACGGATCCACACTTCTTCCTGCGCCAGTTTGCGGTCAAATTCAGCGTTCTGCATCTCTTCAACACGCAACGCTTCCTCTTTGCCTTCCAGATAGAGATCGTAGTTACCCGGCCAGGAGACCAGTTTGCCACGGTCGAGATCGACAATGCGCGTTGCCATATTGCGAATAAACGAACGGTCATGCGAGATAAAGACGATGCTACCGCTGAAATTCTTCAGGAAAGTTTCCAGCCAGTCGATGGTTTCGATGTCAAGGTGGTTAGTTGGCTCATCCAGCATCAGGACGCGCGGGTTACTCACCAGCGCACGGCCTAGCGCTGCTTTACGCAGCCAGCCACCAGAGAGCGACGATAGCTCGGTATCGGGCTGCAGACCAATCTGCTCCAGCACGTCATTGATACGGCTCTCCAGCTGCCACAAATTCTGATGGTCGAGAATGCTTTGCAGACGCGCCATCTCATTAAGATTTTTATCGCTGGGATCTTCCATTACCACATGGGAAATGGCGTGATAGGCTTTCAGATGCTCAGCCTGCTCTTCAACCCCCTCGGCCACGAAGTCGTACACCGAACCGGTAATATTGCGTGGCGGATCCTGTTGCAGGCGCGCGACCACCAGATCGGTTTCATAAATAATGCGACCATCATCCAGTGGCTGCTCGCCATTGATGATTTTCATCAGCGTGGATTTACCCGCACCGTTACGTCCCACCAGACACACGCGTTCGTTCTCTTCGATGTGAAGTTCGGTATTGTCTAGCAGCGGCGCATCGCTGAATGAGAGATAAGCGCCGTGAATACTGATTAATGACATGTAATCTTATTCCTTACCGGCATGAGTGATCAGCCAGCAGTTGTGAATTTGACGGTTACGCGCGAAGTCCTGCGACTGCGTTTTCTGGGTAATATCCTGCGCCTGCAAGCCCAGTGTTTTCAGGCCATCCATGTCCATTTTGAAACCACGTTTGTTATTGGAGAACATGATGGTGCCGCCGCGACGCAGCAGGCGCTTCAGGTTACGCATCAGCATCATATGATCGCGCTGCACGTCAAAGCTCTCTTCCATACGTTTTGAGTTGGAGAAGGTTGGCGGATCGATAAAGATCAGGTCAAAATTCTCTTCACTCTCGTGTAGCCAGCTCAGGCAGTCCGCCTGCATCAGACGATGCTGACGCCCGGTCAGTCCGTTAAGACGCAGGTTGCGCTCCGCCCACTCCAGATAGGTACGCGACATATCTACCGTGGTGGTTGAACGCGCGCCCCCCAGACCAGCATGCACACTAGCGGTGCCGGTATAAGCAAACAGGTTCAGGAAATCTTTGCCCTGACTCATCTGGCCGAGCATTTTACGGGCAATACGGTGATCGAGGAACAGGCCGGTATCGAGATAGTCGGTCAGATTCACCCAGAAACGTGCATTGAATTCTTTGACGTCGAAATAGTCGCCCTTCTCGCTCAGCTTCTGATACTGCGATTTACCTTTCTGCCGTTCACGGGTTTTCATAATCAGACGATCAGCAGGCAGTTGCAACACGCTCAGCGTCGCGCTGATGACATCGAACAGGCGCTGACGCGCTTTATTAGGATCGATGGTTTTCGGTGGCGCATACTCCTGAATAATCACCCAGTCACCATAGCGATCAACAGCAACGTTGTAGTCTGGCAGATCGGCGTCATAAATGCGGTAGCATTCAATGCCTTCCTGACGCGCCCACTTCTCCAGTTTCTTCACGTTTTTACGCAGACGATTCGCGTAATCTTCCGCAATCTGTCCGGCGCTTTCACTGCTGTTAACCGCCAGCTGATAGTTTTTCTGCACGCAATCCAGTGGACCGTTTTTCGCTTTAAACTGGCGATCGGCACGCAGTTGCAGGCAACTCAGCAGCTCTGGCGACGCGCTGAACAGCGACAGATTCCAGCCGCCAAAATGCTGCTTCATAAGGCGTCCAAGCTGGCTGTGCAGCGCAATCAGCGCCGGTTCGCTCTCCAGACGCTCGCCGTAGGGGGGATTGCTCAGCACCGTGCCGTGAACCGCCGCATCAACCGGATTGGTCAGCTTCAGCAGGTCCTGCTGCGCAAACGTAAAGAGTTCAAAGACGCCAGCGCGGCGGGCATTCGCCTGCGCCCACTCCAGCACGCGGCCATTATTGTCATAGCCAAAGAAGCGCGCCTGTGTGGCAGCCGTGCCGATGCGGGCACGATCCTGCGCCTCTGTTTTTACTTCCTGCCATAGCGCAGCATTAAACTGGCTCCAGGCGGTGAAGCCCCAGTGCTTACGCAGCAGGCCTGGTGCACGATCGCAAGCAATCAGCGCGGCTTCAATCAGCAGCGTACCCGAACCACACATCGGGTCGATCAGCGGTGTGGTTGACTCCCAGCCAGAGCGCAGCACAATCGCCGCAGCCAGAGTCTCTTTTAACGGAGCCTGACCGGTTTGCTGACGATAACCACGCTGATGCAGGGAACTGCCGCTGAGATCCAGTGCAATGCTGGCGCGATCGTCATTCAGCCAGACGTTGATACGGATATCCGCCTGCTCCCGATCGACATTTGGCCGCTCGAGGTTATGACGGGTAAAGCTGTCCACAATCGCATCTTTAACCTTCAGCGCGCCAAACTGGCTATTACGGATCGAGTCGTTGGTACCGCTGAAATGCACGACAAAAGTTTTGTCGCTGCCGAACATCGTCGGCCAGTCCACGCTCTGCACTCCCAGATAGAGATCGAGATCGCTGTAGACACCAAACTCTCCCAGCGGCAACAGGATGCGTGATGCTAAACGACTCCACATCAGGCTTTGGTACATGACGCGATCGTCGGCTTCGTAGTGAACGCCTCCCTGCACCACTTGCAAATCCTGAGCGCCCAGCGCGTCCAGCTCACTTTTTAACAGCTCTTCGAGCCCACGCGCCGTGCTGGCAAACAGAGAATTCATATCGTCACTTTTTAACTCTTGAGAAAATTGTCGCGCATTATAGCGAATCGGAGACCTATGTCATAAAGTTAGCTTCTTTTGTGTTACGTGTCGGGTTCAAGGAGAACACCATGATCACGCTTTCCCGCTTATTTATTCATCCAGTGAAATCGATGCGGGGATTAGCGTTGTCACACGCGCTGGTCACTGACAGCGGACTGGCGTTTGATCGTCTGTTCATGGTGACGGAACCTGATGGCACCTTTATAACCGCACGGCAGCACCCGGAGATGGTGCGCTTTACACCCGCTATTCTACCGGATGGCCTGCTACTGACGGCCCCGGATGGCAGTCACTCCCTGATCCGCTTTAGCGATTTCGGTGAGCAGGATCATCCCACCGAAGTCTGGGGCAACCATTTTACGGCGCGCATCGCCCCTCAGGCGATTAATCAATGGCTGAGCCAGTTCTTCCCGCGTGAAGTTCAGCTGCGCTGGGTCGGGCCGCAACCCAGCCGACGGGTCAAAGCGTTTAATCATATTCCGCTGAGCTTTGCCGATGGCTTTCCGTTTTTGCTGATCAACAACGCGTCGCTGCATGATCTGCAACAGCGCTGCCCGGCCAGCGTCCGTGCCGAACAGTTTCGGCCGAATCTGGTCGTCAGCGGCGCTGCCGCGTGGGATGAAGATAGCTGGGCGGAGATTCAGATTGGCGACGTGATTTTCGACGCGCCTAAACCATGCAGTCGATGCGTGCTCACCACGGTCAGCACCGAGACCGGAATTAAGCATCCTGCCGGTCATCCGCTGGCCACGCTGCAGACTTTCCGCACCGCTCTGGATGGTAGTGGTGATATCGATTTCGGTCTGAATTTAGTCGCGCGTAACAGCGGTGTGGTGCGTGTGGGTGATGAAATGATTGTCCTGAAACGTCATGCACCGCGTATCTATGGTGCGGGTGACGTGGTCGAAACGTTGAAACCACAGCAGCAGGCGCCTGATGCCGTGACCATCACGTTTCAGGGTCATACGTTTACCGGGGATAATCAGCAGGTGTTATTGGATCAGCTGGAGATGCAGGGTTTCCGCATCCCCTACTCTTGTCGGGCAGGTCTGTGTGGCAGTTGCAAACTTAGTCTGGTCGCGGGTGAAGTGAAGGCGCTGAAACAGAGCGCCCTGCGTCAGGACGGCACACTGTTAAGCTGTAGCTGTATTCCGGCAGGCGATGTGGAACTGAGGTAATCAGACCGCGTGGGCGTAGCGTGGTGCCACATCCTGATGCCAGGGCTGCAGGCGATCGTTCATCACCTTGATAGCATCGCCAAGCACCATATTTTTCCCGGCCAGCGTTAATCCCGGCTGCGCCAGCAGGCAAAGCGCCGCATTATCACCACTCTCAACCACCAGCAGACGTGCCTGAGTTCCCTCTTCTGCCAGCGTAACCTGTACCATTTCACCGGTACGGGGCTGCATTGCAGGGGCATAAGCGGCGAAATGCCAGCTTTTCGGCATCAGTGGCTTGAGGAAGCGTGCAGCGACCAGCGCATTTAACACCAGTTCAGCGCAATGGCTGCCACTGAGTTTGCAATGACGGCAGGTCTCTTCAAAGGTGTAATAAAGGGCAGCATCATCGACACAAAAACCCGATTCAGTGAAAGCATCCGGCGTGAGCATTTTGCGAGAATAACGGGAACGAAAAAGCATACCGTCTGCCAGGTCGAGCATCATTCGGTCGTGGCTGCTGTCAAAATACCAACGCCAGTTATCATCGGGTTTAATTTTCATTGAGTGCCCTGTATTTACCGCTACACCAAAAATCGCGCAGAATTCAGCGAAAAAAGAAACATAACCAAAGCTGAAAAAGCGTGCAACAGGACAAAATATAAACGAGCCGAGGGGATAAATAAACCCCCCGGCCAATGATTGTGAGAATTGTCTTAGAGATGCGTGACGATATCTTTGATTAATCCTGGCCCCTGATAAATAAAGCCTGAATAAATCTGAACCAGCGTTGCCCCTGCGGAGATTTTTTCACGCGCTGCCGTCAGGGAATCGATCCCGCCAACACCAATAATTGGCAGGCGCCCCTGCAGTTCCTGAGAGAGGCGCTGGATCACCGCCGTACTGCGTGACTGCACTGGCCGTCCACTTAACCCACCCGCTTCCCCGGCATACTTAAGACCACTAACCAGCGAACGATCAAGCGTGGTATTGCTGGCAATCACGCCATCAATCTGATGACGAATTAAACTGTCCGCGACCTGAATTAACTCGTCTTCAGAGAGATCTGGCGCGATTTTTACGGCCAGCGGCACATATTTCAGATGCCGTTGTTCCAGCTCTTTTTGTTTCTGCTTGATGGAAGAGAGCAGATCGTCGAGCGCTTCGCCATATTGCAGCGAACGCAAACCCGGCGTATTAGGCGAGGAAATATTGATGGCGATATAACCGGCGTGGGCATAGACCTTTTCCATGCAGATCAGATAATCATCTTTTCCCTGCTCGACCGGGGTATCTTTATTTTTACCAATATTAATCCCCAGCACGCCCTTAAAACGCGCTTTCTGCACGTTTTCAACCAGGTGATCAACACCCAGATTATTAAATCCCATCCGATTGATAATCCCGCCCGCTTCCACCAGACGAAACATCCGCGGCTTATCATTACCTGGCTGGGCGCGCGGCGTGACGGTGCCGACTTCAACAAAACCAAAGCCCATCGCTGCAAACGCATCAATGCACTCGGCGTTCTTGTCCAGACCCGCGGCCAGGCCCAGGGCATTCTTAAAGGTCAGCCCCATACAGGTGACCGGACGCGACGGTAGATTCTGACGATAAAACAGCGCCAGCGGAGTCCCGTTCATAAAACGCAGTTGCTTAAAGGTGAGTTCGTGTGCGCGTTCGGGGTCGAGTTTAAACAGCGCCGGTCGGACGATAGGATAAAACATGCACTCTCCTGAAGGACGGAAGCGATCGTGAAAGTCGGTGCACGGCAAAATGTGCGCCAGAATGGTAAAGTGCTCTGGCGCAAAAGTAAATCGAACTACAGGGAGGCAGGAAACTATCTGAAAATGCTTTGATCTTACGCGGCGGAATCGTTTACGGGGTGGTTTTTCACCTGAGACGGAAACAGATATTCCCGCAGGATGCCGTGACGCTGCATGATGCCAAAAATACCGAGACAGACGAACGCTTCAGCCCCGACCATCGACCACGCGGCACCAATTGCGCCAAACTTCCACGCCAGAAAACAGCACAGCGGCACGTTAATCACGCCAGCTGCCATCATCACCCACATTCGCTGGCGGGCCAGACCATGTGGGATCAGAATCTGTAATCCAGCCGGATAGGCAATGTTGCCAAACAAGAAGCAGAGCACAAAGACGCGCAGCACATCCGCCGACGGGATGAAGTCTTTACCCAATAAAATTGAGACCACGACATCAGCAAAAAACCAGGTGAAGATCACAATCGACAGGCTCAGCGAAAACGACAGCAACAGGCTTTTGCGTGTCGCCGCAATCGCGGCCCGTTTATCCCGGCCAAACAGATGGCTGACACGCGGGAAGAAGGCGCTACCGATCTGCTCAGGCACGGAGTTAGCCGCTTTACGAAGGCGGTCCGCACCGTTATAGATCCCGACCATGTAAGTAGAGGTAAAGGAGGCGAGGATCACTACATTGACGCTATTGAAAAGGTTAGCACCGGCAATGGCGATAAACACATCCATGCTATCGGTGATGCGCTGTTTGATTTCGCGCGGTTCAAAGCGGTAGCGGCCAATGACCTTCATCTCCAGCACGAACTTCAGCGTAATCGCCGCGCTGATAATGGAAACCGCACCAGGGATCAGCGCAGCCAGCCAGGTATCCTGTGGAGATTTCACCAGCAAAAAGGTCAGTGGAATCGCACAAAAGTTCCCGAAGGTGGCGATCATCGCGGTCTTACCCAGCTTCTCAAAGCCCTGCATCAGCCAGCCGAATGAAAACAGCGAGCCTACCAGCGTGGTGCAGTTTGCCAGGATAATAAAGAACAGCGGATGCCAGGAGGGATTGAACCAGGTCGCGGTCAGCAGCGTCCCGCTGGTCACCACCAGCAGCATCAGCTTGGCGTTAAACGTTGACCAGAAGAGCTGGCTGACGCGTTCTTTATCATCACGATGATGAGCAATATCTTTGGTCGTGAAGACATTAAATCCCCAGTCAGAGATAGTGCTGCAATAAAGTACGCAGGCGATTGCCAGCGCCAGCGTACCCATCTGCTCTACGCCCAGAACACGGGCAAGATAGGGCAGCGTTGCGAGAGGAAACAGAAACGACGCGCCGCGGTATGCCAGCAGCGAGAAAATATTAATAACCAGACTTTTATCGAGTACTTTTGCCATGACGCAACAACCTTATACACATTGCATGTCTCACCTTCTCATTTCACTAAGGCATAAACAATATCGCTTCACATTTTTCAGAATCAGGCTGTTTTTCAGTATCAGGCTGCGTGTTTGAGCTCTTTTTTTACTTTGTAATGTTGCAGCGCAATAAACAGTTCAGGACGATTGAACAATATCCACTCTTTAATATTTTCTGTTTTAACGTTACGCCCCATAAAGCGAATCGCATTAAGTACATATTCCGGCACGGGGGTGCGATTATAGAGTGATAAATAGATCATCAGACGAAAGGAGTGCACTAAATAGGCTTTCCCCAGCGTATTGCGCCAGGCTGATTTAACCAGTGAACTGGTTAATGTATTGTAGGCATGCATAAAAGCATCATAGCGCTGATAGAAAAACTCATTGCTTTTAGTACTGTTGGTCAGTGAGCCGTTGCGAATGCGCTGTTTATAATAGGTCTGATGACTGACCCAGGCCTGCTGACTTTTCATAAAAGTGGAAAGGGTAAAATTGTGGTCTTCATGAACGCGTTTAACAAAGCGTAATTTATGCTGCTCAATAACGCGTTTACTGACGACATAACTCCATGCCGCCGATGTATAGCTGCCGTTACGCAGCAGGCGCAATAAGACGTCCTGCGGTTTATGCTGCCCAAAGTGTTCGTGTCTGACCTTTGGCGATGTGATGTCAATCTGACCATCACGGTAGACGCAGGAGTTAAAACAGAACAGGTCGGTTTCAGGGTGATTTTCCACCACCATGGCCAACTCGGCCACCAGCCCGTTAACCACGACGTCGTCAGGATCGCAGAAAAAGAGAAACTGACCCTGTGCCTGCGCAATGCCAATATCCCGTGCATGACCGGCACCGGCATTCATAGTGGTAATTATTTTCACCTGGGAAAGATGCGCATAATTTTGTTCGAGTAAGGCTAATGTTCTATCAGTAGAGCCATCATTCACAATGATTATTTCATTGGGTGCTTTAACCTGACGTAATAATGAATCGACGCATTCTACGATATATTTTTCAACATTGTAGGTTGGAATAACAACTGATAATAAAGTGTCAGACATAGGCAATTCTCTGCTGTTAAAAAAGACAATACGATTCACCTGCCAGATGCAGGGCCTGACCAAAGGCAAAACGTCGAAAAGAGTAATACGCTAATAGCTAATATTATGATGGCTTTCATTTAGTCTGATTATCTTAAACCGGTTACGCAAAAAAAGACCAGTCGAAAAAAATCACCTCAACGTTCCATGTCATTTTCACTGTTAAAAAAAGTGCATCTATAGCCCGCAGCAATGTTAAAACCGTTGAGCATTGATTTAAAATTGCGCTGCAAAGCAGACGTAACCAGATTCAGAAAGCTGTAAGAGAACATCTGAAAAGGTGAATAAATTCAGTATTCATTCATTTTTATTACAGTTTGCTTTCTGCAATTAATCCTAATGTCAGGCGGGTGTTGTCGCAGAAGAGCTGATTCTGTGCTGCTTTGAAGCGCTCTTTCATCAACCGTTTCGCTTTATCGTTGCGCCACCCTCACTAAGAATGATTAAGCAATCAGACGAAAGAGATTTTTTCCGCGCCGCCGGCCTTTTTTGAACATCTCTTATCACCCTCCTTAATGAATTGTTTTGCTGCCAGCGCTTAATTTAAGAATTATCGGAAGTGCGGATGCTCCTTTCTGCCGCCATGGCTTCTATTTGCAGTTTTCACACTTGCATTGCCGGATAAATCATTTAAGCCCACTCCCCTGCTCTGACAGTATGAAGGCATAAGTTCTCAACATTTGATAATCAATAACTTTTAGTTATAAGGAGTGATGATGCGAGTTATTACGCTGGCAGGCAGCCCACGCTTTCCCTCCCGCTCAACCTCATTGCTGACACTGTGTCAGCACAAGCTGGAGGCACGGGGCATTGAAGTCATTCCCTGGAATATTCACAATTTTCAGCCTGACGATCTGATCAATGCACGTTTTGATGCGCCCGCACTACTGGCCCTGCGTGACGACCTGGCCTCAGCTGATGGCCTGATTATTGCGACACCTATCTATAAAGCGTCGTTTTCGGGCGCGCTGAAAACCCTGCTTGATCTGCTGCCTGAACGCGCACTGGAACACAAAGTCGTGTTGCCGCTGGCCAGCGGCGGCAGTGCCGGTCACATGCTGGCGCTGGACTACGCCCTGAAGCCGGTACTCAACGCATTAAAGGCGCAAGAAATTCTGCACGGCGTTTACGCCGAGGATCACCAGATCAATCATTACGACCGTCAGCCCGAACTGCAGGATTCCCTGTCACAGCGCCTGGATGAAGCCGTCAGCGCCTTCTGGCTGGCGCTGACCCGTCACCACCACCCCGTTGCGCAAGCGGTTTAAGGAAGAAATTGATGAAGCAGAGAATAGGAAAGTGGCTGGTGGCCGGACTGTTACTGGCCGGCCTTCAGGCACAGGCCGCAGAATCCGATCCGGCTGAGATCCGCATCGGCTATCAGAAAGGCTCAGTCAGCATGGTGCTGGCGAAATCACATCAGTTACTCGAAAAGCGTTTTCCCCATACTCAGATTAAGTGGATCGAGTTCCCGGCTGGCCCACAAATGCTGGAAGCGCTAAACGTCAACAGTATCGATCTCGGCAGTACCGGTGACCTTCCACCGCTGTTTGCGCAGGCCGCGGGTGCGGATCTGCTCTATGTCGGCTCGGAGCCGCCAAAACCCAAATCAGAAGTGATTCTGGTGCCGAAAAGCAGCACCCTGAAACAGGTGGCAGATCTGAAAGGGAAAAAAGTCGCTTTTCAGAAAGGCTCCAGTTCACACAACTTATTGCTGCGCGCTTTACAGCAGGCGGGCCTGACCTTTAAAGACATCACACCGGTCTATCTGACGCCCGCCGATGCGCGCGCTGCCTTCCAGCAGGGTAACGTTGATGCCTGGGCAATCTGGGACCCCTACTATTCCTCGGTGCTGCTGCAGGGTCATTCGCGCCTCCTGATTGATGGCAGTTCACTTAACCTGACCGGCTCTTTCTATTTAGCCACCCGCCGTTATGCCGAAGCACACGGTGCGTTTATCCAGCAGGTGCTCGACACCTTCAGCACCGCCGACGCGCTGACAATCAGCCAGCGTCAGCAGAGCACCACCCTACTGGCACAGGCGATGGGCCTGCCCGAACCGGTCATTGCCAGCTATCTCAACCATCGACCGCCAACCCGGATTTCGCCGGTCAGTGCCGAAACGGCAGCGGCACAGCAGCGCACCGCTGACCTGTTCTATGCCAATCATCTGTTGCCAGTAAAAGTGACGATTAAGGATCGACTCTGGCAACCGCATACCGCAACGCAGTAAGGAGCAACAATGAGCGTATCCATTTTCTGGTTCCTGCCGACGCATGGCGACGGCCACTATCTTGGTACCGCCGAAGGGGCGCGTCCCGTTGATCACGCCTATCTGCAACAGGTGGCTCAGGCTGCTGACCGTCTCGGCTTTGGCGGCGTATTGATTCCAACCGGGCGCTCCTGTGAAGATGCCTGGCTGGTTGCCGCCTCGCTGATCCCAGTCACTCAGCGCCTGCGGTTCCTGGTCGCGCTGCGTCCTGGCGTGATTTCACCGACTCAGGCGGCGCGACAGGCCGCAACCCTGGATCGCCTCTCCAATGGCCGCGCGCTATTCAATCTGGTCACCGGCGGCGATCCCGAAGAGCTGGCGGGCGACGGGGTGTTTCTTGATCACCGTGAGCGCTACGCTGAATCAGCGGAGTTCACCCGCGTCTGGCGCCGGGTGCTGGAAGGCGAAACCGTCGATTATGAAGGCAAGCACGTAAAAGTACGCGGCGCACGTCTGATGTTTAAACCGGTACAGCAGCCACGCCCACCGCTCTGGTTTGGTGGCTCTTCTGAACCGGCTCAGGCGCTGGCCGCCGAACAGGTCGATGTTTACCTCACCTGGGGTGAACCCCCTGAACAGGTTAAAGAGAAGATTGATCAGGTGCGCGCAAAAGCGGCCGCTCAGGGACGAACCGTCCGCTTCGGCATCCGTTTGCATGTGATTGTGCGTGAAACCAATGAAGAGGCCTGGCAGGCCGCCGACAGACTGATTGCCAATGTGGATGACGCCACCATCGCGAAAGCGCAGGCGGCGTTCCAGCGAGCAGATTCTGTGGGCCAGCGCCGGATGGCAGCACTACACGGTGGTCGCCGTGACAAACTCGAAATCAGCCCGAATCTGTGGGCTGGCGTTGGCCTGGTGCGCAGCGGTGCCGGTACAGCGCTGGTCGGAGATGGTCCGACTGTCGCCGCACGCATCAAAGAGTATGAAGCGCTGGGCATTGAGACCTTTATCCTGTCGGGTTATCCGCATCTGGAAGAGGCTTATCGTGTCGGCGAACTGCTGTTCCCGCATCTTGATCTGCAGGTTCCCCTGGTGCCACAGCCGCGCGTGGTTCAGGCGCACGGTGAAGCGGTTGCCAACGATTTTACCCCTGAGAAAAAAGTCGCCCGGGGCTGAGGAGAGGATAATGGCCAGAACCCGAAAACGCCTTGCTGATACGCTGGTGCCGTGGCTGCTGCCCACACTGCTTGTCGTGGTGTGGCAGATTGCTTCGCAAACCGGCTGGTTATCGAACCGCATTCTGCCCGCGCCGGAGAAAATTGTGACCACCTTCTGGCAGCTGACCGCCAGCGGTGAACTCTGGCAGCACCTGGCAATCAGCAGCTGGCGGGCGTTGATCGGCTTCAGCATCGGCGGTTCTATCGGCCTGCTGCTCGGGCTGATTACCGGCACCTCAAAAACCGGTGAACGATTGCTGGATACCTCAGTACAGATGCTGCGCAATGTGCCGCATCTGGCGCTGATCCCGCTGGTGATCCTCTGGTTCGGTATCGACGAGTCCGCCAAAATCTTCCTGGTGGCGCTGGGCACACTGTTCCCGATCTACCTGAATACCTATCATGGCATCCGAAACATCGACCGCGGGCTGGTTGAGATGGCGCGCAGTTATGGTCTCTCCGGCTGGAGCCTGTTTATTCAGGTGATCCTGCCTGGTGCGCTGCCTAATATCATGGTCGGCGTCCGTTTCGCGCTAGGGCTGATGTGGTTGACGCTGATTGTCGCAGAGACCATCTCCGCCAACGCTGGTATCGGCTATCTGGCAATGAACGCGCGTGAATTCCTGCAGACCGATGTGGTGGTCGTTGCCATTATTCTCTACGCTCTGCTCGGCAAACTGGCGGATGTCGCCGCATTGTTACTGGAACGTGTCTGGTTACGCTGGCACCCCGCTTATCAACTGAAGGAGGAGAACGCATGAGCCAGACTTTTTCACCAGCGCGCCTGAATACCGGCACCCCGGTTGGTGTTAACGGCGTCAGCAAACAATATGGCAGTCGCACCATTCTCAATAAGATCGATCTGCATATTCCCTCTGGTCAGTTTGTGGCAGTGGTGGGCCGCAGCGGTTGTGGCAAAAGCACCCTGCTGCGCCTGCTGGCCGGACTGGAACAAAGCTCCAGCGGCGAACTGCTGGCGGGCAATGCTCCGCTACAGTCGGCACGTGAAGATACCCGCCTGATGTTTCAGGATGCGCGATTGCTGCCGTGGAAAAAAGTGATCGATAACGTCGGGCTCGGCCTGCGCGGACGCGAATGGCGCAGCGCGGCGAGGGATGCGCTGGCGTCGGTGGGACTGGCCGATCGGGCCGATGAGTGGCCAGCCGCACTCTCTGGCGGCCAGAAACAGCGTGTAGCACTGGCCAGGGCGCTAATCCATCGGCCCGGTTTACTGCTGCTGGATGAACCATTGGGAGCGCTGGATGCGCTGACCCGCATTGAAATGCAGGGATTGATTGAGTCACTGTGGCAGCAGCATAACTTTACCGTGCTGCTGGTCACGCATGATGTCAGTGAAGCCGTAGTCATGGCGGATCGCGTGCTGTTGATTGAAGAGGGTGAGATCGGTCTGGATCTGCTGGTGGATCTGCCACGACCCCGGCGTCGGGGATCGGCGCGACTGGCCGAACTGGAAGCGGAGGTGCTGGATAGGGTGATGCAGCGCACGGAACGACCGCAGCCGGTACGTTATGCGCAGCAACGCTGAAAAAAGGCGGAGGTCGTCTCAGACGCTCCGCCTTTTTATTATCAGGCGTTCAGTGCCCGGGTAATTTTCTCGTAGAGATCGCCAGAGAGTTTATCCAGCGCCAGCAGCTGTTCCAGCGCCTGGCGCATCATCCCCTGCCGGTCTTCGTCATAACGTTTCAGACGAATCAGTGGCTCTACCATCCGTGCTGCAACCTGCGGATTGCGGGTGTTAAGGTCGGTGAGCATCTCCACCAGGAACTTGTAGCCGCTGCCATCTTTAGCATGGAACGCGGCCGGGTTAGCCGAGGCAAAGGCGCCAATCAGCGAGCGAACGCGGTTCGGATTACTCATTGTGAAGGAGCGATGATTCAGAAGCTGACGCACGTTGCGCATCACGTTAGCAGCCGGACTGGTTGCCTGCAGCACAAACCATTTATCCATCACCAGACCATCCTGATGCCAGCGCTCATCGTAAGCCGCCAGCAGCGCATCACGGCACGGCAACTGTGCCGCGACCGCAGCAGAAAGCGCCGCCAGCGCATCCGTCATGTTGGTTGCCTGATGATACTGCGCCTGCACCAGTTTGTCGGCCAGCTGCGCATCACTGAAGGCGAGATAGGTCAGACAAATATTTTTCAGGCTGCGCTGACCAATAGCGTCATGCTCCACGCGGTATTCAGATTGCTGATTGGCGTTATAGATCGCAAAAAACTCATCAGCCAGTTCGCGTGCCAGTGTGCGTTGCAGTGCATCACGCACCAGCGCAATCGCCTGCGGATCGATAATATCAAACAGCTCAGCAATCTCATTTTCCGACGGCAACGTCAGGATCAGCGCCGCCAGGGCCGGGTCGCAATCGGTATCGAGCAGGACCGCGCGGAAGGCGTCGGCGACATGCAGCGGCAGTGACAGATGCTGGCCCTGCTGATAGCGGGCAACGTTCAGACGGATGTAGGTCGCCAGCAGGCTCTGCGCCGCATCCCAGCGGGAGAAGTCGTTGCGTGCATGGCGCATCAGGAAGGTGAGCTGAGCATCACTCCACTTATAATCGAGCTTCACCGGCGCAGAGAATTCACGCAGCAGCGATGGCACCGGCTGGAAGTAGACATTATCGAAAATAAAGGTCTGGAACTCCTCGGTGACATTTAGCACCGGGTGAACCGGATGACCGTTATTCTGCAATGGGATCACCTTACCTTCACCGTCATAGAGTTCGATATCCAGTGGGATATGCAGCGGCAGCTTCTCTTTCTGGTCGGCGGTGGCGGGCGTGTGTTGCGTGACGTGCAGCGTGTACTGCTCCAGTTCCGGATTATAGTCGTCGCGCACCGTCAGTACGGGCGTACCGGACTGACTGTACCAGCGGCGGAACTGCGACAGATCGATGTTTGAGGCATCTTCCATCGCCTGAACAAAGTCATCACAGGTGGCGGCGCTGCCGTCGTGACGCTCAAAATAGAGCCGCATCCCTTTCTGGAAATTCTCTTCACCCAGCAGGGTGTGCAGCATGCGGATCACTTCTGACCCTTTTTCGTACACCGTCAGGGTGTAGAAATTATTCATTTCAATCACCTGATCCGGGCGGATCGGGTGTGCCATCGGACTGGCATCTTCGGCGAACTGCGCACCGCGCACGATACGCACATTATCAATGCGATTCACCGCACGTGAACCCAGATCAGAACTGAACTCCTGATCGCGGAACACCGTCAACCCCTCTTTCAGGCTGAGCTGGAACCAGTCGCGGCAGGTTACGCGGTTCCCGGTCCAGTTGTGAAAATATTCGTGACCGATCACGGCTTCAATGCCGAGGTAATCTTTGTCAGTTGCCGTTTCCGCTTTAGCCAATACATATTTGGCGTTAAAGACGTTAAGACCTTTGTTCTCCATGGCGCCCATATTGAAGAAGTCCACCGCCACGATCATAAAGATGTCGAGGTCATACTCCAGGTTGAAACGCTGTTCATCCCACTTCATGCTGTTTTTCAGTGAGGTCATTGCCCAGTCGGCGCGGTCCAGATTACCGCGATCGACGAAGATCTCCAGCGCCACATCACGTCCTGAACGGGTGGTGAAGTTGTCACGCAGCACGTCGAAATCGCCCGCCACCAGCGCAAACAGGTAGCAAGGTTTCGGGAACGGATCTTCCCACTTCACCCAACTGCGACCCCGCTCATCCCGACCGCTATCAATCCGGTTACCGTTGGAGAGCAGGAACGGGTAACGCTCACCGTCGGCATAAATAGTGGTGGTAAAACGTGCCAATACGTCAGGGCGATCGAGATACCAGGTAATATGACGGAAGCCTTCAGCCTCACATTGCGTGCAGAGCGCCTCACCCGATTTGTACAGCCCTTCCAGCGCAGTGTTCTGATCCGGGTGAATATCGTTGATGATTTTCAGGGTGAAGCTTTCCGGCAACTGGCTGAGCACCAGTGCGCCCTCTTCTTCACGGAAGGCTGCCCAGGGTTGCCCGTCAATCTCCAGCGCAATCAGCGTTAACGCTTCGCCGTCCAGCCGCAGCTCAGCCTGGCTATCGCCCAGTCGTATAACCTGGCTGATGGCCGTTACACGCGTAGTCGACGCATCCAGTTCAACGGTTAAATCGATATCGGTGATGGTGTAATCGGGCGCACGGTAGTCGTGGCGATACTTGATTTGGGGCTGTTGCGTCATATTGCATCTCGCGTTGTTAAATGTTTACCGGCAAAGTCTAAGCTGGTTACTACAAGCTTGCCACGCACAATGCACCTAAAGGGTTAAATGGCTACAGTTTGTTAACAAAGGCACAGATTGGCCTCGACCCGCCCGACTGAAATATGCTGTGATCCGGTTCAGATAGTGAATTATACTTTTGCGTCTTTATGACTGTGTACAACACCGGGCTCTGCGCCACCGAACAGGATGCTGAAACGCGCCATGACAGGACATGCTTCCCCGATACTGACCTCGCTGCTGGATACGGATGCCTATAAGCTCCATATGCAGCAGGCCGTTTTCCACCGCTATCATGACATAACGGTGGCGGCGGAGTTTCGCTGCCGCGGCGACGAACTGCTGGGTCTCTACGCTGACGAAATTCGTGACGCGATAACCGCAATGCAACACCTGGCGCTGACTGATGATGAAGCGACATGGTTGTCTCACCTGCCCTTTTTCCAGTCGGATTACCTGAGCTGGTTAGGCCAGTTCCGCTATAACCCGGATCAGGTTGTAGTGCGCAACCATTACGGCAAGCTGGATATTCGTATTGAGGGACCGTGGCGAGAGGTGATCATGTGGGAGGTGCCTCTGCTGGCGCTGATCAGCGAAATTGTGCATCGTCATCGCACGCCGCAGGTCACCACCCAGCAGGCGCTTGAACACTTGCATCAGAAACTCGGCGATTTTAAGACACAGGTAGCTGACCTTGATATGTCACGCTTCCGCCTGATGGATTTCGGCACCCGTCGTCGCTATTCGCAGGATGTGCAGCAGTCGATTGTCTCTACGCTGAAACACGATTTTCCGTGGCTGATTGGCACCAGTAACTATGATCTGGCGCGCCGTCTGTCTCTGACGCCAGTGGGTACCCAGGCCCATGAGTGGTTCCAGGCATTCCAGCAGATCAGCCCGGTCCTGGCAAACAGCCAGCGCGCTGCGTTGCAGGCGTGGCTGGATGAGTATGACGATCAGTTGGGCATCGCCCTCACGGATTGCATCGCCATGGATGCGTTCCTGCGCGATTTCGGTCCGGTGTTTGCCCGCCGCTACCAGGGATTGCGCCACGATTCCGGCGATCCGTTGGAATGGGGCGAGAAGGCACTCGCCCATTATCATAAGCTGGGTATCGATCCGCAAAGCAAAACGCTGGTCTTTTCTGACAACCTGAATCTCGACAAAGCAGTGACGCTTTACCGCCACTTTGGTCAGCGCACGAATGTCGTGTTCGGCATCGGCACCCGTCTGACCTGCGATATTCCAGGCGTAACACCCCTGAACATCGTTATCAAACTGGTGCAGTGTAACGGCAAGCCGGTGGCAAAACTCTCAGATAGCCCGGGCAAAACCATCTGCCAGGATAAAGCCTTTGTCAGAGCCCTGCGTAAAGCTTTTGAACTGCCGCTGGTGAAAAAAGCGAGTTGATTCTCTTCTTATCGGGGCGTTGATGCGCCCCGCCTCTGCTGTAATAAATCTGCTTTCCCCCCTGAATTTTGCTTGTTTCCTGAAGACTCGCAAGTAACATAGCAAAACCCCGGATGGGGCAACTTTTTTACTCACTTCTTCTATATAGAGAGATATTTATGAGCGTAGTGCCTGTAGCGGATGTACTGCACGGTCGCGTTGCGGTTGACAGTGAAGTCACCGTACGTGGTTGGGTGCGTACCCGAAGAGATTCCAAAGCCGGTCTTTCCTTCATCGCTGTCTATGACGGCTCCTGCTTTAATCCCGTTCAGGCTGTCGTCAATAATTCTCTGAATAATTATCAGGATGAAGTGCTGCGTCTGACCACAGGCTGTTCCATTATCGTCACCGGAAAAGTGGTGGCATCGCCGGGTCAGGGCCAGGCATTTGAAATTCAGGCGACCCGCCTGGAAGTGGTAGGTTGGGTGGACGATCCCGACAGCTACCCGATGGCGGCTAAACGCCACAGCATCGAGTATCTGCGCGAAGTGGCTCACCTGCGTCCGCGCACTAACCTGATTGGCGCGGTGGCCCGCGTTCGCCACACTCTGGCACAGGCGCTGCATCGCTTCTTCCACGAAAATGGGTATTTCTGGGTCTCCACACCGCTGATTACAGCCTCCGACACCGAAGGTGCCGGCGAAATGTTCCGGGTCTCAACGCTGGATCTGGAAAACCTGCCGCGTAATGACCAGGGCAACGTTGACTTCAGCGAAGATTTCTTTGGTAAAGAAGCGTTCCTCACCGTTTCAGGACAGCTGAACGGCGAAACCTATGCCAGCGCCCTGTCGAAGATCTACACCTTCGGCCCGACCTTCCGTGCAGAGAACTCCAATACCAGTCGCCATCTGGCAGAATTCTGGATGCTGGAGCCGGAAATTGCGTTTGCGTCACTTGATGATGCCGCTGCACTGGCAGAAGCCATGCTGAAATATGTATTCAACGCGGTACTGGAAGAACGCGCCGATGACATGGCCTTCTTTGCTGAGCGCGTGGATAAAGAGGCCATAGAGCGCCTGCAGCGTTTCATCACGACTGATTTTGCCCAGGTCGATTACACCGATGCGGTTAATATCCTGATGAACTGTGGTCAGAGCTTTGAAAACCCAGTTTCCTGGGGTATCGATCTCTCTTCAGAACATGAACGCTATCTGGCAGAGAAACATTTTAAAGCACCGGTAGTGGTGAAAAACTATCCGAAAGACATTAAAGCATTCTATATGCGCCTGAACGAAGATGGCAAAACCGTGGCGGCGATGGATGTTCTGGCGCCAGGGATTGGTGAGATCATCGGTGGTTCACAGCGTGAAGAGCGTCTTGAGGTGCTGGATGCTCGTCTGGAAGAGATGGGTCTGAATAAAGAAGATTACTGGTGGTATCGTGACCTGCGCCGCTACGGTACCGTGCCACATTCAGGCTTCGGATTGGGCTTTGAACGTTTAATCGCCTATGTGACTGGCGTGCAAAATGTCAGGGACGTCATCCCCTTCCCGCGTACTCCACGCAATGCGAGTTTCTAAAATTCAGCATTAAATATAAGAAATTCATATATATAAAGAGGTCGGCACTGCCGGCCTTTTTTTATTTTTGTAAATTTTGAGTTATCTCACAAAGTTCCGTATTTTTTACACTTTGTAATACAAATTTTCTCTTTGAAACCAGATTACGAGTTTAGTAGCATTTTCGAGGTAGAATTACGGCGGGGGGGATGGAAAGATGCGTGCAGACACAGGAAGACACCAAACTTCGTTCAGGGTTCCCGTAAAGGTTTCTTGACGGCAGTGGCAGGTGTACAAATAACTCCAATGAGGGTAATGAATAATGATGAAGCGCAATATTCTTGCAGTGATTATCCCAGCTCTGTTAGCCGCCGGCGCAGCAAACGCTGCAGAAATCTATAACAAAGACGGCAACAAACTGGACCTGTACGGTAAAGCTGTTGGTCTGCACTACTTCTCTGATAACGATGCCGCGGATAACGATGGCAACAACGGCGACAAATCTTACGTTCGTTTTGGTTTCAAGGGCGAAACGCAGATTAATGACCAACTGACTGGTTACGGCCAGTGGGAATACAACATTCAGGCGAACAACTCTGAAGGTTCAGACGCACAAGATGGTAACAGAACCCGTCTGGGCTTTGCCGGTCTGAAATTCGGTGACGCTGGCTCAATCGACTACGGCCGTAACTACGGTGTGGTTTATGATGCAATTGGCTGGACCGACATGCTGCCAGAGTTCGGTGGCGACTCAGGATATTCAGATAACTTCATGAACGGTCGTAGCACCGGCCTGCTGACCTACCGCAACACCAACTTCTTTGGTCTGGTAGATGGCTGGGACTTCGCAGTTCAGTATCAGGGTAAAAATGAGCGTACTGACACCCGTCGTGCTAACGGCGACGGCTGGGGCGCTTCAACCAGCTATACCTCACCAATCGGTGTCGGTGTTGTTGGTGCATATAGCAGCAGCGATCGCACTGACTCTCAGGCAGACGGCACCACTGACATTAATGGCAACGTAGTTGGTCAGGGTAAACGCGCAGAAAACTGGGCAACTGCTCTGAAATATGATGCAAACAACGTTTACCTGGCAGCGATGTACGGTGAAACCCGTAACTCTACGCCAATTACTGTTAACACCAGTGTGAATGCTGCAGGCGTTACACAGACAGGTGCTGCCTCTGCTAATAAAGCACAGAACATTGAACTTGTTGCACAGTATCAGTTCGACTTCGGTCTGCGCCCATCCATTGCTTATGTACAATCTAAAGGCAAGGACATTGAAGGCGTGGGCGATGCTGACCTGGTTAAATACATCGACGTGGGCGCGACCTACTACTTCAACAAAAACATGTCTACCTATGTGGACTATCAGATCAACCAGCTGGATGACAACAACGCGCTGGGCCTGAACACTGATGACACTGTAGCCGTAGGCCTGGTTTACCAGTTCTAATCCTGCTTAAACATGTTGAAAAACGGGGCTACGGCCCCGTTTTTTATGTCTGTGATTCCCCTGAACCGCCTATCTTCCCGCCCTGTTACCCCGTTTTAACCTCTGCATTTCCTCGTCGCGCAATCCACACTGCAAAATGTATGAATTTGTCTCGCAAACGGTTGGCATTTGCCTGACCGGGCGCTAACCTGAGAGCCCTCTTGCTAAAGTTCACGCTAATGGACCTGACACATGTTTGAATCGATCTCTGCTGCACCCGCCGATCCTATTCTTGGGCTGGCCGATCTGTTTCGTGCTGACGACCGCCCCGAAAAAATAAACCTGGGTATTGGCGTCTATAAAGACGAAACCGGCAAGACCCCGGTGCTGACCAGTGTTAAAAAAGCTGAGCAATACCTGCTGGAAAATGAAACCACCAAAAACTATCTCAGCATTGATGGTCTGGCTGATTTTGCCCGCTGCACACAGGCCCTGCTGTTCGGCAACCAGAGCCCGCTAATCACCGCTGGCCGCGCTCGCACGGCTCAGACACCGGGTGGTACAGGCGCGCTACGCGTTGCAGCCGATTTCCTCGCCACGCAAACATCGGTGAAACGGGTCTGGATCAGCAATCCGAGCTGGCCGAATCACAACAACGTGTTCAATGCAGCCGGCCTTGAGGTCTGTGAATACCATTATTACGACCCGGCAAACCATACGCTGGATTTTGAGAGCATGCTGGCGTCGCTGCAGCAGGTTCAGCCTGGTGACGTGGTGCTGTTCCACGGCTGCTGCCATAACCCGACCGGTATCGACCCGACCGCTGAGCAGTGGCAGCAGTTGGCGCAGCTTTCACAGGCCAATGACTGGTTGCCGTTGTTCGACTTCGCCTATCAGGGCTTTGCCCGGGGTCTGGAGGAAGATGCAGAAGGCCTGCGTATTTTTGCTGCATCGCATCAGGAATTGATCGTCGCCAGTTCTTACTCTAAGAACTTCGGCCTGTACAACGAGCGTGTGGGTGCCATCACCCTGGTGGCGGCGGAAGCCAGCGTGGCAGATACGGCGTTCAGCCAGGTCAAATATACCATTCGTGCGAACTACTCCAATCCGCCAGCGCATGGTGCGGCCATCGTCGCCACGATTCTGGGCAACGATACCCTGCGCACCATCTGGGAGCAGGAGCTGTCGGACATGCGCCAGCGCATTCAGCGCATGCGCCAATTGTTTGTGAACACACTGGCGGAAAAAGGCGCACAGCGCGACTTCAGCTTTATCATTAAGCAGAACGGCATGTTCTCGTTTAGTGGATTAACCAAAGACCAGGTAATTCGGCTGCGTGAAGAGTTTGGTGTCTATGCCGTCAACTCAGGCCGGGTGAATGTGGCGGGCATGACGCCAGACAATATGTCTGCGCTGTGCGAAGCGATTGTCGCCGTGCTGTAAGCAGGATGACCTAATTGAAAAATGGGCCTGCTGGCCCATTTTTTATTGCAGAAAAGGATTACTGATGCGTTCACGTCCCAGCGTAGAAATCGGGCCGTGACCGGGCAGAAACGTAACATCATCGCCCAGCGGCAGTAATTTTGTGCGGATAGCATCAATTAACTGCTGATGATCGCCCTGCGGGAAGTCTGTGCGTCCCACACCACCATTAAAAATCACATCGCCTGAGATCAGTAACCGTCCTGAACGGTCAAAGAACACCACATGGCCAGGCGAATGTCCCGGGCAGTGCAGGACTTCCAGCGTGGTCAGCCCTACCTGTACGCTCTCCCCCTCTTCCAGCCAGCGGTCGGGCGTAAAAGGTGCACATTCATCAAGTCCGAACATCCGGCTCTGGGTAGGCAGTGCTTCCAGCCAGAATGCATCACGCTTATGCGGTCCGATAATCGGAATCTGGTAGAAAGCAGCCAGTTCGACAGCTGCCCCGACGTGATCAAGGTGTCCATGCGTCAGCAGAATCTGAGTCGGTTTAAGTTTGCAATGCTGCAGCGTTTGTTTGATTAGATCGGCATCGCCGCCAGGGTCGACCAGTGCGGCTTCACGAGTAGTGTCGCACCAGATAACTGAGCAGTTTTGGGCAAACGCTGTAACAGGAATAATGTGGTAATTCATAACGCTCCATGACCGGCTCACGCAGCGTTGCCGGTATCATTACCAGTGCCTGATCGGCCCGGTATCAATATGTACAAAGTTACTGCGGGGATAATATCCTACACCACCGGCACGCAGAGATAACGCCGCTTTGCGAACATTGGCTAATGAAATACCTTCAATATGGAAATCCATTGCCTGGCCTTTGGTGTGATAGCTGTGCTTTGCCACCCCAGGACCGCTCTCACGTAACATATTGTTGGTTGCAAGTGAACGATAGCCGGAAACCAGCTGGATCGGTTTACGCATTCCCAGCAGCGCCTGCAAGCGGAAGATTTGGTCAAACAGGTGCGGGTCAATGCTTTTCACTTTATTGGCCCGATAGTCACGGAAAAAGTGATTTAATCGTGACAACTCATCCTTGTCGTAACTCTTACCATTAAAAAACTCAGTTTTAAGGGTTTCACCGGTGTGGAGATTATTAAGCATCAATACACGCGGGCGAGACGTAGAAAGCGAGGCCTTAGCAGAAGCGGGCAATAATGCCAGTCCAGCGGCGGCGCTACCGCATAGCAGTAGTTTGCGACGAAAAGAATCAATAGTAGACATGTAACGGTTTACCTGAGAGTGAAGCCATAGAAATGTGTAAAAAGCGCACAGGCCGAACCATAACTTTCTCTCAGTGGAGCGTCAACCCATCAGCAAACGGTTTGCGAGGCGATCCCCGAAGCGATCGCCATTTGATCATATTTTTCTGAATGACCGGCGGGCTGCTAACGATTTAAAATCAATCACTAGAGCAGCAATTGCTCAGCCCGGCTCAGAGCCTGACTGCCCGAACGGGCGGTGTCATCATAATTGTAAATATCTGTGCGGAACTGCGGTTTGCCATCATCAGCAACCCACGCCGTCAGATAATAGAGATTGACCGGAATGCGATGGCGAATCGACACATAGCGGGTGTCACCCTCTTTCAACGTGCTGGAAATACGGACATCGTTCCAGCCCGCATCCTGAAGTAATAAGCCAGCCAATTCAGACGCTTTGTTTACACGGACGCAGCCTGAGCTGAGCGCGCGGATATCACGCTGAAACAAGTTATGGTTCGGCGTGTCGTGCAGGTAAATCGCATCTGAGCTTGGCATATTAAATTTATAACGGCCCAGCGCATTCGCCACGCCCGGCGCCTGAATCAGCCGATAAGGGAACGATGAGGCGGTAACCATGCGCCAGTCGATCATAGTGGGATCAATCACCTCGGCATCAGCGCTCCAGCCCGACAGCAGGGTATAACCATGCTTATAGAGATAAGTGGGATCCTGTTTCACCTTGGGAATAATATCTTGACGTACCAGCGTGGTCGGCACATTCCACGGCGGGTTCAGCACCACATTGTTCAGCGCACTGCGCATCAATGGTGTCTTGCGATCGGGACGTCCGACGATGACACGTGAGGAGAGGATCTTATTGCCGTTGTTGTAATAAATCAGCGAATAGTTGGCGATGTTCACCATGATGCCGTTGTGCATATCATCCGGCAGCAGGCGAAGGCGCTGAATATTCAACGCCAGCAGGGAAGCACGCATCTGCGGAGAGACGTTAAGCCACTGCCGCGTCCTGGCACCGATAGCACCGTCGCCATCCAGTCCCTGCCACTGCTGGAAACGCTTTACTGCAGCCACCAGCGTCTCGTCATAGACATTGGCGGTGTTCCCTTCCAGCGTCAAACTCTGCACGTTACCGGGCAATTGCGGCGAGGGCGCAGGCAGATCGGTGACGGGCGTGGCAGAAGGACTGACCGCGACCGGCTGCTCGCTGTGGCTCACCGGCGAGGCAGCAACCGGCACCGCATCTTCATCCGGTGCCGGCGTAACAGCCTGCGCGGTTAACATGCCGCTACGTTGCAATATTTCACGCAGCGCCGGAACATCGTCACTGACCTGTCCCGGACGCAGCGTTTCGTTTTTTTTCAACTGTGGCCAGGGCTGTTTATCATTAAGCAAGGTTTTCAGGGCAGCATGCATCGGTTGATACTGCGGGTGCTGCGGCTGGAGTGAAGTAATAAATGTATTGGCCGATCCCGCATTTACCGCGTTCTGCCACTGATTGACCACCGCCACTGACGGCTGTGTCAGCCGGTAGGGGACATTGCTGTAAAGCCAGGTTTCACCCTGCGTCGGTACATTTGAAACAAATTGCAGATAGCCCAGCATCGCATCGGAGAGCGCAACATCCCGTGCAAAGCCGGTGATGGCCGGGTTGGTCAGACGCTCAATCCAGCGCGTGAACTGCGGCTGGACGCCAGAAAGCGCCACCTCAGCCAACTGCTGCTGAAATTTCTGCACGGCCTGAGCATCCTGCCAGAGTGGCTGCATATGACGCGACGCATACAGTGTCGCCAATGGTGCAAGATAAAATGGCTGATCGGCGCTGGAAAACGCCTGCCGGATGCGTTGCTGACTTTCGGAGACGGAGATTGCCGCCCGCGGTGTCCCGGGCATAGCGGCAATGACAGCGGCCTGAGGTAGCGTAAATGGAACAACAGTTAGCGCCAGTGCTAACAATGATATAACGCGATGATGATTTAATGTTTTTACCAGCAACATCCCTGCCCCCTTATCTTTCAACTTCGCAGTGTTCCCTGTAACCACTGCAACCGCGCCGTGACTCATAATGTGAGTATACAAACAAAAACGGCATTTGCCTCATGTGACAAATGCCGTTTCCAGATTAACGAATGGTTCAGTTTTTGACTACGTCTCTGCCTGTGATTTTTCAGTCGTTAAATCGGGCAGAGAATCTGTTTCACTCACCGCACGCGCGGGTGAAGGATCGGCAGCAAAACCACGCAGGCCGACCACATGCACATGTTCGGTGTTGTTAAACACCTTACGCACCAGTTTGTAGGTGGTGCCTTTCTCCGGGCTGATATTCTCCGGTGCTGCAATCACCAGCTGCATCTCCAATCGCTCACAGAGTTCAAACAGCGTGGCGATGGAGCGGGCATCCAGACGGGCCGCTTCATCCAGGAACAGCAGTCGGCAAGGCGAAATATCTTTGCCACGCAGACGACGGGACTCCTCTTCCCAACTCTGCACCACCATCACCAGAATCGACATACCAGTACCGATCGCTTCACCGGTTGACAGCGCACCGCTTTCTGCACGCAGCCAGCCATCGGAACCCCGGTTGACTTCCACTTCCATCTCCAGATAGTTGCGGTAGTCCAGCAGCTCCTCACCGATGGTCTGCGGCGTCCGCTGCCCCATGTCGATATGCGGATTAAGACGCTGATAAAGTTTGGCGAGCGCCTCCGAGAAGGTCAGACGGTTGCTGTTAAAGAGATCCTGATGCTGCTCGTGCTCTTCCGACAGCGTATCCAGCAGCATGGCGTGGGTTTCACGCACGTTAACGTTAAGCCGCACGCTGCGCACCTGACCAAAGCTGACGGTCTGCAGGCCCTGGTTGAGCTGGCGGATGCGGTTCTGTTCACGCTGGATCGTTTTACGGATAATGTTGGCTGCACTGCGCGAACTGATCGCCAGCATCTGCTCACGCGCCGTCAGCTCTTCCGTCAGGCGATTCAGTTCGATTTCCATCTGCTCAATTGCTTCAACCGGATCGTCAGTACGAATAATATCCTGACGAATACGCTCGCGCAGATGCTGATAAACCGCAATAAAGAACTGAATTTTACGTTCCGGCCGTTTTGGATCTTCCGACAACCGTAGCACGTCGCGCAGATGTTCGTTGTCCGCCACCGCCAGACGCAGCGCACCCAGCGCTTTATCCGACATAGAACGCAGCTCATCACCGCTCAGGTAGGCCAGTTCACGACGATGCAGGCGACGTTCGACGCCATTCTCTTTCACCAGGCGCAGTACGTTACACCAGCCCGCTTTAGCGCTGACCACCTGTTCACGCACCTGATAATAATGACGCTCCAGCTGACGCAGTCGTTTCTGCAGGTTATCCATCTCCGCTTCACAGAAAGTGAGCTGTTTCTCCAGCTGATTACGGCGGGCGCGGTTATGGCTCAGTGCAGTGTAGAGTTCGTCACGGCGAACGCGTGCGCGTGCTTCTGCGCTGCTGTCAGCCTGGACGCCAATATCCTGCATCTCCTGCTGCAGCTCTTTCAGCATGTCGCGTTTGGCGTCCCAGGCGCTTTTCAGCGAGGCCAGCACCTGGGAATATTGCGTCAGCTGCGCCTGATGTTCACGCAGGCGATCACGACTGCGACTGCGTTCACCCTCAGCCTGTTCCAGACGCTGACGCAGTTTATCGGTGAGGTCGTTGTTGCCGTTAAGCATGCTGGCCGAGTCGTCATAGCTGAAGTGAGCGCGACGCTGCACGACTTCTGTCAGGGCAAAGGCCTGCTGACGCGCATTGCGCTGCTGCTGCTGGGCCTGTTGATAATCAGCCTGTAACTGCTCGTGCTGTTCCGGGTCGCTCTGTAATACAGCGATGATCGGTTCAAGTTTCGCCAGCTTAGCGCCATGCTGATGCAGGAAGCGCGCGGCTTCCTGTGCGGCATCGACCTGCTCGCGGATCTCTTCGCAGCGATCGCGCAGGGTATCGTCCAGCAGCAGATTGACGCGAGGTAGCAATCGGTTTAATTGTGAAACCCCCTCTTTCGCCAGCTCAAACTGCTGACGCTGCTGCTGATTATTGCTCTCATGCTGATTAAGCGCCCGCTCCAGTTCACCACGGCGCGCGCCCAGCTGACGGAGCTGCGCTTCCGGGTCGGCATCAAAGGCGACGGCCAGATGACTGCCGATAAAGCGGCTGAATGACTGATGCAGACGCTGAGTTTTCTGCACGTCGAACGACAGTGTGGCGTAGCGTTCGGCCAGCTTATCGCGCTCAAGGTGCAGCAGTTCAAGCTGATTCTCACGCGCCGCGCGGCCAAACAGCGGTATTTTCGGGAAGCGGGAATAACGCCACTGACGCTCTGCCACCTTCACCACCACCGCATTCTGCAGCTCATCCACGCTGAATACGCTGTCATCGAACGATTGAGGATCACCCTCGATCAGGTAGAGATCTTCCGGGCACTCCTCCAGGCCATCCAGCAACTCACGCACACGGGAGAGTTCAGGCACCACAATCGCATGACGTGACGGACCGTAGAGCGCTGAGAAATAAGGCGCATCATCCAGCGTCACATCGTCGTAAATCTCAGACAGCAACACGCCGCCAAAACGTTCTGCCAGCTGGGTCAGGCGCGCATCTTCTGCACCACCCGGCTGACTGAGCCGTTCGATCTGCTGTTCGATATCGCGTTTACATGCTGCCACTTCATCACGCTCGACGGTAGTTTCACGCTCACGCTCCAGCAGCTGCTGCATATATTCGGTGACGTCCTGGCTGCTGTTAAGCGCCTGGCCGGTCTGTTCGCTGAGCTGCGTCAGGATCTCCTGCGCCGCCAGCCAGTGTGGCGCACGGGCCGTCAGGTTGGCGATGCGTTCGCGCAGCTGTTCCAGCTCCTGACGCATCGTCATGCGCTGCTCACCGGCGTCGGAAACGCTGCTGTTCAGCTGTTCAATCTGGGCTTCAAGCTCCTGCTGCAAGCCTGCCAACGCATCTGCTTCATAATGCTGCCCCTGACGCTTGCAGAACTCGGCCAGCAGACGCTCCGCCTCAAGCTGCTCGCGCAGACGCTGTTCCAGCTCATTAAGACGCAGACGCAGCGAAGAGAGCTGTTCGGCGTGGTGCCGCTGGTTGCTGGCATCACGCAGCAATTCGCGACCGGTTTGCCAGGCATCCTGACGGCTCACGTCACCGGCAATGCTGGTCACCAGCGCCAGCGCCTGTTCGAACTGACTGTGCGCCGCTTCCGCCACGCTCAGCTTCTGCTCCAGACGCAGCAGGCGCTCTGTCGCCTCTTCCTCTTTGGCCTGGAAGCTTTCCTGCCATTCAGCGGCATTTTCGATGTTCAGTTCGGGCAATTGGCAAAGCGCGCGAGCGCGTTCCAGCGCCTGCAATGCCTGCTGGTACTGGATGGCGCGGGTTTGCTGCACGTCAAGCGCCTGCTGGAAATCGGCCAGCTGACTTTTCAGCTCATCCACTTCCAGCTCAGCCGCTTCGGCACGCGCTTCATTCTCTTCCTGAATTTCACGCGCTTCTGAGACCACTTCGGTCTGCTCTTCCAGCCGCAGCGTCAGATCTTCGATATCTGCGTCGTAGCGCTCAATCTTCTCCTGCTGACGCATCGCCGTCTGCACCAGGTTCAGGTGATCGCTGGCCGCCTGATAATCGACTTCGAGATCGTTTTCTGCGCCACTGTGCTCGGCCAGTTCGCGCGCCATCTCAACATGACGATACTGCTCGGTGGCGAGTTGCTTACGGCTGCTGAACAGCTCATTGCGCAGCTGTAACGCGCTGTCCAGGTGTCCCCGACGCTCGTTAGCGTGGCGCATATAGTCCGCTGAAACATAGCTGGTCGCTTCTGAGATCAGATGCTTAAAGAGATCGCGATCAGACTGGGTAACACGGATCGCCTCCAGCGTCATACGGTTCTCGCGCAGCGCGGCTTCCATATCCTGGAACGCTTTACGCACACCACTGTTTTCAGGCAGGAGGTAATCACGCAGAGAGCGGGTGATGGCGCTGGAGATACCGCCATACAGCGAGGCTTCAATCAGGCGATAGAACTTGCTGCGATCGCTGGCCGAGCGCAGACGGCGCGGCACCACGCCCAGATCAAACATCATGGCGTGATAATCGGTCACCGAGTTATAGGCGCGGAACTGCACGCCTTCCTGCGCTTCAACCCGCTCTTTCACCTCATTCAGTGGCAACACGCGTGCCTGACGGCTGTTAAGCACTTCCGTCAGCATATCGGTCGGGTTAGTATCGGTTGGCAGACCATGGATACTGAACGGCTTGATATCGACCTTTTTATCGCGTCCGGCGACCTGTTGCAGACGCACACCGACTACCACTCGCTGATGGCGAGAGTTCACCACATCCAGCATGGAGTAGCAGACGCCGGCCCGCAGTTTACCGTGCAGGCCCTTGTCACGTGACCCTGACGTCGCGCCCGCTTCGGTGGTGTTACGGAAATGCAGCAGCGTTAAATCGGGGATCAGCGCGGTGACAAATGCCGCCATCGTAGTGGACTTACCTGCACCGTTACCGCCTGACAACGTGGTTACTAATTCATCAAGATCAAAGGTGCGGGCAAAAAAACCGTTCCAGTTGATCAGCGTAAGCGAACGAAACTTTCCGCGCTCAATCATGCCTGTTCTTCCTCTGCGTTCTCACTCGCGTCGTCTTCCTGCCCTTCACCTTCATCGGTGTCGACCGGAGCAGTGGCGTTTTCCAGTAGCATTGCCTCACCATCACGGATCAGACGAAGCTGCGCTTCACGGGCGTCATCACCGGCACGCACATCGGCACCAAAGCGGAACACCGATTCCGTGATGCGAAATTTGCTGCTGTCGTTGCCAAAAAACCACACCATGCCAAGGCGACGCAGGCGGCTCAGGGAAGCGCGCACTTTCTCCTGCAGTTTGGTGCGATCCAGATCTGAACCCGTTGAACGCTGGTTTACCAGCTTCAGCAGACGGTTCTCATCGCCCAGTGAGAGCAGCTCGTCATACAATTCCTGCTGGGTGAAGATCCCTTCATTGGCCAGTCGTTCCGGGCTGAGGTAGAGATAGCAGAGAATCTTACCGACCATCATGTCCAGCTCAGAGAGCACAGAACGCGGAATCAGCGTGGTTGAACGCGGACGCAGATAGAAAAAGCCTTCCGGCGCACGAATTAACTCAACGTTATAGCGACTGTAGAACTCTTCGAGAAATGACTGGTAGTCCATCAGAAAAGCGTGATTATCCAGCTCTTCGATACCGATATGGCGTCCGGCGCGCAACTGGCTGTCCAGCGCGGGAAAAATCGGGTTGGCCAGTGCCTGTGCCAGTTTAACCGGCATCACTTGTTCAATATTTGTCGATGACATGTGCCTGCACCTTGGCTCCGTAATCATTGATGGCTTGCCATTCCACAGGCAAACCGGCTAAATCGGCTTCCGCTACGCCAAGGCGCACCGCCTGATCCACCACAATGCGCGCCAGATCGAAATGGCGGGCGCGGGGATACTGGGCCAGGTAGTCGCGCATCACTGACGCGAGGTTGAGCGGTTTTTGTTGCGATTTGTAGACCTGTAGCGCTTTTTCAATCATCGCTGCCAGCTGTTCGCGGATTTCGTTGATCTCTTCGTATTCCATCTCCGGTGGCAGTTCGCCCATGACTTCGTCATTCCGCAGCGTCAGTGCCTCATCGCGCATGTCATAAAGTCGGTCGGCGTTGGCGTAGGTCAGCGCCCAGGGCGCGTCGAAGTAATTCTGCACCGATACCCGCAGGCGCTGAGCAAAGACGCGGTTTTTATCCATGTCGATAGCGGTACGGATAAATTTATGAACGTGGCGGTCATAGCCGATCCACAAGTCGATCGCCTGCTGGCCCCAGCTGGTAATACGGTCGAGTTTACTTTGCAGATCAAACACCAGCTTATCGACGAAGCCCAGATCGGGACTGTCCAGTGTGGCATCCTGAATCCGCAGCAGATTTTCCTGCAGTTTGTCGCCCGCGGCTTCCAGCGTATCCTGCAGTTCACGCAACGTCCCTGACGTTTCAGAGAGCAGCATTTCACAGCTGGAAATAGCCGCGCGCCAGTCTTTATTCAGCAGTTCAGCGATATCGTTTTTAACCTCCTGCTGCTGTTCATCCATCAGACGCTGAGTCATATCAATGCTGTCGAAGATCTCCGCCACCGAATATTTCAGTGGCGCGAAAACATT
The DNA here is from genome assembly GCF_037152305.1 of Pantoea sp. AS142. NCBI lineage: Bacteria > Pseudomonadati > Pseudomonadota > Gammaproteobacteria > Enterobacterales > Erwiniaceae > Pantoea > Pantoea sp. AS142. Next base: position 532,697 of record NZ_JBBCMO010000001.1, on the reverse strand, counting down.
GCGGTGCCAGTGAAACTCATCGCCGTTTTCCTGTGCGGCATCGGCTGCCCGCTTAAGCTCACTGGCAACAATCGAAAGCTGCATCGACAGACGCAGGGTCGAAAACTCACGTTGACGGATGTAATAGTCGGTGATGCCGATCGCCAGCGGCGTCAGGCGATAGATGGCGTTTCCTTCGGTGAGCTCGCTGGTAAAACGGTTGAGCAGGCGCTGTCGCACCATATCGTTGATAGCGTTGTTGGCGCGAACCAGCACAGTTTCGTGGGTTTGTTCGAAAGCTTTGCTGACGTGACGGAAAGCATCAATCAGGTCGCCTTCGCTCATTTCGCCATCCATCCGCTCACCGTTGAGGGTGGCGATAGCCAGCAAAAAGGCCAGACGTTCCACTGGCAGCGCAAGCGAAAAGTCATTTTTGCGCGCCCAGGATACCAGTTCAGGTACCGTCTGGGAAAATTCACTCATAATTCGTCCTTCTGCCCGGGTTTACGCGCGGTCACGTGGATGTAACGCCCTAAGCTCAAAAAGGGTTCCTGACGGCAGTAACGCCGCTCCATCTCAATAATTTCGTCGTCGCTTTTTGGCTCGCCCTTGGGCGGCTTCATGTAGTCACTGAACACCCGGATTCCGGCACGCTGCTCAATCACAAAGCCGCACGCCTCCAGCCAGCGATAGACCTGATTGGGGTCGCGCGGATAGTCAGGCGACAGCGTTCGCTTTTTGCGTTTGGTCAGGTTGGTGCGCAGATACCCGAAATTACCCAGCGTTAAGGTGCGCAATGTCAGGCCGTGCAGATTGTAAAACATCAGCGACATGACGCCCCCTGGACGCAGCAGGTCGAAGAGCGCTTTCAGCACCTTCTCCGGTTCAGCGACCCACTCAAGCACAGCGTGGAACAATACCAGATCCACCGGCTTATCCAAATGTTCGCCCACCTGCTGCGCGCTAATTTGTCTGAATTGCATGTTGTGGCTCACACCCTGCGCCGCTGCATTTTCCTCTGCCCGGCGCAGCATCTCGCCGGAGAGGTCGCACAGCAGAACCTGATGGCCCTGCGCAGCAAGCCCGCTGGAGACCTGGCCGATACCGCCGCCAGCATCCAGCACCGACAGCGGATAGGGTGAAAGTCCGGGCAGTATCATCTCCAGTTCATCCCGGAGGATGGCCTGACGTATCTTCCCTTTGGTGGTGCCGTAAATATTTTGCGAAAATTTATCCGCGAGATCGTCAAAGTTACGATCCTGCATGGCATGCGCTCCGGTATGCTGCGGTGAAACTTGTGCTATTTTGTCACAGGCACCAGAAGAATGAACCTTTCATCCCCATCTTCCCTTCCGGGTGCTCTATTTTCGGACAACAGGACTCTTTTTTGATGTTATTTACCCTAAAAAAAGTCACTGGCGGGCTGCTTTTACCCCTGCCGTTTCTGCTTTTGCTGATGGCGCTGGGCATTTTACTGCTTTGGTTTACTGGCTGGCAGAAAAGCGGCAAAACCGTGATCTCCATCAGCTGGCTGCTACTGCTACTGCTGAGCCTGCAACCGCTGGCCGATCGTCTGCTTTTGCCGCTGGACAGGAGCTATCCGACCTGGAATGGCGCAGAGAAGGTGGATTACATTGTGGTGCTGGGCGGAGGCTACACCTTTAACCCGGCGTGGGCGCCCAGCTCGAACCTGCTGAATAACAGTCTGCCGCGCGTGGCAGAAGGTGTTCGTCAGTGGCAGCGTAATCCAGAGTCGACGCTAATTTTTACCGGCGCAGCGGGTGGCACCAATCCAAAGAGCAGTGCCTGGGTAGCGGCACAGGTAGCGGAAAGTCTGGGCGTTCCGCGCGAACATATTCAGATTCTCGACAAGCCTCGCGACACAGCGGATGAAGCGCAGGCGGTCAAAACTGTGGTTGGAGATCGCCCGTTGCTGCTGGTCACCTCAGCGAATCATATGCCGCGGGCAATACGCTTTTTCCATGCGGCAGGGCTTGAGCCGATTGCTGCGCCTGCCAATCAGCTGGCGATTACGTCACCACTGAATGGATGGGAACGGGCGATACCGTCATCAATCTGGCTGAGTCACAGTGAACGTGCGGTCTATGAAGCGCTTGGCTCGCTCTTGCAGCATTTCAAAGGCGAGGAAACGAGCTCAACCGAGCCAGGGAAGTAATTGAGCGTGGGCATGCTCAAAACGCGGACGATTAAACGTGCCGGTCTGAATCAGATTGTCGATGCAATCCCACAGTTGGTAAACCCACCGACGCCAGAGAAAGCCCTCAGAAACCGGTGCCCTTTGCAGGTAACTGTGCAGCAGCGCCGTTTCAGCGGGCGACGCGTCCAGATGGATCAGATCATATTCACGGGGTGCCCAGAGAATCGTGCCCGGCTGCGTCATCGCGATTAACTGGTCACTGCGGCTATTTTTCAGCATGCTTTGCAGCCGCACGTTGCCGTGCACCATGATGCAGGGATCGTCGAATTCGCGAAACAGATGCGTCAGTCGCGCCCGGCAGCGGAACAGAATCTGGCGATCGTCCAGCGTAAAATCTGGCGGACGCAGATAGCTCAGGGTCGTCCACAACACCTCAACCTTTTGGGCATACCAGGCGGGCCAGCTGTTTTGCTGCGTGCTGTCCACCGTTCCGACCAGACCGTGACTGTCGAGCCGGTGCCAGGCAAGCAGCCCCTCAACCACCTGTTCGCAAAACTGTTGCCAGCGATGAGCATCCCGCGCCGGCGCCTCCGCCGTCACACCATTAAGTCGCGCCAGCAAAAGCATTTCATGCACCGGAGGCTGCTGGCTCATCACCAGGCCATAAACCGCTGGCACCGCAATCAACCCGGCCTGCCCCAGCAACGCCAGCTTTCTGGCTTCCATCGCCGCCCGTCCCTGATGCCGAAAATATTTTGCCACCACCGGCATGGGGCGGCCTTCCCGATCGTATAACGCATAAAGCCGGGTGGGTGGATGTTCACTGATCATTTCGAGGCGGCTGATGGTTTCACCCAACGCCAGCGTGAGTTCCGATTTAAGGTGTTCCATGTGGTATCCTCCTCAGATGAATATCACAATATCCTGAAGGAAGTGTTGGAGATAAGTTTAGCGGCGGATCAAGAAGGTTGCGCTGAAACGGGGAGACCGGCTCCCCATATGTCAGGCCTGCATAGCATTACGGACGCGTTGCAAGTCGTCTGGCGTGTCCACACCCACACTGGGGAGGGTTTTCGCCACGGCAACATGGATTTTTTCGCCGTACCATAAAACACGCAGTTGCTCGAGCAGCTCAATCTGTTCCAGGGGGCAAGGCGCCCACGCGACATAGCGGCGAATGAAACCGGCACGATAGGCGTAGATACCAATGTGACGCAGCAGCGTATCGCCAATCTGCTCACGCGATGCGGCATAGCGTTCACGATCCCAGGGAATGGTCGCCCGTGAGAAATAGAGCGCGTAGCCATTCACATCCATGACGACTTTCACCGCGTTCGGATTAAAGGCTTCTTCCGCATCGGTGATCGGCACCGCCAGCGTCGCCATCCCGGCCGCCGATCCCGCCAGATTGGTCGCCACCTGACGCACAATCTCTGCCGGAATCATCGGCTCGTCACCCTGCACGTTGACGATGATTTCATCATCAGCAAACTGATATTTTTCGATCACTTCCGCCAGCCGCTCCGTGCCGGACTGGTGATCGGCGCGCGTCATGCAGACTTCGCCGCCAGCCGCTTCCACTGCCAGCGCCACATCAGGATGATCGGTGGCAACAATGACCCGGCTGGCACCCGATTCACGGGCGCGCTCCATCACATGCACAACCATCGGTTTACCGTGAATATCGAGCAGCGGCTTGCCGGGTAAGCGGGTTGACGCATAACGCGCAGGAATGATGGCGGTGAAACTCATGGATGAATCTCTTCAACCGACAGCGTGCGGGCTTCCGTTTCCAGCAGCACCGGAATGCCGTCCCGGACCGGGAAGGCCAGGCCATCAGGTTTGCAGATCAGCTCTTGCTGAGCATTGTTGAAGTAAAGTTTGCCATTGCACACCGGGCAGGCAACGATTTCGAGTAAACGATGATCCATATGTCCTCCATCAGGGACCGAATGCTTAAGAATTAAAGCATACCATAGCGCGGCGCATGCGGGATGGGGTAAAACGCCATCCCACAGCGGCTGCTTTAAAATTGATTAATCCAGCGTCCACAGGGCTGGCCACTGATCGTTAAGTGCATCGGGTACCTGCAGGATAGTGACGCTTTCTGCCCCCTGCCAGGCTGCAAAGCGTTCAATCGCACGCCGGATATCCACGACAAAGCGCGCCGTGACCCGGGTCTTCTCTTCCAGCCAGATATTTTTAATCTCCAGCTGCCTTGCCTGACGCAGCATGCGGGCATCCAGCCGCCCTTTTATCTGACCGCGATGGAGGATGGGCAAAACAAAATAGCCAAATTTGCGTTTTTCAGCCGGAGTATAGCACTCGATACGATAGTCAAAGTTAAATAGCTCCAGTGCACGTTTGCGATCCCATACCACCGGATCAAACGGCGACAACAGCGCGCTATGCGTCGCCTGCAACGGTGTCTCCAGCAACGGCAAATAGTCACGATGCAGCCACATCTCACCCAGTCCCTCTGTATTGACGGCGACCAAATCGCCCGCAGCCTCGGCGTCAGAGATAAAGTCTTTCAGAGGTGCCCGCTTCAGGCGATAGTAATCCGCCAGCCAGTCTGCGCGGAAAATCCCTAAGCTGCGGGCGCTGTTCATCAGCATCTGACGGGTTGCCTCCGCTTCGCTGATGCCATGTATCGCATCCTGCCAGTCGGGCATGACGCGGCTGCGCAGGTCGTAGACACGCTGAAAATTACGGCGTTCGGCGACCATCAGCTCACCGGCGCTGAACAGATTTTCCAGATGGCGTTTGTGCGGTTTCCATGCCCACCATCCCGATTTAGGGTTATCGGCATGGGTAAAATCGGCGGCGCGCACCGGGCCGTTATCCCTGATTTGCTGCAGTAATTCAGCAATGGCCTGCTGGTGGTCAGCGACCCATTGTGCGTTGTATTTCCAGCCCAGACGTTCCGGCGACAGCATGCGATGACGAAGAAGTCTGTAATCGGCACGGGGAATAAAGCAGGCTTCGTGCGCCCAGTACTCAAAGAGTTCGCCCTCAGCCTGCGCCTGTTCCAGCCATCCCTGAGGATAGTTACCCAGGCGGCTGAACAGCACCAGATAAGGACTGCGGGCCACCACATAGATGGTATCGATTTGCAGCAGCGACATGCGTGAGATGCAGTTAATCAGATCCGGATAAACGGCGCGTTTTGCAGGAGCACGCAGCAGGCCCTGCGCGGCGAGATGAAGATGACGGGCCTGCTGCAATGAAAGTGAATGCGGGCTGTTCATTCTCTTCCTTATCAGGCTTCACCTGAGAATGTGTGCAAGTATCAGGAAATGCGGCGGCAGAGTTGTTCAATATCGTCCAGTAACGGCGTCACTGCCTTACCGGTTAAATGGGCATCGACCGGCAGATACCACCAGTTGGGCTGTGCAAAGAGACGGCATTTCACCGCGTCCTTTTCTGTCATCAGCAGTTGCTGACCTGACTGGAGTAATCGGGTCAGCTCATCCTTGCTGTAGGCGTGATGATCGGCAAAGGCGATCTCCGCAACCGGCGTTATCCCATGCTGTTTCAGCGTGGTGAAAAAGCGAGGAGGATGACCAATACCGGCCATGGCAACCACCGCACCCAGTTGCTCGGACGGGCAGGTTTCTCCGGTCAGCAGGTTGATAGCCAATCCGGGCTGAAGTTGCATGGCAATCTCTTCGGGCCGCGCTTCCCCCCCGTTAATGATCACGGCATCGACCTGCCGCAGACGATCGGCACGTTCGCGCATCGGACCGGCAGGCAGCCACCAGCCATTACCAAAACGACGCACACCGTCAACCACTACGATTTCACGATCGCGCTGCAGGGCATAATGCTGCAGGCCATCATCCGTGATAATCACATCCAGCGAGCCCTGTTTAAGCAACGCCTCAATTGCCCGTTGCCGTTTTGGCGCGACCGCGACCAGTGCACCGGTGCGCTGAGCAATCAGGACTGGCTCGTCACCAGCCTGTTCAGTACTGGTCTGCGCCGTGACCAGCAAAGGATAGTGGTCCGCCTTACCGCCATAACCTCTGGAAACGACACCAGCGCGCAGACCGCGCTGCTGCAATGTCTCAACCAGCCAGATCACCACCGGCGTCTTTCCATTCCCCCCAGCCGTTAAGTTACCCACCACCACTACCGGTAAGGGCGCACGCCAGCTTTTACGCCAGCCGCGCCGATAACTTAAGCGTATCAGGCTCGCGATCGCACCATACAGTAAGCTCAATGGCCATAGCAGTAGCCACAGCGGTGAGTGGCCACTCCAGATACGTTCAATCATTGACCGAATTGCATCTTGTGCAGCTGGGCATAGGCGCCGCGTTCTGCTAACAGCACCCGATGTGTTCCGCGTTCAACAATCTGACCATCTTCAATCACCACGATTTCGTCCGCTTTTTCGATAGTAGAGAGTCGATGAGCAATCACCAGCGACGTACGGTTCTTCTGCAACTCATCCAGGGCTGACTGAATAGCGCGTTCTGACTCGGTATCCAATGCGGAAGTCGCTTCATCCAGGATCAGGATCGGGCAGTCACGCAGCAATGCACGGGCAATGGCAATACGCTGCCGCTGACCTCCAGATAACAGAACGCCATTCTCACCAATTACCGTATCCAGACCTTTATCCATTTTATTGATAAAGTCCATGGCATGCGCCATGGTCGCCGCCTGCTCGATCTCTTCACGGCTATATTGCTCACTGCGGGCATAAGCGATGTTATTTGCAATGGTGTCGTTGAAGAGATGCACATTTTGCGACACCAGCGCCACCTGATTACGCAGCGAACGCAGGCTGTACTCACGCAAATCATAACCGTCCAGCAGGATTTCGCCCTGTTGGATGTCATAAAAACGGGTCAGCAGGCTCGCCATTGTAGACTTACCGGAACCGGAACGACCCACCAGCGCCACCGTTTTTCCTGCTGGTAGCGACAGATTGATATGACGCAGTGCCGGTATTTCACGACCAGGGTAGGTAAAGGTCACATCACGGAATTCGATGTCCCCTTTAGCACGGGTGATTTCGCGCGTGCCGTTGTCCACTTCCTGCTCACTATCCAGAATCGAGAACAGGGTCTGGCAGGCCGCCATACCACGCTGGAACTGAGCATTGACGTTGGTCAGAGACTTAAGCGGTCGCATCAGGGCAATCATAGAGGAGAAAACCACGGTAATGGTACCGGCGGTCAGAGTATCCATGACGCTGGGGAAGCTGGCGGCATAAAGTACAAAAGCCAGTGCCAGCGACGCGATCAGTTGAATAATCGGATCGGAGATTGAGGACGCTGAGACCAGCTTCATTCCCTGCTGACGCATACGGTTACTGACGCGAGAGAAACGCTCCGATTCAATTTCCTGACCGCCAAAAATCAGCACTTCTTTGTGACCTTTCAGCATCTGTTCGGCGCTGGTTGTCACCTGCCCCATGGTGTTCTGCATACTTTTGCTGATGGTGCGAAAACGCTTAGAGACGGTGCGGATCGCAAATGAGACGATAGGTGCCAGCACAATCAGGATCAACGACAGTTGCCAACTGTAATAAAACATCATGATAAACAGGCCAATAATCGAGGCACCTTCACGCACCACCGTAACCAGCGCGCCCGAAGAAGAAGAGGCAACCTGTTCAGAATCGTATGTAATGCGCGACAACAGAGTGCCGGTCGACTGCTGATCAAAAAACGAAACCGGCATGCCCATCATATGGCTGAACAGCCGACGGCGGATATTCATCACGACATTGCCAGAAACCCAGGAGATGCAGTAGCTAGAGATATAACTGGTTATTCCGCGTACCAGCATCAGGCCAATAACCACTAAGGGCATCCACAGCATCACCGATCTGTCAGCTTTACCAAAGCCATCATCCAGTAACGGTTTCAACAGGGAGAGCATTAAGGCGTCGCCCGCAGCATTAATAATCAGAGCGACAGAGGCCACAATTAATCCCGCTTTATTAGGCGCGATCATCGGCCAGAGTCGGCGAAACGTCTGCCACGTAGAGAGATCTTTATCTTGATGCATTATTTATTCACGCTGTTGGAAATAGCCGGCCATTCTACCTGGATTCGCGTTTGACGCCAAACCACTGATGATACCAACGCGGCATTAATTGTTCCCGCAGACTGGAAACCTGCACTCTACCCTGCTCTATCCTGATACTAATTTGTCCTGACTGGCCTGTGTCCAGCCAGTGAAATCCAGTGGTTCGATAGTTTTCCAATACATTTTTTGCAGGCATACGCCATGCATTGTAGCGTGCCAGAGAGGCGATGGCGGTATGGCCTGCTGTTTTACGCAGCAGCAATGAGGTGGAAGAGGTACGGCTGCCGTGGTGCGGAACCTGAAGAATATCGACTTTCAGCCCCTGTTTTTCCAGTGCTACCAGCTGACGCTCCGCTTTAGCTTCAATATCGCCGGTTAACATCAGCCGGACCTGACCATCATCGACGATGACCACGCAGGAGTCATTATTGCCACCCGGCAAGGGGGCTGTCAGCGGCCAGACAACCCGAAAGCGTAGCTGTCGCCAGCGCCACTGGGTGCCACGCACGCAAGGCAAGTGCGTCTTGTCTGCCAGCGCGCTTCTGATTTCAACCGCTGGCCAGCGTTGAGTGATCGCCTCCAGTCCGCCAGTATGATCAAGATGGTTATGACTGAGGATGACCTGTTTTAACCGTAATTGCCTGCGCTCAAGCCACGGAATGATCACCCGACTCCCCGCATTATCGTGCTGCCAGCGCGGCCCTGTGTCATACATGACCGCCTCGTCGCCCTGGCTGATCACCAGGCTCAAACCGTGCCCGATATCCAGCATATCGATTCGCCAGCCCTGCTCCTGATTTGGCTGGCGACTCAGTATCATCGCCAGCGCTATCGCGCAACTGCTCAATGGCAGCGAGAAGAAGAGTTGCGCACGCCAGAGAATCAGACCGCCCCAAACCATGACCGTGAACCAGGTTGTGCCACTCAGCGGCCACCAGCCTGGCGGCAGCAACGTCAGGCAATGAAACAATGCACGTAAAGAGAGATCGGCCGCTCCCCAGAAGAAGCCGGATACCTGTGCCACTGGCAGCAGCATGGCGAACGTCACAAGGGGCATGGTAATAAATGAGACAACCGGGATCGCGACAACATTTGCTACTAACGCGGTCAGGCTGATCCCGTTGAAAATCGCCACCTGTAACGGCACCATTAAAATCATCATACCCACCTGTAAATGCAGGAGTTGTAACGGCAGCCAGCGTCGTTGATGACGGAACGCCGCTGGCAGCGGGAACCAGTGGTACCAGACCAGCAGCATGCCGACAGCCAGTACCGAGAGCCAGAAGCTGTCAGACAGGACAGTTAACGGATCCGTCACCAGCAGCAACGCCATACAGAACGTCCAGACCTGCCAGCTATTCAGCTGAACCCCCGCAACCCGTGTTATCGTCCACAGCGTCAGGGCAAGTAGCGAACGCGCTGCGGGAGGCTGCGCTCCTGAAAGCCAGGTATAGATAGCAGCAAATAGCCAACTCACGATGAGGGGGAAAAGATAGCTGATATAACGGGCTGGCAATAAAAACTGCACCCCACGCGCAATCATCCAGCCAGTGCTGGCAGCTAAGGCGATATGCATGCCCGATATCGCCATCAGATGTGCGGTACCGGTATCCCGCAGTAGCTGACGTGTCTGCTGGCTCATCTCATCACGAATGCCAAAAGCCAGCGCTTCCAGCGTTGCACGTGAAGGCATTGCACTGGTCCTGTCACGATGCCATACAATAAATCGCCAGCGCCCGTCACAGCGATCGCTAACGGCAACCTGTTTAAGGATCCGCCCCTGAAGTGGCGTATTATTGGCGAGCGCGAAACGCTGGGCATCGAAATCCCCCTCATTGAGCCGGGCGTGTATCGGTCGCAGACGCAATTGCATCGTCCAGCGTTGTCCTGGACAGTAAACTTCCGGTTCAGCGTCGAAATAGAGCCAGGCATAACGAGGCGGATAAATCATCCTGCCCTCCTCTTTCAGCAAACGCACCCGGATTTGTTTCCGCTCTTTCCGCAGTTCATTAATCTGAATGGTGAAGGTTGCAGGACGCCCAGAGAGCTGTTCAATATCCCGCACCATCAGACGGGCGTCGTTACAGGCCCATGCCAGAAACAGCAGAGTGATGCCAGTAAGACGAACGGGTTGGTAAGCGCAATGCAGCAGCGCCAGGCCCACAACAAGGAAGACCACTATCGTTTCGCCTGAAGGCAGCTGGGCAATCAGCAGTAGCGGTAACGTTGCAACGATCGCCAGTCGCGCCAAAACGGTCCATGTCAGCATAATCGTATCCATTGATTCAGTGCGATTATTCTGTGCAAATGAGATGAAAGTAACAGCAAATGTTTAGTCAGTAGGAAGCGGTCTCGCAAAGAGAGTACGGTGTTGCAGAGTTGATAAAAGAAGAGTGGATATCAGATCTGAACGTGAATATCAGGCAAAAAAAACGACATCCGGAGATGTCGTTTATCTGGTTCGATATCGGCTTAGCCGTAGATATTTGCGCGGTCGCGAAGCTCTTTGCCTGGCTTAAAGTGGGGAACGTATTTACCTTCCAAATCCACTTTGTCACCCGTTTTCGGGTTACGACCAGTACGAGGAGCGCGATAGTGCAAAGAAAAGCTGCCGAATCCCCGGATTTCGATGCGTTCGCCCTGTGCCAGTGTAGTGGCCATGTGCTCAAGCATCTCTTTTACTGCATCCTCAACGACTTTCGCCGGTATATGAGTATGCTGTCCCGCCAGTCTTTCGATCAGTTCTGACTTGGTCATGTAACCTCCGGTTTATCCCTAGGGGAATGTATGACAGCTTTTACCGAAACCGGGTAGTTACCCACCCGGCGCTTCAGGTCGATTACTCGCCTTTAGCCGCTTTGAACGCTTCAGCCATAGCGCTAGAGAAATTGCCTTCTTCCTGTTTGGTGTTAACAGTATTGATAGCTTCTTTCTCATCAGCCTGGTCTTTCGCACGGACAGACAGGCTTACGACACGGTTTTTACGATCAACGCCGGTGAACTTAGCTTCAACGTCGTCGCCAACGTTCAGAACCAGAGTTGCATCTTCAATGCGGTCCAGTGAAGCTTCAGAAGCGCGCAGATAACCCTCAACGCCGTCTGCTAATTCAACTGTAGCACCTTTAGCATCAACTGCAGTCACTTTACCGGTGACGATGGCACCTTTCTTGTTCAAAGTGATGTAGTTGTTGAACGGATCTTCTGCCAGCTGTTTAACGCCCAGAGAGATACGTTCGCGCTCTGCATCAACCTGCAGTACAACGGCAGCGATTTCGTCGCCTTTTTTGTACTCACGAACGGCTTCTTCGCCAGTCGCGTTCCAGGAGATGTCAGACAAGTGAACCAGACCGTCGATGCCGCCATCCAGGCCGATGAAGATACCAAAGTCAGTGATTGACTTGATTTTACCTTCAACACGATCGCCTTTATTGTGCGTCTCAGCAAACAGCTGCCATGGGTTAGATTTACACTGCTTCAGACCCAGAGAGATACGACGACGCTCTTCGTCAATGTCCAGAACCATAACTTCAACCACATCGCCTACGTTAACAACTTTAGACGGATGGATGTTTTTGTTGGTCCAGTCCATTTCAGACACGTGCACCAGACCTTCGACGCCTTCTTCGATTTCCACGAAGCAGCCGTAATCAGTCAGGTTGGTAACACGACCAGTCAGGCGAGTACCTTCCGGATAGCGTTTAGCGATAGCAACCCATGGATCTTCGCCCAGCTGCTTCAGACCCAGAGAAACACGGGTACGCTCACGGTCAAACTTCAGCACCTTAACGGTGATTTCGTCGCCCACGTTGACGATTTCGCTTGGATGCTTAACGCGTTTCCATGCCATGTCAGTGATGTGCAACAGGCCATCAACGCCGCCCAGATCAACGAATGCACCGTAGTCAGTGAGGTTCTTAACGATACCTTTAACTTCCATGCCTTCCTGCAGGTTTTCCAGCAGTTGATCGCGCTCTGCGCTGTTTTCGGATTCGATAACCGCACGACGTGAAACCACGACGTTGTTGCGTTTCTGATCCAGCTTGATAACTTTGAACTCAAGCTCTTTGCCTTCCAGATGCAGCGTATCGCGCACCGGACGCACATCTACCAGTGAACCTGGCAGGAACGCGCGGATACCGTTGAGCTCAACTGTGAAGCCGCCTTTAACTTTGCCGTTGATAACACCGGTAACAGTTTCAGCGTCTTCGTAAGCTTTCTCCAGCGTGATCCATGCTTCATGGCGCTTAGCTTTCTCACGGGACAGCAGGGTTTCACCGAAGCCGTCTTCCACTGCATCCAGAGCAACATCAACTTCGTCGCCAACCTGGATTTCCAGTTCGCCGGCTGCGTTCTTGAACTGCTCTGCAGGGATTGCAGATTCAGATTTCAGACCCGCATCAACCAGAACGACATCTTTGTCGATAGAAACGACGATGCCACGAACGATAGAACCCGGGCGGGTTTCGATTGTTTTTAAGGATTCTTCAAATAGTTGAGCAAAAGATTCAGTCATATTGATAATCTTCAGGATTCTTCAATTTAACGTCCATCTGACTTCATGTCGGATGGGGTTGTTTCACATGCCCGGCACCTGATCCGTGGTACAGGGTGATAAATTCAGTTAAGCCGGAATGCCCAGCTTCTGGCGGGCAAAGTGTAACGCTTTTTCAATGACTTGATCGATAGACATCTCGGTAGAGTCCAGAACCAATGCATCGCCAGCAGCTACTAAAGGCGCGATTGCGCGATTACGATCGCGGTCGTCGCGTTCTTTTATCTCGGCTAAAAGGCGGTCAAAGTTAACATTAAAGCCATTATCCTGCAACTGTAGCATACGACGCTGAGCACGCTCTTCCGGGCTGGCATCAAGGAAAATTTTCACAGGCGCATCAGGGAATACTACGGTGCCCATATCACGGCCATCAGCAATCAGACCCGGCAACTCGCGGAAACCGCGCTGACGGCGCAATAGCGCTTCACGCACCCGAGGAAACGCGGCGACACGTGATGCCGTATTGCTGACCTCCTGAGTACGGATTTCACCAGTGACATCTTCGCCTTCAAGTATGACCTGCATTTCACCGTTTTGTGACACAAACCGCACATCGAGGTGTGCAGCAATCGGCACCAGAGCCTCTTCAGATTCGATATCCACCTGATGATGCAACGCGGCTAACGCCAGCACGCGATAGATAGCACCGGAGTCCAGCAGATGCCACTGCAGCGATTCAGCCATCGCTTTGCACAGGGTTCCCTTTCCCGCTCCACTTGGCCCATCAATAGTTATGACCGGGGCAGTTACTGTCATTATTCCCTCCTGTTGCTGCGTGCTTCCTGACCTTTCGGTCACCATTAATGAGTAGCATTATACGCTGCATAGCGCGGCTTGGTTACCCTTTCGCACTAACCGGGTTCGTAATGTTAGTTAATTCAGAGGATCTCTGGACAGTTACAGTCAGATTAAATCAGGGGGAGATCCGGTGCGGAATCGCACCGGAGAGGGAAATATCAGGCACACTGGCTTATTTTAGCCAACTGAACGAAATAATCCGGGAAGGTTTTTGCCGTACAGCCAGGATCGAGAATGGTCACCGGTGTATCGGAAAGGGCTACCAGCGAAAAACACATCGCCATGCGGTGGTCGTTGTAGGTGCCAATATCAGCATGAATCAGCGTCGCTGGCGGTGTAATACGGATATAGTCATGGCCCTCTTCGACTTCTGCTCCCACTTTACGTAACTCGGTGGCCATTGCGCTCAGTCGATCGGTCTCTTTTACCCGCCAGTTATAAATATTGCGTAACTGGGTGGTGCCTTCGGCAAACAGCGCTGTGGTCGCAATAGTCATTGCGGCATCCGGGATGTGGTTCATGTCCATATCAATGGACTGAAGTTTTCCGGCCGTGCAGGCAATGTAATCATCGCCCCACTCAATCACTGCACCCATTTTTTCCAGCACATCTGCAAAACGGATGTCACCCTGCACACTCTGGCGTCCAATGCCGGTGACCCGAACCGTTCCGCCTTTTATAGCGGCAGCGGCCAGGAAATAGGAAGCGGAGGAGGCATCTCCTTCAACCAGGTAGTCGCCCGGCGACTGATACTGTTGCTGCCCCTTAATGAGAAAACGCTGATAGTTCTGATTCTGCACGTCGACGCCAAAGCACTGCATCAGATTGAGGGTGATATCGATGTACGGTTTCGAGACCAAATCACCTTTGATGGTAATGCAGGTATCCTGCTGCGCCAGCGGCGCGGTCATCAGCAGTGCCGTCAGGAACTGGCTGGAGACGCTGCCATCCACACTGACTTCACCCCCGGTAAAGCCCCCGCGTAAACGCAGTGGTGGATAGTTTTCGTTTTCCAGGTACTCAATGGTTGCTCCACCCTGACGAAGCGCATCAACCAGATGCCCGATTGGACGTTCCTTCATGCGAGGTTCGCCGGTCAGTTCGATATCGTGCTCGCCCAGACAAAGCGCTGCGGCCAGCGGACGCATTGCGGTTCCGGCATTGCCCAGAAACAGTGACAGCGGTTGAGATGAGTGCAGTGGCCCGGCATTTCCTGTCACTTCACACATGGTACGATCGCCGGAAAGCGTATAGCTTACGCCCAGTGCGGTCAGCGCATTGAGCATGTGCTTTACATCATCGCTGTCGAGCAGGTTAGTCAGACGGGTAGTGCCTTCAGCCAGCGCAGACAGCAGCAATGCGCGATTTGAAACGCTCTTTGAACCAGGCAGATTTACGGTGCCATTGACGCGTGCAATCGGTTGGAGAGTCAGGGAGTCCTGCATGTGAAACGAAATCCTCAAAAAATACAGAGACCTCGCCATGTGACGAGGTCTGGCATCAGCATCAATGCTGATATCTTAGTAATCAGCCGTGACGGCGTTCAAAATCGATCATGAAATCGGTCAGGGCCTTCACACCTTCCAGCGGCATCGCATTATAAATAGAGGCGCGCATACCGCCTACTACACGATGTCCTTTAAGCGCATGCAATCCCGCTTTGAATGACTCTTCCAGGAACAGCACATCAAGTGATGCGTCTGCCAGTTGGAAAGGAATATTCATGCGTGAGCGGTTTTCTGTCGCCACATCGTTACGATAGAAGCCACTGTGATCGATTACGCCATAAAGCAGGTCAGATTTTGCCTGATTGATACGATCAATTTCAGCGACACCGCCCTTCTCTTTCAGCCATTTAAACACAAGCCCTGAGAGATACCATGCAAAAGTCGGTGGGGTGTTAAACATCGAATCGTTATCGGCCAGCACTTTGTAATCGAGGATGGAAGGCACGGAAGCATGCGCTTGCCCCAGCAGATCGTCGCGGACAACAACCAGTGTTAACCCGGCTGGTCCCACATTTTTCTGTGCACCCGCGTAGATTACGCCATAGCGACTGACATCAATCGGACGTGACAAAATGGTGGATGAGAAATCAGCAACAACGGTTTTACTGCCAAAGTCAGGCTCTTCGTCGATAGCGATGCCATCAATGGTTTCATTCGGGCAAAAATGCAGGTAAGCGGACGCCTCATTCACATCCCATTCGCTCATCGGCAGGATAGCACGTTTACCATCACGGGTTGTTTTGACATCCAGCGTGCGTGGGGAACAATACTTTTCCGCTTCTTTTATTGCGCTATGCGCCCAGTAACCGCCATCGACATAGTCTGCGCTAGTCGCCTGACCCAGCAGATTGCCCGGTACAGCTGCAAACTGCGCACGCGCCCCGCCATGACAGAATAAAACTTTGTAATTAGCCGGTATTTTTAGCAGATCACGGAAGTCCTGCTCCGCTTCTTCAGCCACCTGAATAAACTCTTTACTGCGGTGACTGATCTCCATTACAGAGGTACCCAGACCGCGCCAGTTCGTCAGTTCCTGTTCTACACGACGAAGCACTTCAACCGGTAGCATCGCCGGGCCAGAGCTAAAATTATAAACTTGCGTCATTTCCCCTCACCACTGTCATATCGAACGGTTATGAATAACTATCCGGTTTTATCACTGCATTCTGATAGCTGCAATCATAAATCAGGGCGCGGTCACATTTTCTGAATCCGGCTCGCCGGAGGTTATGTTACCAATGCAAACCTGCGCGGAATTTTGTGAGGCTTCATCCACCACTATTAATCCGCGTTTGGCCTGAGAGCCGATGTGATGAAAACTAAGCCGGTAAAAATTTCCCGCCCTGATAGCGGTCTGTTGGCAAAATCCGTATCATTGCGCGCTTTACGCACCCTATGACAACTGAGAGAGCGGCACTATGACGCAAACATTTATCCCGGGCAAAGATGCCGCACTGGAAGACTCCATTGCGCGTTTCCAGAACAAGCTGCAGGATCTTGGCTTTAACATTGAAGAAGCTTCATGGCTGAATCCTGTTCCCCATGTCTGGTCAGTGCATATCCGTGACCGCGATTGCCCGCTCTGTTTCACTAATGGCAAGGGCGCCAGTAAAAAAGCGGCGCTGGCCTCCGCACTGGGCGAATATTTTGAGCGTCTCTCAACTAACTACTTTTTTGCAGACTTCTGGCTGGGGAAAAGGATCGCTAACGGTGATTTTGTTCACTATCCCAATGAAAAATGGTTTGCATTACCTGATGATGAGTCATTACCGGAAGGCATTCTGGATCCACAACTGCGCGCGTTTTACGATCCCGACAATGCACTGACGGCTTCCGGCCTGATAGATCTGCAGTCTGGCAATGCTGAGCGCGGGATCTGCGCCCTGCCCTTCACCCGCCAGTCCGATCAGCAAACTGTCTATATCCCGATGAATATCATCGGCAACCTCTATGTCTCAAATGGCATGTCAGCGGGGAACACCGCGAATGAAGCGCGCGTTCAGGGGCTGTCCGAAGTGTTTGAGCGCTACATTAAAAACCGCATTATTGCTGAAGCGATCAGCCTGCCTGCGATTCCTGATGAGGTGATGCAGCGTTATCCTGAAGTGATTGAAGCGATTGCACGCCTCGAAGCGGAAGGCTTCCCGATTTTCGCTTATGACGCCTCGCTGGGCGGTAAATATCCGGTTATCTGTGTGGTGCTGTTTAACCCGACCAACGGAACCTGCTTTGCCTCATTTGGTGCTCATCCTGATTTCGGTGTGGCACTGGAGCGTACCGTCACCGAGTTGCTACAAGGCCGAAGCCTTAAAGATCTGGATGTGTTTACGCCGCCGACTTTTGATGACGAAGAAGTGGCTGAACATGCCAACCTTGAAACACACTTCATTGACTCAAGCGGCCTGATTTCCTGGGATCTGTTCAAAGAAACTGCGGATTATCCCTTTGTAGACTGGTCATTCGCGGGCAGTACTGAGCAGGAGTTTGCCACACTGATGGCGATCTTCGCCTCAGAGGATCAGGAAGTCTATATTGCTGACTACGAGCATCTGGGTGTCTACGCCTGCCGCATCATCGTACCAGGCATGTCTGATATCTACCCGGCGGAAGATCTCTTCCTGGCGAATAACAGTATGGGCGCTGGCATTCGTGACACCCTGCTGGCCCTGCCTGACAGCAACTGGAATCCAGAAGAGTATCTTGATCTGATTGGACAGCTCGATGATGAAGGTTTTGATGACTTCACCCGTATTCGTGAGCTACTGGGTGTGGCGACTGGTAAAGATAATGGCTGGTATACGCTGCGTGTAGGTGAATTAAAAGCGATGCTGGCATTGGCAGGTGGAGATCTGGATCAGGCATTGATCTGGACAGAATGGACAATGGAATTTAACAGTTCAATCTTTACGCCAGAGCGGGCAAATTACTACCGTTGCCTGCAGACCCTGCTGCTATTAGCAATGGAAGATGAGCGCGATCCGCTGCAGTACCACCACGCTTTCCTGCGGATGTATGGTGACAGCGCAATGGAAGCGGCTTCAGCCGCCATTAGTGGTGAAAATCCTTTTAACGGACTTCAGGCTGTTGATGATGAGCTGCAGGCATTCCCGGCCCATCAGGCCCTGCTTGCTGCCTACGAAAAACTACAAGCAGCTAAACGTCACTACTGGGAAAACGCGTAAGCCATCACGCGTCAGACTGGAAGCAAACGTCTGAAGGTGGCACTGGACTTATCTGGTGCCATAATTTTCCACCTTATTTATGAAACATTAACTGCATTACAACTCCTTCGCATTACATCACATTATTTTAATTAACATATAAGAGATTAATTAATAACATTATCTAAATAAAAAAATAAGTGATCATTTTTATATTAAAATATTTTTTTATTTTTAAAATTTATTTAATTATTTAAATTCAGATAGTTATAGGATTAATCTCTCTTTTTTACGCGGTAAACTGGTTACCGCCTTGGCAAACATGATCCATATCAATTACTGACCTATACTCCTTTGTTAGTATTTTTTCAGACAACTTCAGGAGCAAGTTAGTGTGAAAACTGACAACCCTTTTAATCTTTTATTACCAGCCGCAATGGCGAAAGTGGCCGAAGACGCTGGTATCTACAAAGCAACCAAACATCCCTTTACCACCTTCTTTCTGGCAATAAATGCCGGCGTATTTATCTCAATCGCATTCGTTTTTTATATTACAGCGACCACCGGCAGCGGCGCGATGCCCTATGGCATAGCCAAACTGATTGGGGGTATCTGCTTCTCACTCGGCTTAATGCTGGTCGTGGTATGTGGTGCGGACCTTTTTACCTCTACCGTATTAATCGTTGTCGCTAAAGCCAGTGGCCGCATCAGCTGGGGACAGCTGGCACGCAACTGGATTAACGTCTATGCCGGTAACCTTGCGGGGGCACTCTTCTTTGTCGCCCTGATGTGGTTTGCCGGACAGCACATGGTCGCGAATGGAGCCTGGGGCTTAAATGTCCTGGAAACTGCCGATCACAAGATGCATCACACCTTCATTCAAGCGGTTTGTCTGGGTACATTGGCTAATCTGCTGGTCTGTCTCGCAGTCTGGATGAGTTACTCAGGCCGAACTCTGACTGACAAGCTGGTCGTGATGATTCTGCCTGTTGCGATGTTTGTCGCCAGCGGTTTCGAACACAGCATCGCCAATATGTTTCTTATTCCTTATGCCATTACTATCCGCGACTTTGCGACACCTGAGTTCTGGCAGGCTGCGGGCACTACGGCTGCACAGTTTCACTCGCTTACCGTCAGTAATTTTATTATCGATAACCTGATTCCCGTGACGATCGGTAACATCATCGGCGGCGGCGTACTGGTTGGCTTGACCTACTGGGTCATCTATCTCCGTAAAGGCGACCAGGTTCATTAAACGTATTTTTGACGGCACAGGACGTTGACTGTGCCCGACTATAAAGTCTCCTCATATAAGGCAGGTATATTATGACCGAACTTAATGCAAAACTGGCTTCAGCATGGGAAGGATTTGCTGAAGGCGAATGGCAGAACAGCGTCAATGTGCGCGACTTCATTCAGAAAAACTACACACCATATGAAGGTGACGAGTCATTCCTGGCGGGCGCCACTGAAGCGACAACTAAATTATGGGAAAGCGTGCTGGAAGGTATCAAAATTGAGAACCGCACCCACGCGCCAGTGGACTTCGATACCGATCTTGCCTCAACCATTACTTCGCACGACGCGGGCTACATCATTAAGCCACTGGAAAAAATTGTTGGTCTGCAGACTGAAGCGCCATTAAAACGCGCCATCATTCCTTATGGCGGCATAAAAATGGTCGAAGGGTCATGCAAAGTGTATGGCCGTGAACTCGATCCTTCACTGAAAAAAATCTTCACTGAGTACCGCAAAACGCATAACCAGGGCGTGTTTGATGTATATACCCCGGACATTTTGCGTTGCCGTAAATCAGGTATCCTGACCGGCCTTCCTGATGCTTATGGCCGTGGCCGTATCATTGGTGACTATCGTCGTGTGGCGTTGTACGGCATCGATTTCCTGATGGCGGATAAATTCTCTCAGTTCGCCTCACTGCAGGAAGATTTAGAGAATGGCGTGAACCTTGAAGCGACCATTCGTCTGCGCGAAGAGATTTCTGATCAGCATCGTGCTCTGGCCCAGATTAAAGAAATGGCTGCAAAATATGGCCACGACATTTCCGGCCCAGCGACCAACGCTATGGAAGCCGTGCAGTGGACTTACTATGGCTATCTGGCTGCAGTTAAATCACAAAACGGTGCTGCCATGTCATTTGGCCGCGTCTCGACCTTCCTGGATGTTTACATCGAGCGCGACCTTAAAGCCGGTAAACTGACTGAAGAGCAGGCACAGGAACTGATTGACCATCTGGTTATGAAACTGCGTATGGTTCGCTTCCTGCGTACACCTGAATATGATGAACTGTTCTCTGGTGACCCAATCTGGGCAACGGAATCACTTGCAGGTATGGGCGTTGATGGCCGTACACTGGTATCAAAAAGTACATTCCGCTTTCTGAATACCCTCTACACCATGGGTCCTTCACCTGAGCCGAACATGACCATTTTGTGGTCAGAAAAACTGCCGATTAATTTCAAAAAATATGCCGCTAAAGTCTCTATCGATACCTCATCTTTGCAGTATGAGAACGATGACCTGATGCGTCCTGATTTCGACAATGATGACTACGCGATCGCCTGCTGCGTTAGCCCGATGATTGTCGGCAAACAAATGCAGTTCTTTGGCGCACGTGCCAACCTGGCGAAAACGCTGCTCTACGCAATCAACGGCGGCGTGGATGAAAAGCTGAAAATGCAGGTTGGACCGAAAGGCGACAAAATCAGCGACGACGTGCTGGATTTCAACACTGTCATGGAACGTCTGGACCACTTCATGGACTGGCTGGCAAAACAGTATGTGACGTCGCTGAACATCATTCACTACATGCATGATAAGTATAGCTACGAAGCGGCACTGATGGCCTTACATGATCGGGATGTCTACCGCACCATGGCCTGTGGTATCGCGGGTCTTTCCGTTGCTGCGGATTCACTTTCTGCCATTAAATACGCCAAAGTGAAACCGATCCGTGACGAAGATGGTCTGGCGATCGACTTCGATATCGAAGGCGAATATCCGCAGTTCGGTAACAACGACTCCCGGGTCGATGACCTGGCCTGCGATCTGGTTGAACGCTTCATGAAGAAAATTCAACAGCTGAACACCTATCGTAATGCCGTGCCGACTCAGTCTGTTCTGACCATCACCTCGAACGTGGTATATGGTAAGAAAACCGGTAACACGCCGGATGGACGTCGCGCTGGTGCACCGTTTGGACCAGGTGCTAACCCGATGCATGGTCGTGACCAGAAAGGCGCAGTTGCCTCACTGACTTCCGTCGCGAAACTGCCGTTTGCCTATGCAAAAGATGGTATCTCCTATACCTTCTCAATCGTGCCAAACGCGCTGGGTAAGGATGATAATGTGCGGAAAGCTAATCTCGCCGGTCTGATGGATGGTTATTTCCATCACGAAGCCAGCATCGAAGGCGGTCAACACCTTAACGTCAACGTAATGAACCGTGAAATGCTACTGGACGCGATGGAGCATCCAGAGAAGTATCCGCAGCTGACTATCCGCGTTTCCGGTTACGCTGTACGCTTCAATTCATTGACTAAAGAGCAACAGCAGGACGTGATTACCCGAACTTTTACTAAATCACTGTAATCACTGTAATCACTGATAATTTCGATAACAAAGGCTCCTCCGGGAGCCTTTTAATTCAAAGTCTGTTCTGGTGGTCATCTTCATTCAGGTTCCCACCAGAATCGATTTCCTGCCCTGAGCGCAACAGAGATTGCGCCGTCTGTCCCGGCAGACTTATTGGAGAAAACATCGCAATGTCAGTTAACGGTCGTATCCACTCATTTGAATCCTGCGGCACCGTCGATGGTCCCGGTATCCGTTTTATCACCTTCTTCCAGGGCTGCCTGATGCGCTGCCTCTACTGTCACAACCGCGACACCTGGGACACCCACGGTGGCAAAGAGATTAGCGTCGAAGCGCTGATGGCGGATGTGCTTTCCTATCGCCATTTTATGAACGCCTCTGGTGGCGGTGTCACTGCTTCAGGTGGTGAAGCCATTCTTCAGGCTGAATTTGTACGCGACTGGTTCCGCGCCTGTAAAGCTGAAGGCATTCATACCTGTCTCGACACCAACGGCTTTGTACGCCGCTATGATCCGGTGATCGATGAACTGCTCGACGTTACTGACCTTGTAATGCTCGACCTGAAACAGATGAATGACGACGTGCATCAGATTCTGGTGGGTGTATCTAATCACCGAACACTGGACTTTGCCCGTTATCTGCAGAAAAAAGGGAAACGAACCTGGATTCGTTTTGTCGTCGTTCCCGGCTACTCCGATGATGATGACACTGCGCATCGGCTGGGTGAATTCACTCGTGACATGGAGAACGTTGAGAAGATCGAATTGCTGCCCTATCACGAACTGGGTAAGCATAAATGGATTGCAATGGGTGAAGAGTACAAACTGGATGGTGTAAAACCGCCGAGCAAAGAGACTATGGAGCGTGTGAAAAACATTCTCGTCAATTACGGCCACGAAGTAATGTATTGAAGAATCTGCCACAAAAAAGGGAGCTTAACGCTCCCTTTTTGCTGTTCAGCGATCAGGCATGCGCCACTGGCGTAGCCTGGTGATTCGCTTTACGCAGCAGCATCACCAGGTAAATCAGTGCTACTGCAGCGATCATAACAAACAGTAGCCGGTCAGAATAATTTTGCATCAGAACAGAGGTCATTGCCGGTCCAACCAGACTGCCAACGGTATAACTCATCAGCAGCGCCTGATTCATCGCAACCAGCTCATGATGTGCGACCGTCTCACAAGCCCAGGACATCGCCACCGGATAAAGGGTGAAGCCCGCCAGTCCCAGAACAAACAGCGCCGGTGCCATGGCGGCGTTGGTTAACATTGCCATCGCACCCAGTATGACCACAAAGATCTGTACCCGCAGCACCAGCATGCGACCAAAACGATCGGCCAGACGGCCAATTGGCCACTGGCCAACAATGCCTGCGCTGACCAGCAACGCCATCCAGTAACCGACATTGGCATCACTCATCCCCTGATGTGACAGGTAGAGCGGCATCAGACCATAAAGCGAGCCTAAAACGATACCGGAGATAATGCAGCCATTAATACCAAGGCGTGAGCTACGGCGACGCAGCATCGGCCAGATGCGGGCAGAAGCGGCTTCAGTCGCCTCGCCGCTGACAGTGACGCGGGTAAAGACCAGCGGCAGCACCGCGCACAAGACCAGAGACGTCACCCACGGAATGACACTGAGTAATTCCGTTGACAGTTTGCTGACCAGTATCTGACCGGCCACGGTGCCGATGTAGTAGACGACCATATAAGCCGCCAGCAACTGCCCCCGATTACGTACTGTTCCGCTGCACAGAAGTGCGCTCTCAACCACCACCCACATCAGCGCACAGCCGACACCGGCGATGAAACGCATTAAGCTCCATGTCCAGAAGCCCGACATCATCGCCAGGCATACGGTCGCAACGGCAAACATCACGGTGGCCAGGTAGTAGCTTCGATTAAAGCCATACTGCCTGATTAACCAGCCAGCCAGCAGAGTGCCTGCGAGATTACCGGTGTAATAGGATGAGCTTACCATTCCCACCTGCCAGGTTGTCAGTAAGTCATGCGTCAGCCATAGCGGAACAAGTGTATTCAACACCGCGATAGCGACGGTCATTAGCATTAGGCCGCAAAGCAGCAATATCACGGGGCGTGACCAGGTTGACATAGGGGGGTAGAAACCAGTGCAGATGAAGGAAATTGCGCGCAGTTTGCCATTGGCTTTTTTAAAGTCAATGGGCGTAATTTGACGGCAGCACATTTTGCTTTTCAACAATTTAATTTACTAATCTTCAGTGGGTTACAATCACGTTAAACAGCAGAGCCTCAAATGCTATCTCTCTGAAAAATTAGGTTTTCAAGCATTTCAACCCATCTGACTTCGATAACGTTTATTTGTGATTAAATCGGAACTTAATGAATCACTTTTTCGTATAAAAGGCATAAAAAAACCCGGCCAGGGCCGGGTGCGCAGATTCAGGACCGCTTAGCCGATAATTTCGACGCCATTCATGTATGGGCGTAAAGCTTCAGGCACGGTAATACGGCCATCTTCCTGCTGATAGTTTTCCAGCACCGCAACCAGAGTACGGCCTACAGCCAGACCTGAGCCATTCAGGGTATGAACAAGACGCGGTTTCTTATCCTGTTTGTTGCGGCAACGCGCCTGCATACGACGCGCCTGAAAATCACCCATGTTGGAACAGGAAGAAATCTCACGATAAGTATTCTGCGCCGGAAGCCAGACTTCCAGATCATAAGTTTTGGTCGATCCAAAGCCCATATCGCCGGTGCAGAGCAAAACTTTACGATACGGCAGGTTCAGTAGCTGAAGCACTTTCTCAGCATGTCCTGTCAGCTCTTCCAGCGCATCCATTGACTGTTCCGGACTAACGATCTGCACCATTTCAACTTTGTCGAACTGGTGCATACGGATCAGGCCGCGCGTGTCTCGACCGTAAGAACCCGCTTCAGAGCGGAAGCACGGCGTATGCGCGGTCAGTTTAACCGGCAGGCTATCCTCTTCAAGGATTTCGTCACGTACCAGGTTGGTCAGCGGTACTTCAGCGGTAGGAATCAACGCATAGTTACTGCTGTCTGATTCCTCTTCGAGCGGACGGGTGTGGAACAGGTCTTCGCCAAACTTTGGCAGCTGTCCGGTACCATAAAGTGTTTCGTGGTTAACCAGATAAGGCACGTAGGTTTCAAGGTAGCCATGCTGCTCGGTGTGCAGGTCAATCATAAACTGACTCAGCGCACGATGCAGACGAGCAATCTGCCCCTGCATTACCACAAATCGTGAACCGGTTAGTTTCACGGCAGCCGCAAAATCCAGACCTTTAGCCGCTTCACCCAGCTCAACGTGATCTTTAACCTGGAAACTGAACTCGCGCGGTGTACCCCAGCGGCTGACTTCCTGGTTTTCGCTGTCATCTTTGCCCAGCGGCACTTCGTTTGCCGGAATGTTCGGTAGCGCTAGCGCAAAGTCACGGATTTGATTCTGCAGTTTATCCAGTTCTGCTTTTGCGGCATCCAGGCGTTCGCCCAGTGCGTTCACTTCCTGACGCAGCGGCTCGATGTCTTCCCCACGTGCTTTGGCCTGACCGATGGATTTGGATCGGGAGTTACGCTCTGCCTGCAGATTTTCTGTTTCCACCTGCAGCACTTTACGACGCTCTTCAAGCGTACGCAGCATTTCCACATCCAGTTTGTATCCCCGGCGTGCCAGTTTTTCTGCGACTGCGTCTGGCTCGTTACGCAGCAGATTGGGATCGAGCATGCTTATCCTGTGTATAAAAAGTTGGTTGAAAGAAGGGACGCATTCCAGCGGAATGCGTTGAAAACATTGCCCACATTACCGTAACGTCTGTTTCAGCGGTAGCGTTTTGTCGGGCTATTTTGATCCTGCTCAGCCAGCCAGCTTAGCTTTTCACCAATCTTACCCTCAAGCCCACGCTGGGTTGGGGTGTAATAGCGCGTGCTGGCCAGTTCCCGCGGAAAATAGACTTCCCCGGCGGCATAGGCGTTGGTTTCATCATGGGCATAGCGGTACTCTTTACCCAGTCCCATCTCTTTCATCAGCTTAGTCGGCGCATTGCGCAGATGTTCCGGCACATCGTAATCGGGATGATCGCGTGCATCACGCATAGCGGCTTTAAAAGCGTTATAGACCGCATTACTTTTCGGCGCACAAGCCAGATAAACTATCGCCTGAGCAATAGCGCGCTCCCCTTCTGCTGGACCGACGCGCGTGAAACAGTCCCAGGCTGCAATCGCTACCTGCATACCGCGCGGATCGGCATTGCCCACATCCTCGGAGGCGATAGCCAGCAACCGACGAGCCACATAGAGCGGATCGCCGCCCGCAGTGATAATGCGCGCATACCAGTAGAGCGCCGCATCTGGTGCGGAGCCACGTACCGATTTGTGCAGCGCGGAAATCAGATCGTAAAAACGATCGCCTTTATTATCAAAACGCGCGGATCGCTCACCAGAGACCTCGTTAAGCAACTGCGGCGTTAGTTCACGCTGACCCGATGCGGAGGTTTCGGCCATATCCGCCATCATCTCCAGGGTGTTCAGCGCCCGACGTGCATCGCCATTAACCAGTTCAGCGATCATCCTGCGTGTGTTCTCCGATAGCACTATGTCACTGTCGCCATAACCTCGCACTTTATCCTGCATGGCCTGATCCAGCACCTGTTCAATATCTTCGAGAGTAAGTGATTTCAGCAGGTAAACGCGGGCGCGTGACAGCAACGCGGAGTTAAGTTCAAAAGAGGGGTTTTCTGTCGTTGCACCAATAAAGGTAATGGTGCCATCTTCAATATGGGGAAGAAAAGCATCCTGCTGGCTCTTATTAAACCGATGGACCTCGTCCACAAACAGGATAGTGCGCCGTCCGGCATGTTTATTCTGTCGGGCACGCTCAATTGCTTCACGGATCTCCTTTACGCCTGAAGTGACTGCCGAAATACGCTCTACATCAGCGTTACCATAATGCGCAATGATCTCAGCCAGTGTGGTCTTGCCGGTCCCGGGTGGTCCCCACAGGATCATTGAATGCAGGTGCCCTGCTTCAATCGCGCGTGGCAAAGGTTTGCCCGCGCCCAGCAGATGTTGCTGACCAATGTACTGTTTCAATGTTTCTGGCCGCATACGCGCGGCCAGAGGTTTGAAATTTTCGGTAGAAAAATCCAGGGACAGGTTACTCACCATGACCTCACTGACGTTGGTCGTCCACCGTCACGCCTTTTGGCGGTGTGAACGTGAATTTATCCGGGCTGATAGCGCCATTCTGCTGGCTTTTCAGTTGGTAATCGCTGCGCTGGCCATCCTGTTCGATAGCACTGAAGCGGTTAATAGTGCCGCCGGACGTCACCTGGATGGTGAACTGTTTCAGGTTGCCGTCGCTGTTCTTCGGTGTCAGTTCAAAATTGTCACCTTGCTGTTTGATGTTGTACTGCTTCCAGTCGTTTGACTGATTGCGGGCAATCAGCATAAAGGGCGTGTTGCTGGTCGCATTCTGCAGCAGGCTTACCGTCGCCTGTTCAACAAATGGATTATAAAACCACAGCGATTTACCGTCAGAAATGATGATGCTTTCGTCCGGTGCAGTCATATGCCAGTTAAACAGGCTGGGACGTTTTACCCACAATTCACCTTCGCCATCCTGTACGTTAGCACCGCTGCTATCGGTCACTTTTTGGGTAAAGCTAGCGTGGAAGCTGCTGACCTTGTTCAGGCGCTGTTGCAGATCACTGGAAGCATCAGCCAGAACGCTGGCTGAAGAAAAGGCGGCCAACAGGCCCAGAGCGATTACGCGTAATTTCATCTGCTTCAATTCCTTATTTAAACGTTCCCATCAATAACTGCATTAAGCCTGGTCGCCGTTCCACCATCAGAACAGAGGAAAAAACCGAAAGCCGATTCAGATATGGGGTTTAACAGCATAAAAACAATGAGCCAGTCGGAACTGGCTCATTGAGTCGTGTTTCAAAACATTTAACCGCTACATATCATGTGGCGGCGGCGACAGAACTTCACGATTACCATTGTGTCCGGGTGCCGAGACAATGCCCTGCGCTTCCATCTGTTCAATGATACGTGCCGCGCGGTTATAACCGATGCGGAACTGACGCTGAACGCCTGAAATCGACGCCCGGCGCTTGTCGACCACGAAGCCGACGGCCTGATCAAATAGCGGATCAAGCTCTTCATCACTGTCGATGCCACCGGCACTTTCGCTTTCTTCGCCTGCGGTAATGCTGTCGATATATTGCGGACGACCACGCGCTTTCCAGTCCTGAACCACTGCATGCACTTCCTGGTCACGCACAAACGCACCGTGCACACGAATCGGCAGGGAGGAGTTTGGCGGCATAAAGAGCATGTCACCCATCCCCAGCAATGACTCCGCGCCGCCCTGATCGAGAATGGTACGTGAGTCAATTTTGCTGGAAACGGTAAAAGCGATACGTGTCGGGATGTTTGCTTTGATCAGGCCAGTAATCACATCCACGGATGGACGCTGTGTTGCCAGCACCAGATGGATACCAGCGGCACGGGCTTTCTGTGCAAGGCGCGCAATCAACTCTTCAACCTTTTTACCTACTGCCATGATCAGGTCGGCAAACTCATCGACCATGACCACGATGTAAGGCAGTTTTTCCAGAACCGGTGGCGTCATATCCATGCTGTCGCCCGGCTTCCAGAACGGATCTGGAATCGGGCGACCCATCGCTTCTGCCTGTTCCACTTTTTCGTTGTAACCCGCCAGATTACGCACGCCTAGCGCCGACATCAGCTTGTAACGACGCTCCATCTCGCCGACGCTCCAGCGCAGCGCATTGGCAGCATCCTTCATGTCTGTGACGACTTCAGTCAGCAGATGCGGAATACCCTCATAGACCGACAGCTCAAGCATTTTCGGGTCGATCATGATGAAGCGCACTTCTTCCGGTGTCGCCTTGTAGAGCATGCTGATAATCATCGCGTTCACGCCCACGGATTTACCGGAACCGGTGGTACCGGCGACCAGTAAGTGCGGCATTTTGGCCAGATCGGCCACTACTGGCTGACCGGCAATATCTTTACCCAGAACCACGGCCAGCGGTGACGGATTGTCGCGGAATTTAGGGCAATCCAGCACTTCACGCAGATAGACTGTCTGACGATGCTTATTAGGCAGTTCCAGCCCCACATAAGGTTTGCCAGGGATGACTTCAACCACACGAACCGCTACCGTCGACAGTGAACGCGCCAAATCGCGCGACAGGTTGGAGATACGCGCCGCTTTCACGCCCGGTGCAAGGTCGAGTTCAAATCGGGTTATGACCGGGCCGGGCGAGATGCCGACCACTTCGGCTTTCACGCGATAATCGCCCAAACGAGACTCCACCAGACGAGCAGTCTGCTCCAGCGAGAACATATCAACCGGCTCTTCTTCAGCTGGAGGCGCTGTCAGCAGATCCAGCGAAGGCAGTGGCGTGGACGGTTTCTCCAGCGGCTGCTCATGGCGCATAAGGAACGGATGAATAAGGCTATCATGCAGTGAAGGTTGCGCTTCTTCAACCGGCTGAACTGGCGCTGCCGCTGGCGTGCCATAATCTGGTGCAGAATAAGCCGGAGCCTGAGGATCCGCTGGCGCGCCATAAGCGGGCGCAGAGGTTGTCGGAGGCGGAGCATATCGAGGCTCAGGCGACGCTGCCGGCGCAGAGGTTGTCGGAGGCGGAGCATATCGAGGCTCAGGCGACGCTGCCGGCGCAGTATAAGCAGGTTCAGCCGGGGCAAAACGGGCAGGTGCAGGAATCTGAGCCGGTGCCTGCGGTGTTGAGACCTCACTCACCTGCTGCCAGGTTTCGTTTGAAATGGCAGGCGCTTCCGGTTCAGGCGTAGCCGCAATGGTAAACAGCGGTTCCGTAGGACCGTCATCCACCAGATCTTTCATCGGTGAAAAATCAAAGGCTGATGAGGTATCAATATTGAGTACCGGCTCTTTCTTCACTTCCGGTTCATAGCGCTGCTGTTGCTGCTCGGCGAATTGACGCGCCAGTGCGTCCTGCTGCTGCGCATCCTGTTCATCTTCGTCATCCTGCTGCCAACGGGTGCCGTAACGCTGCTGCTGTTCAGACTGGAAGGCCTGACGCAGTTCAGCCTGCTGCAGCGCCTCTTCAGCCTCAGGTGCAGTGGAAATAGAACCAGCCTGAGCAGTCCCGATCTCTTCCGTTTTCGCTTTCTCTTCAGCCATACGCTGTGAGGGCAACTTAATGCCATAAGAGGCCAGCTCACGGCGGGTAGGCAGTTTTACCGGGTTAGGACGTGGCAGCGCCGGTCCGATACCTTGTTTAACCTGCGGATTGAGATGGGTTTCAGGCGCTAAATCGAAAACAGGCGCAGTACGTGTTGTCACCTGAGTTGCTGTTGCAGCAACGGCTGCCGCTGCTGCAGAAGGCGCAGGGATAGTTGGCGTGTCTTGCCAGTTACCCATTTTAGGTTCGTCATCGTCGTAAGCACTGGACGACGACATAGCCGACGCTTCGTCTGGCATTTCAAAGTGATAAAGCGGAGGTGAAGTCGGGGGCGCAGAAGCACTCTGCGTCACATTCGGCGCAGTTGACACACTATGCGGTGCAAACCCGCTCTGTGCGGACGCGGACGCAGGTTCTGCAGACAGCGATGCTGGCATTGATGCCGCTGACGCGGCAGGAGACGACGCGGTATCTGCAGCAGTTTGTGCAGGTACAGGCGTCACCGTGGCTGCCGGCGCGATTGTCACCTCTGCGGCTTCCGCAGTTGCCGCTACCGCCGCACTGGTTGCTGCTGCAGCTTTAGCCAGCAGTGGATCCGGCTGTGACGGCGTAGACTCAGCAGCTGCACGTGGGGCAGAAAGCAGCACATCATCATCCTGTTCCGCAGCATGCAACTCAGGGACATCCGCGTATTCACGCGTATCCCGCTCGTCATCCTCTTCCTGCCAGGGTTCATCGTGACGTGAGCGGTTGCTGGCAAACGTCAGTACGCCCATAACCACACCACCAATTCTTTCTGCAATGGTGAGCCATGACCAGCCGGTGTAAAGAGTAATACCCGCCGCCCATACGCAGAGTAGCATCAGCGTGCCGCCAGCCGGACTGAACCAGGGTGCAATAGCATTACTGACCAGGCTGCCAATCACACCGCCCGAGGCGAAGTACCAGATATCATCAGCATTCAGCGCCGCCATACCACAAGTCGTCACCACCAGCGCGAGGACGCCAATTAAGCGCAGCCCGACGGCAAAGTAGTCAAAATAGTCCTGGCTGTCGCGTTGACCAAAAGCAATCCAGCACAAACCCAGGATGACTGGCGGAATGGCATACGCCATCACACCAAAGATGAAGAGTAAGGTGTCAGCCAGCCAGGCACCGACGCTACCGCCGATATTGTGGATAGGTTCATGCCAGGCCGTTTGCGACCAGCTCGGGTCGGAAGGGTTAAAACTGACCAGAGAAACCATCAGGTAGATGGCAAACAGCACCACCAGAATAAGCAACGCTTCCAGCAGACGACGTCCACTGCTCAGCGATTGTAACGAAACGTCTTTATCTTCTGTATATTCCTGGCTCAAGAGGACTCTCCAGGTGCCTGTAAAGTAAGAAGCAACAGCGTCGGGCGAGCCCGACGCTGATCCTGTATGAATTCACAGGAGTGTACCGAAATCTCACAGGTTTTGCACCTGCCCCGCATCAGCGAGTTTTGATCACCAGCCGATTACTCTGTTTGACCTCTTCCATCACAACATAAGTTCGTGTGTCGTTTACGCCCGGCAGGCGCAACAGGGTTTCACCCAGCAGCTTACGGTAGGCAGACATATCTGGTACGCGCGTTTTCAGCAGGTAGTCGAAATCGCCGGAAACGAGGTGACACTCTTGAGTTTCCTCAAGTTTTTGGACTGCGGCGTTAAATTGCTCAAACACATCTGGCGCACCACGATTCAGAGTAATCTCAACAAAAACCAGCAGAGACGCATCCAGATAATGCGGATTCAACTGCGCGGTGTAGCCAAGAATAAATCCCTGACGTTCGAGACGACGCACGCGCTCAAGACATGGCGTAGGCGATAAGCCTACGCGTTTGGAAAGCTCTACGTTTGAAATGCGACCATCTTTCTGAAGTTCATTCAGAATATTTCTGTCAATTCTGTCGAGGTCTTTCCCGGGGCGTTTCTTATTGTCTACCATTATTATTGTCTCTCTTAATTCCTTCCCTTTACCTGCCACGCCCTGAAAACGCTCATTGTTCGGGGCATTTCTGAAGTGAGCTAACAGAGCCTGTGTTGTGATACCTATCGATATGACGCATGTTGTCTGTCCACATCATGCGTCATTATCCATATCAGGCTGCTTTTATTCGGCGTTACGTGCAAAACAGCCTGGGAAAACCTGCTTTGTTCCGATAAATGTTACTCGCTTCTGATAATGTTTTCGCAAAAGCGCAGGCGATTGTCAAAGTAAAATCACAAAATTCAGGACAAGATGCCAGACACACCGCTGGGTATCTGTTTTTAAATGGGTTATTTTCCATTATTGCACCAATTAAACCCGATTTTTGCCCCCTTTTGGCGCACGGACCCTGCAAAAACCGTTGCTCATCGTCTACGCCATTTACAGCAATCGTTAACAAAGTTGGCGAAGCCTTGTCATTGTCGCTGGATATTCCCTACAATCTCAGGCTATGTCAGCCGAATGAAACTGAGGAACGCATGAGTACGGCCAAACACAGTAAATTACTCATTCTGGGCTCCGGCCCAGCGGGTTATACCGCCGCCGTTTATGCTGCACGCGCCAACCTGAACCCGGTGCTGATTACCGGTCTGGAAAAAGGCGGGCAGCTGACCACTACCACTGAGGTTGAGAATTGGCCGGGCGACCCGCACGATCTGACGGGTCCATCACTGATGGAACGCATGCACGAGCATGCTGAAAAATTCAATACTGAGATCATTTTTGATCACATCCATACCGTCGACCTGCAGAACCGCCCGTTCCGCCTCACTGGCGACAGCGGCGAATACACGGCAGATGCACTGATCATCGCAACCGGTGCGTCAGCACGCTACCTGGGTCTGCCATCCGAAGAGGCATTCAAAGGCAAAGGCGTCTCCGCCTGCGCAACCTGTGACGGCTTCTTCTATCGCAACCAGAAAGTCGCGGTGATTGGCGGGGGCAACACTGCCGTAGAAGAGGCGCTCTATCTGGCGAACATTGCAGCTGAAGTGCACCTTATTCACCGTCGTGACAGCTTCCGTGCAGAGAAGATTCTGATCGACCGCCTGATGGAAAAAGTGCGCAATGGCAATATCGTGCTGCATACCCATCGCACGCTGGAAGAAGTCGTGGGCAATCAGATGGGCGTTACCGGTTTGACACTGCGTTCTGCTCAGAACAGTGATGAGACAGAAGCGCTGGAAGTGGCGGGTCTCTTTGTTGCTATCGGACATAGCCCGAATACGGCTGTTTTCGAGGGTCAGCTGGCACTGGAGAATGGGTATATCAAAGTTCAGTCAGGTCTGCATGGCAACGCCACTCAGACCAGCATCCCTGGCGTCTTTGCGGCAGGCGATGTGATGGACCATATCTATCGTCAGGCAATCACCTCTGCGGGCACCGGCTGCATGGCCGCGTTAGACGCTGAGCGTTTTCTTGACGGACTGGTTAAAAACGATAAGTAAGATGTTAACCCTTTGATCTTAAATGTTCCAGGCGACGGTTTTTCAGTCGCCTTTTTTATTGCCCTCATGCTAGATTCTTGCGCCTGAAGAGATGGAATTGTCTTTCCATTTTTACCCGTCATCGACATTTATCATGGTCTCGCATGGACAAATCTCGGCAGCAGCATCTTACCCGCTGGCTTCGTCAGCAACGTCGTTTCGCCGGTCACTGGTTGCGACTCAACACGCTGCTGGGCATGGCAAGTGCACTACTCATCATTGCCCAGGCGGGTCTTCTGGCCTCGCTGCTTCAGGCACTGATTATTGACCAGCAGCCACGAGAAACCCTGACGGTCAACATAATGCTGTTACTGCTCTGCTTTATACTGCGCGCCCTGATTAACTATGCCCGCGAACTGACCGGTTATCGTGCCGGGCAGGCTATTCGTCAGGCTTTACGTCAGCAGGTCTTAGACCGATTATCTGAACTGGGCCCGGCGTGGATTCAGGGAAAACCAGCCGGTAGCTGGGCAACCCTGCTACTGGAGCAGATTGAAGAGATGCAGGAATATTACGCTCGTTACTTGCCGCAGATGACCCTGGCGGTGCTGATCCCTGGCGGCATTCTGCTGACTATTTTTCCGCTGAACTGGACGGCTGGCCTGATCCTGTTTGCCACCGCGCCCTTGATTCCGTTATTTATGGCGCTAGTGGGGATGGGTGCGGCAGAGGCCAACCGCCGAAACTTCCTGGCGCTGGCCCGTCTGAGCGGTAACTTTCTCGACCGTCTGCGCGGCAGAGAGACGCTGCGCCTGTTTCATCGTGGCGTAGCAGAACAGCAGGCTGTTGCCACTGCCGCCACCGATTTTCGCCAGCGCACCATGGAAGTGCTGCGCTTAGCTTTTCTCTCCTCCGCCGTACTGGAGTTTTTCGCCTCGTTGGCCATTGCCGTGGTGGCCGTCTACTTTGGCTTCTCCTATCTGGGAGAGTTGCATTTCGGTGATTACGGCCAGGGCGTAACGTTGTTTGCTGGCTTCCTGGTGCTGATCCTCGCCCCAGAGTTTTTTCAGCCGCTACGCGATCTCGGCGCTTTTTATCATGCCAAAGCACAGGCTGTGGGCGGTGCCGATGCCCTTGAAACTTTTATGCAGGCTACGCCTGCTGCCGCGCCGCAGGAAGGACGGTTGCCTTTCACTGCTGATCGCTCAATCGCGCTTGTCGCCGACGATCTGTGCGTCTGCGCACCCGATGGCAAGATATTGTGCGGCCCGCTCACCTTTACTGTTGCCGCTGGCGAGCAAATTGCGTTGGTCGGTCAAAGCGGGGCCGGTAAAACTGCCCTGATGAACGCTCTTCTCGGTTTTCTGCCTTATCAGGGCTCGCTGAAAGTGAATGGCGTTGAACTACGCGATATCAGGCGGACTGACTGGCATCAGCAGCTTAGCTGGGTAGGACAGAATCCGCTGTTACCGGCCGCCACATTGCGCGACAACATCGTGATGAATGCGGCCTGGGATGGGTATCGCTTTGCGGCACTGCTGGAGTCGTGCGGGATTAATGAGTTCCTGCCTCGTCTGCCCCAGGGCATTGAGACCCAGCCTGGCAATGGTGGTAATCAACTGTCGGTGGGTCAGGCGCAGCGGGTTGCGGTCGCGCGCGCACTCTATAAATCCTCACACTTTTTGTTGCTCGATGAACCTGCAGCCAGCCTGGATGCGCTCAGCGAACGTCATGTGATGCTGGCGTTAAACCAGGCGGCAGCCCGCCAGACCACGCTGATGATTACTCATCAGATTGATACACTGAGCCGCTGGCAGACCCTCTGGGTTATGGAAGCCGGTAAGTTGGTTCAACAGGGTAACTGGCAGCAGCTGACACAACAGCCGGGTGCCTTCAGTGAGATGCTGAAGCATCGTCAACAGGAGATCCACTGATGTCCGCCTTGCGTCCCTTTCTTTGTCTCTGGCTGCGTCACCCTTTTCGCCTGACGCTGGGCATCGTGCTGGCGATTGTTACCCTACTGGCCAGCGTCAGCCTGCTGACCCTTTCCGGCTGGTTTCTGGCCGCCTCGTCAGTGGCAGGCGTAGCCGGCCTCTATACCTTCAACTATATGCTGCCTGCGGCAGGCGTGCGTGGCGCAGCCATCATTCGCACCGCGGCACGCTATGCTGAACGCCTGGTAAGCCACGATGCGACTTTCAGAGTACTTCAGCATCTGCGTGTCCACACGTTCAGCCGCCTGATGGCACTTTCGCCGGGCCAGCTTTCGCGGTTCCGGCAGGCAGATCTGTTGAACCGCTTTGTGGCCGATGTCGATACGCTGGATCATCTCTATCTGCGCGTTATCTCGCCATTGATGGGCGCATTTGTGGTGATTATCGTGGTTACCCTCGGGATGAGCTTCATCGATGTTCAGTTGGCATTGATGCTGGGTGGCATCATGCTGGTTACGCTGATACTGATGCCGGCGCTGTTTTATCTTCTGGGCGCGTCTGCAGGCATCGCAATTTCTCGTGGTCGCGCCCGCTGGCGCTTACAGCTGATGCAGTGGCTGGCGGCTCAGGCTGAACTTACTTTGTACGGTGCATCACAGGGCTGGCGTCAGCACCTTGATGAAGATGAACAGCGCTGGCAGCAGGCACAGAGTCAGCAACAGCGTTTGCACGCCGCAGCACAAAGTTTGCTACTTATGATCAGCGGCGTAACGGTAACACTCCTGCTCTGGCTCAGTGCCGCGACACTCAGCGAACAACAGTTACCGGGCGCGCTGATTGCGCTGGTGGTGTTCTGCGCACTGGCAGCATTCGAGGCGCTGGCGCCAGTTGCGGGTGCCTTTCTGCCCATGTCGCAGGTGATGACCGCCGCTCAGCGGGTCAATGACATTATTGACCAGTCACCCGCTTTCACCTTTCCGACCCAGTCAGACGCCCGACCAGGTAGTCTCACAGTCAATATCGATCAGCTCGACTTTAGCTATCCCGACCGTCCGGATAAGGTGTTAAACCGCTGTACCCTTAAAGTAGCGGGTGGTGAACACATTGCGCTGCTGGGGCCAACCGGCTGCGGAAAATCGACTCTGCTGGCGCTGTTAACCCGTGGCTGGGATGGCCAGCACGGTGTTATCAGCCTGAATGATCTGCCGATTGCCGCATGGTCAGAGCCGGCGTTGCGCCAGCGCATCAGCGTAGTGACTCAGCGGGTTCACCTCTTCAGTCAGAGCCTGCGCGACAACTTACTGCTGGCCTGCCCCGATGCCAGCGACGCGCAACTCACCCGCGTGCTGAACGATGTCGGCCTGCAGCGCCTGCTTGAGAACCAGGAAGGATTAAACGCCTGGATGGGGGAAGGCGGTCGCCCACTTTCAGGTGGCGAATTACGTCGGCTGGCGCTGGCGCGAGCATTACTGCATGACGGCGATCTCTGGTTGCTGGATGAACCAACCGAAGGGCTGGATGCCACCACCGAGCAGCATATTCTTACTCTACTGCAGCGCCTGACCGCCGGAAAGACCGTGATCATGGTTACCCATCGACTCAACGGCCTGGACCAAATGGATCGCATCTGTGTGATGGATAACGGCGTGATCGTTGAACAGGGTAGCCATGCCGAATTAATCTCAAAAGCGGGTCGCTACTGGCGTTTCCGGCAGCGGATTGCGCTATAGTCATAGCGAAATGCTGATGAGTAACATAACGCGATGAGACTGGTACAACTGTCACGGGAATCTCTGCAATTTCCGCCACCTGAGATGGCGCTGCGTGAGCCAAACGGCCTGCTGGCCATGGGGGGTGATCTCTCCCCTGCCCGATTACTTCATGCTTATCAACGCGGCATCTTTCCGTGGTTTTCGCCTGGCGATCCGATTCTCTGGTGGTCGCCCGATCCTCGTGCGGTACTGTTGTCTGAGCAGTTTCATCTCAGCCGTAGCATGAAGCGTTTCCATAATCGCTCACCCTACCGGGTGACGATGAATGAGTCGTTTGCCGAGGTGATCAAGGGCTGTGCCAGTGGTCGCGAGGAAGGCACCTGGATCACCTTTGAAATGAAGCGCGCCTGGTTACGATTGTATGAACTGGGCCACGCCCACTCTATTGAGGTGTGGGACGAGCATCAATTGGTGGGGGGGATGTATGGTCTGGCGATGGGACAGATCTTCTGCGGCGAATCGATGTTCAGCAGTCAGCAGAATGCCTCAAAAACCGCACTTTTAGTGTTTTGTCAGCATTTCATGAGGCATCAGGGACGGGTGGTGGATTGTCAGGTACTTAACCCCCATACTGCTTCTCTGGGCGCGCACGAGATCCCACGCACTGACTATCTGCAATATGTACAAAGCCTTGCATGCCAGCCGGTCAGCGATGGCTGCTGGCAGACACAAACCCTTTTTTAGTCGAACAGAGATGTTTTGCACACATAAAGGCGTATAAGTGGTATAATAGTCGAGTTTGGTATGTCGTTCGCGCTTCGCAATAACGAGCCGGAATTGCCAGGCTGGGAATCTCAACGCACTCTCGGAACTGTTTTCAATCGTGCGCGTATAACCGGTTGATACAGATTCTTAGCCCGCTAATCCCCCGCAGACGTCACATAAACACCCTAATTTTACCGGATGCGCGCGATTGGCGTGCACCCCGGCAAAGCGTTGGCAAAATCGCCGACGGTTCTTTACATAAATCGTTGAATTGGGCATTATCTTGCCGGTTCAATTGAAAGGTAGTACACCCAGAGGATTCGATGGCCAAAGAAGACAATATTGAAATGCAAGGTACCGTACTGGATACGTTACCTAACACCATGTTCCGCGTAGAACTTGAGAACGGACACGTGGTTACTGCTCATATCTCCGGTAAAATGCGCAAAAACTATATCCGCATCCTGACGGGCGACAAAGTGACCGTTGAGTTGACCCCGTACGACCTGAGCAAAGGCCGCATTGTCTTCCGTAGTCGCTAATTTGCAGTAATCTCATCGCTCTGAATATTGCAGCGAAAAAAAAGGCCGGATATTAATCCGGCCTTTTTCTCGTCTGCAGCAAGTGATTAATGCACCGTGCCTTCAGTTTTACGTTTTTCAGCGCTCAGGAAGTGATAAGTCAGTTCACCTTTCTCACGATCCAGAGCGACTGACACCGAGCCGCCATCCACCAGCGAACCAAACAACAGTTCATTGGCTAACGGTTTCTTAAGGCTGTCCTGAACGGTACGCGCCATCGGACGTGCGCCCATCGCTTTGTCATAACCTTTCTCAGCAAGCCAGTCGCGTGCGTCATCACTGACTTCCAGCGACACGCCTTTAGCATCCAGCTGCGCCTGCAACTCGACAATAAACTTGTCGACTACCTGATGGATCACCTCAGGTGACAGGTGGCTGAACCAGATAATGTTGTCGAGACGGTTACGGAACTCTGGCGTAAAGATCTTTTTGATCTCTTCCATGGCATCGGTGCTGTTGTCCTGATGAATCAGGCCAATCGACTTACGTTCGGTTTCACGGACACCGGCGTTGGTGGTCATCACCAGCACCACATTGCGGAAATCCGCTTTGCGACCGTTGTTGTCGGTCAGCATACCGTTATCCATCACCTGCAGTAGCAGGTTAAACACATCCGGGTGCGCTTTCTCAATCTCATCCAGCAACACCACCGCATGAGGATGCTTTATCACCGCATCCGTCAGCAGGCCGCCCTGATCAAAGCCAACATAACCCGGAGGCGCACCAATCAAACGGCTGACGGTGTGACGCTCCATATACTCGGACATATCAAAGCGCAGCAGCTCAATACCCAGCGCTTTCGCCAGCTGCACGGTGACTTCCGTTTTACCAACACCGGTAGGCCCGGCAAACAGGAATGAACCGACCGGCTTACGATCCTGACCCAGACCGGCGCGGCTCATCTTGATCGCTTCAGTCAGCGCCTCAATGGCGTTGTCCTGACCAAACACCAGCATCTTCAGACGATCGCCCAGATTTCTCAGCGTATCGCGGTCGGTTGCGGAGACGCTTTGCTCAGGTATTCGGGCAATACGGGCCACCACGGTTTCAATGTCAGAGACATTGATGGTCTTTTTACGCTTGCTGGCTGGCATCAGACGCGCACGCGCTCCCGCTTCATCAATTACATCAATTGCCTTATCAGGCAGATGACGATCGTTGATATATTTCACCGCCAGTTCCACGGCTGCACGAACCGCTTTCGCGGTATAACGCACATCATGATGTGCTTCGTACTTGGTTTTCAGTCCATTCAGGATCTGCACGGTCTCTTCAACAGAAGGCTCCGTAATGTCGATCTTCTGGAAACGACGGGCCAGAGCACGATCTTTTTCGAAGATGTTGCTGAATTCCTGATAGGTGGTGGAACCCATCACCCGGATCTTGCCAGAAGAAAGCAGAGGTTTGATCAGGTTAGCCGCATCGACCTGACCACCAGACGCCGCACCCGCCCCGATGATGGTATGGATTTCATCGATAAACAGAATACTGTGTTCGTCCTGCTCCAGCTGCTTTAGCAGCGCTTTGAAACGTTTTTCAAAGTCCCCACGATATTTGGTGCCTGCTAACAGCGACCCAATATCAAGCGAGTAAATGGTGCAATCTTTCATCACTTCCGGTACATCACCCTGCTCGATGCGCCAGGCGAGACCTTCAGCAATGGCGGTTTTACCCACACCCGACTCGCCCACCAGTAGCGGGTTGTTTTTACGGCGACGACACAGCACCTGAATGGTACGTTCCAGCTCTTTATCGCGACCAATCAGTGGATCTATACCACCGACGCGAGCAAGCTGATTAAGATTGGTGGTGAAGTTTTCCATACGCTCCTCCCCGCCTGCTTGCTCTTCGTTAACCGGATTTTCTGCGCCTGGCGCCTGGCCGGGCTCATCTTTACGCGTACCGTGAGAAATGAAGTTCACCACATCAAGGCGGCTCACTTCATGTTTGCGTAGCAGATAGGCCGCTTGCGACTCCTGCTCGCTGAAAATGGCGACCAGCACATTGGCACCGGAGACTTCGCTGCGACCAGATGACTGGACATGGAAAACCGCACGCTGCAGGACGCGCTGGAAGCTGAGCGTCGGTTGTGTATCACGCTCCTCTTCGATGGCGGGCAGCACCGGCGTGGTTTGTTCGATGAAGGCTTCGAGTTCCTGCCGCAGAGCTACAATGTCCACCGTACAGGCTTCCAGTGCCTCTCTGGCCGACGGATTACTGAGCAACGCCAGTAACAGATGCTCGACGGTCATAAACTCATGACGGTGCTCACGCGCTCTGGCGAAAGCCATATTTAAACTGAGTTCCAGTTCTTGATTGAGCATTAGGCACCTCCCCCAATTATCGCCCTTACCTGTTTCCTATATGGAGACGAGTTCAGGCCTTTTCCAGCGTACACAGCAACGGATGATGATTTTCCCGTGCATAGTTGTTCACCTGGGCCGCTTTTGTTTCGGCGACTTCTGCAGTAAATACACCACAGATCGCCTTGCCGTGATAGTGAACTTTCAACATCAGTTGCGTTGCACGTTCAACATCATAAGAAAAGAACTTTTGTACAACGTCAATAACAAATTCCATAGGTGTATAATCGTCATTATTCAGAATGACTTTATACATAGAAGGCGGCTTTAACCCTTCACGTACTTTATCTTCGGCCAGTTGTTCAAAGTTAAGCCAGTCGTTTGTGTTTGCCATAGTGTTCCGTTGAGATTTCGCTTTTAGCCTTTAGGTGGCTACTTATTGAGAGTTTAACATGTCTGTCAAGCCGCTGACCGCTGCTGAAAATTTATTCAGAAATTCCCTTGCGCGACTTGCATCACAAAATTCGCAATAGCGTTAACTGCCTCAAATTTTGATGATTTTTCCCCCACCTGGCCCGGTGGTTTGCTTGACGCCAGCGGCCCTTTCTCTACATTCTAGCTGCACAGGCTGATTGAGTTTTAATCAAATCCGACTCACAGCGTCTGAGACCTCACCTACTTATAAAATGTCTTGCGAGGGAAGTAAAAGCATGGAGACGGGCACAGTTAAATGGTTCAATAATTCCAAAGGCTTTGGCTTTATCTGTCCGATCGGAGGTGGCGAAGATATTTTTGCACACTACTCCACCATTCAGATGGAAGGCTACCGAACGCTAAAGGCAGGCCAGCAGGTTCAGTTCGATGTCCATGAAGGTCCGAAAGGCAATCACGCCAGCCTCATCGTTCCGGTTGAGGTGCAGGCCGTGGCCTGACATGCATCCCCCTTCTGAACAGAGACCTAAAAATGCCAGCCAGTGCCGCTGGCATTTTCATATTCGATATAATCTCAGTCCGCCTGACCCTGCGCCAGCCCAATCACCCGGGCAAACATCTGCCGTATCAACGGCGGGATGGATACAGGCCCGCGTTCTGCCGCCGATGAGGCCACCGCGATCGCCAGTTCAGGTTTCGAGCTCTGATGAATCGCCTTAGTAATAATACGTCTGGAACTCATCGGAACGTTTAACGGCAGGTGCGCCATTTGATGATAGACCGCCTGAAAACCGTGCTGGTAGAGAAAATTCTCCATATCCAGCGCCGGTAGCTGCGTCAGAAAACGCGGCTCGGCCTCACCCGGCTGCAAATGACTGCGTGTCGTGCTGGCGTATTTATTACCCGCCGGGTCACCGTCGGTTAGCACATGCCAGGCGATGCCCATACGCCGGGCAAACTTCAGCAATGGCTTTAAACCTGACTGAGCATACTCAATCACTTTTACGCCTTCAGCCGCGAAGTTGTAGCCGCACTGCTGCGCCAGCTCATTCATAATCCAGACTTCGGTTTCACCCTCCACCAGCAGCCAGCAACGAGCGAACAGTGCCACAGGCCGGTTGACCCGAATATGAAAGCCGATGCGCCGGCTCTCTTCTGCACTCAATCCCTCCGGACCGATGCGCCAGGCCGCCACGCGCGAGGGTCCGCGCACCAGACGGCAGACGTTCTCCAGCGGCACCTGCGACAGCAGCTCCGGCGAATTAGTAGTGGCGATTTTTTGCAGCGGTAGCAGTCTGAGCAGATTCCATGTCACCGACAGCATAATCGGATGTAGCCGGGTTTCCGGATCTTCAATCAGCAGCAGCGGTCGGGCATCGGCGCCCAGGGGAACACCTCCCCGAGCCTCAATCAGCAGGGTAAACATCTGCAGCAGAATCAGCTGACGGCTGCGGGAGTCGGTTCCGGCAGCCAGCTGATTCAGGTGATCCAGCGCCCGCCATCCCTGAATCCCGTCGCGCGTCTGCGTATCCCGTAACCTGGCCTCGGTACCCGCATCGGCCGGCTGCACCAGAAAGTAGTGCTGCATCAGTTGCTGCATGGTCTTCAGGCCCTGCCGCAGCACCTTATCGCTAAGCTGTTGCGGGTGCTGATCCAGATCGCGCGCCAGCGTCTCCATGCCCGCCAGCAACTCAGAATGCGCGGCGTTAACCGACACACCAAGCCGCGTCCGCTTACTGAAACGCGCATCGCGCAATCGCAGAACCGGATAACGTTTCAGCAAATGGTCGATGGCCGCTGCGCAGTTCTGCTCAGGCAATAGCTGATAGTTATGGTCAACAAAACGGCGACGGGTTTCGATGCCGCTGTCACGCCAGGTGGCGCTGACGCTGTAGAAGAGCCGATGCTGGCCCTGAGCATCACGCTGCCAGAACGTCGAGAGCACCCCATCCGGATCGTTGCCGTCATCACGAAAGTGGAACACCACCGAAAGACGGCGCATCGGATCGGTCACATCGCCTGGGGTGAAATGAAAATCAGCCTGGGTAAAAACATAGGCTGGCTCAAAAGGCGAAAGTAGCAGGCTCAGAGCATCCAGCAGGCTGGATTTGCCCCAGGCATTCTCACCAAT
Organism: Pantoea sp. AS142; assembly: GCF_037152305.1. Taxonomy (NCBI): domain Bacteria; kingdom Pseudomonadati; phylum Pseudomonadota; class Gammaproteobacteria; order Enterobacterales; family Erwiniaceae; genus Pantoea; species Pantoea sp. AS142. Next base: position 489,389 of record NZ_JBBCMO010000001.1, on the reverse strand, counting down.
CAGCAGATTGGTCTGGGTTAAAGGCAGTGAGAGCTTATTGATGCCGCGGAAACCGCGAATGTCGATATGTTCCAGAATCATAGGCGTCTATCCTCAGGTTATAAACAGCATGGTTGCCGCCAGTGAGCCGGTCAAGCCGCCTTCTCAGGGTTTACTCCGTTACGCTTTTTCGCTAGCGTGTGGCCTCGTCTCCCATGGATGGCCCTTATCGCTATGTACTCCGGACTCCTGATGATTCTGCTGCCGCTGATCGCTGGCTGGCTGCTACCTTTTCGTAAAACCACCACCCTCCGTCAGGTGAACCAACTGTTAGGCTGGATGGTTTATGTGATTCTCTTCTTTATGGGCATCAGCCTGGCCTTTCTCGACAACCTGAGCAGCAATCTGCTGTTGGTCTTTCACACCGCGCTGGTCGCGGCATTCTGCATTCTGCTGTGCAACGTGCTGGCGCTGCGCGGACTGGAAAAATATGCGCCCTGGCAGCATGCGCACCGGCAGGAACAACTGCCATCGCGGCTGCATATGGCGCTGGACTCTCTGAAGCTGTGCGGCGTCGTCGTCCTCGGTTTTCTGCTTGGCCTGACTCAGTGGCCGCTGCTGCATCACGCCTCCACGGCCAGCGAATATGCGCTGATCTTTCTGCTGTTTCTGGTGGGTATTCAGCTGCGTGGCAGTGGTATGACACTGCGTCAGATTATCCTCAACCGTCGTGGGCTGTTGGTTGCCAGCGTGGTGCTGGTCAGCGCCCTTATTGGCGGAATGATTGCGGCGCTGGTGCTGGGCGTGCCGCTTAAAACCGGTGTGGCCTTAGCCAGCGGCTTTGGCTGGTACTCCCTCTCCGGCATTCTGATGACCGAAGCTTTTGGCCCGGTCATCGGCAGCGCCGCCTTTTTCAACGACCTGGTGCGGGAACTGGTGGCGATCATGCTGATTCCGGCGCTGATTGGCCGTCATCGCTCCAGTGCACTCGGCCTGTGCGGTGCCACCTCAATGGACTTTACCCTGCCAGTGCTGCAGCGAGCAGGCGGCAACGAGATTGTCCCGGCCGCCATTGTGCACGGCTTTGTTATGAGCCTGCTGGCCCCGATTCTCATCGCCCTCTTCTCCGCCTGATGCCTGTCTGAAATGCGCTGAGCTTTGCCAGCGCATTTTTTCACGCCTGCTTTTCTGCCGTGTCGTCTACGCTTCTTTTTTCGGTTCTGGTCACGTCACGCTTCAGGACGGGACGACAAAGGAGAAGAGCATGAAACAAACCGTGGCGGCGCTGGTCGCCAAAACGCTGGAAAGCGCGGGCGTAAAACGCATCTGGGGCGTCACCGGGGATTCCCTTAACGGCCTGAGCGACAGTCTTAATCGCATGGGCACCATTGAATGGATGCCGACGCGCCATGAAGAAGTCGCCGCATTTGCAGCGGGCGCGGAAGCGCACATCAGCGGTGAACTGGCGGTCTGCGCCGGCTCCTGTGGGCCAGGCAACTTACATCTGATCAACGGTCTATTCGATTGCCATCGTAACCGTGTTCCTGTTCTGGCGATTGCGGCGCATATTCCCTCCAGTGAAATCGGCAGCGGCTATTTTCAGGAAACCCATCCACAGGAGCTGTTCCGCGAATGCAGCCACTACTGCGAACTGGTTTCGAACCCTGAGCAGTTACCGCAGGTGCTGGGCATCGCGATGCGTAAAGCGATTCTGAATCGTGGCGTCTCGGTGGTGGTGCTGCCTGGGGATGTCGCGCTTAAACTGGCGCCAGAAAGCGCCAGCGCGGAATGGTATCCGCCGCAATTGCCGCAGGTGCTGCCACAGCCCGCCGAACTTGCACAGCTGGCGCAGACGCTAAACGACGCCACCGATATTACGCTGCTGTGCGGCAGTGGCTGCGCCGGTGCCCATCCGGAGGTGGTGGCGCTGGCAGAAGCGCTGAAAGCCCCTATCGTCCATGCGCTACGTGGCAAAGAACACATCGAATATGACAACCCGTATGATGTCGGCATGACCGGTCTGATTGGTTTCTCATCCGGTTTCCACGCCATGATGAATGCCGGGACGCTGGTGTTGCTGGGCACTCAGTTCCCCTATCGCGCCTTCTATCCCGAAAAGGCTAAAATCATCCAGATTGATATCAATCCGGGCAGCCTTGGGTCTCATTGTCACGTCGATCAGGCCTATGTCGGCGATGTGAAAAGCACACTGCAGGCACTGCTGCCACAATTGACGCACAAAAGCGATCGCAGCCATCTCGACAGCGCGGTTAAGCACTACGTCGAGGCACGTAAAAGTCTGGACGAGCTGGCGCAGCCCAACGACAAGCAGCCGATCCATCCGCAATATCTGGCACAGCAGATCAGCCACTACGCCAGTGATGATGCCATCTTTACCTGCGATGTCGGGACACCAACCGTCTGGGCGGCGCGGTATCTGAAGATGAACGGCAGGCGTCGCCTGCTGGGTTCGTTTAATCACGGCTCGATGGCAAACGCGATGCCACAGGCGCTGGGCGCGCAGTCGATTGATCGCAATCGTCAGGTGGTGGCACTGTGTGGCGACGGCGGCTTCAGCATGCTGATGGGGGATTTTATTTCGCTGGCGCAACTGAAAATGCCGGTCAAACTGGTGATCTTCAACAACAGCGTACTGGGCTTTGTGGCGATGGAGATGAAAGCGGGCGGCTACCTCACCGATGGCACCGGGCTGGAGAATCCTGACTTTGCCGCTATCGCCGAGGCCTGCGGTATTCGGGGCATCCGGGTGGAAAAGGCCTCTGATCTCAATGGCGCGCTGGAGCAGGCCTTTGCCCACGATGGCCCGGTGCTGGTGGATGTCATTACCGCCAAAGAGGAACTGGCGATGCCGCCGGAGATCAAAATGGAGCAGGCTAAGGGCTTCAGTCTCTACATGCTGCGCGCCATTATGAATGGTCGCGGTGATGAGGTGGTAGAACTGGCGAAAACCAACTGGCTGCGGTAAAAAAGAGGTTCTATCCAGGCGGGCGCGATGCCCGCCTTTTTTTTCTTCCGCCATGTTCAGGAGCATCAGGTGATCGATTTACGCAGTGATACCGTGACCCGGCCCAGCGCCGCCATGTTAAGCGCAATGATATCTGCCGACACCGGTGATGACGTCTACCGTGACGATCCCACCGTGAATGCGCTGGAGGTGGAAGCCGCACGATTGAGCGGCAAAGCCGCGGCGCTGTTTTTTCCGACCGGCACCCAGGCGAACCTGGTAGCGTTGCTTAGCCACTGCCAACGCGGTGATGAATATATCGTGGGCCAGCAGGCGCATAACTATAAATATGAGGCGGGCGGTGCGGCGGTGCTGGGCAGTATTCAGCCGCAGCCAGTGCTGGCTGCCGACGATGGCACCCTGCCGCTCGACCTGGTGGCTGCCGCCATTAAGCCAGACGATATTCACTTTGCCCGCACCCGCCTGCTGAGTCTGGAGAACACGCATCACGGTAAAGTCCTGCCGCTGGCGTATCTGGAACAGGCATGGACCTTTACCCGGGAACATCAGCTGGCGCTGCACATTGATGGCGCACGCATTTTTAATGCGGTGGTAGCCCAGCAGACCACGCTGGCAGCGATAGCCCGCTACTGCGACACCCTGACCATCTGTCTCTCTAAAGGTCTGGGTACGCCAGTCGGTTCCCTGCTGTGTGGCGACACAGCTCTGATCGAGCGCGCACGTCGCTGGCGTAAAATGACCGGTGGTGGCATGCGCCAGACCGGTATTCTTGCGGCGGCAGGTCTCTATGCGTTAGAACACAACGTAGCGCGATTGCGGGAGGATCATGACAATGCCGCCTGGCTAGGGCAGCGGTTGCATGAGCTGGGCGTTGAGGTCATCGATCAGCAGACCAACATGCTGTTTGTGGCAGTGCCGGAACCCCAGGTCAAACCCTTAGGCGAGTGGATGAAGGCGCACGGCGTATTAATCAGCGTGGGGACTCGCACCCGGCTGGTCACCCATCTGGATGCGGACCGTGCGGCGCTGGAGCAGGTTGTCGCCCACTGGAAAGCGTTTCTGCAACAGTAACCCGCTATTGCGCCGCGCCATATTTATCCAGCAGCGCGGCAGCTATCGCGGCGGTTTCGGCATCGGGCTGACCGCGATAGTCCGCTGGCCGGAAATGCATCTGAAACGCGGCGATCACCCTTTGCTGTTCACGCGCGCTCATCTCAGCCGTCACCGGATAACCGTAGCGCTGTAAGCTATCCAGTAACTGCGCCACGGGCACCACCGCGTGCGGATCCTGACCCGCTAAATAGAAAGTGACCCGACTGGCATCGGGCCAGGCACCGAGTCCGCGCTGCGCCAACTGTTGCCACGGGAACAGTGGACCGGGATCCTGCTTGCGTTGTGGTGCGATATCACTGTGACCGACAATGTTTTCCGGTGCGATGCTGTAACGCTGTGCAATATCGCGCAGCAGCGCCTCCAGCGTGGTGATTTGCGCGACGCTAAAGGGCTGCCACTCGAAACCCGTCAGTGTCCGGCGATAACCCCGGTTAACCAGCTCAATACCGATTGAGGTGTCATTGATGCGGCTGGCGCCGCGCCAGAAGCTTGGCCCGGCATGCCAGGCAAGCTGCTGCTCCGGCACCAGTTGCCAGATAACGCCTTTCCCGGCGCGCTGTGGCGGCTGGCGAGGGATCAGATAGTGGGCGCTGACTTCCCGATCGGTCAGGGTCGCCAGCGAAGAAGAAAAATCTTCGGCGGTGTAGTGGAGCACGATCACCTTCACCCGCGGTCGCGCGCCCTGCGCCGGATGCCGCAGATCGGCCCAGTAGCCGTCACGGGATTCCATCCCGGACTGGCAGCCCGCCAGCAGCAGCGCCAGTATCAGCCACAGCCGCCGTTTCAACGAATGATCACCGCCGTGCCGCTGACGCTGACCATCAGCATACTGCCATCTTTGCCGACCGTTTCGTAATCAATGTCGATACCGACCACCGCGTTCGCGCCCAGCGCTTTGGCCTTTTCTTCAAGCTCTTCAAACGCAATCTCTCGTGCCTTGCGCAGCTCTTTCTCATAAGCGCCGGAACGACCACCGACCACATCACGGATACCCGCGAAAAAATCACGGAAGATGTTGGCACCCAGAATCGCTTCACCGGTGACCACGCCACAATATTCGCTGATGCTGTGACCTTCCAGGGTTGGGGTTGTTGAAAATTTCATCGCATTCTCCTTGTTGAAAACCGGGCTAAGGCTCTTTCGACTAAAAACCACGGCTATACTCTATGCTAAAAAGGGCACCTTGCCAGAGAACCTTAAGGAAATCGAGATGAAAAACAATGCGTTTGCGCTAATGATCCCGGCAGCCCTGCTGCTCAGCGCCTGTACCACCGTTGAGCCAGTGATTAAGGACAATGGCCCGCGTACCGCACCCTGCATTGAAGGCGGTCCTGACCAGGTAGCCCAGAAGTTTTACGACCTGCGTGTTGAACAGCCCACTCAGGGACTGCCCGACAGCACCACGCTGGCAAAATATCGCCCTTACCTGAGTGATGCGCTCTACCACTCATTACAGGCGGCCAGTGGCAGCAATGCCGGCACACAGTGGCGCAACGGCGATCTTTTCTCCAGCCTGACACAGGGTCCGACTGCTGCCAGCGTCGCCGATGCTTCCACCATTCCGAACCGCGATGCACGCAACATCCCGCTGCGGGTCGATCTGAGCCGCGACGGTAAACAGTGGCAGGATGAAGTGCTGATGATCCACCAGGGCAGTTGCTGGGTGGTGGATGACGTGCGCTACATGGCTAACCCTGCGCATGCCGAAGGTGGCAGCCTGAGCCAGATGCTTGAGAAATCAAAAAAATAATCTCAGACTTAACGGTGATAAGAAGCGCAGCCGTTCCTGGTGCTGCGTTTTTTTATTTCTGTAGCCTGCCACGCTGCGTCGGGCTGACGCCAGACAGCGCATGATATTGTGCTAAGCTTTAGCTGTTTACCTGCTGTTTTACAAATTTTAACCCACCTTATTTGCATAACTATTCTGGTGACGTTAAAATCCGCGACACTAATAGCTATTCAAATCTGGCGCATGAGTATTCAACTAAACGCAATAAACTGCTTCTACGGTGCTCATCAGGCGCTGTTCGACATTAACCTTAAGTGTCCGCAGGGCGAGACGCTGGTACTGCTGGGTCCCAGCGGTGCGGGCAAGAGTTCGCTGCTTCGGGTGCTTAACCTGCTTGAGCAGCCGCGTTCAGGCCAGTTACAGATTGCCGGCAATCAGTTCGACTTTAGCCAGAAACCTTCTGATACCGCGATTCGCGAACTGCGTCAGAACGTCGGTATGGTCTTCCAGCAATATAATCTCTGGCCGCATCTTACCGTGCTGCAAAATCTGATCGAAGCGCCCTGCCGGGTTCTGGCCCTCAGCAAAACTGACGCCCAGGCCCGCGCAGACAAGCTGCTTGACCGACTGCGTCTGACACCGTATAGCGATCGCTTTCCGCTGCACCTTTCCGGTGGTCAGCAGCAGCGTGTGGCGATTGCCCGCGCGCTAATGATGGAGCCGCAGGTGTTGCTGTTCGATGAGCCGACCGCCGCGCTTGATCCTGAAATTACCGCACAGATTGTCAGTATCATTCGCGAACTGGCTCAGACCCGCATTACCCAGGTGATTGTGACCCATGAAGTGGAAGTGGCACGTAAAACGGCCAGCCGCGTTGTTTATATGGAGAACGGCCACATTGTGGAACAGGGCGATGCCAGCCGCTTTACACAGCCGCAAACCGAGGCGTTTGCTCACTATCTTTCGCACTAAGTCAGGATGCTAAAAATGAAAAAAATGGTACTTGCTGCACTGCTTGCTGGTTTTAGCCTGAGCGCTACGGCGGCACAGACGATTCGTTTTGCGACCGAAGCCTCTTATCCTCCTTTTGAGTTTGTAGATGCGGACAATCAGATTCAGGGTTTTGATGTCGATCTGGCCAACGCACTGTGTAAAGAGATTGACGCGACCTGCACCTTCACTAATCAGGCGTTCGACAGCCTGATCCCGAGCCTGAAATTCCGTCGCTTTGATGCGGTAATGGCGGGCATGGATATCACGCCGGATCGTGAAAAACAGGTGCTGTTCACCCGGCCTTACTACGACAACTCCGCGCTGTTTGTTGCGCAGAAAGGCAAAGTCGCCAGCGTAGAGGCACTGAAAGGCAAACGGGTTGGCGTCCAGAATGGCACGACCCATCAGAAATACCTGACTGAGAAACACAGCGAAATCACCATTGTTCCTTACGACAGCTATCAGAATGCGGTGCTGGATCTGAAAAATGGTCGTATTGATGCCGTATTCGGTGACACGGCGGTGGTCAACCAGTGGCTGAAGCAGAATGCGGCGCTGGCTGCCGTCGGCGACAAAGTTACAGACAAAGCCTACTTTGGTACTGGCCTGGGCATTGCGGTGCGCACGGGTAACACCGAGCTGCAGACCAAATTCAATGGCGCACTGGATAAGATTAAAGCGAACGGGACGTACAAAACCATCTACAGCAAATGGTTCCAGCAGTAATCTGTGATGAATGAAATGATGACCCTCGCAAGCGCCGCCGGTATGACCGTCGGCCTTGCTGTTTGTGCTCTCATCGCTGGCCTGGTGCTGGCGATGATTTTCGCTGGCTGGGAGTCACTGCGCCTGAAACCGCTGGCGTGGATGGGCACCGGCCTGGTGACATTAATCCGCGGCCTGCCGGAAATTCTGGTGGTGCTGTTTATCTATTTTGGTGCCTCCCAGCTGCTGCTCACCCTCTCTGACGGTTTCACCCTGAATTTCGGCCTGTTTCAGTTACCGATTCAGGTAGAAATTGAAAACTTCGACGTCAGTCCGTTCCTGTGCGGTGTGATTGCGCTGGCGATGCTCTATGCCGCCTATGCCTCGCAGACGCTGCGCGGCGCCCTGAAAGCAGTGCCAGTCGGTCAGTGGGAGTCGGGTCAGGCGCTGGGCATGAAAAAATCGGCCATCTTTCTCCGGCTAATAATGCCGCAGATGTGGCGTCACGCCCTTCCCGGTCTGGGTAATCAGTGGCTGGTGCTGCTAAAAGATACTGCATTGGTCTCGTTGATCAGCGTCAACGACCTGATGCTGCAAACCAAAAGTATCGCCACCCGCACGCAGGAGCCGTTTACCTGGTTCCTGGTGGCGGCCGCTATCTACTTAGTGATTACGCTGTTCAGCCAGGCGGTGTTACGCCGCATCGAACTGCGCACCACCCGCTTTGAACGGGGGAACAGCTAATGCTGGCCTATCTGCCTGAACTCCTGAAAGGGCTGCACACCAGCCTGACGCTGACGGCGGCCTCACTGGTCGTGGCCCTGCTGCTCGCACTGCTCTTCACCGTGGTACTGTCGCTAAAAACGCCGGTGTTCAACCCGCTGGTAAAAGGGTTTATTACGCTGTTTACCGGCACGCCGCTGCTGGTGCAGATCTTTCTGATCTATTACGGTCCGGGACAGTTTCCCTCTATCCAGCAGATCCCCTGGCTATGGCATTTACTGTCGCAGCCGTGGTTGTGCGCGATGCTGGCGCTGTCGCTGAACAGCGCCGCTTACACCACGCAGCTGTTTTACGGTGCGGTTCGCGCTATTCCCTCCGGGCAGTGGCAATCGTGCTCGGCACTTGGCATGAGCCGCAAAGATACCCTGCGCATTCTGCTTCCCTATGCATTTAAACGCGCCCTCTCCTCCTACTCAAATGAAGTGGTGCTGGTGTTTAAAGGCACCTCGCTGGCCTACACCATCACCCTGATGGAAGTGATGGGCCACGGCCAGTTGCTCTATGGCCGCACCTACGACATCACGGTCTATGCCGCGGCAGGTCTGATTTATCTCTGCGTTAATGGTCTGCTGACGCTGATGATGCGACTGATCGAAAAACGCGCACTGGTCTTTGAACGGCGTAACTGATATCCGGGCGAGCCCCTCGCCCTTTTCGCCTGAAAAATCACATCAATTGCATAAAAATTCACTTTATGGCAGGGTATCGCCTTCTCTGGCTGACCACATCACAGGAATTATAAAATGAAAAAATGGATTATTGCCGCTGCGCTGGCTTCGCTTGCGATCACTGCACAGGCAGCAGAAAAGATACGCTTTGCCGCTTCAGCGACCTATCCGCCGTTTGAAACGCTGGATCGAGAAAATAACCTGGTGGGATTTGATATCGACCTGGCTAACGCGCTGTGCCAACAGATGAAAGCGGAGTGCACCTTTACCAACAATGCCTTCGACAGCCTGATCCCGTCACTGAAATTCCGCCGCTATGACGCGGTGATTTCCGGCATGGATATCACCGCTGAGCGCAGCAGGCAGGTCGATTTTACCCAGCCTTATTACGCTAACTCCGCTATCGTGATCGCCCGTAGAGGCCAGTTCAGCAGCTTTGGTGATCTTAAGGGCAAGCGCATCGGCGTTGAGAACGGCACCACTCACCAGAAGTACCTGCAAGATAAGCATCCGGAAGTGAAAGTGGTGGCGTATGACAGCTATCAGAATGCGATTCTGGATTTGAAGAGTCGCCGGCTGGATGGCGTATTTGGCGACAGTGCGGTGGTGAATCAGTGGCTGAAGACCAATGCGGATCTCGCCACTGTCGGTGAACATGTCACGGATGCGGACTATTTTGGCACCGGCCTCGGCATTGCCGTGCGTAAAGGCAATACGGCGCTACGCGATCAATTCAATCAGGCACTGAACGAACTGAAAGCCAACGGCAGCTGGCAGCAGCTTAATCAGAAGTGGTTCCCGGAGTAATAAGCAACAGAGGCAGCTTGGGCTGAGGGAATTAGTGCTGACAGCGGGTTAACAGCGTCAGCACTTCAAAATGGGCTGTGTGCGGGAACATGTCAAACAGCTGCACCTTCGTGACCTCATACGCGCTCAGACGGGCAATATCCTGCGCCATGGTTTGCGGATTACAGCTTGAGTAGAGCAGATAATCCGGGGCCATCTGGCTGAGATAATCACACAGCGCCTCGCCCATCCCACGACGCGGCGGATTAACCAGCACCAGCGGCGGCACTGCGTCGCGTCCGGTGGCAAACGCCGCAGAATCCAGCGCCGCAAACTGCACTTTTTCCAGTCCCAGCATCTCAGCGGAACATTGGGCACATTTAATCGCCTCGGCACTGATCTCAATGCCGGTCAGTTCCATCTCCGGTGTCGCGCAGTGCAGACCAAAACCGCCCACGCCGCAGAAGAGATCCCACATGCCGTTGACCGGCAGCGCCCTGACCCAGTCGCGCGCGGTAGCATAGAGTGCGCTGGCAACCTGCGGGTTAGTCTGAAAGAAGCTTTGCGGACGGATCCACAGCGGCACACCATTGAAGTTCTCTGCCAGCGACTGCGCGGGCGTCAGCGCAATCTCCTCTTCGCCCTCCAGAATCGCCATATGTACCGGCTGAATATTGGCAGAGATCACCGCCAGCTGCGGCAGTTGCTGTTGCAGCCACGGCAATGCGGCACGCAGCTGATCCAGCTTCGCGGTCGAGCGCAGGACGAAGCGCAACATCACGCCGCCCTGCTGGTTTTCGGTGATCAGCAGGAATTTGAGTTCGCCGCGTTTGCGCGTCACGTTATAGGGCGTCAGCCCGGCGCGGGCAATAAAGGGCTTAAGTGCAGCAAACACCGGCTGGAAGCTGGCGGGATAGAGCGGGCACTCGCACAGATCGACAGCCTCACCATCCGGCTTGCTAAGACCCAGCACCGGACGCTCGACGCTGCCGCTGACCACCATTTTGGCTTTATTACGAAATGCCTGCTGCGGTGATGTCACGGGCGGCAACCAGGCCGCAACCGGCTGCTCAGCCAGTAATTGTTCCAGCATCGACTGTTTGTCGTTCAACTGATTGGGGTAGGGTTTTTCCAGCCACTGACAGGAGCGGCAACGGTTAGCGTCATAAAGCGCGCAGTGCATGGTAAAGCCTTAACGATCGGGTCGGGCGGAGCGCGATTGTATCACCGCTCCCTGAAAAAAGCGCGACTACTGGCAGGCAGAAACAGCAGCATCAGCACCAGCAGATCGGGAATTTTCTGCGACAGGGTGTGATGGATAATCTGGACGTTATTATCGCCATCAACGCTGAAAATCTCCGGGTAGATCCCGCCCAGTGAGGCGACCAGCATATAGCCCAGTACAATCACCTGCGTCACCACATAGCCCCAGCGTCCACGGTTACTGCCGCGCAGCAGGGTAAAGGCGCAGCGCAGTTCGAACAGGAAAATCAGCTGGCTGGCGATAAAGATGAGCGTAGCGTCCCAGGACTGGGCGCTGCGGTGAACAAAGTTGGCGAGTTCGCTGTAACCCAACTCGTTTGCCAGCATCAGCACGCTCAGGCACCGGGTTGCAATGATGGCAATGCCCGCAACCGTCACCGGCACCGGTGCGCCTGAGCGCGTGGCGCTGCTTTTAAAGATTTCTGACATAGTCCGTGACTCCACCTGATCGAAAAACGGGCCGGCCAGACCGGCCCGTTCATATAGTGGCAAAGGTTACGGATTTCAGCCACGTTTAGCTTTTTGAATATCGCTTAAACGTTGTTTTTCTTCGTGCGCCATCACCCGCCAGGCGATAAAACCGACTAAACCGACCACAAACAGGATTAGCGAAGCCAGCGCATTGATTTCCGGGTTAACGCCGCGTCGCACGGTAGCGAAGATCGCCATCGGCAAAGTGGTGGCACCCGGCCCGGTAACAAAGCTGGCAATCACCAGATCGTCGAGTGACAGGGTAAATGCCAGCAGCCAGCCGGTCACAATAGCGGGCGCTATCATCGGCACAGTAATCACGAAAAAGACCTTTAGCGGCGTTGCGCCTAAATCCATTGCCGCCTCTTCGATTGAGCGGTCCAACTCACGCAGACGCGAGTTAATCACCACCGCAACATAGGCGGTACAGAAGGTAACATGCGCCAGCCAGATGGTCAGCATGCCACGTTCACTCGGCCAGCCAAAGGCATTGCCCATCGCCACAAACAGCAGCAGCAGCGACAGGCCGGTGATCACGTCGGGCATGACCAGCGGCGCGGTCAACATAAAGGCAAACCCGTTATGGCCGCGGAAGCGACCAAAACGCACGATGATCACGGCCGCCAGCGTGCCCAGCACCACCGCCATGGTGGCGGAGAGGCCGGCAATGCTCAGGCTCAGCAGCACCGCGTCAATCATCGCGCTGTCCTGGAACAGCACCCTGTACCAGTGAAATGAGAAGCTATCCCACACCGTCACCAGCGGTGAGCTGTTAAACGAATAAACCACCAGCAGCAGCATCGGTGCATAGAGGAACAGAAAGCAGCAGACCAGAATGCCGGTACGCCAGGGTGAGCGAATGGTTGGCAGATTATTCATGCCTTCTCTCCCATTTCACGGTTTTGATGCTTATGGAACCAGATAATCGGCAGAATCAGGATCAGCAGAATAATTACCGCCAGCGCGGAGGCCACCGGCCAGTCGCGGTTGTTAAAGAACTCCTGCCACAGGATACGACCAATCATAATGCTGTCCGGGCCACCCAGCAGTTCAGGGATCACATACTCCCCCACCGCCGGAATAAACACCAGCATCGACCCGGCGATAATGCCGCCTTTAGTCAGCGGTACAATCACGCTGAAAAAGGTCTTCAGCGGACGCGCCCCCAAATCCAGTGAGGCTTCCACCAGCGAGTAGTCGATACGGGTCAGCGCGGTGTAGATTGGCAGCACCATAAACGGCAGATAGCAATAGACAATACCGATATAGACCGCGGTATTGGTGTAGAGGATCACCAGCGGATGATCGATCACGCCCAGCCACAGCAGGAAGCGGTTCAGAATACCGTTGTTGTTCAGCAGGCCCATCCAGGCGTAGACGCGCACCAGAAACGAGGTCCACGACGGCAGGATCACCAGCAGCAGCAGAATGGTGCGCATCGACGGCTTGCTGTGCGCCACGGCCCAGGCGAGCGGATAGCCAATCAGCAGACAGATGACGGTCGAGATCGCCGCCACTTTCAGCGACTGCAGATAGGCGTCGATGTAGAGCGGGTCGTCGGTCAGCGTCAGGTAGTTGCCGAAATTGAGTACAATGCTGAACTGATCATCAGCCCAGCTCACCAGCTCGGTGTAAGGCGGAATCGCCCGCGCAATGTCCGCAAAGCTGATCTTCAGCACCGTCAGAAACGGTAACAGGAACAACAGCACCAGCCAGACATAAGGCAAGGCAATCACCAGCTTGCGGCCATGCTGCATTTTTACCCGCGTGGCCCAGCGTTGCAGCGGCGTCCCGACCAGTCGGGCGGGTGCTTTAGCGCGTTGAAAAATCTGGCTCATAGCCGCTCCTTAAACCGTCAACACCACGCAGCTGTCGCTTTCCCAACAGAGCCGGACTTCATCACCCCAGGTTGGCAACCCTTTGCGATAGCGATGCGCGTTTTGCAACTGTGCGCTGATCATCTGTCCGCTATGCAGACGGACATGGAAGATAGAGAGATCGCCGAGATAGGCGATGTGGACCACTTCACCGACCGCAAAGTTACAGCCATCGGCAGGCACCTCATCGCACAGCATCACCTTTTCGGGACGCAGCGCGACATGCACCGGCACGTTATCCACCACCGAGACATCGGAGTCGACTTTCAGCGGATGCATCAGGCCGGGACTGTCGATTACCAGGCCATCCGCCTGACGTTCTCGCAGTAAGCCTTCGAACACATTAACCGAACCGATAAACTCCGCGCTGTAGCGACTGGTCGGATGCTCATAAATCTCCTCGGGCTCGCCAATCTGCACGAACTTACCACGATTCATAATCGCGATACGTCCCGCCATGGTCATCGCCTCTTCCTGGTCGTGCGTCACCATCACGCAGGTGGCGCCGACCCGCTCCAGAATATCGACCACTTCCAGCTGCATCCTGTCGCGCAGTTTCTTATCCAGTGCGCCCATCGGCTCATCCAGCAGCAGCAGTTTTGGCCGTTTCGCCAGGCTGCGCGCGAGTGCTACACGCTGACGCTGACCACCGGAGAGCTGGTGCGGTTTGCGTTTCGCAAACTCCTGCATATGCACCAGCGCCAGCATTTCGGCGACCCGGCGGGTGATCTCTCCTTTCGGCAGCCGATCCTGTTTCAGACCAAAGGCGATATTCTGCTCTACCGTCATGTGCGGGAACAGCGCGTAGGACTGAAACATCATGTTGATCGGGCGCTGATAGGGGGCAACGTGCGACAAATCCTGACCATCCAGTACAATTTGCCCGCTGGTTGGCGGCTCAAAACCGGCCAGCATGCGCAGCAGCGTTGATTTGCCACAGCCCGATGCGCCCAGCAGGGCGAAGATTTCACCTTTATAAATTGTCAGACTGACATCATCCACAGCGTGCTGGCCGTCAAAGGATTTGGTCAGATTGCGGATCTCCAACAGCGGCGTTAACGCCTTTGCGGTTTTATGTTGAGGACGGGGAATAGCATCGTTCACAAAGGATTCTCTCCGGAGCCAGGCGGAACATGGCGGCAACATCCGCCGCTAAAAATGGCACAACAGAGGCCGACACTGCGCCTCTGCTGCTGATGCGTGACAGGTCAATCCGTTAAGGACGAACTACTTACCACTTTTTACTTTAGTCCATGCGCGGGTACGCACACGATCCAGTTTTGGATCCTGGACTTTCAGCACGAACAATTTCGACATCGCTTCTGGCGTCGGGAAGATGCCCGGGTTGTTGCGCACGTCGGCATTGATCAGCGGCAGCGACGCTTTGTTGCCGTTGGCGTAGTTCATTTTGTTGGAGACATCGGCGATCACTTTCGGATCCATGATGTAGTTCAGCCAGGCGTAAGCACCGTCGAGGTTTTTCGCATCTTTTGGGATCGCCATCATATCGAAGAAGGCCAGAGCCCCCTCCTTCGGCACGCTGTAACCCAGATGCACGCCGTTTTTCGCCGCATCGGCACGGTTTTTCGCCTGCAGAATATCACCCGACCAGCCGATAGCGACGCAGATGTTACCGTTGGCCAGATCGTTGATGTACTGCGATGAATGGAAATAGCGGATATTCGGACGCAGTTTCAGCAACAGGTCTGTGGCCGCACCAGAATACGCTTTGGCATCAGAGGTGTTGGGATCTTTGCCCAGATAGTTGAGTACCGTGGCGAAAATTTCTTCTGGCGCATCCAGGAAAGAGACGCCACAGCTTTTCAGCTTCTCCAGGTTTTCCGGCTTCAGCACCAGATCCCAGCTGTTGACCGGCGCATCGGCGCCCAGTGCGGCTTTGACCTTATCAAGGTTGTAGCCGATACCGGTGGTGCCCCACAGATAAGGAATGGCATATTTGTTCCCCGGATCGTGCTGCGCCACTTTTTCCATCAGCGCCGGATCAAGGTTTTTGTAGTTTGGCAATTTGCTCTTATCCAGCGGCTGGAATACCCCGGACTGCAGCTGACGCGCCAGGAAGCTGGAGGATGGCACCACCACATCATAGCCGGTGCTGCCTGCCATCAGTTTGCCTTCCAGAACTTCGTTGGAGTCAAACACATCGTAGACCACTTTGATGCCGGACTGCTTTTCAAAGTTCGGCACGGTATCTGGCGAAATATAATCGGACCAGTTGTAGACGTGCAGCGTTTTGTCTTCCGCCATGCTGCTGGCCGACGCGGCCATCAGCGCAGCAGCTACCACAGCTGACAGCCATTTCTGACGTGAGTTGAACATATTTTTCCATCCTCCTGAGCGGGTCATTACAACGCTGCAAACCAGAGATCCCTGCATTGCGTTCTGTACAAGACATCAGTGACACAATGAATCATTATTCAGCGGGAGTTTAATAGCAAAATCCTATAGCTGAGGCGCAGTTACGCGCCTGTTACAGCCCCGCCAGCATAGCCCCCCCGGTCAGGCTTCACCAGACCCCAGCGTAAAAAACGCCTGAAACCGATATTTTATGCATGTCTGAGCTATGAGGTTCGGCTTTGATGGCATAAACAACGACAAATATCTGGTGATGAAGGGCAAAATGCAGAATAAAAAATTATCGCGGCAGCGGATGCCGGACATAAAAAAGCCGTCTCAGGGACGGCTTAGTGAGTAAGCGGGTCTGGCTAGTGCAACACAGAATGAACGCTGGTCACCGGAACATGCTCTTCTTCTTCACCCACAATCAGCAGATTGTTGGCAAAGGCTTCCAGGATCACCATAGAGATTTGCTCTTCACTCTGTTTCATAAAGTGTGAGAACTGACCAAAGGTTAATCCGGCAGTGGTGATCATTGACTGACAGACAATGAGCTTCGGCAGATTATCATCCTGAATGTCGATAAATGCTTTTACCGTCAGTGAACTGGCATTGATTTGTGACAAATCGCCGACCAGTGGAATCAGCGCCGTCGGCTTCACTTCAGCCAGCGCCGAAAACAGAATGACGTTGTCGACCAGATCGATTTTGGCGTCAAACACCCCATCGAAGTTTTGCATGTGCGGCAGATGAAGTGCCTGACAGGCATCGCATTCGAACCAGGTGATATTTTGCTGATCCAGCCAGCGACGCAGCAGGTCGATATCCGGAACGACAAGAGAATCCATCGTAAAATCCCAGTGGGGTGATAAACAGGCGACTTAGCTTACGGAAAAATGCGCGGCGATGCCACGAAAACTGCTGAAAAGCGCGTGTCAGCCAGCGGTTTTAGGACGGAGGCCGGGGATGGCCTGCTGCTCAATCCGCTCGATCATAAGCCTGGCGATGTTAAGGTCGCTGCTGGTTTCAATGCCTTCAAGACCGGGCGACGCGTTAACTTCCATCACCAGCGGACCACGATGGGCGCGCAGAATATCGACGCCCGCGACTTCCAGTCCGATTGTGGCAACTGCTTTCACTGCTATCTGCCGCTCCTGTTGCGTAATGACCACCGGATTAGCTTTGCCGCCGCGATGCAAATTAGAGCGGAAATCACCCTCTTTAGCCACCCGCTCAATCGCTGCCACCACCTGATTGCCGATCACCAGACAGCGAATATCACGACCCTGGGCTTCTTTAATAAACTCCTGCACCAGAATATGGGCATTCAGGCCGCGAAAGGCATCAATAACACTTTCCGCCGCCTGCCGCGTTTCTGCCAGCACCACGCCAATGCCCTGGGTACCTTCCACCAGCTTGACCACCAGCGGCGCGCCGCCAACCATGGCGATCAGATCGTCGGTGTCATCGGGCGAAGAGGCAAAGCCGGTGACCGGCATGTCGATACCTTCCCGTGCCAGCAACTGCAACGAGCGCAATTTATCACGGGTGCGGGTAATGGCGGCGGACGCATTCAGCGGATAGCTGCCGCACATCTCAAACTGTCGCAGTACAGCCATGCCATAAAAGGTCATGGCGTTGCCGATACGCGGGATAACTGCATCAAAATGGCTCAGCGGTTCACCACAATAGTGAACGGCCGGTGAGGCGGGATTGATATTCATGTAGCAGGAGAGCGGATCGATAATTTGAACCTCATGTCCGCGCAAGGCAGCCTCGTCACGCAGTCGCCGACTGGAGTAGAGGGTCTCATCATATGACAGGATCGCTATCTTCATCGCTGCTCACCCCTGGTGGATTAACGCG
This sequence comes from Pantoea sp. AS142, assembly GCF_037152305.1. NCBI lineage: Bacteria > Pseudomonadati > Pseudomonadota > Gammaproteobacteria > Enterobacterales > Erwiniaceae > Pantoea > Pantoea sp. AS142. The sequence continues at coordinate 471,815 of NZ_JBBCMO010000001.1, read as the reverse complement.
TGGCCCAGCCCTGCTGATGAAGATAATCGAGCATAAACGGACGCGTCTCTTTTATGATCAGCCGCTGGATCAGCTCGCTCCAGGTTTCGCTCCGCTGGTTGCTGTCACGCTGCTGATAATAGAGTTCCGTGCGGCTATCGTATTCCGCCAGTACCGCCGGGTTCAGCGGCTGATAGCGGTTCTCATGCACCAGCATCGCGTGCGGCATACGCGGTTTGACGTCCGGCTTTGACTCCGGATGGCCCAGGCAAAAACCAAACAACGGCAGAACAAATTTCGGCAGGCCCAGCAGTTTGGTCACTTCCGCGATGCTGTTACGGATTCCGCCGATAAAGACGCCGCCCAGATCCAGCGATTCGGCTGCTACCATGGCATTCTGACCCATCAGCGCGGTGTCAACGCAGCCCAGCAGCAACTGCTCGGCACGACCCAGCTGCGCATCGGGGCAAATCTGCAGGTGGCGATTAAAGTCAGCGCAGAAGATCCAGAACTCAGCCGCATCTGCGACCCAGGTCTGTCCGCCTGTCAGCGTCACCAGCTTATCGCGCAGCGCTTTATCGGTGATACGGATAATGGAAGAACACTGTAAAAAACTGGATGTGGACGCCGATTGCGCCGCAGTAATAATCGCTTCACGCTGTGCTTCGCTGACCGGCTGATCAGTAAAGGCACGGATTGAACGGTGACTGCACAGTAAATCAATGGTCGGTGTCATAAAGTCTCCAGCAACATTATTTTCTTTTGTCAATCTGGTTAAAAAGCTGTGGTGCTATCGCTTTCGCGGTGCGCCACATTAACAGCCAGGCAGCAGGCAGCATCAGAACAATGCCAGCGATGAACAGCATGGTGGCCAGCGTTTGGATGTCAGCCTGACCTGGCAGCGGCAGCCAGTGGTTGATCAGCAGCAGCGCACCCAGTATCAACAGGCCGCCCGCCGCCTCCAGCACCACGATAAACCGGGGTAATCTGGCCACACTCTGCATCACATTCTCCTGCCCTTAGCGGATTACTGAGCGTCAATTATGGTCAACAATCCAGAAATTGCGCGAAATACGCCAGCCACTGGCGCAAAAAAGCGCCTCATTCAGACGCTTCCTGATCACCGGGCAATAGCGTGCGGGCATCAGACTAACAGGCAAATCCTGCTTTCATTAAGCGATACGAGCGGGCATCATGGTTGCCATTCTCTGTTTTATTGTGTGATACGCATCACATAATAGCCGCTGAAAGGAGTTTTCAATGATTACTGTTATTTTTGGTCGCCCGGGATGTCCCTACTGTGTTCGTGCCCATGAACTGGCCGACAAGTTGACCGCTGAGCGCGATGATTTTAGTTATCAGTATGTCGATATTCAGGCAGAAGGGATTACCAAAGCCGATCTGGAAGCCAGCGCCGGTAAACCGGTCAGCACCGTGCCACAGATTTTTGTGGACGAAAAACATATTGGTGGCTACACCGAGTTTGCCGCCTGGACCAAAGAGAATCTGGGATTTGTCGCATAAGCGCTGATGGCTGGAATGAAAAAGGCGAGACAGGATTTTCCTGTCTCGCCTTTTTGCTCTCTGCCTGACTCCCGTCGCCCGGCACAGTTTAGTTGAGTGACGCCATCACAATCTGCATCAACCGCACCAGCAAGGCCCCGCACCCCGCCCAGAACAGCGCGCTGAGGCTCCAGGCAGCCAAAAAAAGCGCGCTGCTATGGATAAACAGGCTGTTATTTAACACCAGGACTGCCAGTAGTGTTCCCCATAATCCCATTAGCAGAGTGCTTTTTAACGGGCTTTCCACCTGTAACAGGGCCATCAGAATACCGGGCAACATAAATAGCAGTAATTCAGGCTGACCACGAAGCGGGCCGGGACCGACCTGCCAGAAATGACAAGTAAAGACGAACACCAGACTGTACAACACTACGCCGCACAGGCGGGTAGTCCAGAGATAAGAACGCTGCGGCATACCACCCCACTGATTAAAAGTAACTCTGACAATAACCTGCTGATAACCCTGCTGCGTTCAGATAGAAATAAAAAGAAACAGTTCGTTGTTGCAACGAATGAAAACAGCCAATGGCTGAGGAAGATATTTGTGATTAGAATAGCGCCGCGGTAAAGGTTCCATTTGCCGTGTTGATTCAACAGCACCTCAACGGCTTGCTCACGATAACGAAAAACAGGCCAATCTTCAACAGGTTACACGTAAACAAGAAGTTAAACAGTGAATATTAACGTCGCAGGATTGTTAAGCGGAAATGACATTTTGTTATTATTTGTCGTTTTAGCACTCGGCCTTTGTCTGGGTAAGTTGCGTCTTGGCTCAGTTCAGCTTGGAAATTCGATTGGCGTATTAGTGGTTTCGCTCTTATTAGGCCAGCAGCACTTCGCAATTGATACCGGTGCTTTGAGTCTGGGTTTTATGCTGTTTATTTTTTGTGTTGGCGTTGAAGCCGGCCCCAACTTTTTTTCCATTTTCTTTCGCGATGGCAAAAACTATTTCATGCTCGCCATTGTTATGGTGGTCAGCGCGCTGTTACTGGCACTGGGGCTTGGCAAACTCTTTAACTGGGATATTGGTCTCACCGCCGGCATGCTGGCAGGATCGATGACCTCAACACCGGTGCTGGTCGGGGCGGGCGATACCCTGCGGCAAAGCATTAGCGATCCAAAGCAGCTTGGGGTGATGCAGGATCAGCTCAGCCTCGGCTATGCCGTTACCTATCTGATAGGCCTGGTCAGCCTGATTTTCGGCGCACGTTACCTTCCTCGTCTGCAACATCAGGATTTGCCCACCTGCGCCCAGCAGATCGCCCGGGAACGTGGTCTGGATGCGGACAGCCAGCGCAAAGTCTTTCTGCCGGTGATCCGCGCCTATCGCGTGGGGGCGGAGCTGGTAGCGTGGAGCGGCGGCAAAAACCTGCGCGAACTGGGCATCTATCGTCAGACCGGGTGCTACATTGAGCGCATTCGCCGCAACGGTATTCTCGCCAGTCCCGATGGTGATGCAGTGTTGCAGCTTGGTGATGATATCTCGCTGGTGGGCTATCCCGATGCACACGCCCGGCTCGATCCGAGCTTCCGCAACGGCAAAGAGGTGTTCGATCGCGACCTGCTGGATATGCGCATCGTCACCGAAGAGATTGTGGTGAAAAACCATAACGCGGTAAACAAACGCCTCAGCAAGTTAAACCTTACCGATCATGGCTGTTTCCTGAACCGGGTCATCCGCAGTCAGATTGAGATGCCGATTGACGACAGCATCATGCTGAACAAAGGTGATGTGCTGCAGGTCAGCGGCGAGGCACGACGGGTCAAAAGCGTGGCGGATCGCATTGGCTTTATCGCGATTCACAGTCAGATGACCGATCTCTTAGCGTTCTGCGCCTTCTTTATCGTGGGTCTGATGATTGGTCTGATCACCTTCCAGTTCAGCAATTTCAGTTTTGGTATTGGTAACGCAGCGGGCCTGCTGTTCGCCGGTATCATGCTCGGCTTCCTGCGCGCCAACCATCCAACCTTTGGTTATATTCCACAGGGCGCGCTCACCATGGTGAAAGAGTTCGGGCTGATGGTGTTTATGGCGGGTGTAGGATTGAGTGCCGGTAGTGGCATTAATCACGGCCTGAGCAGCGATGGCGCGCTGATGCTACTGTGCGGCCTGCTGGTCAGCCTGGTTCCGGTAATCATCTGCTATCTGTTTGGTGCCTATGTATTGCGGATGAACCGCGCCCTGTTGTTTGGTGCCATTATGGGTGCGCGCACCTGCGCACCGGCTATGGAGATCATCAGTGATACGGCACGCAGCAATATTCCGGCGCTGGGCTACGCCGGCACCTATGCCATCGCCAACGTGTTACTGACGCTGGCGGGGACGCTGATTGTGATTGTCTGGCCGATATTGCCCCTATAAAATTTTTTTACCTGCGTCCAGAACTTTATTGTTAAGGGATAGTCATAATAAGTGCCACTGCTTTTCTTTGAAATCCCCAAATTGTGGAGCCCGCTGGTCTTTTTCCCGGCGGGTTTTTTTATGTCCTTTTTTTCTCCTTGCCCGCCATCACGCACCTGAATCGCGTCTGCAAGCGTCATAAAACTTAAACCGTTGCACAACTCATCATCAGATTAAGAGCCCTGCTATGGACGAATTGCACCCTAAAAAGCAGGATGAACCGCTATTGAGTTAGCCATTTGTGCTGACTGATTGGGTGAGCGCCCTATCACTGTCACTGACTGTTTTTTTGCCGCTGTTATCGGGCCAGGCTGGCGGGATGCTGCCAGCTGAGGTTAACCGGACTGTCTGCTGAGGAATTCATCCCGAAATGGAAGAGCTGAACCACTCACTGTTTGTTGCCATCAATGCCACACCGGCGTCACCCGCCTGGTTACTGCAATTGGCGACCTTCATCGCCAAAGATCTGATCGCCATCGTGCCGCTGTTAATCGTAGCAATGTGGTTGTGGGGGCCGCGCGATCAGGTCTCTTCGCAGCGGGTACTGGTGCTGAAAACCGGCATAGCGCTACTCTATGCCCTGGCGATCTCCTGGTGTGTCGGCCATCTGTTGCCGCATCCCCGCCCCTTCGCCATTGGTTTCGGTTATCAGTTCCTGCATCACGCCGCCGATGACTCTTATCCCAGTGATCATGGCACCACGATATTTACCTTTGCCCTGGCCTTTATCTTCTGGCATCGCCTCTGGTCAGGTGTGGTTCTGATGGTGACGGGTTGTGCTATCGCCTGGTCGCGGGTCTACCTGGGCGTTCACTGGCCAATGGATATGCTGGGCGGGTTCCTGGTGGGTCTGCTGAGCTGTCTGGCTTCGCATCTGGCGTGGCAGTTCTATGGCGAGCGAATGCTGACGGTGATCAATCCACTCTATCGTGCGCTGTTTGCCGTGCCGATTCGCAAAGGCTGGACGCAGGATTAAAATAAGTGTCTGCTCATAAGCCTGAATCAGGCTCTACAGCAACGGATAAACTTAACGCGAAGGGAACACGGGCAGAAGAGGAAAGCGTCGCGCCAGGGATGACGGCTTTTGCGTCTTTCCGATCTGACCGTGTTCCCTCGGCAGGCGCGATATCACCGCTATGAGAAGCATGAATCAACAACCCAGGGACACATCAGCGTCCCTGCTTACTTATGAAAACCACTTCCCGAACCAGCCATTGAATTTCATCATCACGAAATCAATCACCCGGCTGAAGAAGCCACCTTCCTGCACATCCTGCATCACCACCAGCGGCCGCTGTTCAATGGTTTTCCCGTCCAGCTGGAAATCGATGGTGCCGACCACCTGATTCTTCTTCAGCGGAGCTTCCAGCTGCGGCGCGTTGAGCCTGAAACTCGCCTTCAGATTCTTCATCTGCCCTTTAGGGATGGTCAGCGCGGCATCTTTTGCCACGCCCAGATTGACCTGGCTGCGATCACCGAACCAGACCCGCTGCTGCGCAAACGGCGCATCCGCTTTAATCGGCGTGACCGTTTCAAAGAAACGGAAGCCCCACGTCAGCAGCTTTTCACTTTCGCGGAAACGAATCGCATCGCTGCGAGTGCCAAGCACCACCGAGATCAGACGCATATCGCCTTCGGTCGCTGAAGCGACCAGGTTATTCCCCGCGCCGGAGGTATGGCCGGTTTTCACACCATCGACCTTGAGGTTGGTGCTCCACAGCAGACGGTTGCGGTTGATCTGGCGAATATTGTTGAAGGTAAACTCTTTCTCTTTATTCAGCGCGTACTCTTCGGGCACATCGCGGATCAGCGCCTGAGCAATCAGCGCCATGTCACGCGCGGTGCTGTATTGCCCTTCTGCATCCAGACCATGCACCGTCATAAAGTGGGTGTTCTGAAGTCCCAGCGCCTTCACGTAGTTGTTCATCAGGCCAATAAACGAGTCCTGACTGCCCGCCACATAGTCCGCCAGGGCAATACAGGCGTCATTGCCGGACTGGATTACGATACCTTTATTCAACTCATGCACCGGAATACGATCGCCCGGCTTAAGGAACATCAGTGAGGAGCCGCGCAGCTTAGGATTGCCTGTCGCCCAGGCATCCTGTCCAACGGTTACCAGGTCATCCGGTTTGATTTTGCCCGCTTTAATTGCCTGACCGACCACGTAGCTGGTCATCATTTTAGTCAGACTGGCGGGATCGAGACGCTGATCGGCACTGGATTCGGTTAACACTTTACCGCTGGCGTAGTCGATCAGAATCCACGCTTTAGCATCAATGCCTGGCGCGGCGGGAGCCTGCTCAGCAAAAACGCTGACGGGGGCAAGAATCAGTAATGAGGTGGCAGCAAGGTGCCGCAGGCGAGAAGTGAAGCGAGTGTTTGTCATGGGCTTGGCCGGATTGTCCTTGTTAGATCGAAATTCCAGGGGCAGAAAATTCTCACTCAAACGCTAACGCTTGACGGCAGCGAAAAAAACCGTCGAATCGTAAAGTTTTTTAGAGTTTAGTCGAGTAACCCTGGTAAAGGCAGCGCGCGCGTGCCGCTTTTCCCCGATTCTATCGCCATCAAAACTGCGTGAAATTCCGATTTTTCGCAGAAGAGTTAAGCCCGTCACAAATATCAGTTAACCTGAACGCCAGTCAGCCGAGGAGACCGACCATGGACTTAGCCCTTTTTGATCTGGATGAAACACTGATTTGTGAAGACAGCACCAGCCTGTGGCTGCGCTGGCTGGTATCACAGGGATTCGCTCCCACCGAACTGATCGATCAGGAACAGGCTTTAATGAGCCAGTACTATGCCGGTACGCTGTCGATTGAAGAGTATATGAATAAAACGCTTTCTCCCCTGGCGGGTATGGCCACCCTGACCGTTGAAGGCTGGGTGCGCCGCTTCATTCACCGCGACATTATGCCACGCGTCTTTCCTGCGGCACGTGAGCGGATTGAGTGGCACCGGGCGCGAGGCGACAAAGTGATGATTATCTCCGCCAGCGGCGAGCATCTGGTGGTGCCCATTGCCGAAAAGCTGGGTGCCTGCGGCGCACTGGCGATTGGCGTTGAAATCGTGGATGAGCGCTACAGCGGTAACACCTACGGCACCATGACCTACAAAGAGGGCAAAGTGACCCGGCTGGGTGACTGGAAAGCGCTGCAGCAGGACGAGACCTTTAACCACACCTGGGCCTACAGCGATTCGATGAACGACCTGCCGTTACTGGAACAGGCCGATCATGCCCATGTTATCAACCCTGACGAACAGCTGCACCAGGAAGCGCTAAATCGCGGATGGCAGGTTTATCACTGGGCGCGCTGATTCAGCCGCGGGACGCGCCAGTGTCCTGCGCTAATCCCACCTTCAGCAACTTGCCGTTGGCCTCATCGGTCAGCACATAGAGATAGCCATCTGGCCCCTGTCGCACATCCCGAATCCGTGCCTTCTGATCGCCGAGCAGGCGCTGCTCTTCCACCACTTTCTCGCCGTTGATACTCAGGCGAATCAGGTTTTTCTCTTTCAGTGCGCCGATAAATACCGAATTCTTCCACTGCGGAAAACGGGCGCTGTTATAAAACGCCATGCCGCTGATGGCCGGAGAATCCTTCCAGTGATAAAGCGGCTGTTCGGTGCCAGCGACATATGTGCCCTTTGACTCCGGCACTTTGTCGCCGCTGTAGTCAATGCCATAGGTCGCCAGCGGCCAGCCGTAATTCTTGCCCCGTCCTATAATATTGACTTCATCGCCGCCGCGCGGGCCATGCTCATTTTCCCATATCATGCCGGTCCACGGGTTACGCGCCAGTCCCTGCGGATTACGCAGGCCATAGGCCCAGATCTCTGGTCGTGCGCCGCGCTGCTTCACAAACGGATTATCGTCTGGCACGCTGCCATCGGCGTTGAGCCGCAGCAGTTTGCCCTGCAGCTTATCGAGGTCCTGCGCTGCGCTGCTGACAAAATTATCGCCGAAAGCGATCCAGAGGTAGCCCTGGGTATCAAATGCCAGCCGGGTACCGATATTGTTGCCGCTGGAGAGCATCGGCGTCTGCCGAATCACTTCCCGGAAATTAGTGAGTTGCCGGTTATCCGGACTCAGCCTCCCGACACCCACGACTGCACCCGCTTTGCCGCTGCTATTCGCCTCCGTGTAACTGAGCCAGACGCGACGGCTGGTTGCAAAATCGGGTGCCAGTACCACGTCCAGCAGGCCACTCTGCCGTTCTGCCCAGACCTTTGGCACCCCGTTGATCGGCTGCGACAGGCCGCTCTGCGGGCTCCAGCTGCGTAGCTGACCGCTACGTTCGGTAATCAGCAGCGTTTTATTGTCGGGCAGAAAGGCAACCGACCATGGATGTTGTAACTTATCTTGTAATACCTCGACCTGCAGGTCGGCGGCAAACAGCGGCGAGGCGCATAACAACGCGCCGCCGAGCACCAGAGAAGTCGAAAAACGGGACATAAGGTTCTCCTGACGGGATAGCGTGCTCTTAAGCGTAGTCATCCGCTGCGTGGTGAACCTGAGGATTTACAAAAGATTAAACAGGGCGACAAGGATGTGCCGCCCTGAAAGGTTATGGCGCGTTGAAACTTACCGTATCGCGAACCAGCGTATTGATACCCGGCTTCAGGTCATCAAAGGTGATTGGCGAGGCGCTGTGGCTGACCGTTTTGCCAAAGGCTTTCCGCACGGCCCGGATCAACGGTTTGCCGGTCACGGCATCGCTGGCTTCCACCTCCGGAAACAGTTCACTGTTCTGAGCAGGGTTCGGCCATCTGGAATGTCATCGTGGTGAACACGGATGGCTTTATCCACGGGGGCGCGCCCCGCTCAGCGCTGACTGGCGTTATCAACCGCCCGGATGAGCAGTGGAAACGCGCTGCCTACAACATGGACGGAAAGAAGGTATGAGGCTGAGAACACTTTTCCCCTGCTGATGCGGGTTATGGTCAGCGGCTGCCGCGCGGGTGATGCACAGACACCGGAAGAAACCGGCGAAATGCCTTACCGTGAGGTCGGTTTTGCATTTTTCACACCCAGGGCTTTACCGGCGATCGTGACAAGAGCGCTGCTTATCGACAACGAGAAAGTGATTTTCGCCTTCCGGACGCTGGAGAGTACGCAAAGCGATCCCGGGGTGGTTAGCACCTGGAACAGCAGAACAGGTGATGGGGGCATTCAGTTCAACAAGGTCCGACATCCGCCCGCACAAATGCTCTTCTGCCGGGATTCAGTTATCGCTAAAAAGAGCTGCGAGACGCGTATTACCTTTTCGTCGTCACGCCGGGATGCAATGTCAACGCCAGCCGGCAAGGACCGGGGAGGAAATGCCGCCGGGTATAAGACATTGCTGTTCGGATTAGCAAGAAGGTAAAGTCCGCATCTGGCTTCAGAACAGTGCACGGGTCGCCATGACCGGGGAAATGCTGAAAATAGGCGCTGTTTTAAGGGTTATCTGTGCAGATGCTCGGGAAATACCCGCTGCATAACGCAGCGGGTGAAAAGCATTACTCGAAACTGGCATCGGGATTTTCAGACAGGGTGATGAACTGCTTGCCACCCTGGGTAAGCGCCATGATTGTGCCGCTTTCGATATCGTAAACCCAGCCGTGCAGACGCAGCTTACCGTTACGCAGCGCGACCGAGACAGAAGGATGGGTTTTCATGTTGTTGAGCTGCGCGATAACGTTCTCTTTGACCATTTCGTTCAGCTTTTTCTCTGGCGAGTCATATTCACGCTGCTCTACCACCGCTTTTGCCGCATCGGCGTAGCGAAGCCAGTGCTCAACCGCAGGCATGGTATCCATGCAGGCACAAGAAGCGATGGCGTTCATGGCGCCGCAGTTGGAGTGACCACAGATGATGATGTCGGAGACACCTAGCGCCACCACGGCATATTCAATGGTGGCGGACACACCGCCAGGCTCCGGGCCAAATGAGGGAACAATGTTGCCCGCATTGCGGATAACGAACAGCTCTCCTGGCTCCTGCTGCGTCACCAGTTCAGGCACCAGACGGCTGTCTGAGCAGGAGATGAACAGCGCTTTCGGATTTTGATTAGACGCCAGGCTTTTGAAAAGATCCTTCCTTTCAGGAAACACATTCTGCTGGAAATTCAGAAATCCGTTGATGATCTCTTTCATTATTTAGCTCTCACATTATCCATTTCATTACCTGAGGGGCATAGCCCCCTCAGTGGGTTTGCTCGTTTATTATTAATGAAAACAAGTGAATATCAACCCGCGTTTTTCAGTCAGCCCCGAAACGTCGCCATTGTCAGCGTTTCGCTTACTCAACCTCCGTTTGCGGGAAATACCATTTCTTTTTACAGGACGGTCAGTTACTGGAAAGTGCAGGCTTAAAACAGCCCGTTTTTTTGCCGGTGGCATGACTCGTATTTTACGCGTTTTTTCATTACTTTACGTCGCCTGCCCCTTCGCAGAAAAGTTTTCTCATCTGCGGCTGTCGGACGTTAAGTCGCCCGCATCGCGGGTTTTTGCCGTCAATGAAAATGGGAGAAAGGATAAAGCAAGAGAGGGTGATCAAACCAGAGCGGCAGCAGGCTTATCGGCTGCCGGAAGAACAGGGTTTAGCCTTTAACCGTACTGCTGCTGATGCGATTTTTTACGTTGCAGATAGTCCTCATCTGCACGAAGCCTGTCCCAGTAAGTTTTGAAAATGGCCGCCGCAGCGGCCTTTTCCTCATTCACGCCACGCGGTAACTCCTTGCCGCCTGCATCATATTTTCGCCCGCCCTTATGATTGCTGTACCGACGCGCACGGGTATATCCCATCTGAATAAATTTACGCGCCATATCCATGCCGACAAAATCGTCCTGACGCCGGTACTCCTCAAACAGCGCCATGATTTTTTCTGCTGACTCTTCGGCAATGGGAACGGTACGAAAACGCCAGTGTGGCAGGATTTCGCTTTTGTAAGGCTCGACCATCAACACACCCTGCTCGCCACGCCCAACCTGATAACGCTCGGGATGCTGGCGAAAGTCGATAGTGCTGAAGTCCTGATCATAATCGAAAGGTTTCATCTCTTTAGTTTAGGATCAAGTGCGTCGCGCAGCCCGTCTCCAAGTAAATTAAATGCCAGAACGGTAAAGAAAATGGCCAGGCTGGGGAAAATCGCCACATGAGGCGCAATCACCATGTCGGCCCGTGCTTCATTCAGCATGGCACCCCACTCCGGCGTTGGCGGTTGTGCGCCCAGCCCCAGAAACGACAGGCTGGCTGCGGTGATGATTGAGGTGCCGACCCGCATGGTGAAATAGACCACAATTGGCGATACCGTACCGGGAAGGATATGCCGCATCAGAATAGTCCAGTCAGACGCGCCGATGCTACGAGCCGACTCAATGTAAGTCTGTTGCTTCAGTACCAGCGTATTGCCGCGCACCAGGCGAGCAAAAGCCGGGATACTGAAAATGGCCACCGCCACAATCACATTGCTCATGCCACTGCCCATAATGGCCACCACCGCAATGGCCAGCAGAATGCCGGGAAAGGCAAACAGCACATCACAGATGCGCATGGTGATGCGGTCCCACCAGCCTTCGTAATACCCGGCTAACAGCCCAAACAGGGTGCCAATCAGTGCGCCAAGTACCACTGAAAAGAAGCCCGCAATCAGGGAAATACGCGTCCCGACCAGTACCCGGCTGAAGATGTCGCGTCCCAGCGAATCAACACCAAACAGATGCATCAGCGATGGGCCGTCGTTTAGCCGGTCATAATCGAAATAGTTCTCTGCGTCGAACGGGGCAATCCATGGGGCGATGACCGCCAGCACAATCAGCACCAGCACAAACAACCCGGCCATCAGCGCCACCGGCTGACGCCTGAAACGCCGCCAGAACTCACGCCACGGCGTGCGTACCCGGTTTTCCGCAATCAGCGGCATCGTTTTCAGTGCCGCTTCACGTCGCCAGTTTCTCATCGCGACTCCTTAAAGCGAATAGCGGGATTGATCACCGCATAGAGCATGTCGACAAACAGATTGATAAGAATAAACTCCAGTGAAAACAGGAGTACTTCTGCCTGAATAACCGGATAGTCGCGCATCGTTACGGAGTCGACCAGCAGACGACCCAGTCCCGGCCAGTTAAACACCACCTCAACCACGATCGATCCACCCAGCAGAAAACCAAACTGCAGTCCCATCATCGTCACCACCGGGATCATGGCGTTGCGCAGGCCATGCTTCACCACCACCAGCGACTCACGCACCCCTTTGGCTCGGGCGGTTCGCATGTAATCTTCCTGCATCACTTCCACGAATGAAGCGCGGGTAAAGCGCGCCATCACCGCCGCCACCGCCGCACCCAAGGTAATCGAGGGCAGAATGTAATGTTTCCAGCTCTCTGCACCGACGGTTGGCAACCATCCCAGCTCAACTGAGAAGACCTGCATCAGCAGCATACCCAACGCAAAGGCAGGAAATGAAATGCCCGACACCGCCAGCGTCATCCCTAGCCGATCGGGCCAGCGGTTTCGCCAGACGGCCGAGACAATGCCGATTGCCATGCCAAAAATCACCGCCCAGATCATGCTGGCCAGCGTCAGCCACAGGGTCGGCATAAAGCGTGAGGCGATCTCATCCGCTACTGGCCGCTTCGAGACCATCGACTGACCGAAATCGCCCTGCAGCGCATTCAGAATAAAGTGCCAGAACTGCTGCGGCAGCGGCAGATCCAGCCCCAGCTCCTGACGCACCAGCGCCACCACCGAAGCATCCGCTTCCGGCCCGGCGATCAGGCGTGCCGGGTCGCCCGGCAGCAGGTGAACAAACAGGAACACCAGCACCGCCACAATCAGCAGCGTGGGGATCAGCCCAAATAGTCGTTTGAGAAAATAGTTAAACATGCAACATCCTGCAGCTGCGGCCAGCCTCGCGGGCTGGCTGGCTCCGTTACTTCAGAGTTGCCTCATCGAAATTGAATGAGGTATCGGGCATCACATAAAAACCGCTGAGGTTTTTGCTATTGGCAGAAACCAGCTGCTCAACCACCAGTGGGATCCACGGATGATCCTGCCAGATGGTATCCTGCGCATCTTTATAGAGACGCGCTTTCTCTGCACGGTCGGTGGTTTTCAGCGCATCAGCCAGATCTTTATCGACCTTAGGATTGCTGTAAAACGCGGTGTTGAAAATCGCCGGTGGCCAGGCCGCGGTGGCAAACAGTGGCGTCAGCGCCCAGTCCGCTTCACCCGTTGAGGCGGACCAGCCGGTGTAGAACATGCGCACGCCGCTCTCTTTCTGGCCTTTGCCTTCCACTTCAGCAGCACGCTGACCCGCATCCATCGCCGTAACGTTAACTTTCACGCCAACCTGCGCCAGCTGCTGCTGGGTGAACTGCAACACTTTCTGCGCGGTGCTGTGGTTGTGTGACGACCAGAGCGTAGTTTCAAATCCGTTCGGGTAGCCCGCCTCTTTCAGCAATGCTTTCGCTTTAGCCGGATCGTAGCTGATGGCCGGATAGGTCTGGGCGAAGTCGATGGTGGGCGGCACGATGCCGGTGGCGGGCGTGGCGTAACCGGAGAACGCCACTTTCGCCAGCGCCTGACGGTTAATGGCATACTCCAGCGCTTCACGCACCTTCGGGTTATCAAACGGCTTCTGGGTCACGTTAAGACTGATGTAACGCTGCATAATGGATGGCGTGGTTACCACAGCCAGCTTGCTGTTCTTCTCCAGCAGTTTTGCCTGCTCATAAGGCACCGGGAAAGCAAAGTTCGCTTCGCCGGTCTGCAGCATTGCTGCACGGGTGTTGTTGTCCACCACCGGTCGCCAGGTAATGCTGTCCAGCTTCGGGTAACCCGACTTCCAGTAGCCGTCCCACTTCTTCACCTTCACAAAATCGGTCTGGTTCCAGGTTTCAAACACAAACGGGCCGGTTCCCACCGGATGGAAACCGATCTCCTTGCCATATTTTTTCAATGCGGTGGGCGAAATCATCGCTGCCGCCGGATGAGCCAGGTTGTTGATAAAGGCGGAGAACTGCTCTTTCAGCGTTACTTTCACCGTGGTCGGATCCACCACTTCGGTGCTGGCAATATGTTTAAACAGGTTGTAGCGTTTGAGATGGTTGTCCGGGTTGCTGGCGCGATCAAGGTTGACCTTTACCGCTTCAGCATTGAAGTCTGCGCCATCCTGGAATTTAACGCCGGAGCGCAGCTTGATGGTGTAAGTCAGTCCGTCGGCGCTGGCCTGATAGCTCTCTGCCAGCACGTTAGTCAGTTTCATATCCTTATCGAAGCCAAACAGGCCCTGATAGAAGGATTTCGCCACCGCCTGCGACAGCGTGTCGTTGGCGTCATAGGGATCGAGGGTGGTGAAATTGGACGCGACGGCAATCACCGCATCCTGTGCTGCCCAGGCGGGCAATGTGATTGCGCTGCTTAACACGCCAGCTGCCAGTAACCCTTTACGCATCGTAATCTGCATCTTTTTCTCCTGTAATCCCTGTCGGGTTGGTCGCCGGGGCGACATTTTCACTGTTCAGGTCGCGCTGATAACGTGGCGGGCGACGAAATGGCCCGGTGCCACCTCCATCAACGGTGCCACTTCAGGTTCATCCCCTAACGCATGAATCGGGCTGGGGATCTCATCGACCAGTAAGGCTCGTTCACGACGTCGGTGAGCCGGATCGGCTACCGGCACCGCTGCCATGAGTTTTCGGGTGTAGGGATGCTGAGGCTGTTCAAACACCGCCTGACGTGGCCCCATCTCGACAATCTGGCCGAGATACATCACCGCCACGCGGTGGCTGATACGCTCCACCACCGCCATATCGTGAGAAATAAACAGGAAAGCGATGCCAAACTCGCGCTGCAGGTCGAGCATCAGATTAATAATTTGCGCCTGAATCGAGACGTCCAGCGCCGAGACGGATTCATCAGCGATGACCACTTTGGGATTCAGCGCCAGCGCACGAGCAATACAGATGCGCTGACGCTGCCCGCCAGAAAATTCATGCGGATAGCGCTGAGCATGTTCCGGCAGTAGACCCACTTTATCCAGCAGCCAGGCGACGCGCTGCTCCGCCGCGCGACGCGGCATCGCCTTATGGACCAGCAGCGGCTCCATAATCGAGAAGCCGACCGTCAGCCGGGGATCAAGAGAGGCATAGGGATCCTGGAAAATAAACTGAATGTCGCGCCGCAAATGCGCCAGCGCGCCACCAGAGAGAAGGTCTATCCGCTGTCCGTCAAACGTCAGGGTTCCCCCCTGACTGGCAACCAGCTTCAGCAGTGACCGCCCCGTGGTCGACTTACCACAGCCAGACTCTCCCACCAGCGCCAGCGTCTCACCGGCATAGAGATCAAAACTGACTTTTTCCACCGCATGAACCCGGCTTTTAACGCGATTCAGCAGGCCGCCGCGCATATCAAAGCGGGTAACCAGATCGCGCACCTGCAAAATGGGTGGTTGCAGGCGACGTACCGTATCCTGTGGCATGTCGTCAGTCGCGTTGCTGTGTAGCAGCGGGAATTTGGCCGGTAAAGGCTGCCCCTGCATCGAGCCGAGCTTTGGCACGGCCGTCAGCAGCGCCTGGGTATAGGGATGCTGCGGTGCGCTAAACAGCCCGGCTACCGGTGCATTTTCCACCACTTCGCCGCGATACATCACCTGAACCCGATCGGCCATTTCGGCGACCACGCCCATATCGTGAGTGATAAAAATCACGCCCATCTGCATCTCTTTTTGCAACACGCGGATAAGTTGCAGAATCTGCGCCTGAATAGTGACGTCGAGCGCGGTGGTCGGCTCATCGGCAATCAGTAATGCCGGTTTGCAGCAGAGTGCCATCGCGATCATCACGCGCTGGCGCATCCCGCCCGACAGCTGATGCGGAAAGCGGGATAATGCATTTTGTGCATCGGGAATTCGCACCAGATCCAGCATCCGACGCGCCTCGGCCAGCGCCCCGGCGTGGCTCAGGCCCTGATGCAGACGAATTGATTCAACGATCTGCTCGCCTACGGAGAAGACTGGATTCAGTGAGGTCATCGGCTCCTGGAAGATCATCGCCATATCTGCGCCGCGCACCCGGCGCATCTGACCTTTTGACGCGCGCATCAGGTCCAGCACGTCGCCATTGCGACGGCGCAGCTGCACCTCGCCGCTGACGGTTCCGCCAGCCTGCTCTATCAGCCGCATCAGCGCCAGCGAGGTGACGGATTTCCCCGAGCCTGACTCTCCCACCAACGCCAGCGTTTCGCCGCGAAACAGATCGAGTGACAAATGCCGCACGGCGTCCGTAACGGTGGCTTCGTGCTGAAAACGCACATTGAGATCACGCACCGCCAGTACCTGCTCAGGGGCCAGCGGCGGTAACGTTTGCCTGTCGCTCATCTCTGCTCCTTAACTTTCGCGATAGATAGCGACATCCGCCGCTTCGCCGACCCGCGCCACGCCCCGATACATGCCTTCGCTGTTGAACGGCAGCGCCACGTTGCCTGCGCGATCAACGGCGATTAAGCCGCCGCTGCCGCCCAGTTCCAGCACGCTATCATGAATGACCTTCACAGTGGCCTGCTGCAATGAGCGCCCGGCGTAGCGCATCTGCGCTGCCACATCATAGGCCGCCAGCGTCCGCATAAAGACTTCACCGGTGCCGGTACAGGAAACCGCCACGCTGTCGTTGCTGGCGTAGCAGCCCGCGCCCGGCAGTGGCGAGTCGCCGACCCGCCCGGCTTGTTTATTGGTCATCCCGCCCGTTGACGTCGCGGCAGCAAGGTTGCCCTCGAGATCCAGCGCTACAGCCCCTACGGTGCCGAACTTATGGTCCGGGTCGAGCGGGTCGTCGCTGTGAGCCGCACCATCATGGTCCAGTATCGCCGTATCGCTGTTCAGCGCACGCTGCAATTGCTCCCAGCGTTCCGGGGTCGAGAAGTAATCAGGCGCGACCGGTTCCAGACCGTGCGCTTTAGCGAACTGCTCAGCGCCTTCGCCGATAAACAGCGCATGCGGGCTCTGTTCCAGCACGGCACGCGCCGCCAGGACCGGATTGCGTACTCGCGTTACGCCCGCAACCGCGCCCACATCCAGCGTTCGGCCATCCATTACGCAGGCATCAAGTTCATGGGTACCCTGGTGGGTGAATACCGCGCCTTTGCCGGCGTTGAACAGCGGACACTCTTCCAGCAGTCGCACCGCTTCCGTCACCGCATCCAGTGCGCTGCCGCCCTGAGCCAGTATCTGCTGACCCTGAGTGACAATATCGTGCAGCGCCTGACGATAGCGTTGTTCCTTTTCGGCGCTCATCGCTGAGCGCGAAATGGCACCTGCGCCTCCATGAATGGCGATCACTGCATTGAACATAACGCTCTACCCTGTGGTTGCATCAGGACGAAAAACACTGATTTAAAATGGTTTTCATCCATTTTTGGTGATTTTTGACTATAGAAAGCCTGATAAGTGTTGTAAAGCGGAAACTGTTACTGTGGTTATAACCTTTTCTTACCGCCATATTTCACTTTGGCCATTACCGGGCTGACACCGATGTGACTCAACGGCCAATTCCCACCATAATAGGCAGCATCTGAGATAACGAGGCTGGACTGTTCATGGAAAGTTTTACTGCAGGCTTAATCTCCCTTGAGGAGGCACAACATAAAATGCTGTCACAGCTGACACCCGTCACCGACTCTCTCAGCGTACCGCTGGTTGAAGCGGTCGGGCGTATTACTGCAACCGCAGTCACCTCACCGATTGCTGTGCCGCCCTTTGATAACTCCGCCATGGATGGCTACGCCGTCAGGCTTGCCGATGTCAGCAGCGGACAGCCGCTCCCAGTGGCGGGGAAAGCCTTTGCGGGCGCGCCGTTTAGCGGTGAGTGGCCGCAGGGCAGCGTGATCCGCATCATGACCGGTGCGCCGTTGCCCGCCGGCTGTGAAGCGGTGGTGATGCAGGAGCAGACAGAAACTGTGGGTGAGGCAGTTGTGATTACCGCGCCGGTACATCCGGGACAAAATATTCGTCTGACTGGCGATGACATTCAGCCAGGCACCGTGGTGCTGGAAGCAGGCACGCGTCTGGGTGCGGCGGAGTTGCCGCTGCTCGCCTCACTGGGCATCGCGCAGATCAGCGTGCTGCGAAAACTGCGGGTCGCTATCTTCTCCACCGGCGATGAACTCCAGCCGGTGGGAACCCCCCTGGCTGACGGACAAATATACGACACCAACCGCTTCGCAGTGTCGCTGATGCTGCATAAGCTGGGCTGTGAAGTGATTGACCTTGGCATCATCAAAGATGACCCGACCGCACTCCGTGCTGCGTTCGAAGAGGCAGACAGACAGGCGGATGTCGTGATCAGCACCGGCGGCGTCTCGGTGGGCGAAGCGGACTTCACCAAAAGTATGCTGGAAGCGCTTGGCGCCATCAGCTTCTGGAAGCTGGCGATCAAGCCTGGCAAGCCATTTGCCTTTGGCCGCCTCAACAGCAGCTGGTTCTGCGGCCTGCCAGGCAATCCGGTCTCTGCCGCCGTGACCTTTTATCAGCTCGTCCAGCCGCTGCTTGCCACCCTCACCGGCCAGCAAAAATCAGCATTGCCGCCACGTCAGAAAGTGCGCTGCGCCTCGCGGCTGAAAAAGTCACCAGGTCGGCTCGACTTCCAGCGCGGCATCCTGCGACAGAACGCACAGGGTGAACTGGAGGTGGAGACTACAGGGATGCAGGGTTCACACGTCTTCAGCTCTTTCGCCCAGGCAAACTGTTTTATTGTACTGGAACGGAATCGCGGCAATGTTGAACCGGGCGAATGGGTCGAGGTGGAACCGTTCAACGCCCTGCTGGAGGCGTAAATGCTGCCTGAGTTAAGTGATGATGAGATGCTGCGCTACAACCGGCAGATTGTATTGCGCGGCTTTGATTTCGACGGGCAGGAGCGACTGAAAGCGAGTCATGCGCTGGTCGTCGGACTGGGCGGACTCGGTTGCGCTGCCGCGCCCTACCTGGCGGCTGCCGGTGTCGGCAGCCTGACGCTGCTCGACTTCGATACCGTGTCGCACTCCAACCTGCAACGGCAGATCCTGCATCACGATGCTGACATTGGCCGCGCCAAAGTGGACTCCGCCGCACAGAGCCTGGCCGCCATTAATCCGCACTGCCAGCTGTATCCGGTCAATGGACAGCTGGACGATGCAGCGCTGTTAGCGCTGATTGCCCGGCAGCAGGTGGTGCTTGACTGCACCGACAACGTTGCAGTGCGTGAGCAGCTTAACCGGCTCTGTCGTCAGCAGCGGGTGCCACTGGTCTCGGGCGCCGCGATCCGGATGGAAGGCCAGATCAGTGTATTCAACTGGCAGCCCGGCACACCCTGCTATCGCTGCATCAGCCGCCTCTTTGGGGAACAAACCCTGAGTTGCGTGGAAGCGGGCGTCATGGCCCCGCTGGTTGGCGTGATGGGTGCAATGCAGGCAATCGAAGCGATTAAAGTGCTGACGGCATTTGGCACGCCCGCCACCAGCCGTTTGCTGATGTACGATGCGATGAGCGCGGAGTTCCGCAGCATGAAGGTGGCGCAGGATGCGCACTGTGAAGTGTGTGGTGGTAGCGCCTAGCGTTGGCAGGAACGCCTGTGCTCCCTGAGCCCGTGCTGAACCACCAGACCTCACAGCCTAAAACGTAAAGCCCGCACCGTCCCCCTTCCAGACGGCTCAGAGCTTAAGCGAAGGGAGCATACGCCTGCAGCAAAGCATCGCGGGCCACGAATGGCCCGCGCTGAGCCGCCATGGATGGCGCCTTTGCGTCTTTGCGAAAGGCGTATGCTCCCTGAGTCCACGCTGAACCACCAGACCACCAAAAAAACGGGGTGGCCAGCGCCACCCCTTTTCATCAGACGATGCCCTGACTGCGCAGGTAATCTTCGTAATTACCGGTGAAATCCACCACGCGATCAGCTTTCAGCTCAATCACGCGGGTTGCCAGCGAGCTAACAAATTCGCGGTCGTGCGAGACAAACACCAGTGTACCTTCATACATCTCCAGCGCCATATTAAGCGATTCAATCGACTCCATATCGAGGTGGTTGGTCGGCTCATCCATAATCAGGATATTCGGTTTTTCCATCATCAGTTTACCGAACAGCATGCGACCCTTCTCTCCACCGGAAAGCACTTTCGCCGGCTTCTTAATATCATCCTGCGAAAACAGCAGGCGACCCAGAATACCGCGAATGGTCTGCTCATCATCGCCAGGCTGTTTCCACTGACTCATCCAGTCAAATACCGTCAGATCATTGGCAAAGTCGTCGGCGTGATCCTGAGCGTAATAACCAATGCGCGCATTCTCTGACCATTTAACGCCGCCGTTATCTGCCGCAAGTTGACCGACCAGCGTTTTTAACAGTGTCGATTTACCAATACCATTGGCACCGATCACCGCCAGCTTTTCACCCACTTCCAGCAGCAGATTTAAATTCTTAAACAGCGGACCGTTATCAAACCCTTTGGTTAAACCTTCCACTTCCAGCGCATTTCGGAACAACTTCTTGTCCTGCTCAAAGCGGATAAACGGGTTCTGACGACTGGAGGCTTTCACTTCATCCAGTTTAATTTTATCCATCTGCTTAGCGCGTGATGTCGCCTGACGCGATTTAGAGGCATTAGCGCTAAAACGACTGACGAACGATTGTAAGTCAGCAATCTGGGCTTTTTTCTTGGCGTTATCTGATAACAGACGTTCACGCGCCTGCGTCGCAGCGGTCATATATTCGTCATAATTACCGGAATAAACCCGCAGCTCGCCATAATCCAAATCGGCCATGTGGGTGCACACCATATTAAGGAAGTGACGGTCATGCGAAATGATAATCATGGTGCTGTCACGCTCGTTCAGCACCTGCTCCAGCCAGCGAATAGTATCGATGTCCAGGTTGTTTGTCGGTTCATCGAGTAACAAAATATCGGGATTAGAAAACAGCGCCTGCGCCAGCAACACTCGCAATTTAAAGCCCGGCGCAATTTCACTCATCGGACCGTAATGCTGCTCAACCGGAATGCCGACGCCAAGTAATAACTCACCAGCACGAGACTCAGCGCTATAACCGTCCATTTCACCGTAAAGCGCCTCAAGATCGCCGACTTTATACCCCTCTTCTTCGCTCATTTCTGGCAAAGAATAAATACGGTCGCGCTCCTGCTTCACTTCCCATAATTCATGGTGACCCATGATTACGGTGTCCAGCACGCTAAATTGTTCAAAGGCGAACTGATCCTGACGTAACTTACCGATGCGCTCGTTGGGATCGTATGAGACGTTGCCGCCTGAAGGCACCAGATCGCCCCCCAAAATCTTCATGAAGGTAGATTTTCCGCTGCCGTTCGCACCGATTAAACCGTAACGATTACCGCCGCCAAATTTAACGGAGATATTTTCGAACAGTGGCTTACTGCCAAACTGCATGGTGATATTGCTGCTAACTAACACGGCATTGACCTTTGTGAAGAGAATGGATGAAAAAACGGCGGCTATTATGCCAGATGTGACGCAGCGCACGCCAGCATCAGACGTGGATTCCTGGCGGGGTGATTGATATCCGGGCAGAAATAAAAAAAGCCGGAGGGCCATGATGGCCCCCCGGCTCCCACTTACAAGGATTGTGTTACTCAATCAATCAGAAAACTGTCCAGGCTTTTACCGGAATCCAGCGCTTTTTTAATCGCTGCAGGGGTACGGCCCTGGCCAGTCCAGGATTTCTGCTCACCGTTTTCATCGGTGTAAGAATATTTAGCCGGACGCGGCGCACGTTTGGTACGTTTTTTTCCGCTATCAAGCGCACCTAATAATTCATTAGGGTCAATGCCGTCTGCAAGCAGCATTTCGCGATATTTAGAAAGCTTTTCTTCTTTTTCGCGATTCTGGGTCTCTTCCGCTTCTGCTTCTTCACGGCGCTCAGTAACAACAACAGTTAATTTTTCCAGGATCTCTTCAAGATCGGTCAGTGGCAGTTCACGAGCCTGGGCACGTAATGTGCGAATATTGTTCAGTACCTTAAATGCGTCACTCATCACAATGTCCTTGATTAAGGGGGTTAATAAAACTGTAGCGCCAAGATTACCTAATTCAAATAAAAAAATAAATTATTTTTACGCTACAGATAATTCCTAAGTATTAATTCAGCCAAAACAGAGCTATTAAAATCGACAGTGCCCGACCTTTTATTAACGCTGAATTAACAACAAATCGCACTTTTGCCAGCGGTTGAAAACGATTTCAGACAGATTATACCGGTAGCGGGCAGCTAATTCTATCCGCTAAAAGCGGGTTGCGCAGCATCATTATTAACGATTACGGGCCGCAGATAACAGAAAAAATGTGACCTGATCGCGCTCCCTGTCACACCAGCTTACAGATTATGCTTAAAAAATCCGCCACCGGTACCGTTAAATAGCGCAAAAGAATTACCACTCTGGTTTTTTTAATTATGCCTCTTGTCATCTTCAAACATCTTCTGCCGCGGCGATTTGCAGCAGAGTCGGATTATTCGCAGATTGCTAAGCCGTACAATAACAGTTTCGCCAGGCACAATCGGGTGAATAGCCGCGCGCGTCTCTGTTTGCTCAGTTGTAAGTTTTCCTTAAAAGCCATCAAAGAAATAAATTCAGAAAGGTGACTGAGCTCAAAAAACTGAATCCGGAATGTGCCGGCAACATAAAAAATAATGACTCGCCAAAGGCGCTGATAATAACCCTGCGATTACCTCTGTTTAGTTTTCTGTTGCCTGAACCTGGCGCAGTGGCGTTGAGATGCTAATTTATTCAATGGCTTAGATCATCGTGATCAACATCGAGAGAATGACAGCATCTGATTTAAACGCTGATGAGGGGAGAGAAAAGGCGGTAACTGCGCAGAGGCAGCGACCGCCGGAGCACTAATCAGCCTGCGTGGCCGGGCCAAATACCGGATAGTGCGGCATCTCAATGTTCTGGTAAGTTTCCCAGCCACCGCCCAGTGATTTATAGAGCGCCACTAAATCAAGTGCGCTCTGCATTCGCGCCTGTGTCGCCTGCTCCTGCGCCTGCGCCAGCTGACGCTGCGCATCCAGTACTTCAAGGAAAGTCGAGAGCCCCTGACGATAGCTGTCGCTGGCCAGATCAAAGGCGCGCTGAAGGGCGCCGGCCGTCTCATCCAGAGCCATAACCCGCTGCTGATCGGCGCGGTAACTCACCAGCGCATTCTCCACATCCTGCAGCGCCGTCAGCACCGTCTGACGATAATCCAGAGCGGCGCTGGCCTGCTGCGCCCGCGCTAACTTAACGCTCGACACCAGCTGTCCACCCTGGAAAATCGGGATTGATAACGACGGGCCATAACTGTAGAAATGACTGCTCCAGTTATCCAGATAGCTGACGTCGGTGTTGCGTACACCCAACTGGCCGGTCAGCGACAGGCTTGGGAAAAGCTGCGCAACAGATACCCCAATCTCAGCGGTTTGTGCATGCAGCGTTGCTTCAGCCTGACGAATATCAGGACGACGACGTGCCAGCGTGGAAGGAATACCTACCGGGACAAACTGCGGCAGCGGTGGTAATGCTTTTGGTGTACTGAGTTCAGCATCCAGCGCACCCGGCGTCTTGCCGAGCAGCACGGCTAATCCATTCATCGCCTGCCGCGCCTGCGCCTGATACTGAGGCAATTGCGCCTGCAACGTGCTGAGCTGGGCACGGGCATTTTCCACATCGGTCAGCGGTGCCAGACCATTACGCTGCTGGCTTTGGGTCAGCTCGGTAGTCTGCTGTGCCACATCAATCTGCTGTTGCAGCGTCTGAATGGTGCTCTGCGCACCGCGCAGTTGCAGCCAGGCACGCGCCACTTCAGCTTCCAGTGAAACCAGTGCATCATTGCGCTGCTCTATCGCCGCCTGCTGCTGGGCATTTGCGGCCTCAACCTGACGGCGCACTTTGCCCCACAGATCGAGTTCCCAACTGGCATCAAAGCTACCCTGGTAGAGGTTAACCGGCTGGGTCAATCCATTGAGCTGGCTGGCAACGGTGCTGTCGAGCTGATCGGTTGCGCCATTAGATTTCAGCAATCCTTCCAGTCCGAGTTGCTGACGAGTCACTTTGGCCGAACCATTAAGACTGGGGAACAGACCACCCTGCGCCTGCGTCAGCTGTTCACGCGCCCCGGCAATACGCAGCACCGTCTGCTGCAGGCTCAGATTGCCTGCTATCGCCCGCTCAATCAGACTGTCGAGCTGCGGGTCGTTAAAACTGCGCCACCAGCGTGAATTAATCGCGGCATTTTGTGGCTTTGACGCCTCCTGTGAATCCAGGGCATTGTAACCGCCCGGCACTGCTGGTTTCGGTGTCTGATAGTCTGGCCCCACGGCGCAGCCTGCCAGCCCGATGGCCAGCAGTAAACTCAGGGATTTCAGGCGATGAGAAGAAAAAACCTTCATGTTAATGTGCTCCTGCACTGCCTTCGCTCTTAATCGGCGACAGCAGCCAACAAAATGGAATCAAAATCAGGGCGACAATACTCAGGCCTGAGAAGACATCGATGTAAGCAAGAATACGCGACTGTGCAATCATCTCCTGATAAAGCTGACCGGTTGCCAGCGTGACGGGATCGCCCACCGCCGAGGTAAAGTCGCGTATCGCCTGCGCCCAGTGCTGAAGCGTAATGTTGAACGGCTCGTTCAGCGGCGTCATGTTATGCACCATATGCGCCGAGCGCACCTGTTCGCGCTCGGTGATGGCAGCGGTCGAAAGCGAAATCCCAATCGAGCCTGCAACATTACGAAACATGGTAAATAGCGCCGAGGCGTCAGCATTGAGTCGCTGCGGAATGGTGACAAAAGCGATAGTGGTCAGCGGTACAAACAGAAAACCCAGCCCGATTGACTGTGCGCTGCGCATCAACACCAGCGTGGTGAAATCGACATTGGGCGTTAACGTGGCAGAGTAGAAAAACGCCACGGCCAGACAGCTGAAACCAAAGGCAATAATGTATCGCGTCTGAACAATCGGCATCAGTTTCAGCACCAGCGGAATGGTCAGAACAATCAGCACCGCGCCAGGCGACAACACCAGGCCTGACCAGGTTGCGGTGTAACCCAGATCCTGCTGTGCCAACTGCGGCAGCACCACGGAGCTGCCATACAGAATCATCGCCATGCCAGCCATCAACAGCCCGGCCACCCAGAAATTGCGGTCTTTCATCACCAGAATATCGACCACCGGCTTACGGGCATACATCAGCCAGTAGACGGCACCCACGATGCCAATCAGCGCCAGAATGGCAAACAGCACGATAAAGTGCGAGGCGAACCAGTCCTCATCTTCTCCGCGATCCAGCATAACCTGCAGGCAACCCAGCCCCAGGGTAATCAGGCTGATACCGATATAATCAATCTTTAGTTTACCTTTAGCCCACTTACGCTCCCACGGTGGATCTTCCAGCAGCTGATAGATCGCCAGCACAGTAAGCACGCCCACCGGAATGTTAATAAAGAACACCCAGCGCCAGCTGTAGTTGTCGGTGATCCAGCCACCTAATGTCGGGCCTATCACCGGCGCGACAATAATAGCAATAGAGGAGAGACCAAATGCCTTGCCGCGATCTTCAGGCTTGAAGTAGTCCAGCAATACAGACTGCTGAACCGGCTGCAATCCGCCGCCAAAAAAGCCCTGCAGCACGCGGAACAGAATGATTTGCCACAGTTCAGTGGCGATGCCGCACAGGAAAGAGCAGATAGTAAACATCACGATGCAGATCAGGAAAAACTGTTTACGGCCAAACAGTCGACTGAAGAACGCAGAGATCGGCAGCACAATGCCGTTCGCCACCAGATAGGAGGTCAGCACCCAGGTTGACTCATCGTAACTGGATGAGAGCGAACCGGCGATGTGCGGCAGTGCCACATTGACAATGGTGGTGTCGAGAATCTCCATAAACACTGCCAGCGTGACCGTGATCGCCACTAACCACGGGTTACTCGCGGGTTTCCAGCTCTGCGCCGTACTCATTCCACCGTTACCTTCGGTTCAACCGAGAGACCCAGCGGCAGCGAATGGTTCGGATCAAGGCCCTTGTCGATGACGATTTTCACCGGTACGCGCTGAACGATTTTCACATAGTTACCGGTGGCGTTTTCTGACGGGAAGGTCGAAAAGCGCGAACCGGAGCCCATCTGGATACTGTCGACATGTCCTTCCAGCTTCATATCCGGCCAGGCATCGACGCTGATTTCAACCTTGTCGCCAGGATTCATGCGTTGCAGCTGAGATTCTTTGAAGTTCGCGGTGACCCAAATCTCAGGCGAGACCAGCGAAAACAGCGAGGAACCCGCCTGCACCAATGTTCCCAGCTGAACGTTGCGCTTGGTGATAAACCCGTCATAGGGTGCGCGAACCTGGGTGTAGGAGAGATTAAGATCGGCCGTGCTTAACTGCGCCTTCGCCTGCTCAACCTGCTGCTGACGCGCTTCAACATTGGTCTCCTGCTGGCGAATCTGCAGGGCAACCTGTGACGCCACTTCAGCCTGTGCTTTCGCGCTTTGTAACTGTGCCTGCGCTGAACGTAACTGCGCGGACGCGCTGTCGATATTACGCTGACTGGTCGCACGCGGATCGACACCACGCTGGCGGCGATAATCTGCCTGCGCATTAAGCAGGTTCGCTTCCGCTTTAGCCTGATCGGCCAGCGCCTGATCACGTTGTGCCGGATATTGCACCCGCGACAGCGCCAACTGGGCCTGCGCCTGATGCCACTGTGCCACTGCCAGACCGAGTTGCGCATTAGCCTGTTCACGCTGGGCACGGTTGTCGCTGGGGTCGATTTCCACCAGCAGATCGCCCTTCTTAACCCGCTGGTTATCTTTCACCAGCAGCTTCACGACATAGCCGGATGCTTTAGGCGCAATGGTAACGGCATCGCCCTCGGTAAAGGCGTCGTCGGTGGTTTCAATATTACGGGTGGTGAACCAGAACCAGAATCCGACAATCAGCATAATCACCACTACCACCGCCAGAATAATCAGCGGCTTTTTACCGGGGCGTTTACGCTCCGGCTGCTGGTCGTTGTCCTGATTTTCCTCTGGCTGACGGCTTTTATCCGTCGCGTTATCTGCGTCCTGCGGGTGTGGATCGCGTTGGTTATTCTCGCTCATAGTTCCCATCACTGGCTAAGGCCCTAATTCCCGGGCATAAAGGTCCTGTTAACCTTATATCGGAAACTGACAAAATCCAGCGCAACTTTACGAAACTTGAGAAATGGCGCACATCCTGCCACCTGTTGAGGGTAGCAGGATACGTCGGGACTAATTGAGCAACCGCAATAGCAGCCAGCCGCTGGCCATTGACCAGGCAAGCAATGGGATGGAAAAGAGGTGGAAACGCAACCAGACGGCCCGATCTTTCGCCATACGCAGAGCAATCAGATTAGCGAGCGAACCCGGCAGCAGACCGAATCCGCCAATATTGACCGCCCAGGCGAGCACATCCGTAGGCGGCACTTTTTGCAGCAGCAGAATCGTCGCCGGTACATTGCTGATCACCTGTGACAACCCAATCGCCAGCAGATAGATCTGCCCCTGACCGAAATGAGACACGGCATCAATGTGTGACTGCATCACCGGCAGACGCATGAGCAGAAAGACATCAATAAACATGGCGATAAACACCGCCAGCAGGCTCCAGTCAATGCGCAGCAGCACCCGGCGTGCCATCACCAGGAAAGTGGCAAGTATCAGTAGCAGTACCCAGCCGGTGATCTTCAGCTCCAGACCGGCGATAAACAGCAGGTACAACACCAGGCTGACGATAAACAGCGGCTTCTGCCACTGCGGTTGTTCCGGGTTGTCATGCTTATCAATCGACCGCTTTGAAAAGCTAAACCAGGTTAAAAACATCAAGCTAAGCAGCAGCCAGGCGGCCAGCGGTAGCATCTGCACAATAAACGCGACAACGCTCAGCTTGCCGTGGCTCCACAGCAGAAGGTTTTGCGGGTTGCCGACCGGCGTCAGCAGCGAGCCGGCATTTACCGCAAGCGCCTCAAAAATGATCAGTCGCGAGAGGGGTAAATGCGAGAACTTCCGCAATGTGAGCGTTAGCGGCACCAGAATAAAAAGCGCCACATCGTTGGTCAGAAACGTAGAGAGCAGCGCGGCAGCCATCACCATAAACAATGCCAGCACACGTTCATGCCGGAAACGCGCAATCAGCCGTCCTCCCAGCACATCAAAGTAGCCGCTGGTTTCCAGCCCTTTGGTCAGAATTAACAACCCGGTGAGCGTAATAATGGTGTGCCAGTCCACCGCTCCAGGCAGATCGTCCCAGCGAAAATCCGCCATAAATGCCAGAACTACACCAATCACGATTAATAAATGCAAAATAGAGTCATGCAAAAAAGATCGAAGCAGTTGAGGCATGATGAGGGTACGCCTTAGCGTTGACGGGTATCGGAGAACTTCTTAAATACGGCCAGAGTTTCATCACTGACGTGATGCTCAATACCTTCTGAATCACGTCTGGCTGTTTCGGGACTGATGCCTAACGCCAGCAAAAAGCTTTCAACAATATGATGACGGGCGCGGCTCTCCTCTGCCAGCTTCTCCCCTTCACCGGTCAGGAAAACACCGCGATAAGGCACCTGTTCCACCAGCCCGGCACTGCCAAGCCGTTTCAGCATTTTAGCTACAGTGGGTTGCGAAACACCCAAGCGGGCCGCCATGTCGACCTGACGCGCTTCGCCAAATTCACCAATTAAATCAGAGATTAACTCAACGTAGTCATCAATTAATTCCCGACGATGCGCTTCACGCACTTGCCGAAAACCTTCGACATGCTCTTCAATATCTTTTAGTGGTCCTTTTGGCGCAGAAACCACGCTTTTAGCACGACGACTCATTCAGCTTCCTCATTATTATTTCCGGTACTCACACTGCTGTACGGATTTAGCTGCGCTCATTGTAAACCAGCCGCGAAGAAGCTCAAATTTTTCGTCATTAGCCTTGGCTAAACGATATAGCCAGTGCTATATTTGATGATAATGTAAGCAGGAAAAGAGCAATCCCTGTTGCTCCGGTGATGATGGCGCATCTCACTGCAGGCTGCTGACAACCGCGTCGACAATGATTGGGAGGTGATTCTATGAGCACCCTGAAATGTTGCTTAGATTGCAGCAAATGCTTCCAGGCTGAGAAGAAAACAGCCATGGAGATAAAATCCTGGCTCTGCCTGCTGACGCGTTCCCCGTTCACACTGCGTCTGATGTTGATTGAAAAACTATTGGGCCACAAGCCTGCCGATCGTCGCTGCCAGAATCTAATCTGGCGCGGCTAATTCTGATTCAGTGCCTTTCAGCCATTAGCTGAAAGGCTCATTCCCCCTTTCCACTCTCTTTAGTATTTTTTTATCCATTGTGTCGACATGCTTGACGGCATTAACGGTTATGGCTGTTGATCGGCTACAGATATCAGGAAGGGACACAGGCAGAACAGAGACGTGAGAAGGTAGCGGCTAAATTGAGCACAATAAAAAACGGCCCACCAGGGGGCCGTTTTTTTGGCAGGTCAGCTAAGCTAGACTTAGAAGCTGTAACCTACGCCAGCAATCCAGGTACCAACGTCAACGTTGCGGATGCGGCTCTGCTCGTAGCCCACATCCAGCGCGATGTCCTGAATTGGGTTAAACTGCAGACCTGCGCCGTAAGAGAAACCTACGTCGCTTGAATCAGTTTTAGCACGTGATGCAGTATCGTTCTGCTGGAATTTACCGTAGCCGATACCTACAACACCATAGATGCTAGCCCAGTCGTTCAGACGGAAAGCAGGACCACCGGTCACACCGTAGTACTGGCCTTTATTGTAAACGCCAGATTCGGTACGATCTTTTTCAGTGTAGGTGAATGAACCGATCCAACCCAGTGGGTTAGAACCGTCTTCATAGCGGTATTTCAGGTTGAAGCCGTTAGCTTTGTTAGCCACGCCCTGATAGTCGCTCTGAGCATAGCCACCAGTTACGGTGCTCTGTGCCATTGCTGAACCTGCAGATACTGCCAGTACACAGGCTAATGCTGAAAGACATGCAATTTTTTTCATAACCACCTCAAATGTGAAAATACTTCTCTCCTGACAACGCTGAAAATATAACAAAAAATAGCGAGAAACTCTGCCCGGATTTTGTTGTCTAACAGAAAGTTTGGTGTAACAGGACGTTAATGAAACATCTTATGTCATTCATTTTTCTTATAAAATCCTTCACATTTCTTCAATAATCATTTTGTGCTCAATTCGATCTTTAAGTTAAATCTTAAAAAAACCTGACATTTCTTTACCTAAATGGCACTAATTTTGGCCGAAAATTGCTCAGTTAAGATAAATCTAAAATGCAAATCTGTGATTTTTAGCCCGCCATTTCCTTTACACTGACTTACTCATTATGTTGATGATCAGGAAAAGTACACAGGATGTCTGCCTCTCCCGCTTCTAAAAACCTTGCCCCGATTGTAATGCCGATTGCCGTTCTACTGATTGCGATGCTGTCGCTGCAGGGTGGCGCTTCTCTGGCGAAAAGCCTGTTTCCTGCTGTGGGTGCCACGGGTATCACGGCACTGCGTCTGGGCTTTGGAACCCTGATACTTTGTGTGATTTTCAAGCCCTGGCGTTTACGCTTCAGCCGGGAACAACGTCTGCCACTCCTGATGTATGGACTGGCATTGGGCGCAATGAATTTTATGTTCTATCTGGCGATTCGCACCGTGCCGCTGGGTGTGGCAGTGGGACTGGAATTTACCGGCCCGCTGGCGCTGGCCCTCTTTGGATCGCGCCGACCGCTGGATTTTGTCTGGGTGTTGCTGGCGGTGATTGGTCTGTGGTTTCTGCTGCCGTTTGGTACAGGCATGACCGCGATTGATCCGCTGGGCGCAGGGCTGGCAGTAGGTGCAGGCGCCTGCTGGGCGATCTATATCCTGGCGGGACAACGGGCAGGCGCAGAACATGGCCCTGCGACAGTGGCCATCGGTTCGCTGATTGCCTCGGTAATTTTTGTGCCTCTGGGACTGACATTCGCAGAAAGTGGCATCTGGACATGGGCCGTTATGCCGGTCGCATTGTTGGTTGCCCTGCTCTCCAGCGCCATTCCCTATTCGCTGGAAATGATCGCCCTCACCCGCTTACCGGCGCGCATTTTTGGTACGCTGATGAGTCTTGAACCCGCCATGGCCGCCTTTTCCGGCATGCTATTCCTGGGAGAAACCCTGAGCGTATTGCAGTGGCTGGCGCTGATGGCCATCATCATCGCCTCAGCAGGTTCAACGCTGACCATGCGGCCGAAAAAGAGTGCGTTAAACAGCGTTGAATTATCTGAGGACAGGTAAGTAAACGCTATCAAGCTCGTTACGCTGACGGGTTAAATAATAATCATGCTCATTATGATAATTATTCTTAACCGTCGCACTTTACCGATCTTTCTATTTTTAATCAGGTACGTAGGTCTTATTAATAATCGCACATAAATAATTGATTTATATTAATATTTGCAAGGAATTATATTTTAACATGGTATTAACTTAATCTTAGTAGCGCCGTTTTAAAAAAGACACTCGCTATTTCATCCATCGTTAAAGTCGTTCCTGCAAAGCTGAAAAGCGCTGCTATACTTATCCGATACTTGATTAGGACAACCATCAAAGAGAGGACTGAAACGATGAGTACCGCTAAATTGGTTAAAACTAAATCTTCTGACCTGATTTTTACCCGCAATGATGTGGCCGAAGATGAAAAAAAAGCCACCATCGCGGTGTTAAACCGTCTGGTAGTCGAATTTATTGACCTGTCATTGATCACTAAGCAGGCGCACTGGAACATGCGCGGTGCGAACTTTATCGGCGTGCACGAAATGCTGGATGGCTTCCGCACCACGATTACTGATCATCAGGACACTATTGCCGAGCGTGTGGTTCAGCTGGGTGGCGTGGCGCTGGGCACCACGCAGGTTGTAAACGATACAACTCCATTGAAAAGCTATCCGCTGAATATCCACAGCGTTCAGGACCATCTGAAAGCGCTGGCAGACCGTTACAGCGTTGTGGCAAACGACACCCGTAAAGCGATTTCAGAAGTGAAAGACGAAGATACCGCTGACATTTTTACTGCGGCATCGCGTGATTTGGATAAATTCCTTTGGTTCATTGAAGCAAATATTGAATAAGATTCAACGCAGTCAATCAGGCGGGGAGACCCGCCTTTTTTACGTCTTAGTTACCGCATTTTATGGCCCCGTTAACAGTTCTTCCCACCCCCGCTTCACAGCCTCAACATCTGAGGCACACCACCCGCTGCACCAAAATAGCCACCTGCACCAAATTAGCGCACCAATATAGTGCAATAGCAGAATTAACTGCAAAATCGTGTCAGCTGTGTTATTTAACTCTCTGATTTCGCGGATTTTGTAAAGTTGGCATAATTCTTTCATATGACAAGCCGCAAACGCAGGCCCTGCCGCCTGGTAGTAAAAAGGAAAAAATGATGAAGTCACTGTTAAAAGTTTCTGTGGCCGCGCTGGCGCTGGCCTTCTCCCTCTCCTCAACTGCAGCAGACAAGAAATTGGTCGTCGCCACGGATACCGCTTTTGTTCCGTTTGAATTCAAGCAGGGTGACAAGTATGTCGGCTTTGATGTGGATCTGTGGGATGCCATTGCTAAAGAGCTGAAGCTCGATTACACCCTGAAGCCAATGGACTTCAGCGGCATTATCCCTGCACTGCAAACACGCAATGTCGATCTGGCACTGGCGGGTATCACTATTACCGAAGAACGTAAAAAAGCGATTGAGTTCTCTGACGGCTATTACAAGAGCGGTCTGCAGGTGATGGTGCGTAACAATGAAAACGACATCAAAGGCATCAGCGATCTGAACGGTAAAGTGGTCGCAGTGAAAAGCGGCACCGGCTCCGTGGAATACGCGAAAGCCAACATCAAATCCAAAGATCTGCGTCAGTTCCCGAATATCGACAGCGCCTATATGGAGCTGGGCACCAACCGTGCGGACGCCGTGCTGCATGACACACCAAACATCCTTTACTTCATCCATACCGCCGGTAAAGGCCGCTTTAAAGCGGTAGGCGATTCGATTGAAGCGCAGCAGTATGGTATCGCTTTCCCGAAAGGCAGCGACGATTTACGTGAAAAAGTAAACGGCGCACTAAAAACCCTGAAAGAGAACGGCACCTACAACACGCTCTATAAAAAATGGTTCGGCACCGAACCGAAATAATAATGTGCCCATATTCTGATTTCAGCAGGGAAACCTTTTCCCTGCTTTTTTCCATCGCAACATATCTGGAGTGACACCATGGAGTTTGACTGGAGCGTCATCTGGCCCGCCATGCCCGCGCTGCTTGAAGGCGCTAAACTGACCTTAATTATCTCAATTATTGGACTGGTCGGCGGCCTGTTCATCGGACTGGTAGCCGGTTTTGCCCGCGCTTACGGTGGCTGGATCACCAATAACATCGCCCTGGTGTTTATCGAAATCATTCGCGGCACCCCTATCGTGGTGCAGGTGATGTTCATCTATTTTGCTCTGCCGATGGCGTTCCCCGACCTGCGCATTGATCCTTTCAGCGCGGCGGTGGTGACCATCATGATTAACTCCGGCGCTTACATTGCCGAGATTACCCGTGGTGCCGTGCTGTCGATCAACAAGGGCTTCCGCGAAGCCGGACTGGCGCTTGGCCTGTCGAGCCGCGAGACGCTGCGCTACGTGATTATGCCGCTGGCGCTGCGCCGTATGCTGCCACCGCTGGGCAACCAGTGGATTGTCAGCATCAAAGATACTTCGCTGTTTATCGTTATCGGTGTGGCTGAACTGACCCGTCAGGGTCAGGAGATTATTGCCGGTAACTTCCGCGCGCTGGAAATCTGGAGCGCCGTCGCGATTATCTATCTGGTTATTACGCTGGTGTTGAGCTTTGTGCTGCGCCGCATTGAGAAAAGGGTGAAAATCCTGTGATTGAGTTTAAAGATGTCTCCAAGCATTTTGGCCAGACCCAGGTGCTACACAATATTGACCTGAAGATTAACCAGGGCGAAGTGGTGGTGATTATCGGCCCATCCGGTTCCGGTAAATCAACCCTGCTGCGCTGCATTAACAAGCTGGAAGAGATCACCAGCGGCGAACTGATTGTCGATGGCCTGCGCGTCAATGACCCGAAAGTCGACGACCGCCTGATTCGTCAGGAAGCGGGCATGGTGTTTCAGCAGTTTCATCTGTTCCCACAGATGAGTGCGCTGGACAACGTCGCCTTTGGTCCCATCCGGGTGCGCGGTGCCAGCAAAGAGGCGGCACGCCAGCTGGCGCGTGAGCTGCTGGGCAAAGTGGGCCTCGCGGAGCGCGCGCACCACTTCCCGTCTGAGCTTTCCGGCGGTCAGCAGCAGCGCGTAGCGATTGCCCGTGCGCTGGCGGTTAAGCCGAAGATGATGCTGTTTGATGAGCCAACCTCAGCGCTCGACCCGGAACTGCGTCACGAAGTGCTCAAGGTGATGCAGGATCTGGCGGAAGAAGGCATGACGATGGTGATTGTGACGCACGAAGTGGGCTTCGCACAGAAGGTGGCTTCACGGCTGATCTTTATTGATAAAGGCCGGATTGCGGAAGATGGCGATCCCGACAGCCTGATCAGCAACCCACCGAGCGAGCGTCTGCGCGAATTCCTGCAGCACGTCTCCTGATCACAACGGGCCGCAACGCGGCCCGTTCTTTTCCCCTTCGCCCGCAGATAGATCGGTTACCCGCGTAAAGAGATGCCTCAATTCCCCAGTCGACTCAGAAGCTTAGTGCGCTGGGCGGCAGGCATAAAACTCCACGCCAGGAAGCGGCTCTGCTTCTGCCCCTGCGCCATATTCACCACCCGCAGCTCTGCGACATCGAGCGCCTGCAACTGTTTTTCCAGCGCCGGTAAGTTCTCTTTGCGCGACACCAGCGAGGTAAACCAGCCGATCTGACGACTCAGCGCCACGCTCTCGGCGATCATCTTGCCGATAAAGCCCTTTTCACCACCGGGATACCATAATTCATTGTGCTGGCCCCCAAAGTTGAGCGGCGCACTCTTATCCAGTCCGAGATTGCGGACCTTACGCTGCGATCCCGCTACCGCCTCTTCCGCCGAGGTGTGGAACGGCGGGTTACACATCACTGCATTGAAAAATTCATTTTTACTGACCACACCTGCCAGCACTGCATCGCTGTTTTTCTGACGACGCATACGGATCTGGCGCGTCAGGCGCGGATTGGCCGCAACAATGCGGTTAGCGGCTTTGATGGCGGCTTCATCAACCTCGGTGCCGGTAAAGCGCCAGCCATATTCTGCCGCGCCAATCAGCGGATAGATGCAGTTTGCGCCGCAGCCGACATCCAGCACGTCCGCCGTCGGGATCACGCCGTTGTTATCCAGCGCCAGCAGATCGGCAAGGTAGTGCAGATAATCGGCACGTCCCGGCACGGGCGGGCAGAGTGAGCCGGGCGCCAGCTGCCAGTCGATGTCGTAAAATAGTTTGATCAGCGCCTGGTTCAGCAGCATCACCGCCTCCGGGTCCGCGAAATCCACGGACTGCACGCCATAACCATTGGGCCGGACTTTGGCTTTCAGCGGCGGATGGGCAGCGGTTAACGCGGCAAAATCGTATTCGCCCTGATGGCGATTGCGGGCATGGAACGGCGACGTGCTGGCTGACTTTTTCATACGTTCTCTCAATTATTCAGGCGCGCGTACAATACGCTGTAGGCGGCGGAAAATAAACCCGCACCCTCCGCTTACCTCTTTCCGATTCCGTCGGGCGATGCTGTCGGGCTAAGATAAATAAAATTCCCTGCTGGAGACGTTATGACCCGGAAACGCTATTCCTATCAACCCCGTGCTGGCCACGGTCTGCCGCACGATCCGCTGAACGCCATTATCGGGCCGCGTCCGATCGGCTGGATTAGCTCAGTGAGCAGCAGCGGCCAGCGCAATCTGGCACCTTACAGCTTCTTTAACTGCTTCAACTATCATCCGCCGATTATCGGTTTCGCCAGTAGCGGCTGGAAAGACAGCGTCAGAAATATTGCTGAGACCAAAGAGTTTGTCTGGAACCTGGCGACCCGTCCCCTGGCGGAAGCGATGAACGAAAGTTCCGCCTCGCTGCCTGCCGATCAGGATGAGTTCGCCTTTGCCGGTTTAACGCCGCTGGCGGCTTCACAGGTCAGCGCCAGTCTGGTGGCAGAAAGCCCGGTCAACTTCGAGTGCCGCCTGACGCAACTGATTCAGTTGCAGGATGCCAGCGGCAATCTGATCGACAGCTGGCTGGTGCTGGGCGAAGCAGTGGCAATTCACATCGATGAATCGCTGCTGGCAGCGGGCATTTATCAGACCGCTAAAGCCGAGCCGATTCTGCGCGCGGGTGGCCCCAGCGCCTATTACGGCATCAGCGAAGCGCAACGTTTTGATTTAGTCCGTCCGGACGCACGCCGCAAGTAATCCTCACCCCATAAGCGCATCGGCCCGATGCGCTTTAATCTGAGCCACCGCGCGGGCGATGTCGGGTGCCAGCCAGCGATCCTGCTGCCAGCGCTCAACAACCTGCCGCAACGGCTGCCAGGCGCGCCGCGTGCCTGCTGCCAGCTATGACTCACCGTGAAACTCCAGCGCCTGCGCCGCCAGCAGATACTCAATCGCTAAGCGGGCAGCGCGTAACGCAGCATCACCGGTGCGATAATGCACCTCAGCAGCAGCCCGCGAGACCTGCTGCACGCCATTCCCGCTTCCACCTGACCAGGCGGCACCGCCAGCAGTACGCCACGCAGGATCTCCGCAATCAGGCGGCGGTGCAGAGCGTCAGCGCCAGCACCGCAAAAGTGAAGGGCTCACGCAGAATCGGCCAGAAGAGACTGTGGCGGATGACACTAAACTGCCTCAGACCGGAGTAGATCAGCAAATGCTGGATCATCAGCGGCGAGCTTGCCGCCTGGCAGGGTGAGATTCCAAAGTTTATAACTGCCTTCGGTGGCAATGGTGATCGACTTCCACTCTTTGGCCTGGGCGCTGACGCCACAGAGCAGCAGGCTGGAAACCAGCGTAGTGTCAGAGTAAGCGTCATACGGTTCTCCTGAAAGTAGCGGCCTGGTGATCGCCCTGACGAGATTTAACATAAATTTCACAGGATGATATGTCCTGTCCAGGCAAGTTGAACACTGCGCAGTTTTTGGCCGACTTTATCACTTTTGAGCAAGACAGAATTTATTGCGTATCGGGTTCGCTGCTGGATGTGTAAATACAACTAAACAAAGGTTAATCCAGCTAAGCAAAAGCGGAAACAGGCGGGGAAAACACGGGGACAGGAAAGCTGTGTGCTTTCTCCTGCACCCGATTAGCGCAGCGATGAACCGCAGTGGCGGGTTTATTCCGCTTTAATCTGCATCAGCATTGCGTGGATCAGCGACTTCAGTAGTTTCTGTAACTGCGCAGCCCTCGCCTGCTGCCACACGTAAGGTGGCGTTTCATCCATGTAGTTGAGCTGCGCCAGCTCCAGCTGGACCGCCTCAATCTGCTGCTGCGGCTGACCGTAAGCGCGGTGATGTAACCGCCTTTAAAGCGCCCGTTAATTACCCAGCTGTAGTCGTTCTGCGCCGCGCACACGGCCTCCAGCGCCGCACTCATTGCAGGCGTACAGCTTGCGCTGTCGTTGGTACCGATGTTGATATCGGGCAGACGGCCGTCAAACAGACGGGGAATTTCACTGGCGATAGAGTGGGCGTCAAACAGCAGCACATAGCCATGCTGCGCTTTGAGCCGCGCCAGCTCCTGTTGGAGCTGCTGATGATAGGGCTGCCAGATCTGATCGATGTAGCCCTGACGCGCCGTGTCGTCGGGTGTTTTGCCTGGCGCAAAGGTCGGTGTGCCGTCGAACAGGGTTTCCGGGAACAGGCCGGTCGTGGCGCTGGTGTAGAGCGGCTGGTTATCGGGCGGGCGATTGAGATCGACCACAAAGCGGGAGTAACGGCCAATTAACACGCTGGCCCCGAGATCACGTACAAAATCATACAGCAGCGGAATATGCCAGTCAGTGTCGGGTAAGCCGCGCGCGGCCTCACTCAATCCGGCTTCCACGTCGGGCGTCAGCTCGGTACCGGCATGGGGAATGCTGACCAGCAGCGGCAGACTGCCCTGGGTAAAATGGAAAGGGTTCATTGCGGTTCCCCACGATAGATAACGGTGCAGGGCAGTTCACCACCCAGCCAGTAAACCAGTTCTGCCGGACGGGCCAGCGGCCAGTGAACGAAGTTAGCCACTTTTCCCGCCTCCAGCGAGCCGTGACTCTCAGCCAGCCCCAGCGCTTTTGCCCCCCACAGGGTGACGCCCGCCAGCGCCTCTTCCGGCGTCATGCCAAACAGGGTGCAGCCCATATTAAGCATCAGACGCAGCGACAGCGCAGGCGAGGTGCCGGGATTCGCATCGCTGGCCAGCGCCATCGGCACGCCATAGCGCCGGAAGAGATCCACCGGCGGACGCTGCGTCTCCCGCAGCAGATAAAATGCGCCGGGCAGCAGCACCGCTACGGTGCCATGCTGTGCCATCGCTCTGGCATCTTCTTCGGTGGCATATTCCAGGTGGTCGGCAGAGAGCGCCCCATAGTGGGCCGCCAGTGCTGCACCACCCAGCGCCGAGAGTTGCTCCGCATGCAGTTTCACCGGCATGCCCAGCGCCACCGCCCGATCAAACACCCGCGCCACCTGCTGCGGTGAAAAGGCGAGATGCTCGCAGAATGCATCCACCGCATCCGCCAGTCCCAGTGCCTGCACCTGCGGCAGTAGCCGTTCGCAGATGATATCGACCCAGCCATCCGGGTCGTGCTTAAACTCCGGCGGAAAAGCATGTGCCGCCAGACAGGTGGCGTGGACATCGGCGGCCACGCTCTCACCCAGTTGACGAATCGCCCGCAGCATCCGCAGTTCGCTCTCTTCATCCAGGCCATAGCCGGACTTAATCTCCACGGCAGTGACGCCTTCTGCCAGCAGGCGGTTTAGCCGCCAGCGGGCCGATGCCACCAGTTCCTCTTCAGTGGCGGCGCGGGTAGCGCGCACGGTTGAGAGAATGCCACCGCCCTGCGCGGCAATCTCTGCATAGCTGACGCCATTCAGGCGCTGTTCAAACTCCTGGCTGCGGTCGCCGCCAAACACCAGATGGGTATGACAATCCACCAGCCCCGGGGTCACGATGCCGCCCGGCAAATGATGATGCTGGTCGGCGACGAACGCGGGCATCTCCGCCTGCGGCCCGACCCACACCAGCCTGCCCGCCCGCACCGCCAGCGCACCCTGCGGGATAAGATGGTACTTTCCGTCACGCATGGTGACCAGGTCAGCCCCGGTCCACACCGTCTCTACGCGCATCTCTTCTGCCATTGCTGCCTCATGCCTCCGCCGTTTACACTGTGCCTCAAAGTATGTATATGTATATACAACTACATCCGATGAGGATCAACCATGGCGACTTTTTTTGCCCCGCGTGCATTGCTGGCGGAGGGCTGGCAGCAGCAGGTGCGTATCACGGTCAATCAGGCCGGTTTTATCGACGCCATTACCCCGGATAGCCACGCTGATCAGGCTATCCGGCTCAACGGCGAGGTGATCCCGGCAATCGCCAACCTGCACTCGCACGCCTTCCAGCGTGCCATGGCGGGTCTGGCTGAAGTGGCGGGCGATCCTCAGGACAGTTTCTGGACGTGGCGGGATCTGATGTACCGCATGGTCCAGCGCCTGACGCCGCAACAGGTGGGCGATATTGCCGCCCTTCTCTACATCGAGATGCTGAAAGGCGGCTACACCCAGGTGGCAGAGTTTCACTACCTGCACCATGACACACAGGGTGCGCCTTACCGTGATGATGCGATGCTGCAACAACTGATTGAAGCGGCGGAGATCGCCGGTATCGGCCAGACGCTGCTGCCGGTGCTCTATAGCTACAGCGGCTTCGGCAGCCAGCCCGCATCGGCGGGTCAGAAGCGTTTTATCCAGCAGACCGATCGCTATCTGCAGCAGTTGGTGCGGCTTGATGCGTGGCAGCAGCAAAGGCCACTGCTGAACCATGGCCTCTGTTTTCATTCGCTGCGGGCGGTGAGTGAAAGCCAGATGCAGGACGTGCTGGCGGCCAGTGATCCGACGCTGCCGGTACATATCCATGTGGCTGAACAGCAGAAAGAGGTGAATGACTCGCTGGCATGGAGCGGCGAGCGCCCGGTGGCCTGGCTGCTGAACCGCTTTGCGGTGGATGCGCGCTGGTGCCTGATCCACGCCACCCATCTGGATGAGAGTGAGCTGGCGCGTCTCGCCCGCAGCGGCGCAGTGGCGGGTCTCTGCCCGACCACCGAAGCCAACCTCGGAGACGGCATCTTTCCAGCCGTGGAGTACATCGCGCAGGGCGGACGCTGGGGCATCGGCTCTGACAGTCACGTCTCGCTGAGCGCCCAAGAGGAGCTGCGCTGGCTGGAGTATGCTCAGCGACTGCGCGACCAGCGCCGCAACCGGATGACCCTGCCCGGCCACCCGTCGGTAGGCGATCTGCTGTGGCAACAGGCCGCAGCGGGCGGTGCGCAGGCGTGTGGCATTCAGCAGGGCACGCTGGCGGTGGGACAACGTGCAGACTGGCTGGTGCTGCGGGATGAGGCGTGGCTCGGCAGCGTCGGGTCGCACGCCGTACTCAACCGCTGGCTCTTTGCCGGGCAGCGGGATCAGATTCGGGACGTGTATGTGGCGGGTAAAGCCGTGGTGGAAGAGGGGGTGCATCCGCACCAGACGGCGTGTGCCGCCCGCTTTGCTCAGGCGATGGCGGCGCTGCGATGATCGCCCGGTTCACGTACGCGGAGCTGGCGGTCAGCCGCTGGCGCAACGGCGGCGGCGAAACCCGCGAAATCATCCGCTTTCCGCCCGGCGCGGAGCGGTTCGGCTGGCGCGCCAGCATTGCGACGCTGGCGCAGAATGGTCCCTTCTCTGCCTTTCCGGGCATTGATCGGGTAATTACCCTGCTGCATGGCGATCCGGTGTTGCTGACCGCACCGGGCGTGCAGCACCTGTTAACCACACAGCAGCCCTGGGCGTTTGCCGGGGAACGGGCCTTAACGGCGAAGCTGCAGGGCAGCGTCAGCGAAGATTTTAATATCATGACGCGGCGCGGGGAATGGCAGGCAACGGTCGGGGTGGTCACCACGCCGGTCAGCACTCTGCATGGTGTCGCCTGGGTGCTGGCTGGCGCCTGGCAGACGGCTGACGGGGAGCGGCTGACCGCGCAACAGGGCGTGTGGTGGGTCGATGAAGAAACGCAACTCAACCCATGCGATACCGATGCCCGGCTGCTGTTTACCCGACTCAGAGCCTATCCCAGTAGGCGTAATTGTTGCAGGTAGTCTGGACACGGACAGCGCGGAACAACCGGAGCGTACACGTAGTACGTGAGGATTGTGAGCACTGCCCAGGTTCAGACTGACAAATAAAATAGCCTAATGGGCTCGGCTCTTAACCGTGTCCTCTGAAGCGGCCCAGCAGTTTGTAACGAGAGCCAGGATAGAGCAGCCGCGCATAGGTCACGATTTTAGTGTCGCTCCAGGTCTGACGGCGAATCAGCAGGCAGGGTTCGTGTTCATCCACCGACAGATGTTTACGCTGACGCGCATCGGGCAGCACCGCTTCAACAATGTGCTCGCCCGCCGTCAGCGGCGCAACGCGCATCAGATAGGTGTAAGGCGTCATCTGCTGATAATCCTGCGTCAGGTAATCGGGCGCGACCAGCGGATTCACCAGGCGGTCCTCCAGCTGCACCGGCAGATCATTTTCGTAATGCACAATCAGCGAATGATAGAGCGTCTGCCCGGTGGTCAGTCCCAGTACCGCCGCCTGCTCAGGATCGGCTTTGTCCTGGCCGATGGCGAGGATTTTGCAGCTGTGCTGATGGCCGCGCTGAGCGATCTCATCGGCGATGTTATGTACCTCCAGCATGGCGGTGTAGCCTTTCATCTCCGCCACGAAGGTTCCGACGCCCTGCATTCGCACCAGAAAGCCTTCGCTGGTCAGTTCACGCAGTGCCCGGTTAATGGTCATACGGCTAACGCCCAGTTCATTAACCAGTTCACTTTCTGATGGCACACGCTGATTCGCTTTCCACAAACCTTCGCGGATCTGACCGACGATGGCCTGCTTCACCCGCTGATA
This sequence comes from Pantoea sp. AS142, assembly GCF_037152305.1. Classification (NCBI taxonomy): domain Bacteria; kingdom Pseudomonadati; phylum Pseudomonadota; class Gammaproteobacteria; order Enterobacterales; family Erwiniaceae; genus Pantoea; species Pantoea sp. AS142. The sequence goes on along the minus strand of NZ_JBBCMO010000001.1, from coordinate 429,679 downwards.
AATCGGGGCAGGCTCATCGCTCATTGCCGCCGCCAGTTGTGCCAGTGCCGTATGCTCAACCATTTGCTGTTCCTTATGCTGAAAGTCCCCTAAGTTTACTGTCTCACCGTGTGAATGTATATACATCCAGTACGCTGCACGGTGCTCCAATGGTGCAGCCTGCGCATCCTGATGGTGCAGCCTCTGAGTAGCGCTAATTAGTCAACCCACAGCGGGCGGGCAATCGATTTTTGTGATCGGCCTGGCACGGCACTTGCTTACTCATTTTGATTGTATAGACAAGCATAGACAAGAATTAACGCTTATGTTTCACTCGTATTATTCCGCTGGTTCAGGGCAAGGAGAGCAGTTTAGCCATACCAGCACACTTGTATAGACAGGAGTAGACTATGTCAGGTTCGTTTCAGGTTTTGCACCTGGTGCCAGGCGAGGTGGACCTCGCAACATTACGCGCTATCTATCAGGGTAACGTCACGCTGACGCTTGATGAGCCCGCGCGTCAGGCAATTGCGGCGGCGCAGCAGACCGTGGATGCGATTGTCGCCTCCGGTAACGTGGTATATGGCATTAATACCGGCTTTGGCAAGCTGGCGCAGACGCAAATCCCGGCCAGCCGGCTGGCGGATCTGCAGCGTAACCTGGTGCTGTCACACAGCGTCGGGCTGGGCGATCTGTTGCCCGACAATGTCACCCGTCTGGTGGTCGCCACCAAAATCATCAGCCTGGCACGCGGTCACTCTGGCGTGCGAATCGAACTGGTTGAGGCGCTGCTGGCGCTGTTCAATGCGGGCGTAATGCCCTGCATCCCGGAAAAAGGCTCGGTCGGTGCCTCCGGCGATCTGGCACCGCTGGCGCACATGTCGCTGATGCTGCTGGGCGAAGGTCAGGTACGGCTCAGGGGTGAGTTGGTCCCCGCCACCGAGGGACTGGCAAGCGTGGGCCTGTCGCCGTTTGTACTCGGCCCGAAAGAGGGACTGGCGCTGCTTAACGGCACCCAGGTCTCAACTGCGCTGGCGCTGCGCGGCCTGTTTGAGGGTGAAAACCTGTTTGCCGCCGGTCTGATGGCCGGTGCGCTGTCGCTGGAGGCGATTAAAGGCTCGCTAAAACCGTTCGACGCCCGTATCCATCAGGCGCGCGGTCAGCAGGGTCAGATTGCGGTCGCCGCTGCCGTCAGCACCCTGATTGAGGGCAGTGAAATAGTGCTGTCGCATACGCATTGCGGCCGCGTTCAGGATCCCTACTCCATCCGCTGCGTGCCGCAGGTGATGGGTGCCTGCCTGGACAACGTCAGCCATGCGGCGCGGATTCTGGAAATCGAAGCGAACGCGGCCTCTGACAACCCGCTGGTGTTCAGCGACAGCGGCGATGTGATCTCCGGCGGTAACTTCCACGCCGAACCAGTGGCCTTTGCCGCGGACATCCTGGCGCTGGCAATTGCCGAAGTCGGGGCCATCTCCGAGCGGCGACTGGCGTTGCTGCTGGACAGCGGCTTGTCGGGTCTGCCGCCCTTCCTGGTGCGCGACGGTGGCGTAAACTCCGGCTTTATGATTGCCCAGGTAACTGCCGCAGCCCTGGCCTCTGAGAACAAATCGCTGGCCCATCCGGGCAGCGTCGACAGTCTGCCGACCTCCGCAAACCAGGAGGATCACGTCTCGATGGCAACCTACGCCGCGCGCCGTCTCGGCAGCATGTGCTTTAACAGCGCCGCGGTGGTCGGCATTGAGGCAATGGCCGCTGCACAGGGCATCGAATTCAACCGGCCGCTGAAAAGCTCTGCGCTGATTGAGCAGGCCATCGACACCATTCGCGAGCAGGTCGCCTTCCTGGAGGAGGATCGCCTGCTGGCGCCCGATATCGAGGCAATGCGTCAGTGGGCAAGTCGCACTGACTGGCCTCAGGCATTGACCGCGCTGCTGCCGAGCATGCGCCCAACTTCTTGAATTAAAGGAATCTTCCATGAGCGAAACTCTTTCTCAGGCTGTGGCACGTGAAATTCGCGCGCCTCACGGTACCACGCTGCACTGCGCCAACTGGCTGATTGAAGCCGCTTACCGCATGATTCAGAACAACCTCGATCCCGATGTTGCCGAGCGGCCGGAAGATCTGGTGGTGTATGGCGGCATCGGTAAGGCGGCGCGTAACTGGGCGTGCTTCGAGCAGATCCTGCGTTCGCTGCGGGCACTGCAGCCGGATGAAACTCTGCTGATCCAGAGCGGCAAGCCGGTCGGCATCTTCCGCACCCACGCGGATGCACCGCGCGTGCTGCTGGCGAACTCCAATCTGGTGCCGCACTGGGCGACCTGGGATCACTTCCATGAGCTGGATAAAGCGGGCCTGATGATGTACGGCCAGATGACGGCCGGTTCCTGGATCTATATCGGCGCGCAGGGCATCGTGCAGGGCACCTACGAAACCTTCGTGGAAGCGGGCCGTCAGCACTACAATAACGACCTCAGTGGACGCTGGATCCTCACCGCCGGGCTGGGCGGCATGGGCGGCGCGCAACCGCTGGCGGGTGTGCTGGCCGGGGCCTGTGTGCTGGCGATTGAGTGTCAGGAGTCACGCATCGATTTCCGTCTGCGTACCCGCTATGTGGATTACAAAGCCACTACGCTGGATGAAGCGCTGGCGTTAATCAGCGAAGCGACCGCAGCGAAAAAAGCGATTTCGGTCGGGCTGCTGGGCAATGCCGCCGAAATCCTGCCGGAGCTGGTGAAACGCGCCCGGTCAGGCGGGCCAAAACCGGACATCGTGACCGATCAGACCTCGGCACACGATCCGATTAATGGCTACCTGCCGATTGGCTGGGACCTGGCGCGCTGGCAGCAGGCGCGCAATGCACAGCCGAAGGCTGTAGAGAAAGCGGCACGGGCGTCTATGGCGGTCCATGTGCAGGCGATGCTCGACTTCTGTCATATGGGCATCCCGACCGTGGATTACGGTAACAATATCCGTCAGGTCGCGCTGGATGAGGGTGTCAGCAACGCCTTCGACTTCCCTGGCTTTGTGCCAGCCTACATTCGTCCACTGTTTTGCGAAGGAAAAGGCCCGTTCCGCTGGGTGGCGCTGTCCGGCGATCCAGAAGATATCTACAAGACCGACGCCAAACTCAAAGAACTGTTCCCGCACCACAAAACGCTGCATCGCTGGCTTGATATGGCGCAGGAGCGCATCGCCTTTCAGGGGCTGCCTGCACGCATCTGCTGGCTGGGACTGGGCGAACGACATCTTGCCGGTCTGGCGTTCAACGAAATGGTACGCAACGGCGAGCTGAAAGCGCCGGTGGTGATTGGCCGCGACCATCTCGACTGCGGCTCGGTCGCCTCCCCTAACCGTGAGACCGAAGCAATGAAAGATGGCTCAGATGCAGTTTCAGACTGGCCGCTGTTGAACGCGCTGCTGAATACCGCAGGCGGTGCGACCTGGGTCAGCCTGCATCATGGCGGCGGTGTCGGCATGGGCTTCTCGCAGCACGCCGGCGTGGTGATTGTCTGTGACGGCAGCAAAGAGGCTGATGCGCGGCTGGGTCGGGTATTATGGAACGACCCGGCCACCGGGGTGATGCGCCACGCCGATGCAGGTTATGAGCTGGCGCAGCGTTGCGCCACAGAGCATGGCCTGAACCTGCCGATGCAGAAGTAATACGTTGAACGGGGCGAGCAGCAGCTTGCCCCATTTTCTTCGCTTTTTTCCATCCTGAAGCCCTGCCCGGACATCACTTCCTTATTACTTATTCCATTTTGATTTAGCCTATAGCCAGATTTCGTCCTGCCGGCGATAGACGCAGCGCCACCCGACCTCTAAAGTGAAATCTTCTCATTCTGTATGGAGCGCGATTCTGCATGACCCTTTCCCCTGCCCTGCTTGAAGATGCCCTGCGCTGGCGCCGTGCGTTTCATCTCCACCCCGAATTAGGTTACCAGGAACAGCAAACCAGCCAGTTTATCGCTGAAGAGTTAGCGCGGGCGGGATTGCAGGTGTTTCGTGGCCTGGCGGGCACCGGGGTTATCGGCACGCTGGAAAACGGTCCCGGCCCGGTTATCGGGCTGCGTGCAGATATGGATGCGCTGCCGATTACGGAAAAAGGGACCGCTGAGTGGCGTTCCGCGACGCCCGGCGTGATGCACGCCTGCGGACACGACGGTCACAGCGCCATTCTGCTGGCCGCTGCCCGGCAGCTGGCCGCCACGCGCCAGTTTAGCGGCACGGTTCATTTCATTTTTCAGCCTGCCGAAGAGAATCTGGGCGGTGCGCGCAAAATGGTGGAAGAGGGATTGTTTCAGCGCTTCCCGATGGATGCGATTTACGCGATGCACAACTGGCCAGGGTTGCCGCTGGGGTCACTGGCGGTTAACCCTGGCGCGATGATGGCGTCGCTGGATTCATTTGAAATTACGCTGCACGGCAAAAGCTGCCACGCGGCGATGCCGGAAAGCGGGGCCGACCCGATGGTGGTGGCGGCCGAACTGATTCTGGCGCTGCAGACGATTCCGTCACGTCGGCTCTCGCCGCTCGCTTCAGCGGTGGTCAGCGTGACGCAGATCCACGGTGGCGAAGCAATCAACGTGATCCCGGAACAGATTGTGCTGCGCGGCACGGTGCGCTGTCTGCAGACCAACGTGCGCGAAAAAGTACGCGGGCTGATTGATGAGTTTGTCGCTACTCTGCCGCGTCCGTTTGGCGTCAGCGGGGAGATTGACTGGCTGCCAGGCTATCCGGTCACCGCCAACCATGCGGGCCCGGCTGAGCAGGTGCGCGATGTGGCGCTGGCAACGCTGGGAACAGAACAGGTTCACTGGCAGGTCAATCCCTCGATGGCGTCAGAGGATTTTGCCTGCATGATGGAGGCCTGTCCCGGCGCTTACTTCTGGCTGGGCGCGGATGGCGAAACGCCTTCCGCCCCGCTGCACAATGCCCGCTATGACTTCAACGATGCACTGCTGCCCATCGGTATTACCTTCTGGCAAAAGCTGGTTGAACAGGCGCTGCCAGCATCCTGAGTCAGTACCCGGCGGCGAGGATCTGCTGCTCTGCCGCCGCCAGCGAGTCGCACTGGCCACTGGCGCGCAGGCAGCAGGCGAGTTGCAGTCTCAGTGACGCGGGCACCGGACGCTGCTGATTTAGCACCTGTTCAATCCAGCGCGCAGTCACTTCTGCCGTCTTGTCTGCTGGCAGTTCAACCGCGACCTCGGGCTGACGCTCAACCCACACTTCCGCTTCCGATCCCGCGCCCTGAATCATGCTGATCGCCGGACAGCGCTGTGGATTCGCATAGACTTCTCCTTCGGTGCCATTGAGCAGTATCGCGGGTGCATCAATGTCACTGAAGAATTTTGCCACACGCGGCACATACTCTGGATGTGACACACTCGACAGCCGCAGCGCCGCACGTTCCGCAAACGGCGTCGCCAGTTTTGCCAGAGTATGCGCGCTATTACGCACGCCCATCCGCCAGCGCAAAGAGAGCTGTTTCGCCATCGGCGGACAGAGGTGATCGATGGTGATAAATGCCAGGCCCTGATCGATTTTTGCCTGCGCCGCCTCTGCGGTCGTCACAGGTTCGATACCCAGCGCGGCAAACACCGCTTCACTGGTGACGCGGGTCGCGTCATCGCTGACACCATGCACCAGCACCGGGAAGCCGAGTTTCACCAGCAGCAGCGCCAGCAACGGCGTCAGATTACCCTGCCGGCGCGCACCGTTGTAGCTGGGGATCACCACCGGCATCGGCCGGTTTTCCGGCGCACGCAATTGCATCATTTGCGCCTGCATCGCCTGATAAAAACCGCGCATTTCCGCTTCACCTTCGCCTTTAATACGCAGCGCAATCAGGATGCCGCCCAGCTCCAGGTCCGGCACCTCGCCCGCCAGCATCGCGCCATAGAGCGCCACCGCGGTATCAAAATCGATATCGCGGGCATGATTTTTACCGCGACCGATCTCTTTAATAATTTTATTCAGTTCCATCACTCGCTTCCGGTTAAGTGCGCTTAGCGCCGCGTGGGACATCGTTTCCGCACCGTGTTTTTTGGCGCCACGGTGGCCGGGATCGCTTCCGGCTCTGGCGTTTTCGGCTGCTCAATCGGGAAGATCGGCAGCGCCGCTAATAACCGGCTGCCGTAGGATTTGCTCAGCAGGCGGCGGTCGTAAATAACAATTTCGCCATAACATTGATGGCTGCGAATCAGGCGTCCGACCTGTTGAATCAGGGTGAATGAGGCGCTGGGTAAGCTCTGCACCTCAAACGGATAGCGCTTCAGGCTTTTCAGCCACTCGCCTTCGGTCAAAATTACCGGACTGTCTACCGGGGGAAAAGCGATTTTGTGGATATGCACCTGGCTCAGCAGGTCGCCTTTCAGATCGAGTCCTTCGGCAAACGACTGCAGACCAATCAGAATACTGGTTTCCCCTTTGGTTACGCGCTGACGATGCAGATCGACCAGGCGGCTGCGCGGCTGATCGCCCTGCACCAGCATCGAGAGACGCAGGTCGGGCAGGCAGGTGACAAACTGCTGCATCGCCCGGTTGCTGGCAAACAGCACCAGCACGCCCTTGTGCTTTTTCTCCGCCATCTGCTGACGGAAGAAACCGGCCATCTCCGCGATGTGTTCCGCTTCATGGGTCATCAGCGGCTCAAAGCGCATCTGCGGGATCACCAGCTTGCCCTGCTCCACGTGGTTGAAGGGGGAGTCGAGCGCCACAAAGCGGTCGCCCGCTTTCTCGCTGAGCCCTGACATCTCCTGCAAGCGATTGAAGCTGTTGAGCGACCGCAGCGTGGCGGAGGTGACAACAACGTGCGGAATTTTGCGCCACAGCATCTTTTCCAGCTGATCGCTGACGCGGATCCCGGCGCAGTGAAACAGCAGGTGCGCCTGTCCTTCGCGCAGCTCGCGGGTGATCCACTTCGACACCGGTGCGCCAGAGGCTTTTTCCATCGCCGCCAGCCGCCACAGTTTGCTGACCGATTCGAACCAGCCAAACTGGCGATTAAGCTGCAGCAGATTGCGATGCAGCCTCACCACATCCACCTTGCCGGTTTGCTCGCTGAGCGCATTAATCAGGCCTTCGCTCAGGCCGCGCAGGGCATCGCTAAGTTTGAACAGCCGGGCGCAGAGATCCAGCAGATCCTGCGGCAGCGCGCCCAGCACAAAGCGGAATTCGCCCGGCTGATTATGCGGCGGCAGCAGCGGATTCAGCACCTGAGCAGTGATAGCCAGCAGTTCGCGCAGCTCATCACAATGCGCTTTCAGCCGCTCCGGATTAGCCAGCGGCGGCGGCGATTTTGGCCGCATCTGCGTCATGATGCTTTCTACCAGCTTGATAAACAGATCAAGCTGCAGGCTGCTCCAGCCTGGCGTAATGTCGGCGCTCATCTCCAGCGCATCACGGGCCACGTCCGGCAGATGATGCCCTTCATCCAGCACCAGCATCAGATTTTTAGCGGGCGGCAACACCGACTCATTCTCCATCGCTGCCATCACCAGCGCATGGTTCGCCACCACCACATCCACCTGCTCGATCTCGCGCCGCGCCACAAAAAACGGGCATTCGCGATACCAGTGGCAGTGCGCGCCAAGACAGCTCGCTTTGTCGGTGGAGAGGCGCTGCCACAGACTGTCGCTGACGTTCTCCTCGCTGTGATCGCGCAGGCCGTCCCACTGGTAACGATCCAGCGATTTCTGTAACAGGCCACACTGGGTCTGCTCTTCTTTGGTGCTGCTGACGGCATCATCATCCAGATAAAGCAGCAGATCGCCCTGCTGGTCGTCATCGGCCGCCATCGCCGCCAGATTGCGCGGACAGACATAACGCCCGCGGCCAAAGGCAGCGGTGAAAGTGAGATCGGGGATAATTTTCTTCAGCAGCGGCAGATCTTTGGTGAAAATTTGATCCTGCAGCGCCACGTTAGCGGTGCTGATTACCAGCTGCTTTTCCTGAGCGCGGCTGGCCGCGATGCCCGGAATCAGATAAGAGAGGGTTTTGCCCACGCCGGTCGGCGCTTCGACCGCCAGATGGCGCGAATCGTCGCCCGCCAGACATTTCGCCACTTCGGCAATCATCTGGCGCTGCGGCGCACGCGGGATAAAATCAGGCACCTGCTGCTGAAGCGCTTTGTACCACTGCGCTATCTGGCTTTTTACTGCGGCTGTCAGGGCCATGATTTGCATTACCACACCGAAAAAATGGCCTGTATTTTTACACAGTATCCCGACGGCGTCAGCTTTCGCGCCGAATTTTTCGTGCGCCGTCGTAAATTTCAGCCATTGCCCGACGGCGGTGATTTACGCCAGCACTGTGTACATATAGGTGGTGGCATCCAGCACGCCTGCGGTCGATTCCGCATAAAATGGGATCGAGCCCGCTACCTGCCAGCCCAGCGAACGGTAGAGGTCGCTGGCGACATCGCCGCTGCGCGTATCCAGCACCAGCAGGGTTTTGCCCTGCACCCGTGCCCGCTGCTCGGCACGCTGCATCAGTTCACGGGCGATGCCCTGACGGCGCGCCTGCGGATGCACCAGCAATTTGCTGATCTCCGCCCGGTGGCGACCGTTGGGCATGGCGCTGCAACTCAGGATCACTGTCGCCACGATGCGACCGTGCTGACGGGCGACGAAGAGTTCGCTGTCGCCGTCTGACAGACTGCCGATCCGCTGCTGCCAGAATCGCGTCATGGCCTCATCGTCGTCGGCATCAACAAAGCCGACGCTGGCGCCGTCTGCCACGCAGGCCTGCAAAACGCCGGTCAGTTCGTCCACCTGCTGTTGCGCCTGCGTCGCGCTGAGTATTGCGTAATCAATCATGGTTTCGCCACCACCAGTAAATAGCGCGCGCCGTCGGTCAGGTGCGCCTCAAAAGCCGATTTTCCAATCAGATGGAAACGTAAGCAGTCGCCAGGCTGCAAGGTCCACTGCTGAGATCCCATCGTGATGGTGAGACCGCCTTCGCGCAGCCAGATATGCTGCTCCAGTCCCTGGATGGGTGGCGCATCGTAATCAATACGCGCACCAGGCCGTAATGTAGCCTCAACCAGTTCGCATCTGAAATGAAGTGCAGGGGGTGAAAGAGTGCGGCGAATAAATCCGCTGACATCATCCTGCCACACCGGCTGCTGATCATTTCTGACCAACAGACTGGACTCTTCCTCCACTTCACTGAGCAGGCGCGACATCGTTAAGCCGTAGGCGACACACAGCCGGTTAAGCAGTGCAGCAGTAGGGCTGGTCTCGCCTCGCTCAATGCGCGATAATGACGCGCGGCTGATGCCTGTTGCGACAGAAAGTTCATCCAGCGACCAGCCGCGTTGCAGGCGTAATTCTGCCAGCCGCACCGCCAGTCGTTGCTCAGTATTCAACTTCGACATGGTTTTTCTCATATTTGGGAATAATTCTCTTATTTGAGATATAGCCTGGCAACGCCCTCTCCGTCAAGTTGTACATTGAGAAATGTATTGTACAACTTAATCTGCTTCGTTATGGTAACGGCACTCAGACCAATCGAAAGAGGAATTTATGACCTTATACAGTATCGGTGACGTTGCCGAGCGCTGTGGCATAAACCCAGTCACCCTGCGCGCCTGGCAGCGTCGTTATGGCTTACTGAAGCCGCAGCGTACCGAAGGCGGGCATCGCCAGTTTGATGAAGAAGATGTTCAGCGCATTGAAGAGATCATGCGCTGGATTGAAAGCGGCGTGCCGGTCGGTAAAGTTAAGGCACTGCTGGAAGGTGGCGATGTTGATGCCCATGACGGCTGGACCACACTGCAGGATGAGCTGATCAGCGTACTGCGTCACGTCAGACCCGCTAAACTTCGTAATAAAATTGCCGCGATTGGCCGCGAGCATCCGATTGATGAGCTGATTGACCACGTTTTTATGCCGGTGCGCCAGAAACTGAGTCTGGACCAGAACACCGCCCGCACGATGTGCAGTTTGCTTGATGGTGTGCTGATCGACTATGTCGCGTTTTGCCTGACCGGCAGCCGCAAAAAATCGGGTAAAGATGCGCTGATTATTGGCTGGGGCATCGACGATCGTACCCGCATCTGGCTGGAAGGCTGGCGTCTGTCGCAGCACGGCTGGCGGATTGATGTGCTGGCAGAACCGCTGGATTTGCCACGTCCCGAACTCTTTCCCGGCATGAATATGTTTGTCTTTACCGGTAAAAAACTGACCCGTCGCCAGCAGGAACAGCTGTCACACTGGCAGGAACAGGGCTATGCCGTGCGGTTACACGAACCTGCCTGATAACAAAAACGCACGCCGGGCACTTTGCCTGCTGCCTTGCGCGCGCTATTATCCCCGCCTCACTGTTCACGAGCTCAGGTTTTACACATGAATGTTAAAAAAGCTTTCTTCGCCACGCTGTTTTTTATTATGGCGGCCGGCGGCACCAGCGGTCTGATGCTGGTGGGATACTCCCTCATCGTTCATTCACGCTAAGCCAGCGCTGCAGGCGCTCAAACAGGCGGTCACTGACTATCGCCAGCAGCGCCACCAGTAATGCTCCCTGAATCACATAGGCTGTATTAAAGCCGCTTAAGCCGATAATTACCGGCGATCCCAGACTTTTTGCGCCGACCGTCGAGGCGATAGCCGCGGTGCCGATGTTAATGATTACCGACGTGCGTATCCCGGCGATGATCACCGGCGCGGCCAGCGCCAGCTCAATCTGCCACAGCCGTTGCCAGCCACTCATGCCGACCCCGATGGCGATCTCCCGACTGCTGGCTGGTACGCTATCAATCCCCGCCAGCGTACCCTGTAAAATCGGCAGTAACCCGTAGAGCAGCAGCGCCACGACTGCGGGCCACGCCCCAAAGCCCATCACCGGCACCGCAATGGCCAGCACTGCTACCGGCGGAATAGTTTGCCCCGCCGCCACGAGGGTTTCTATCAACGGCCGGAAAGCACGGCCCGTTCGCCGCGTCACCAGCACGCCACTGCCGATGCCGATAACAATTGCCAGCAGGCTGGCGGTCATCACCAGAAACAGATGCGCCAGCGTCAGCTGCCAGAAGCTCTCCTGCTGATAAAGTGGCCGCGCCAGGTCCGGAAACCAGCGATGAAACAGCGGCCCGCTGTAAGGCATCAGAGTCAGCAGCGCGCCGTAAAGCAGCACCAGCCACAGCAGCGGATCCCTTAGCCTGCGCATGTTAATGCCTCGCGCAGTTGCAGCAGGTCGCCAAAATGGAGCACGCCCAGCGGCTGCTGCTGATCGTCGATGACGGGCAGTTTATCCGTGCGCCGCGCGATAAACTGCGACAGGGCGTCGCGCAGCGTCAGTGCGGCAGCGATCGGTTCACCTGACAGCCACTCGCCGCGCCGCACGGCATCACCGACCTGCTCCAGCGACAGCAGCCGTACCCCCATTTCACTGCGACCAAAGAAGTCGCGCACAAATTCATTTTTCGGCTGAGTCAGCAGCGCCACCGGCCTGCCCTGCTGAACAATCTCACCGTTATCCATCAGCACGATACGGTCCGCCAGCGTCAGCGCTTCGTCAATGTCATGGGTCACCAGCACGATAGTGCGGCCCGACAGACGATGAATACGCAGCATCTCCTGCTGCAATACGCCGCGTGTTACCGGGTCGAGCGCGCCGAACGGCTCATCCATCAGCAACACCTCCGGGTCCGCTGCCAGCGCCCGCGCCACACCTACCCGCTGCTGCTGCCCGCCCGAAAGCTGATGCGGATAGCGATTCAGCAGCTGCGCGTCGAGATTCAACAGCGCCAGCAGCGCCGTGATGCGTTCATTGACCTCTGATCCAGGCCAGCCTAGCAGGGCCGGCACCGTGGCGATATTCTTTCGCACTGTCCAGTGCGGGAACAGGCCAATTGACTGAATGGCATAGCCCATACGTCGCCGCAGCATACGGGCATTGAGCTGGCGAATCGACTCCCCGGCAAAGCGGATCTCACCGCTATCAAACTCCACCAGCCGGTTGATCATCTTCAGGGTGGTGGATTTGCCGGAGCCGGAGGTGCCGAGCAGCACGCAGAACTCCCCTTTTGCCACGTGCAGCGACAGATCTTTCACCGCCGCTTTGCCGTTAAATGCGCGGGAAACGCCGTCAAACTCAATCATCTTTTCTCTCCAGCAGTGAAATCAGCAGGCGGAACAGCGCATCGATGACCACCGCCAGCGCAATCACCGGGATTACGCCCAGTAACACCAAATCCAGCGCATTGCTTAACAGCCCCTGGAAAATAAGCGTGCCAAAACCACCTGCGCCAATCAGCGCCGCGACCACCGCCATGCCCAGTGTCTGCACCACCACCACCCGCAGGCCAGCCAGCCAGACCGGCAACGCCAGCGGCACATCCACCGCGACAAACTGCTGCCAGCCGCTCATGCCCACGCCGCGCGCGCTTTCGCGCACCTCGGGCGGCACCTGTTGCAGCCCGACCACCACATTGCGCACCAATGGCAACAGCGCGTAAAGCACCAGCGCGATCAGTGCCGGTGCCATACCAATGCCGCTAATGCCCCAGTCACCCAGCCACGGAAAATGCTGAGCCAGTCCGGCCAGCGGCGCAATCAGCAGACCAAACAGCGCCACCGACGGCACCGTCTGAATGACATTCAGCACGCCAAACACGCTTCCCTGCCAGCCAGGCCGCCGGAACAGGGTGACGCCCAGCGGCAGCGCAATAATCAACGCAGGCAGAACCGTACCGGCCAGCAGGCTGAGATGACGGCTCAGCGCCGCATCAAATACCGCGTGGCGGTTGGCATACTCTTTTAGCAGAGAGAGATCGCTGAGCTGACCACTGAACAGCAGCAGCAGCGGCAGCAGCCAGACCTGCAGATTGAGCAACAGCTGTGCCAGCCGATGCGGGGTCAGCTGCCGCACCTGATCGGTGATCAGCAGCAGGATCAGCGCACCGCTGCACCACAGGCCGCTGGCAAAGCTGGTACGCGCCAGACGACTGCCTTGCTGGCTGAGTAACGTCGCCTGATGACCGCTCAACCAGATGATCGCGGCGAGCATCAGTTCCGCCGCCAGCAGCGCCACCATCAGCGTGACGCGCCCGGGCTGACGCCACAGCAGCAGCCACAGCGCCACCAGCGGCAGCAGCAACAGCCCGAAGCGGTTTATCTGCCAGCCCATCAGCGGTTCACCTGCCACCAGTCGGTTAGGCGCGACGTTGAGAAACGGCAATGCAACCAGCGCCAGGCTCAGCAGCGTCAGCAGTAGCAATGCCACCGGCTGCTGAGCCGGACGGCGTATCGCCTCCCGCGATATCTGCATCGGTTACAGCAGCTTTTTCTGCTGCAGCCACTCGGTCGCTACGCTGCTGGCATCCTGCCCCTCCACGGCGATTTTGGCGTTGAGCTGTTGCAGCGTCTTTTCGTCGAGCGCGCTGAACACCGGTTTCAGCCACTCTGCAATCTGTGGATGCGCTTTCAGCACCGACTCCCGGATCACCGGCGTCGGCGCGTAAATCGGCTGAACGCCTTTGGGATCGCTGAGCGTCTGCAGACCCAGTGCCGCCACCGGGCCGTCAGTGCCGTAAGCCATTGCCGCGTTCACGCCGGACGTCTGCTGTGCCGCCGCGCTGAGGGTAACAGCGGTATCGCCACCCGCCAGCGACAGCAGCTGATCCTGCTTGAGGTCAAAACCATAGGCTTTTTCAAAGGCGGGTAAGGCATCGCTGCGTTCGATAAATTCGGCTGAGGCGGCCAGTTTGAAGGTGCCGCCTTTTTTCAGAAAGGCGCTGAGGTCGGCCAGCGAGGTGAGCTGGTTCTTCACGGCCAGCTCTTTACGCACGGCAATGGTCCAGGTGTTGTTGGCCGGCGCCGGTGTCAGCCACACCAGATGGTTTTTCTCTGCGTCGAGTTTCTTCACCCTCGCGTAGCCTTCGGCGGCATTCTTCCAGGCGCTGTCTTTTTCATCATTAAAGAAAAAGGCGCCGTTACCCGTGTATTCCGGGTAGATATCGAGTTCGCCCGCCGTGATGGCACCGCGCACCACCTGCGTCGTGCCGAGCTGAATTTTATTGACGGTTTCTACCCCGTGCTTTTCCAGCACCTGAAGGATCACATTGCCCAGCAGTGATCCTTCGGTATCAATTTTTGAACCGACCCGCACCGGATCCGCCGCCTGTGCCATCCCCATGCTGAGCAGCAACGCGCTGACCCCCATCCAACCCCGAATTCTGACCATGGCTTTTTCCTTATCGCAGTGTGTTTTTTTGCATTTCGTTATTGCGTCATGACTTGCAAGGCGTCGTGCGCCTGAGGGTGCAGGCTGCTCTCCTGCCGCTGAGTGGAATGCTGGCAAGGCGTGCAGCGGAAATGATCTGCTTTAAAAGCGTAGCCTGGCGTAGCGGTGATGCTGTCGACTTTGTCGAAAACGGATAACGATTTGAGATTATAAAGTTATTTTCTATAACTGAAATGAATTTACGTCTGGGCGTCTAAACGGCTATTCTCAGAAACCTGTTTTTATAATAAAAGACGCACAACATCATGTCCGACCTGACCTCATCCGCCCATGTGGCAACAGCAGGGCGTTCGCCTGGGGGCGAAACGCAGTGGATTCGCAGCGCAGCAGACGTTTCACGATTAGTGAACAGCGGCGACAGCGCCCGTAACAATGCCCGCATTGTGGTGGCCATTGCGCTGGGAGGCGTGTTCCTCGACGCCTACGACCTGGGTGCGCTGGCGTTTGGCATTAAAGACATCACGCGCGAATTTAATCTCACCCCGGCCGGCACCGGTATGGTCGCCTCAGCCATTACGTTTGGGGCCATTATCGGCGCGCTGATCGGCGGCTATCTCACGGATAAAATTGGCCGTTATCGGGTCTTTATGGCCGATATGTTCTTTTTCGTAGTGGCGGCTATCGCCTGTGCGTTTGCCCCCAATGAGTACGTGCTGGCGGGTGCGCGCTTTGTGATGGGACTGGGCGTCGGGATCGATCTGCCAGTGGCGATGGCGTTTCTGGCGGAGTTTTCAAAGCTGCGCGGCAAAGGGAATAAAGCGGCCAGCGTGGCGATGTGGTGTCCCACCTGGTACGCGGCAATCAGCATCTCCTATGTGCTGGTGCTACTGCTCTATGCCGTCTTACCCGAAAGCCACACCGACTGGCTCTGGCGGCTGATCCTTGGTTTTGGTGCTGTACCGGCAGTCATCATCATTGCCATTCGCAGCCGTTACATGAGTGAATCGCCGGTGTGGGCGGCAAATCAGGGTGACCTGAAAGGGGCGGCGGCGATATTACGCAGTGCGTGGAGTATCAATGCCCAGGTGGCATCTGATGCCGCGCTGACGCCTGCCACACCGGTGCGTAAAGCGAGCTGGCGAAACTATGGCGCGCTGTTGCAGGGCGTCTATCGCCGTCGCACCCTGCTGGCGACCATCACCTCTATCGCCTCATCGTTTGCTTATAACGCAGTGGCCTTTGGTCTGCCGGTAATCATCTCCAGCTTCTTTGCCCAGTCGATGCTCACCACCATTCTGGTGTCGCTGGCGCTGAATCTGCTGTTCGCCTTTGTCGGCGGGATTCTGGCGGTGCGACTGGTGCCGCGTCTGGGTGCGTGGAAGATGTCGGTGGCGGGTTATGCCTGTCAGTGTGTGGCGCTGCTCGGGCTGGCGCTGATTGGTCGTCCGGAAGGCGGTCAGGAAGCCGCGCTGGCGATCGGCATGCTGGCGCTGTTCCTGTTTGGTCAGGGCTTCGGGCCGGGTTCTCACACCATGACCTTTGCGTCGCTGAGCTACCCCACTTCGCTGCGCGGCGTGGGCGTCGGCTTCAACCAGACGCTGATGCGCGGCAGTTCGACCGTTTCGCTGTTTCTGTTTCCGGTGCTGGTTGCGGCACTGGGCACCGGGGTTTTCTGGGTGATCTTCCTGGCCCCGCTGGCGGGCCTGCTGGCGCTGCTGGCGATCCGCTGGGAACCGTCAGGTTATGATGTGGATGCGGAAGATTTTGAGCTGCCGCGATAATCAGGGCAACGCTCTCAATGTGCGGTGATGACGACGGCCAGACTTAAAGCGCCAGGAGCATACGTCCGCAGCAAAGCAGCGCGGGCCATGGACAAAAACGCCGGGAGCGTTTTTGAACAACGCAACGCGTTGGCCCGGCTACGGGCGCACCTCAGGGACGAGGAGCGTAATCCCCCGCGCTGAGTATGCCACGGAGGGCATCTTTGGCGTCTTTGCGAAGGAGATCTGCTCCCTGAGCCTGCACGACAGCAAACCGCACCTTAGTGCGGTTTTTTATGCCGTGACGGCCGGGAAAGGAAACTGCTCCAGATAGTCCGGGATGCGCGGGAAAGTGTGCAAAAACCACGGCGTGAATAGCTGTGGCTGTTGCTGCATCTGCTGCTCAATCAGCGCCATCGGGCGATAATCAAAAGCATCCGCTTCCTGCGGATTAAGCTGCGGCAGGCTGTCACAGACGGCAAAGAAGACGTGACCGTATTCGTGCTCGGTCAGACCGTTGCTCAACTTCAGGTTGTAGCTCAGCTCAAATACCGGCGTCAGCGACACCACCATCCCCATCTCTTCACGCAGGCGGCGCTCGGCGGCGTCGCGGGTTGATTCATGGGGATAAGGATGACCACAGCAGGTATTACTCCACAAGCCACCACAATGATATTTATCGCTGGCACGCCGTTGCAGTAACAGCTCCTGCCGGGAATTGAAGACGTAGACCGTCACCGCACGGTGCAGTAATCCTTTTTCATGCACTTCCAGCTTTTCCATCCTGCCGGTGGGACGATCGAGGTGGTCAACGAGGATAACTTCAATAACAGACATGGCGTTTCCTTGAGATTATTCCCAACTATTCTGGCACAGAATGAGCAGTTTAGGCGGCTCAACGAGGATTTTTTGCCAGCGGGCAGGGGGAGATAAGCGGATGAAGCCGTAAGAAAATCAGGCCAGCAAGGCTGGCCTGGAGAGGAATTACAGTCGGAAACTCTGCACCACCCGCTCAAGCTGGGTGCTCTGCGATTCCATTGCCTGCGCGGCAGCGGAAACCTGCTCCACCAGAACGGCGTTCTGCTGGGTGGTGCCATCCAGCTGGGTAATCGCAACGTTAACCTGTTCAATGCCCATACTCTGCTCGCGGCTGGCTGACATGATTTCGTTCATCAGGGTTGTCACACTGCTCACGCCCTTCATCAACTCATCCATAGTCTGACCCGCCTGCTCCACCAGCGCGCTGCCGGTATCGATGTTCGCCACTGACTCTTCGATTAACTTTTTAATCTCACGCGCCGAATTGGCGGAACGTTGCGCCAGGTTGCGCACTTCCGATGCCACTACCGCAAAACCGCGACCCTGTTCACCGGCCCGTGCGGCTTCTACCGCGGCGTTGAGCGCCAGGATATTCGTCTGGAAGGCGATGCTGTCGATCACGCTGATGATATCCACCACTTTACGTGACGAGTGATGAATCTCACCCATGGTGGTGACCACCTGACGAACCACTTCGGTGCCGCGCGCGGCCACCTGTGAGGCATCGCCCGCCAACTGGTTGGCGTGAGTCGCATTGTCGGCGTTCTGACGTACAGTGCCGGTCAGCTGCTCCATTGACGCGGCCGTTTCTACAATCGAGCTGGCTTGATCTTCAGTACGGGAGGAGAGATTAGCGTTGCCGCTGGCAATTTCCCGCGACGCGGCGGTGATCGCCAGCGCGCTGTCACCCACCTGCTGCAGCAGCCCCTGCAGATAGCTGATGAACTGGTTAAAGCTCTGTGCGACCGCGTTGAACTCCGGGCTGTTGCTGGCTGGCAGACGCTGGGTCAGATCTGCGCCACCAGTCGACAGTGCTTCAATGTTGCTGTTCAGCACGCCAAGACGTTTCATCATGGCGCGGACAAAGCCCAGCGACACCAGCAGCAGGATCACTGCCAGTGGGATCTGCACCAGACCCAGGCGGGTCAGCATGTTGTGCGACTGCGCTTTCAGCAGGCTGGTCGGCAGGCTGCTGGCGAGATACCACGGACTGCCGGGAATGGCCTGCACGAACAGCGTCTGCTCGCCTTCACTGCTGTCAAAGGTGGTTTCCAGCGGCTGGCTGCCAACGCCGTTCAGCAGCGCTTTCAGCGGTGCTGCCATCGGCATCTGCACGTCAGCCAGGTTCTCCAGCTTCGGCGCGGCTTTCACCAGCGCACCATTGCCCACCACTTTGCCGTCGGCTTCGACGATTAGCACGTTGCCATGAATGGTTTCACCCATCTGCTTCGCCAGCTGGTTAAAGAACCCCAGAGTCACGTCGATAGTGGCGACACCCCAGGCGGTGCCATTGCGGTAAATGGCCATAGCACAGTTAGTACGTGGCTGCGGACTGGCGGCATCCTGGTAAGCTTTTGCCCAGGCACACTGGCCTTTGGCGGCAGCCAGACCATCTTTGTACCAGGGTTGCTCCCAATATTTGTCGGCGGCGTCGGCGTTCCAGTAGGTGTTGACCTGCAGTTCATTGCTGGCATTACGGGCAAAGAAGCTGCTGTCTTTCTCTTTGGCAGGGTCACGAAGATTTGGCAGGGGCCAGATACCGCCGCCAAAGACGTTGCTGTCCTGATACTGGTTTACCAGCGCGGGTAACAGGGTGTCGATGGTGGCGCTGTCCATCACAGATGCGGCTTCGGTAATGGCACGTTGCTGGGCCTGAACGCGGTTCATCTGTTCAACGATGCCGGCGGCCAGCGAATCGACCTGATAGCGAACCAGGCGGCTTTCGCTGTCAACCAGCTGCGGCGCGACAAACTGATTGATAACCCAGACTGTAACGAGTAAGAGCGCAACAAAGAACGCGAGCATTGTTGCAGTAAAGCGGGATTGTGTTGTTTTAAACATCGTTGTTCCCCTGAACCTGGTGCGGCGCGATTGCCTGATCCGGTTTAACGGCGCGGCACAGAGGAACTTGAGATGAGCGGGATCACATATTTAAGAAATGTTTGATTTTTGTAAAAATTTAATTTCAAATTGAAACTATCACCTCCCCGACGGGCGCCGGGGAATGGGCAAGCAGCCGCGTCATGACTGGGCTACTCTGCTGAACTGACGACCTGCTGGCGCGGACGAAAGATGTGATTATTGCCATCCGCCGTTAACAATTCCCGTAACTTCTGACCACCATGTTCATCTGCCTGAGCGAACTGCCGTTCCGCTTCCGTAATCGGCGTAGTCCAGAGCAGAGTCGGGCGATCGCCATCGCGTTTCGGCAATTTACACTGCGCCTGTTCGGTTGCCAGTTCATTCGCCAGCAGGAAGCTTTCAAAGCCGACCGGTGCGACTTCCGACGCCAGCGTGTGGCCTTCGCCCAGCCAGGTCAGCCGCGCCCACGGCAGATGCACGAACTCCGCCAGCGCGCTGGCCATCTGCACCGCGTTGCCTTCGGTCATCACTTCGCCGTCAACCGCCATCCCCAGTTCAATACGGCGATACTGCGGTGCCAGTTCATCAAACAGATAATCGACCTGCGGCATAGGCCGGATGCTCATGCCGATCGTCAGGAAATACCAGATGCCCTGATGCCAGTGCTGTGAAATCGCCATCGGCGGCCAGCTGCCCTGATCAATCGCGTAATATTTTACCGACTCACCAAAGCGCGCCTGATAGCAAGCCATCAAATCCTGCTGGACCTTGTCCCATTCACTGCCGTCGTGCCATTCGCGCCAGAACTGACGCTGATGCTCCGCACGGGCATAGTAGTCATTGGTCGATGCCGACCCCAGCGGGGCCGTGAGCCGGTTTTTTTTGATGCAGCCTGCGGAAAAGCTCACCTGCTTCTCCTGATAGAGACTCCAGCCGGGGATGACCGCCAGCAACTGGCCGTAATACCACAGCGCCGCGCCATCATCGCTGGGCTCCCACAGGATCTGCAGACCGGCGGGGTCCAGCGCAGACTCCGCTTCCAGGTTACGGCAATACTCAGCGCTGAGCAGCGGCGCAATACCCTGCTCCATCGCCTCGCGATCTTCCTGCGCCGGTGCGGGCAGCAGGTTTCGTAGCCAGCAGCCACGTACCGCATACTGACTGCGGAACAGGTCGGTTGGCCAGATGTAAAAATAGGCGGTGCGCGCGTCCTGTTCGACAATGGCGGTCAGGGTGCGCTGCTGATTGTGGACGTCAGCAATCAGGGATTTGTACGTCATAGTGCCTCGACAAAGCCTGGAGGAATCCATTTTCCCCGAGAATAGAGCAGGATCCTGGCTGCCGCACTTTGAGACAAGGGTAATAGTCTCAAAGTGGAGTGAGCACGTCCTGTCGCATCGCTTTATCGGGGCTGAGCCGCCACCCGCTTTTCAGCCGCCGATCGTCCTCTTCCCGTTACTGCATGTGCCTCAGTTCTGAAGGCGAAATGCCGCCATATTTCTTACGCCAGGCGTACAACCTGACATCGGAAATACCCAGCCTCAGGCAGACACCCGGCACGGACGTCCCCAGGTCGGGCTGCTTTAAGGCAAAGAGAGTCTGCTCTTCGGTTAAGCATGACTTTTAATCGGCACCCCCCTCCGCCCAGGGAGGTGTTTATCAGGCCGGTATTCTGTTTCTGGATGGAACAGGATTGTGGGTCAGGGTCAGCTTTTACCCTGGTGAACCCGGAGAGCAGAAAATGGCGTATTAATCGTATGCCACTACATCCCTTATATATTACGGATGTGTAAATCGCTTAGAAAACGCTGCGCACGTGCATGTTGTGGCCTTCTGAAGAAATTCTCTGGCGATGCTTTCTCAAGAATCTGCCCCTGATCCATAAACCAGATGATATCTGCCACTTCGCGCGCAAAGTTCATCTCGTGCGTCACACATATCATCGTCATCCCTTCCTGCGCCAGACCCCGCATCACATTCAGCACCTCCCCCACCATCTCCGGATCAAGCGCCGAGGTCGGCTCATCAAACAGCATTACCGGCGGCTTCATCGCCAGCGCACGGGCAATCGCCACACGCTGTTGCTGACCGCCAGAGAGTTGCGCCGGATAAGCATTGGCTTTATGCGATAAACCAACACGCTCCAGCAACTCCCCGGCATGCTGGCGCGCCTGCGACCGCTTCACACCCAGTACCTTGACGGGTGACAGCATAATGTTGTCGAGTACCGAGACATGCGGAAACAGGTTGAAATTCTGGAACACAAATCCAATGCGAGTGCGCAATGGGTTAAGGCGAGCACTGCTGCCATGAATATCCATGCCATCAAACAGAATCTGTCCCTGCTCTATTGGCTCCAGACGATTCACGGTGCGGATTAGCGTCGATTTACCCGAGCCTGAAGGGCCACATACCACCACCACTTCACCGGTTTTAACTTCTGCGCTCAGATTGGTCAGCGCCTGGTACTCGCCATACCACTTGTTGACCTGATTGAAGAGAATCATAGGTCTCATGATGGCTCCTTATTGAGATTGTGTTTTGTCAGCACCAGCGGCGCATCCAGGGTTTCAGCATCCGATCGCGCATTACGCCGTTTACTGGCAATGTGCTGCTCCAGTTTGTCCGCAAGCCAGGTCAGGCTAAAGCAGATGATGTAGTAGCTCAGCGCGACAATAGTGAATACTTCGAACGGTTTGGTCAGCAGTTGGTTACTCACCTGGTTGGCTGCATAGGTCAGTTCCGGCACATTAATGACATAACCCAGGGTACTGTCCTTGATAATCGATACCAACTGACTGACCAGACTCGGCAGGCTGTTGTACAGCGCCTGCGGCAGGATCACTAAACGCAACGCTTTAATGTGGCCCATTCCAAGCGCGCGAGATGCTTCATATTGTCCTTGTGGCAACGCCTGAATACCGCCCCGCACAATCTCGGCGATGTAAGCGCTTTCATAAACCACCAGCGTGCATAGCATAGTGGAGAAGCCGCTGATGTTATGACCAATCAGCAGCGGCACGCAGAAGTAGGTCCAGAACACGACCATCATCAACGGTATACCCCGCAGCAGATAAACCCAGCAGGCTGCTGGCCAGCTGAGCCAGCGCCAGGGCGACAGCCGCGCCAGCCCCAGTAACACCCCGATTGGAAAGGCAAATACGACGGCCAGAACCGAAATCAGTAGCGTACAGAGGATGCCGCCCAGCGGGCCGTTCGGATACTGGCCCATCAGGAACAGCATGCCGTTATCGTGCATTATTGTGAAAATATCGAACATCGTGATTACCTCGCGTAGGCGCGCTGGAAATGTCGCGCCAGCAATGCGCCTGCGCCCATCAACACCAGGGAGAACGCCAGATAGCCAACCGTTCCGACCAGATAAGCCTCGAAGGTACGGAACGTCTGGTTTTCAATATCACGCGTCACGTAGGTCAGCTCAGTCACGCCGATCACCATCGCGAGGCTGGTGTTTTTAAATAGCAGCACAGTATGGTTAACCATCAATGGCAGGGCGTTGCGGATGCCCTGCGGCAGAATTACCGATCCCATCGCGCGCACATAGCTCATGCCCAGCGCTCGGGCCGCTTCGTTTTGTCCATCCGGGATGGCGCGCAGTCCACTGCGGATATCCTCAGAGAAGTACGCCGCCTGACACAGGCCAAGCGCGAACATGGCAAACAGGAACTCCGCGTTGAAATCGTTAATCCACATCTGCAGCGACTCCGGCAACAGCGTCGGAATGGCGAAATACCACATCATTAACTGAATCAGCGTCGGCACATTGCGGTGATAGGAGACGTACGCTTTGACTACCCACACTGCTGGCCGGTAAGCCGTCAGGCGTATCACCACCAGCAACAAGGCGATAAACATGGCGAGCAGCCAGGCACCCAATGCCAGTTGCAGGGTGACCGCAGCCCCATCGACGATCATCTGACCGAAATGGCCGGTTACCACGCTGCTAAAATCGAGTGCCATGATGTTTCCTCTTCGCCGATGGTTCAGGTCTTGCTCTCGCCCGGACGCATGGTAGAGAGCCCACCAGGCACCTGCAGAGTCGGGGTAATTTCGATGTTGCCGATATTGACGGCAATCGGCGCCGAAACGGCAAAGGCGACACAGTCAGCAATATCTTTCGCCTGCGGCAGTTCAAAACCATCAATGAACTGGCGGCGCGCCTCGTCGTGATCGCCGGAAACGTTGCCGAAAATATCGGTTGCTACACGCCCCGGACAGATTTCCGTAATGCGCACCCGCTTGCCGTAGCAGTCGACGCGCAGCTGGCGGGTTAACGCATGCACACCTGCTTTGGTGGCGTGATAAACCGAGTTGCCGCCAAAGTTGTAGATGGCAGCGATGGAGGTGATGTTAATCACGTGACCACAGTCGCGTGCCACCATGCCCGGCACCAGCAGGCGGCAAAGGTGCAGCACGGCGCGCAGATTTACATCTACCTGCGTTTCCACCACATTCTCATCAGCATCCAGGATCGAGCCTGGGTGCGATACGCCGGCGTTATTTATCAGAATGTCCACCTGAAGATCGCGGCAAAGTTCCGTCAGAGCCGCAAGATCGGCCACGTCGACGGCGTGCGGAACACAACCCGTACGATCCGCCAGCGCCGCCAGTTGCTCTTTCCGCCGCGCCACTGCATGAACGGTAATACCTTCCTGACACAGACGTTCAACGATCGCTGCGCCCATCCCGGCTGAGGCGCCGGTCA
Organism: Pantoea sp. AS142; assembly: GCF_037152305.1. Classification (NCBI taxonomy): domain Bacteria; kingdom Pseudomonadati; phylum Pseudomonadota; class Gammaproteobacteria; order Enterobacterales; family Erwiniaceae; genus Pantoea; species Pantoea sp. AS142. The sequence continues at coordinate 406,123 of NZ_JBBCMO010000001.1, read as the reverse complement.
CCAGCGCAACTTTATAATCTGAAAATGGCATTCTGCCTCTCCTGTTAGCACTACGGCGTCCATCACCGCGGTGTGAATCTCTCTGTTTTTGACTCTATTCAGTAATGCCTGTCAGGTATAAGACATAAAAGATGTGAGGCGATAAGGGGGTCTTATAACCTTACTTAAACGGCCTCTGCAGCGCTAATCAGCGCGACTTCACTGCCATACTCCACCCGTTGATTCTGCGTTACGGAGATCGCTACCAGCATGCCGTCTGCCGGGCTGTTAACCGGCAGATAAAGGGAACCGATCTGGACCAGCGCCAGTAAATCATCCTGTTTTACCTGCTGGCCCGGCTGAGCGTAAGTCACGCCACTGAATGGATGTTGCAGCAGGATTTTGCCCGGCATCGGCGCAAAAATGGGAGTAGGGGCGGGTTTGGCGGTATGTGATGTCAGCGCGGCAGTCGCGGGCTGCGCTGCGTCGGCCGATGAGCGCGCGGCCTCGAATTTCATATTCGCCGACCAGTTTTTACCCTTTAATTCAATGCTGTTCAGACCGGCGGCACGCATTTTGCGCGCCACCTGACGTAATTCAGGGAAGGCTATTGATTGTTTTTCCATATTGGTTCCGCCGCAGGTGCATATCGTCATTAACGCTGCTTACAGGTAGCTGCGCCTGTCATGTATGCGTTGCACTCTAGCGCGTTGTCCCTCTCAGCCAGTAAGAGGGTTTCGCTTTGCGGTAATAAGCGTGGCTTATTGTCATCCAACCAGCGTCAGCGGGCGGTTGTCGACGGTACGACGCGCCATCAGCGACAGCAGGATCGCCTTCACCGCTTCCGCTGGCTCTGACAGCGGCAGATGGTCGGACATACAGAACGACAGTGAGGCCTGCAGATCAGGTTCGACAATTTTCGCCATCCACGCATCGGAGGCTTTTAGCATCGCATGTGCCGCCGACTCCGGCATAATGGTACAGCCCATGCCCGCCGCCAGCGCTGCATTCAGCGTGGTTTGTGATTCAATCTCGCACGTCACCCGGTAGCTCAGCCCTTTATGCACAAAGGCGTCATCCACCACCTTACGCATAATGTTGTAAATGCGCGGCAGAAAGAGATCATGGCGCGCCACCTCCGCCAGTGAGATCTGTTTCACCGGCTGGGCAATACTCTGCGGACAGACAAAACAGAGGTCTTCTTTCATCAGTGGGATAAAACGCAGGCCATGGATATTACGGTTATCGTAGATCACCGCCATATCCATCCGCCCGTTCATAATCAGTTCGCTGAGCGTAGTACCGAAATTCTCATTGAAATAGAGCACAATACCCGGATGCTGCCGCTGCACTTCCGCCAGCAGCGGCAGCGCCAGTTGCTGGGCGGCAGTACCCGGTGCCAGCCCGACAGAGACATGGCCACAAAGCGCCGCGTCTGAGCGATCAATCGCGTTTTGCGCCTGGTCACACTGACGCATAATCGCCTGCGCATGAGTGTAAAGGATTTTACCTGCCTCGGTCGGCGTGACGCCACGCTTGGTACGGATCAGCAGTTGCTGGTTCACTTCACCTTCCAGGGTAGCCAGTTGCTGGCTGAGCGCAGGCTGAGCGATATGCAAAATATCGGCGGCTTGCGTCAGACTGCCGACATCGACAATTTTGATAAAGTACTTCAGGCGACGCAAATTCATGGACAGGACCTCACAACGTGGCTGATGAGGAGTAATAAGCAAAGTTGATGCCATAACGGCAATGCCGCCTGCAATGACAAACTTATCAGCAATCCGTCCCGCCGTGCCCTTCCCCCTGCGCGCACAGGTCGCAGCCTGCACCAATGCAGTGCGCGAACCGGGCCAGTCATCGTTTTGCGTTATAGCATCAAAACAAACCTCTATTAACTGCTGCCGTCGGCCAAACCCTATCCTTTCCGGGCATCCTCATTCTTTTTCCACGCTACAGGAAAACCTGCTTATGCCTGAGATAGCCAATCGCTTAAAAAATGTTGCCGTTTCCGCCTCCGTAGCCATGACGCAAAAAGCGCGCGATCTTGCCGCGCAGGGTATTGATGTCGTGGGACTGTCGACCGGCGAGCCTGATTTCCCCACGCCTGAACATGCCACGGAAGCGGCATACGCCGCAGCGCGTGCGGGTGATACGCGTTATCCGCCAACCGACGGCACCCCAGCGTTACGCGCAGCAATTCAGCGTAAGTTTATGCGCGATAACGGGCTGCAATATGATGTCAGCCAAATCCTCAGTGCGGGCGGCGCGAAACAGATTATCTTCAACGCTATGCTGGCCACTATCAATCCGGGTGATGAAGTGGTCATCCCGACGCCATCATGGATTAGCTATGCTGATATCGTAAAATTCGCCGGAGGTACGCCAGTGCCGGTACCCTGCCACGAAGAGAACGGCTTTAAACCGCTACCGGCTGATCTGCAGGCGGCCATTACCGCCCGTACTAAATGGCTGTTGCTGAACTACCCGAGCAACCCAACCGGTTCTGTCGCCAGCCGCACTGAACTGCAGGCGATTGCTGATGTAATGCTGGACCATCCGGACGTCTGGATCCTGTCCGACGATATCTATGAGCACCTGATCTATGATGGCGTTACCTTCCTGACCATTGCCCAGGTAGAACCGCGACTGTATGACCGCGTTCTGACGGTGAATGGCGTATCGAAAGCCTATTCAATGACCGGCTGGCGGCTGGGTTTTTGCGGCGGCCCATTGCCGCTGATCAAAGCAATGAGTAATGTGAATACACAGAACAGCGGCGGCGTGACTACCCTGACGCAGGCTGCCGCTGTTGCAGTGCTTGATGGGCCACAGACGCTATTACAGGAGAGGGCGGAGATTTACCGCCAGCGACGCGACTATGTGCTGGCGCGGCTGAATGCGGTGGAGGGCGTGAGCTGTCATCGTCCGCAGGGAGCGTTTTATCTGTTCGTCAATATCGCGGCGTTTATTGGCAAAACCACCGCCGGTGGCCGTGTCATCAGTAATGACGCGGACTTTGTGATGGCGCTGATTGAAGAGCAGCATGTCGTGACGGTACAGGGTGCGGCTTACGGTATGAGTCCCTATTTCCGCCTCTCCTATGCGACCAGTATGGAACGGCTGCAGACGGGGTGCGATCGAATTGCGGCGTTTTGCGCCCGTTGTCATTGAATGGCGGCCCACCTGGCATTATAAAAAAAGCGGCGCCTGCGCCGCTTTTTTTGCGGTTGCCTGTATTATCCGGCCAGTACTGCCGCCGCCGGACAGACGCTACCGCCATTTGCTTCTATTTCACTGCGCACAATCGTCGCCAGTTCAACCGAACCGGGCGTATCGCTGTGGATCAGAATTGAGCGCGCTCGCACTGGCAGTTGATGACCGTCGAGAGTTGTCACCGTCCCATGCAGCATAAACTGGCGCACGCGCGCACGTATGGTACTCTCCTCTGTGATCACCGCCCCCGGCGTGCCACGCGGTATCAATCCCCCTTTCGCGCCATAAGCACGGTCGGCAAGGAACAGTGTCAGCGTTGGCAGGCCAGCATTCTGCGCCGCCCGCTCGATAATAGTGTCCGGCTGGGCAAAGATAATAAGCGCCGGATCGATGCGTGCAATCGCCAGCATCACCTGCGCTGCCAGCGCTTCATCACGGTTAATAATATTGCCCATCGCAGCGTGAAAACTGACATGCGCCACCTGTGTGCCTTCGGCACGGGCAATGGCGCTGAGCGCGCCAAGCTGGTAGATCACCTGCTGACATAACTCATCGGCGCTGAACGGCAGCTCACGGCGGCCAAAGCCCTGGCGATCCGGCAATCCCGGATGGGCGCCAATCCCCACGCCGCGTGCTTTCGCCAGCCGCACCATGCGCGTCATGATCGCCGGATCGCCGGCATGGAAACCACAGGCAACATTGGCGGAAGAGACCACCTGCATCAGCGCAGCGTCATCACAAACCTGCCAGACGCCAAAGCCCTCACCCATATCGGAATTAACATCAATTTTCATCATCTTGTCCTGTTCAGATCAGCAGAGACCCGCCACCTTGCTCATCGATGGCACATCGCAGCGCACACGGTTCAGCCACGCATCCACTGCTTGCTTAATCGCCAGCGCCTCGCGCGCGTCACTGCGAACCAACTGCAGCGACTGGCCCGGCTGCAACTGGCCGAGGCGCCATAAATCGTCTTCAATCACGCAGGCGATTTTCGGGTAACCGCCTGCTGTATTAGCGTCGCTTAGCTGGATAATTGGCTCTCCGGCAGGGGGCACCTGCACAATGCCAGGAATCAAACCATAGGAGCGCATTTCGACCACTTTAGAGGGCTGAATTGGCGCGCCAGCGAGACGATAGCCAGTACGATTGCTTTGCATTGACACCTGCCAGCTCTGTTGCCAGAAACGGTCATGGTCGGCGGCGAACAACGGATATTCACCGGAAGGGATAGCACGCAACTGGATATGCCCGTCGCGGTTGAACGGAAACACCGATGCCAGCGCGACCAGGGGCGGCGCGATGCCCATTCCATGTGCCGGTAATGCCAGCACGCTGGCTTCCCCCAACGGCAACCGGTCTCCGCGCTGTAGCTGACGACCACCGAAACCACCGAAACTGCCGCGCAGCGCGGTGCTACGTGAACCCATCACTTCCGGCACATCAATCCCACCCGCAACACAGAGATAACCGCGTGCGCCGACACGCGGATAATGCAGCTCCAGCACCTGACCGCTGCGCACCTGGCAGCCCCACCACGGCGGCAGCGCTTCGCCATCCAGTTGCGCCCGGCAGTCCGCGCCTGTCAATGCGATACGGGTATCACGCAGGAAACGCACGCGAAACGGAAACATCTGTACTTCAATAGCGGCGGCATTTTCGTCATTACCTGCCAACAGGTTACCGGCGCGCAGCGCCAGCGTATCCATTGCTCCACTTACCGACACGCCCAGATGTCGCCAGGCGGGACGCCCCAAATCCTGCACCGTATTGAGCGCACCGCTTCGTTCAATCTCAATCACAGCTCAATCCTCTCTGGCAGGAAACGGATGGTGTCACCTGGCGCCAGCAGAGCCGGGCTCTCCGCATAAGGGTCGAAGACTTCGATTTCGGCATAACCGATAGCATTCCACCCATTGGGACCCGTCAGCACCGATACCCCCGCCTGCGCACCGCCAATAGTGACTGTGCCTTTCAGCATGTTGAGTGACGGTATTTTCTTACGCGGCGTCGCCACCGCAGGATCAAGTCCATGCAGATATCCAAATCCAGGAGCGCTGCCGAGTGCAAATACGGTGTACTCACCCTGATAGTGACGCCGAATTACCTCACGCGCGGAAAACCCACTATGCCGGCACACCGCATCCAGATCAGTGCCGTGTTCACCCCCGTAGCATACCGGAATCTCAATCAGCCGCCCTTGCGGATGCACTTCCTGCGCCTGACGCCAGTAAGCCCGCAACTGGGTTTCTACCGCCTCACTGTCAGGCTGGATAGTGCGGAACAACACCAGCAGGTTGGTCACGCCAGGAATGAGCGACTCGACATCATTACGCTGTGCCAGCAGCCGCGCCAGTGACCAGATACGGCGCTGGGCAGGCAAATCAAATGCCCCCGGCGCTTCCACCAGCCATGCGCGACCGCCCATGGTCGAGAGAGTGACGCTCTCTCCATCCTCTGCCGTAGCAACAGGGATAGCATGGTTTCTCAGTTCACTCACCAAAGCAACCATCCGTTATTCCAGTGGTTCGAATTTCAGGCTGGAAAGCGGCTGGACACGCTCTTCACGCACCATTTTGTATTCGGTTTTGGGTCCAATCCAGGTCTCCCAGATGTGGTCAATCACACCTTCATTATCCATCGTTTTCAGGCTGGCATTGACGCTGGCCAGCAACGCCGGTTCGTCACGTTTCATTCCGACGCCAATCGGCTCCAGCGCCATCGGCTCTTTAATCATCGCCAGCTCGATGCCATCTTTCCTCGCCTGCGAAATCATTTTGATGCCGGTCATGGTGTTGGTGACAAATCCCACCACCTTGTTCTGCTGTAGCGCAAGGAATGCTGACGCCGCGTCCTGGAACGTTACCGCTTTGCCGCCTTTAAGATGAATTGACTGTTCTGAGGTGGTGCCTTTAGTCGCGCTGATACGTTTACCTTTAAATTCTTCCAGCGTCTTGTTCCCGTTGGCTTGTTTCACCAGCAGCATCTCTTTCGCCACGTAGTAAGGATCGCTGAACTGAATCTGCTTACCCCGCGTTTTGGTATAGGCCAGGTTGGCGATCAAGACATCAGCACGGCCGGTGGCAATCACCGCGATACGCGCTTCTACCGACGTCGGCATCAGGACCACTTTCACCCCCATCTGCTTGCCCAACGCATGACACAGATCCACATCCATGCCCACCAACTGACGGGTTTGCGGGTCCGGTGAAGAGAACGGCGGCACATCGGAATAGACTCCGCATTTCAGCTCGCCGCGCGTTTTAATATCAGACAGCAGGTCAGCTTTTGCTGATGAAACGGCCAGCATCAGTGGCAGGGCCAGTGCAACGTAAGCGCCTTTTTTCAATGTCATTATCATTTTCCCCGAGCGTGTTTATTCACCTGTGACGAGAGCTTTGGACTATATCGGCTTTGCGGAAAAGCCAGTAAGAGGGAAACCCTGTCGGGCGATACGCAATTTATATGACGTCCCGCAGTGCGGATTGGGGAAAACTAACAGCAGCAAAATGATCCGCATAAAAGGCACAACCATGAATGGCAGACTTGGCGTATTACTGAAAATCCTGTCGGCGCTCTGCGCAACACTGATGCTGGCCTGTGTCAAAGGGCTGGGCGGGACGATCCCAGCCGGTGAGGTGATTTTCTTCCGCTCATTCGTCGCCTTACTTCCGCTGCTAATCTGGTTAAAACTGCAAGGCAATATTCTCGCCAGCCTGAAAACACGCAATATTTTCGGCCACCTGATACGCGGTTTTTCCGGCACTGGCGGTATGTATTTCAATTATCTGGCGCTGGTCTATATCTCGCTGGCAGACGCCACCGCGATCAGCTACGCCGCGCCGCTGTTTACGGTGATTATGGCGGCGCTGCTATTAAAAGAGCAGGTGCGTTTATCGCGCTGGGCTGCAGTGCTGGTCGGTTTTTCCGGCATCCTGCTGATGCTCTCCGCGAACCTTGCCGCCAGCGGCGCGCTCTTCTCGGGCGATAGCGTGGCCGCGGGCGCGGGACTCGGCGCGATTTTTGCGCTGATTGCGGCATTGTGCACTGCGACCTCTATGGTGCAAATCCGTTTTCTGAATGGTCTTGAACAACCCGGCGCGATAGTCTTCTACTTTTCACTCATGACCATGCTGATTGGCCTGACGACGCTGGCGTTTGGCTGGACAATGCCGACCCCGCAGCAGCTGTTATTGCTCATCGGCTGTGGTTTCTTCGGCGGGATGGCACAAATCCTGGTCACCCTGAGCCTGCGCTATGCTGATGCTTCGTTATTAGCGCCTTTTGATTACACCACGCTGGTATGGTCAATGGTCATTGGATGGCTGTTCCTTAACAGCTTCCCCGGCCCATCGACCATTACCGGTGCGGCGATAGTGGCGCTGGCAGGAATTTTTAACATCTGGAGCGATCGGCGTCAGCGTAAAGCGCAAATTATTCGCTCATCGGGTTGAACCGCACCCGTCAGGCTGGCAACCTTTTATTCCTGACGAGCATTGGCAGGGCGATAAGCCACGCTGGCAGCAAACGGGTTTTGCTGGGGTTCGGCTTATCGGGCAGTGGCCGGGTGGCGACGTTTTACAGGCGCGAAGATTCGCGCCGCCTCTCCTTTTGAGCACATTTTTCTCGTCACCCTGGCCGACAGTGCGGCACAATATTTGCCCGAAAAAACCAGCTATGATCGCTACACCTATGAAGCTCTCCTTTCATCTTCTACCCAACGGGCGGCAGTAATCGCCGCAAGAGTTATCGTTGCTCAGTTTAAATACGATGAAAAGGCTTCAATGCCAGATCGGCCCTCCAGGCCCGCTATGATGCCTGATGGACGGGTCTGTTCAGGCGGTATAGCGGGACAACTATCCGCGTGAAGGTGTTTATTCGCGTGGCAATCACAGATTCAGAGGAGAACGGCATGGCAAACATAAGCAGACGGAGCTTCATGGCAGCGGGTACGGCTATCACGGGCGCATTGATGAGCGGGGCAATGGTGAAGTCACATGCCGCAACTGGAACCGGATTCATGGCAGCGGCGACGGGATCTGACGACGCGCAAACACCAACCAACCGCGGCCCCGGCCTACAGCGCATTTTTGCCCTCACCGAAGTAACCGGGGGAGGAGAAAAGGTTTACGGCATCGCGGCCGAATACGATACCGCGATCGATCCCTTAACTCTGACTGCCACCAGCTTCTGGGCAGGCGTTATCCCTGCTACAGAGGGTTACTTCCCCGGCATGCCTCAGACGCTGGATAAAAACGCTTCGCAGGCTGCCGCCATTAAACGGGAAATCCTTCGCGTCTACACCAATTCCCGTCCGGCTATGCTGCCTTCTGAAAAAACGGTAACGGGGAAATACGTGATCATTGAATTACAGCGCGACGAAGACCTGAGTCTTCCGACCACCGACAGTGATCGGGTTGAGCTGGTTCAGCTGCGGGCGGTGAAAACCTCAGCAGGCGTAAACTATCCAGCCAGTAAGACGGTGTGGAGCAACCAGGAAACGCGGGGAAACAATGTGGTGACGCGTGGGCTGGATGGCTGGGAGCAGAACCACTGGTGGTGGGACGATTCACGTTCAGCCTGGCTGGAATACAGTATTTTTCTGCCTGACGCCTTTCTTAAGCCCGGCGGGGAAAATAAATCCTATCCCTTGCTGCTCGCCGTAACCCACTCAGGAACCAGCTATGACGGCACCTGCCGTCAGACGCTGACCGAACAGTGTATTGCCAGCATCTGGGGGCTGCCTGAGGAGCAGGCGCGTCATGAGTGCGTTGTCATCACGCCACGTTATGAGCGCACTACCATGAATGACTACTGGGAGCACACCAGCGATGTTGAAAATACCTTCCGACTCGTCGAGTCACTGTTGAAGAACACATGGAATTACGGCAACCCGAACCTGGAAGACCGCCGTGACAAGGTGCTCCGAATCGACCCTAAACGGGTGTACTGCACCGGCTGGTCAATGGGCGCAATGACCTCGCTGTGGCTAATGGCGAAGCATCCTGGCATTTTTGCCGGCGGACTCATTATAGCGGGACAGCAGCGACCCGCAGATGTCGTCACGCTTGCCAGCCAGAAGCTGCTTATCATTACGGGATCTGACGATAATAAAGCGACCCCGTGGAACGAAAAATGCGTTCCGGTCTGGGAAAAAGCCGGCGGCAAAGTCGTGCGGTCGGGTGAACTTCTTGATCCAACGCTGATCTTCCCAACGGGGAACCAGCATGCACTCACAGACCAGGTCAACGGTTACCTCCGGCAGAACGGTAACATTACGTTTCTGACCTTTAAACAGGTTGATCACATGGCATCCGCGAGAAAATTTTTCTATATCAGCGCAGCCAGAGACTGGTTATTTGACCAGAAGCTGTCCTGAATCCACAGCTGCCCTTTCCCCGGTCCACGCCGGGGTACCTGTCTATCTCAAAAGAGAGAATCATAATAGGGGTATCAGCATTTACCTTGATGGACCGGGAGAGCCTGTTCGGAGTGATATCCGGGTCTACTCCCCTCTGGGGGCGAGTTCTTCTGAATATGCGTGAGCTAATGTTATTGGCTGCCGCCGGAACACAGCAGACGCTGGCATTTACACCTATCGGTCTGCCCTGATTGAGCTTCAATACGTTAACTGTCACATCAAAAGCATCTCCCCAGCGTCTGCTCTTAATTACTGTGGTTGCGTACTCTCTTTATGGACTACCGTCCCCCTTTTTATTTTCCTGCACCGTCCGACTGCCGGAATGGGTTTGTCAACCGCAAAAAAACGCCGAAGTTGCAGAGATAGTGGCCATGACCGGCCCCATCAGCCCGGCTCCCTTCCCATCCGTACCCTCGCCCGATACAAGGCTCCGCGCTGAATCGACCACCGCAAACCCACCGCTATCGCATTAATCTTCTGGTCAATCATCGTCTGCTGAAAGCGGCCAATCTCACGGCCGGAGATCGCCTGCGCCCACGCGGGCATCAGCCCGAACCCTGACTTCAGCATCACTTTCATTACCGGTTTTGCCTGCCAGCTTGGTGCGGGGGCATTCATCAGCAATCGGGTCACTTCGGCAGTACGTTGATCAAAGCGCAGCTCCGTCCGCATCTGTTGCAAATAGTCCGCTACGTCAGTGACGCTTTTCGGCACCCGCTCCGCCCCCAGCGCTTCGGCAATCTGCGCCGCTTCCTGATAGTAGCGGTCCTGTTCGGCGCGGCCGAGCCGCGGATTTTTATAGCGCAGGTGTGCTGCCAGAAAACGGCTGGTCTCCGCCACATGCACCCAGGTCAGCAGATGCGGATCGCTGGCGGCATAGGGTTTACCGGCGCTGTCGACGCCGCTGACGTTAAGATGAATGCGTTTCACCCGGTCGATCAACGTCTGTGCATCCTGCTGATTCCCGTAGGTGGTCACGGCGATAAACTGACTGGTGCGACGCAGGCGGCCCATCATATCTTCGCGGAAATTGGAGTGATCCCAAACGCCCGCCAGCGCAGCCGGATGCAGCATCTGCAACAGCAGCGCGCTGATTCCGCCGCACATCATGGAGGTGAAGTCACCGTGGACGCGCCAGATCACGCTGTCCGGGCCAAACAGACCGGGATCGCCAGGCGGTTGAGAAAGGTCAAATTCATTCATCGACAGGCCATTAAGGCGGAATACCTGCTGCTGAATGCGATCACGCAGATTAATCATGGCAGCTCTGATAGTGGATATGATGCGGCGCGTGGTCGCAGGACGCTAACGACGCGCCGCATCACCTTCCCCTGCATTCAGGGGAAAGGCTGACGGTTATAAATAGTTGAACTGCGCATCCTCAGTACGAACGGAATCGAGTCCAATCATCACCTTGAATTTACCAGGCTCCGCAACGTGCTGCATCTGCTGGTTCCAGAACGTCAATGCATCGACGTCGATTTTAAAGGTCACGGTTTGCGACTCGCCCGCTTTCAACATGATGCGTTTAAAGCCTCGCAGCTCCTGCACCGGACGGCTAATGGAAGCGACCGGATCGTTGAGGTACATCTGCACCACCGTCGCGCCATCGCGCTGACCGCTGTTGGTCACCGTGACGCTGGCTTCGATGCTGCCGTTGCGTGGCATGGTCGGTGAGGACATTTTTACCGGCGATACGGTGAAAGTGGTGTAGCTCAGGCCGTAACCAAACGGATAGAGCGGGCCGTTAACCGCATCGTAGTAGTGCGATGTGTATTTGTTTGGCTTAGCAAAGTTGTAAGGCCGGCCGGTTGGCAGATGGTTGTAATAGATCGGAATCTGACCGACTGAGCGCGGAAAGGAAACCGGCAGTTTGCCCGACGGGTTATAGTCGCCGAACAGTACATCAGCGATAGCATTGCCACCTTCGGTGCCGCTGAACCAGGTCTCCAGCACGGCATCTGCTATGCGATCTTCATTCACTATCGACAATGGACGTCCGTTCATCAGCACAATCACCAGCGGCTTACCGGTGGCTTTAAGCGCGGCTAATAACGTCTGCTGGCTTGGCGGGATCACCAGGTCGCTGCGGCTGGAGGCTTCATGCGCCATTCCCTGCGCTTCGCCCACCGCGGCAACCACCACATCTGCCTGCTTTGCTTTGGCGACAGCATCGTCAATCATCTGTTGCGGCGAACGCGCATCCACCGAGACCGCCGGTTCGTAGAGGTTCAGGAACGCCTGAATCCCCTTGTTGTCGCTGACATTGGCGCCCTTCTCATAGAGCAGCGTCGCTTTGCCTTCAGTGGCATTGCGCATGCCCTGCAGTAGCGAAATGGATTGCTTCGCCACGCCCGCCGCTGACCAGCTTCCCATAATGTCACGCTGACTGTCTGCCAGCGGGCCAATCAGGGCAATGGTGCCCGATTTTTTGAGTGGCAGCGTTTCCAGCCGGTTTTTCAGCAACACGATGCTCTTACGCGCCACATCGCGCGCTTCAGCCCGGTGCAGACGGCTTTCCGCATTGGTGTCCTGCGGGTCGCTCTCTTTCGGACCTAAATGGCTGTAAGCATCGTTAAACAGACCCATATCATATTTGACGTTGAGCACGTGGCGTGCCGCATCATCAATTTCAGCCATGCTGACGTCGCCGCTCTTCACCAGATCCGGCAGATATTTACTGTAATATTCGTCGCTCATGCTCATATCAACGCCCGACTTCAGGGCGATGCGCACCGCTTCCTGCGGATCGCTGGCGACGCCATGTTTGATCAACTCTTTGATAGCGCCGTGATCGCTGATGGTGATGCCTTTGAATTTCCACTTATCGCGCAGCAGATCTTTCAGCAGCCAGCTATCCGCCGTAGCCGGTACGCCATTGATCGAGTTTAGCGCTACCATCACCCCACCGCTGCCCGCATCCAGTGACGCTTTATAAGGCGGCAGATAATCCTGGAACATGCGCTGCGGGCTCATGTCCACGGTGTTGTAATCCCGGCCACCCTCGACCGCGCCATAGAGTGCGAAGTGCTTAACGCTGGTCATCACGCTGTAGCGATCGGCGGCACTTTTTCCCTGCATCGCCTGCACCATGCTGCGACCCATTTCGCTGGTGAGGTACGTATCCTCACCGAAACCTTCGGATCCCCGGCCCCAGCGCGGTTCACGGCTGACATCGACCATCGGTGCCCAGGTCATATTCAGACCATCGTCGGCCGCTTCATAGGCGGAGACGCGCCCTACCTCTTTTACTGCCTCCAGATCCCAGCTGGCCGCCAGGGCTAGGGGAATCGGGAAAATGGTGCGCTGACCGTGAATGACATCAAAGGCAAAAAACAGCGGGATCTTCAGACGGCTGAGCTGCATCGCCTGATCCTGCATCGCGCGGATATCCTGACGCGTGACAGTGTTAAAAATCGCGCCAACCTGACTCTTCTGAATCATGTCGCGAATCGCTTCTTTGGGATTATCAGGTCCGACGCTGATCAAACGCAGCTGGCCGATCTTCTCGTCCAGCGTCATTTTTTTTAGCAGTTGGTTGACGAAGGCATCCCGCGCCTGTTCGGTCATCGGGTGGTTACCTGGCACTGCCTCAGCCAATGCCGGTTGCATCGCGAGGGAGACAGCGAGACTAACAGAGTAAATCCATTTCATCAGGTTGGGTTCTCTTAAGTAACTGCGCAATAGCGAATAAACAGGCGGCAGTGTGCCACAAGATGAGAATAGCAGGTAGCTGCCGCTGTCACACTGCGCTGAGGTGAGTTGACGTGCTACAGTTAGATCGCACTGATAAGACAAGGGAATTGCTCATGATACAAACCTCTGCCCTGCTTTCTGACCTGCGCCGCCTGGTCGGCCCCCCCCATCTGCTGACTGAACCTGAACAGACCGCCCGCTATCGCAAAGGCTTTCGCTCCGGCGAAGGCGAGGCGCTGGCGGTGGCGTTTCCTGGTACGCTGCTGGAGCTCTGGCGGGTACTGCAAACATTGGTGAATGCGGATGTCATTATCCTGATGCAGGCGGCGAATACCGGCCTGACAGAAGGCTCGACGCCGCATGGCGACGATTACGATCGTCCGCTGGTGATTGTCAGCACCCTGCGGCTGGATAAGCTTCAGCTGATCGACAAAGGCCAGCAGGTGCTGGCGTTTCCCGGCAGCACACTCTATCAGCTGGAAAAAGCGCTGAAGCCGCTGGGACGTGAACCTCACTCGGTGATTGGCTCCTCCTGTATTGGTGCCTCGGTGCTGGGCGGCATCTGTAATAACTCCGGCGGGTCGCTGATCAAGCGCGGACCGGCCTACAGCGAAATGGCGCTGTTTGCCCAGATTGATGCGCAGGGAAAACTGAAGCTGGTGAACCATCTGGGCATCGATCTTGGGACGTCACCGGAAGAGATTCTGGGGCGGCTGGATGACGACCGCTGGCAGCCTGAAGATGTGCAGCACGATGGCCGTCACGCCTCCGATCATGAATATGCCGATCGGGTTCGTGAAGTGGATGCGGATACGCCCGCCCGCTATAACGCGGATGCGCGTCGCCTGTTTGAAGCGTCCGGTTGTGCCGGGAAACTGGCGGTATTCGCGGTGCGACTCGATACCTTCGCCCGCGAACCCCAGCAGCAGGTGTTTTATATCGGCACCAACGAACCCGGCGTCCTTAACGATATCCGCCGTCACATACTGGCGCATTTCACCCATCTGCCGGTAGCGGGAGAATATATGCACCGCGACATCTATGACGTTGCGGAAGTCTACGGCAAAGATACCTTCCTGATGATCGACAAGCTGGGCACCGACAAGATGCCGCTGTTTTTCACACTGAAGGGGCGGATTGATGCCTGGCTAAGCAAACTCTCATTCGTTAAACCACACTTCAGCGATCGCCTGTTACAGCGCCTGAGTAAACTGTTTCCGGCGCATCTGCCCAAACGCATGAAGCAGTATCGCGACAAATATGAACACCATCTGATGCTGAAGATGTCGGGCGATGGCGTGGCGGAAGCGCGTAACTACCTGCGCGACTACTTCCGTGAAGGCGGTGGCGAGTACTTTGAGTGTGAAGGTAAAGAAGGTGCGCATGCCTTTCTGCATCGCTTTGCCGCGGCAGGTGCGGCAGTGCGCTACCACGCGGTGCATGCTGATGAAGTCGAAGATATTCTGGCGCTGGATATCGCCCTGCGTCGCAACGATACTGACTGGTTCGAAACCCTGCCCGATGAGATCCGCACCTCGCTGAGCCATCGCCTCTACTATGGTCACTTCTTCTGTCACGTCTTCCATCAGGATTACATCGTCAGAAAAGGCGTCGATGTGCATGCGCTGAAAGCGCAGATGCTGGAGATCCTTCAGGCGCGGGGCGCGGAATATCCCGCTGAACATAACGTCGGTCATCTCTATGAGGCAAAACCACAGCTGGCGGCGTTCTATCGCCAGCTCGATCCCACCAATAGCTTCAATCCTGGCATTGGCAAAACCAGTAAACAAAAGGGATGGGCGGTGAAGCAGGTGTAAGCGCGTTATGGGTCAGCCTGCTTGCCTGAGCAGGCTGATCGTCACAGAGTCTGCTTCACCGGCTCGTCTGCCGCCCCCGTTGCGACACCCCTGCTCTGCGCTATCATCGATATCAAAAAATTGATTTCCTCTCCCATATTGCACCTGCTTTATTTTCTGTCAT
The DNA here is from genome assembly GCF_037152305.1 of Pantoea sp. AS142. Taxonomy (NCBI): domain Bacteria; kingdom Pseudomonadati; phylum Pseudomonadota; class Gammaproteobacteria; order Enterobacterales; family Erwiniaceae; genus Pantoea; species Pantoea sp. AS142. The sequence goes on along the minus strand of NZ_JBBCMO010000001.1, from coordinate 390,831 downwards.
CGGATTCTGCGTAATACCTCACAAAATACCCTGCCACCAATTGATAATTCACGTCGCGAAAAATAGATTGTCGCCACAAAAATAATATTCTGTGCAAGCATATTAATTTCATTCAGGGAGGAATGGTCATGCGAAAAATTAATTACGCGTTAGCCTTAATAGAAATGCCCGCTGTGACACTAGCGCTGACAGCAATAAATTTATCTCCGGCGAATGCCAGTGGATTTATTGAGGCCGCATCGTTAAAAGGGAATGTTTTTTACTGGCAGCGCCAGCGAGACCGTAAAGATATTGACCCATCCAGTGAATATCGGGGGCAGTACCGGGCGAATTTACATCACGCCACGTTCAACAGTAATCTCGACTACCAGTCAGGCTATGCCGCAGAGTGGATCGGTCTGGACGTTGCGGTTTTTGGCGCAGACGAACTCGCCAGCAGCGGTCCCGCCGCACCCGACGAAATTGGCTTCAGTTAGGCGCGTATGCGCTGGGATGAAAAGTGGAATGGTGACAGCGGTGGTGTCTCGATTTATAAAGCCGCGCTGAAATTGAAATATAACGATTATTGGTTACGTGACGGTTATATTCAGCTAACCGGCCAGACAATCATTGCGCCGCATTGGCGTTTTTACCCGGAACCTATCGCGGCATTGAAGTGGGTGCGCTGTATGATTTCCAGCAGGCGGGAAAATTATCGCTTTCCTGGATGTGGAGCGATAAATATAAAGCCCCCTGGTATCGTGATTGATATGATTTCCGCGAGGCTGATGGCAAAACCCATATCAGCCACCTGCATTCGTTCGGCATGAAATATGACTTCAAACATAATCTGGTGCTGGAGGGCGCACGGGGTCAGGCAGCAGATTATATGGATCAGTACTTTACCAAAGCATCGAGGTCAGCCACCCCTTACGGCAATGCACTCAGTGTCAGCTATCAGTTTTACGGCGCGCACGACAACGTGGCGGGCGGGGCCGCTAACCCCCGCGATGTCTATGATGGCCAGGCTACAGGCGATCACGGTCGGTTATACCGTCGGCCCGGTTGATCTGCGCCTCGAAGGTAGCTGGGTCAAAGCAGAGGGTAATCAGGGTTTCTTCCTTCAACGCATGACGCCGGGCTACGCCAGTTCAAAGGGAAGACTGGATATCTGGTGGGACGTCCATTCCGACTGGAACGCCAATAGCGAAAAAGCGATCTTTGCCGGTGCGATGCTCGACTTAATGCCGTGGCAACTGGCGGGATGGAAAGTGGGCGCATCCTACGTCTGGAGCTGGGATGCCAGACCCGCCACGCTGCCCACCGTTGACCAGAGTCAGCGGCTGAAGGAGTCCGCCTGGAACCTTGATCTGATCTATCAAATCCAGCAGGGCCGCGCCAAAGATAACCAGTTCAGACTGCGCAACACCCGCTACGACAACCACAGCAACCTGCCCAGTTACAGCGGCGGTTACGGCAACATTTTTCAGGATGAGAAGGACCTCAAATTTATGGTTATCGTGCCGTTTACGCTGTTCTGACGCCCTGCTAATTCCCGGATATCTCTTCAGCAGCAAGGATGAATCAACATGTTAAAGTTAAGTCTTATGGCGCTCACTCTGCTGGGCGTTGCAGTCTCAGTCCACGCCAGCTTGTCAGCACAGCAGGTGGTGAATCAAATCAGCCAGTTTGGCGTCACTTATCAGGTGAACGATAATCAGGCCGCCCTGCAGGGTATTGACTGCGCCGCGCTGGGTGCCGACTATGCCGCCTGCAATCGCGCCACCATTACTCTGACCAATAACGGCCCTGCCCTCACTGACAAACACTGGGCAATCTACATGAGCAATGTCCACCAGACGCTGCGTGTCGATAACGATCAGTTTAAAATGACCCACCTGGTCGGTGACTTAACCCGGCTGGAGCCGACCGAGACGTTCACCGGCATTGGTGCGGGCGAATCGGTGCAGATTCCCATCGTTAATGAATACTGGCAACGGTTTATTACCGATGTAATGCCGCGCTGGTATGTCACGTTCGGGCAGGCAATCCCCAAAATTATTGCCAGTACCGATCATGAAGAACCCAGCCAGTTTGTGTTGTCATTGGGTGATCAACACAGTGCCGATGATCATATTGTCCTGATGCAGCCCGCCAGCCGGTTTGAGAAAAACAGCGATGTTGCTACTCTGCCCGCCTCTGCATTGCGCGGTCAAATCACACCAACGCCACTTGAGGTGAAACTCCACCCGCAGAAGGCCGATCTCAGCCGTGGCGTCAGGCTATCCCTTAACGGGCTGACACGTGAAACAGGAGAGGCGGTGAAACAGCGTCTGATCCTGCTCGGCCTGAAAGAAGAGCCTGATGGGTTTGCCGTCACGACACAAATCAAACCAGGTCACTTCAGCGGCAGGCAGGCTAAATCGGGCGCATACGCTCTGGATACCCTCCCCGACGTGCCAGCGTGGTGGTGGGCTACGATGCTGCCGGTGCTTTTTACGGTCTGATGTCAATTCTTTCGCTGATACCCGGTGAAGGCGCGCCACGTATTGCCACGCTGGAAGCCCATGATGCGCAGCACTTTGCCTATCGCGGCGCATTTCTTGATGTGGCCCGTAAACTTTCACAGTAAACAGACGGTCATGCGGCTGCTGGATCAAATGGCGGCGTGGATGATGAACCGCTTCCACTTTCACCTCAGTGACGATGAGGGCTGGCGGATTGAAATTCCCGGCTTACCGGAACTGACTGACGTAGGGGCTAAACGCTGTCATGACCTGACCGAACAGCGCTGTCTGCTGCCTCAGCTCGGGTCCGGTCCGTTGAGCGATAACAACGGCAGCGGCTATTTCCGTCGCGCCGACTACATAGAAATTGTGAAGTATGCGCAGGCCCGCCACATTCAGGTGATCCCGCAAATCGATAGGCCCGCCCATGCCCGTGCGGCAGTCATCGCCATGGAAGCACGCTACCAGCGGCTGATGAAGGCGGGAGAGCCGGAACAGGCCAGTGCGTATCGCCTGATCGATCCCACCGACGGCGCCAATACCACCTCGGTGCAACTTTACGACCGCACCAGCTATCTCAATCCCTGTATTGAGGGGGGCACGCGCTTCAACGACGAGCGTAAAATCTTTAGCTTCGCTCTGGATAACTTGCCGCAAAATGCTGAAACCTCAGTGGATCGCCACGGCAACGTTTTCAGCGCCAAATCAGAGAAACCCTGGAGCGGTGCTTATGGACTCTCGGCCCAACTGTGGAGCGAAACCGTACGCACCGACGCACAAATGGAACACATGATTTTTCCACGCCTGTTTGCGGTAGCGGAACGAAGCTGACACCGCGCCAGTTGGGAGCGGGATTACCAGACGGGTCAGGAGTATACCGGGGGTAAGACCCATCTCGTCGATCAGCAGGCGCGCCTGCATGACTGGCAGCGATTTGCCAATCTGCTGGGACAAGGGGAACGGGCGAAGCTGGATAAAGCGGGCATTGATTATCGCCTGCCGGTACCGGGAGCAAAAATCGTTGATGGCATCCTGTCGATGAATGTGGCATTGCCCGGCGTTACGCTGGAGTACAGCCTGGACAACGGTGCCAACTGGCAGCGCTATGATTCCAACAGACTGCCGCAGGTCAGCAGTGCCGTGATAATTCGCTCGGTGAAGCATGACGGCCAGCGCACCAGCCGGGTTGAATCTCTGTAAAACCGCAGTGCTTGTGGGGTAGCCGCATCAGATGCAATCACATCCGGTGGTAACGCGCTGCCGGATATTGCCTCATGTGGCCCGCTCTCCAGGTAGAAAGTGAGTATAAAACAGGCCGGCTCACGTCAACCTTCAGATTACTGCTCCCCCTGAATCAGGGTGAAACTGGCAGCAATGGAGAAACTATAAAGCGCGGGGAAGACGGCCCGAAGAGGAAAGCGTTCCGTGCCATGAGGGGCGCGGGGCGGGCATGTCAGCTACCGTGTTAAGTTCCGTGCCTATCGCTGCAAGGTGTTTTTTATCCCCCCCCGGAAATCTCGTCTTTTACCTCTCCAGCGCCACAAAGCCCGCTCATCGGGGTTAAAAGGGCTTACATAAACATTTGCATTGTTGAAAGCCCGAATGACGCTTCAGGTAAAGGTATGGCAGGATTTATACGACTGTCACAGGCTACGCCTTGCTTACCGCGCCTTTTAAGCATCTGCTCCATCTTCAACATCATCTGGCACCTCCATGCTGGTGAGCGGCATTTAAGAACGTGCAGTACCATTCATCGTCAGTCTTCAGATCTAAGATGATCATTCAGGTCAGACGTCCGCTTTGTGCCAAAAGCGGACATTGCAGCAGCGCATTTTGCTGGTGCCCTGGGAACCAATCTCCGGGAAATAACACTCACAATTGTAGTGATGTTCTCATATTTCCGTTTTACGCCAGGCGGATACCAGGCATTCGCAACGGCTGCTCACCTGAAAAGAAATCACTGGGTGGCCAAAAGATGACGTCGTGAATGACGACCTGCGGAATGACAAAAATAATTAATGTTTTTTAAAAAAAAGCCGATGAAGAAATTTGCCTTAACGGTTCCAAAATGCGAGCGAAAATGTCAGGTGATAGGCCTACGGCTTCCTGTAAGTCGTGTCGCAGGGTTTCGTCAACATTCTGGGGCTTGTATGAGTTCAGGAGCGCAGCAACCGTGCTACGAAAAGAACGGAACTGCTGTACAAGGATTACCTTTATGGATATGGAATTTAAAATGAAAAAAAGCACTGTTGCAGTGATGATGATGGCGACTCTCTCAGGCGGAGCCTGCGCTGAATCAGGTCGTTTTTCACCGAATTTTTCCCCGGAAAGCTTTACAGTCTCGACGTCAGCCGGGATGCTGAGCGGGAAATCGCATGAGATGGTTTATGACCCTGACACAGGCCGTAAAATCAGTCAGCTGGACTGGAAAATAAAGAATGTGGCTATTCTGAAAGGCGAGCTATCCTGGGATGCTTACTCATTTCTGACGCTGAATGCACGAGGCTGGACTTCTCTGGCTTCTGGTTCAGGTCACATGGATGACTATGACTGGCTTGATGACAACCAGTCCGAATGGACAGACCATTCATCCCATCCCCGCACGGATGTCAATTACGCCAATGAATACGATCTCAATGTAAAGGGCTGGGCATTACAGGGCGATAGCTATAAAGCAGGGCTAATGGCGGGTTATCAGGAAACCCGTTTAAGCTGGACAGCTTTTGGTGGCACTTACAACTACGATAACGGTGCTTCTACCGGTGATTTCCCAAGAGGCGAACGTGGTATTGGCTACAGCCAGCGTTTTTCTATGCCTTACATTGGCCTGGCGGGCCAGTATCGTATTAATGACTTTGAATTTAACGCCTTATTTAAATTCAGTGACTGGGTTCGGGCACACGATAACGACGAGCACTACATGCGTGATCTCACCTTCCGTGAGAAAACGACTAATTCGCGCTACTACGGAACCTCGGTAGATGCTGGATATTATGTGACGCCCAATGCCAAAGTATTTGCTGAATTCACCTACAGCAAATATGAAGAGGGAAAAGGAAGCACTCAGATCATTGACAGACTCTCAGGTGATTCAGCATCCATCGGTGGAGATGCGGCTGGTATTTCAAATAAAAACTATACCATTACAGCCGGCCTGCAATACCGATTTTGATTCGGCTCTACTTGCCACATGATGATTTAAACCTTAAGCCCCTAAGGGGGCTTTTTAATACGTTGCCGCTGGCAAAAGGTTGGATGAAATCGTCTATACAGAGGGGATCGGAGCCCTCTTTTTTGCCGGTCTTTACCGAGCACCGCCTCCCACTGAGACAGGGGATCTTGCAGCCAGATTTTAACTTCCCGTACGCCTGATCCCTCTCTGTTGTTACAGCCAGTTATCAGATGAGTAAAAATCAGAAGGAACCTTTCACAGCAACCTCTCACTGAGTATTGATAAGTACGTGGCTCAACACTCTCTCAGCCGACCGCACCTCTGCTCCGTTTCGTCAGTGTGTGCCTCATTAACTCGTTTAAGATAGCGGGAGCCAGATATATTTCTACCGCTCACCATGCAGTCAACTTTTCGGCCGCCCAGCACTTTTGCATAATGAAGAAGTGGCGCAACCGCAGCGACGCCTGAAGGCCCTACAACATGTCTAGCAGATCGAGCATTAACAACATCGCTGCTTCAATCCCGGCTTCTGAAACAAGAAGAACACGATCGACGCAGACGGCAATCTGGTCAAGGATGGTGTGTGTGCCGGATTTATCACTGAAAAAATTGGTCTGAATCAGCCCACGGTGACAGGCCCTCTACAAAATCTGGCTAAAGCCGGAAGTGTGACCTCGAAACGTTCAAAAACTGGGTATTTTATAAACTTGATCGCCAACGGATGGATGAAGCAACGGCAATGTTGTCTGGATATAGGAAGCTGGCGACGCGTCCACATGCGCAGCCATAATCGAGTATTAAGTGCATATCGTGGGGAGCCAAGCCGGTAAGTGTGTTCATCTCGCTCATGCCGTGGCCGCCTGTCAGATAGATTTCGTCAATTATCTTTATCTGTTCTCATCTTTTGCAAAACTGCCGTTTAACCTGTAAAACTGCCCCGCCTGATGCCTGACCCTATAGGCCAGGGTCCGCTTTTCGCTCAAAGCGGGCCTTACGCCCAAGTGAGTTCGCTTTGCACTAAAAGTATAAACTTTTAATATTAAACTGTTTTTCTAATGAGACAGGTCATCAGGCGGCATCGACAAATGCTTTTCATATTATACTGGGCTCAACGCCACGCGATCGTTTGCCTTAATCGATGGTTCAATTTCAGCTTCTCGTATCTCATCCCCTCACTCCGGCTTTTCTGTTTTGGCCGCTGGTGACTAACAGTAAACATTGCCAATGTCCCCGTTACGAGCATCAACGTGGGCAATGAAGTTGAAGCAGATGCCTGACTGTTGAGCTAACAAATCATTCCTGCATTGCATTAACTGACAAGTGAGGTATCTGCCGCAGCCTGCTATGATTTCGTCTCAAGCATATTTAAGCCCATGTAACGTCAAAATGACTGCCAGTTTTCCACTGAAGAATGCGAGGTAGCTGTAACCGGTTTTTGCAGTTTTCTTATGACAGCCGTTGGCACCGATGACACCAGAACAGATTCTGTTTTGAAGAAAGCCACCGCCTGCTCCAGACGCCCGGCTTCTTCCTGAAGAGATCCGGCCGCTGCAGCTGACTGCTCTACCAGTGCGGCATTTTGTTGAGTGGTGCTGTCCATTTCAGTCATCGCCTGACTGACCTGACTGATCCCGCGGTTTTGCTCATCTGAAGCAGTAGCTATTTCTTTCATAACCTCATTCACCTGAGCCACAGCTTCAATAATGGACTGCATTGTTTTACCTGCATTTTCCACCTGTGTAGCGCCGGTATTAACCTGACCGACAGACTCATGAATAAGCCCTTCGATTTCCTTTGCCGCTGTTGCGCTGCGCTGTGCCAGATTTCTTACTTCCCCCGCGACGACAGCAAAACCTCTTCCATCTTCGCCTGCCCTGGCTGCTTCAACGGCGGCATTCAGAGCCAGAATATTTGTCTGAAAAGCGATGCCATTTATTACCTGGGTTATTTCAGAAATGCGTGAGGAGCTTTTCCTGATTTGTTCCATAGTATTAACCACCCCGCTGACAACCTGACCTCCCTGGATGGCCTGCGATGACGCTTCCCCGGCAAGCTTGCTGGCACAAATCGCATTCTCGCTGTTAAGTTTCACCGTTGATGTAAGTTGCTCAATACTGGCCGCTGTCTGAACAACTGCGGCAGCCTGCTGTTCTGTACGCGACGATAAATCTTCATTTCCTGTCGCTATTTCTGTGGCCGCGCTGTTTACGTTCGATACGCCGTTACGCACGTTGTTGATTATTTCTTCAAGCTTAATCCGCATATTATCAAAAGCCTGCATTAACAGCCCCAGCTCATCTTTGCGATAGCTTACGGTAGTTGGAGTCAGGTCGCCCTCAGAGATCCTGCGTGCCATACTGAGTGTTTGCGACAACGGCCGCTTAATACTCAGGGTTATGCGCCAGGCAAATAAAATGCTTATTATCACGGCCAGTAACGACAAAAAGACAATTTTAATCTGCGCCGTTTTAATAAAATCAGAAGATATTTTCTTTTGATAATCAAACATTTTTGCCAGGGAGGCGTCAAAACTCTCACCTCTGCTTACCAGCGTTTTTGCCGCCGCATAATGCGCAGACCAGAGCGTTTCAAAGGGAGAGACTGAAGAAGAGACCTTATCAATAAGGTTAAGGACTGATGAGGTGACTTCAGACAACGCAGGGTTTTTAGCCTCTTCAAGCATAACCGCCGTTTTTCTGGCATCGCCAAGGGCAATGTTCAGCGCTGCTCTGCTGTTATCTTCCGGTACTTTGATAAAAGTCAAAAGCTGCAAATTGACTTCTTTAAGCTGAGACGACAACCGCTCCACTAAAGAAGACGTATCAGAAGCCAGCGTTCCGCCTTCAGCAAGATAATCCATCTTTTTTGCAAGACTGAGATACGGAAGTTGCTGCAAAGAGGCAGCCATTCCCATCATGCGCTGCATATAATCAACTAAAATGTTTCTTTGCGTTCCATAACTGTTCATGGCTTCTTCAATACCATTAAGAAACGTTTTCCCCCCTGAATCCCAGTTAAATTGCGCCAGCTTATTGTACTGGTTTCTCAGCTGTTTAAGCGCCTCGGCATTTTTATCAGCATACTGCTGCTCATTGGTGTACTGATACAGAGTGCGATTAAGGCGGGCCGTGCCGAATGTGCTGTTCATCTCGATGGTCAGACTTCGTCTTTCCGAGTTATCCTGAATGGTGTCAAGACAGCCAGATGCAACCAGTGCCGTAATGATAAGGGCACCAATTACCACAAAAAAGCCCATACCGAGTTTGGTTCCCACCTTAAAATTCATGAAATAACTGTTGAGCTTCAGATGATTCATTTTTATAACCCTTTGATTTTAAAACATTTAAATTCTTTGCTGAAGATTTTATCGATCCCGCTCATAGTGGTTATCGGCATTAACTGGAAATCATTAAAATAATTTACAAATAACGGTCGGTTTTATTTAGCGGTAGGTTAGTGAGATTGGGGTTTTCATCAGGGAACATCTGCAGCAGGCGCTGCCTGAGCTTGTGACTGGGATGTCCTATGACGCGCAGTGGGGGTGAGTCAAACGTCTGCTTTTCGCTCATAGCGGGCTTTAGCCTGCCGTCAGTCCACTTTGTGCCAGATGCGGACGTTGCTAAGGTTCATGGAAAGAATGAGCGGTGTCTTCGCCTGCTGATTTTACATCCAAGCTTAATTTATGGATTATGGATTTCCACATGTTCTGAAAAGGATTTATACATGCATGTCCTCTTTCCACCCAGGCTGGTTCCGGGAGATGTTATTGGTGTAACAGCTCCATCTTCTGGCGTACCTGAGCACCTGCACCCCAGGTTGGAACTCGCCATCGAAAACCTAAAGAAAAAAGGTTTCCAGGTCCGCGAAGGAAGCTGTTTACGCGCGCAGCACAAAAATAAAAGTTCAAGTAAGCGTTCTCGCGCTGAAGAATTAATGTCTTATCTTACTGACCCAGACATAAAAGCTGTCATGCCCCCCTGGGGCGGCGATCTAGCAATTGAATTGATTGATTTAATTGATTTTAATCTATTAGTACGGTCTGAACCAAAATGGTTTGTAGGTTTTTCAGATCTAAGTACACTTCATTTTCCACTAACCACGATTTCGGGCTGGGCTACTCTGCATGGGCCAAACTTAATGGATCTTGGCGCTCAAAAGTTAGATGCCACCACTTAGGCTGTATGGGAAATTCTGGAATCGAATCGTGGAACTGTAATAGAACAGTACTCTTCAGCAGCATTCCAGGCTGATGAAAATCAATGGGGAACAGCGTCAGATGAAGGTTTCAATCTGACCCAAAAAACACAGTGGAAACGCCTTGATGGTGTTACCTCTTCCCTCACCTTTAGTGGAAAACTGATTGGCGGCTGCCTCGAAATAATATCGAGGTTAGCAGGTACACCATTCGGGAATTTACCATTGTTCAAGGCGAGCAATAGCGCTCAAGGAGTAATTCTCTATTTTGAAAATGTGGAAATGGCTCCCTGTGAATTAACACGCGCATTAATTAGCTTACGATTACAGGGTTGGTTTGATAATTTAAATGGAGTTCTTATAGGTAGAAGTGCTGCACCCGACATAAGTGACCCAACTAAACATAATTATCTGGATGCCCTTAAAGCCGCTTTTGACAATGTTGCCGTGCCCGTACTGTATGATGTTGATATTGGTCATATACCTCCTCAAATATCACTGGTAAATGGAGCCGATGCGAAGGTATTTTTCTCAGAAAATGGTAGTACGGTAACTCAGCAGTTGTAGATAAGGCAGATTTAATAACAAAGGCGGTCCTTGCTATTCTTTTGCTCTTAAGGTCCGCTTCTCGCTCATAAGGGCCTCGGCCATAAGCCCCTCTTCCTGTTATTAAATACGGGACTGAACAGCCATAAGCGTCCTTTTTCGAATCCATCCACTACCTGCCCGTATTGCCAGCCAGTAAGCAGTCATTTTCAGCTGAGTAGCTCGATCCGGACAGTAAATGAACGTTTCAGTTCGCAACTCATATTGCCCTTCTTTAATTTCTGTCACCCGGTAGCGCAGTAAGAGCTGTGCGCTGCCTGGCGCGACCGGCGTCAGATAAGCGTCAGTATCCGGCACGTTTTCCAGTCCGAAATCTGCACGCCAGAATTGTCCGCGCAAGCCGTAGCAGAGCTCGGATGGTGACTTTTCGAGTAGAGTGAAATTGTTCAGGCCAAACCTGTTAACCGCCTGGGGTTGTTGATTGCGCCGGAAATGTTGCGGAAGTTGTCGCACCGACATCAACAGTCGGATGACGGTATCCTGCTGAATATCGAATTCTGCTACTAACGACAGGATTTTTTCAGGCGACTGCGTCCTGATGATGGTCTGGTGTTTTTCATGAAACTGAAACTGTGGCAAAAAAGCCGGGATATCCTGCCAATGAGCAAGTGCTCTACTTGTAACGAATCCAGGGTTCAGCATATTACCTCCTTGTTATCCTTCAAGCCCAGCCAGAGGAACAGATGCCTTACAGCAACAATACCTGCACAAAATAATGTGATTTCAGAAGGAATTCACACCAGGAATGTCTGATACCGGTCTTAGAAGAAAAAAACCTGTACGTATCATCTGCATAAAGCTGAAATAGAAAGTCCACTTGTCGCTCATAACAGACCTTCCTCGCGCATCCGCTTCGGGCCAGGAGCGGACGTTGCCAATACTCAGGTACGTTAGCGTCACCACTCGGACTTACGTTATGACAAGCCATAGCCATTTTTCGTGAGTTGCCAGCAGGGTCAAGGAAGGTCAGTACGATCCCCTCGTGTTGTGGGATGTGAAATCACAATAAATTCCACGGGAGACTCCGTGTCGTTTCTGGCTTGATGTTTTGCCCTCGGGGGAATCTCTAATCCCTGCAGGGGTTTAATATTGTGCGTTTCACCCTTTAACTCCATAGATAAAATACCATTGAGCACAAAGAAAAACTGTCTTGAGACAGAGTGCCCGTGTCGCTTTTCAGCAGTACCTGACGGCATTTTTTCATGAATGACCAGCATGTCTTGTCGGTTTACCAGATACCAGCCGTCGCAATCATCGCCCCAGACATAATGCTCTGCATTTTCTTTTGAAATCATCATACCTCTCCTGTTTATGCGACTTTTCCAATAATCCAATAATCTGATGAAGTTATACTCAGGTATGATATTGATTCGCAATACATTTTTTCATGGGTTAGTGCATTAAGGAGCTGAATTGCCTGTTTCAATATACTGAATAGCCATGGATTAATGGGCACAGGCGTTTATAGACAGGATAGTGAGGTCCGCTTCTCGCTCAGAGCGGACAGATCTAAATTGCTTAATTGAAATGCTAACATTTGAAAAGCGCAGGATTGGCCTGTTCGTTCGCTACAAAACATGATTGAAACGACGCTTCTGGCGTGTCGGTGGGCTAACCCAGCAACCGGGCCGAATTGTTAGTGGCTGCAATGGTGCTAATTCCTACCTCAGTTGTGGCGTTTTGTTAGCTAAAAGGAGTAAACATGGAAGTAAGGGTAGAACTGTGTCCGCCAGATGAATGGGAATCCATGGTGAAAATTTTTACCGAGATGGAAGAGCACTATTATGGTAAGGGCATCATTCAGGAACCACTGTTGAATAATTACCTCCGCAATCGATTGTTCAGTCAGCTCTCCGGTACTCTGGTGCTCAGGGCTCGCTGCGACGCTCATATCGTTGGGCTGGCGTGTTGCAGTATCCTCTACCCTTCTCCCCGTTACTGTGGCCAGCTGCACATCAAAGAGCTTTATGTCTCCCAGAGTGAGAGAGGTAAAGGCACAGGGGAATCCATAATGCGCTTTATAGCGAAATTCGCTCTTGAACATGAGTGTCGCAGCCTCAGCTGGAATGCCGAGAAATCAAACGCCGGAGCAAACCGTTTTTATCAGTCTTTAGGTGGCAGAATAAATGACAGTATTGTGAATTATTATCTTCATGGTGAGCTCCTGCGTAAACTGGCTTCGGACAGTTCGGCAGAGCCTGGCGGCTTTACTGGTTAAGCTATCGCGCTGATTTGGCTTGCCTGGAAGGCAGAGGGAATCTGCAAAATCTTTATGCCGTGTCCCCTTTGTGCCAAAAGCGGACATTACAATTGTGATTTCCTTTTCATAAAGATGAGCAGTGAAAATGCACATCAGAACCTTCATCTGCTAGTGCATTTTGTTTGCTGAGGTAAAGAGGATGTCGCTCATCCCTCGGATTTAAATCACCTGTGGCTTTCGCCGTGCCCCTGCCCCAAAATCCTGCTCCATTCAGAAACAGAATTTCGGCATGATAAATACTCCCCTGAACAGAGGTGTTCCCCAAGGTTCAATAACATGGCTGTGCTAATTAAGCGTCAACAGTATCAGTGCTTTGACCCCGCTTCTGAAACAAGAAGAACATGATCAACGCGGCTTAAATAACGACAAATCTATCACCATTTTAATTATAAGATTAACGACGGGATTCACTTAATATTTTAATGGCAAGAGCGCTTAGAACACAGCCCATTACCCAGCGTTGAATCAGAGCGAAGGAAGGCCTTCTTACTAAGAAACTGGCGATGGTTCCTGACGAAATTACAATTATGGCGTTGACTGAAACACTGATAATTATTTGTGATAAACCCAGAAAAAAAGATTGAGTTAGAAAATGGCCATGTTCCGGGGTGATAAACTGCGGTAATAATGATAGATACATAACTGCAATTTTTGGATTCAGAATGTTAGTTAAAAACCCCATCATAAAGAGTTTTTTCGGGGGGTCTTTAGGCAGGTCCTTGACCTGAAATAGTGATTTTCCACCCGGGCGTACTGCCTGCCAAGCTAGCCAAAGTAAATAGATAGCACCAGCTATACGCAAAGTGTCGTAAGCATATGGAATAGCCATTAGCATTGCGGTAATGCCAAATGCAGCACAGATCATGTAAAAGACAAAACCAAGAGCTACTCCACCCAATGAAATCAGACCGGCTACACGCCCCTGACATATAGAGCGTGAGATGAGATAAATCATGTTTGGCCCGGGAGTTAATACCATCCCGAGCGAAATCATTGCAAATGCTATTAAGCTATGGGTTTCGGGCATTGTGCTTCTCCATAAATGTCTTTTTAGAGATCTGTCTGTAATTGTATCTGTTTTATTTAATACTGAGTAATGTTAACAATCTATTTTGTAACTTAATTTTAAAATGCAGTCCTGGGTGAGAGATCCGATGTGTGCCAGAAGCGGAAGTTTCACATGAACTCTTATGCTGGTTTAATTAGGTTCTGACAATGCAAATCTGGAAGAGCAAGGAGCCCATGAGTGGAAGCATTCACAGTACGACGCATAATCGAAAGCGATCTGGACGATTTCAGGGAATTGAGGCTGGAGGCTTTGCGCCTTCATCCGGAAGCCTTTGGCGCGTCCTACGGCGAATGCAGTCAGAAGCCAATGCAGTTCTTTGCCGAACGGCTGCTGACAAGTCATGTTTTCGGTGGTTTTGATGTTAACAACTCCTTGCAGGGCATGATTGGGGTTAGCAGGAACTCGTTACTAAAGTTGAGTCATGTGGCGAATATCTGGGGAATGTATGTTCGCGCCGGTAACAGAGGTTCCGGGCTTTCATCAGAATTAATGGATGCGGCGCTGGAAGCCGCCAGTTCAGCAAAAACCGTGAAACTGTCAGTGGTTACAACTAACCGGGCCGCGTATGCGCTTTATCGTTCCTTCGGGTTCAAAGAGTGGGCGACTGATGCCGATGCGCTATGCGTTGATGGAGTGTTTCATGACGAATTCCTGATGAGACGAGACTCATAGGCTGATTCATAATCGGGATAGGATGTTTAATGTGAAAAAATCCAGCCCCAATTAGTCAATGTCCGCTGTTCGCTCCTGGCGGACCTCGCAATAGTGACATGTCTGTTACTCTGTGCCAGCTGCAAACTAACCGGCCGCGCAGACTCTTCTGTCACAGGCGAGTGCATCTGGTATTCATATATCCTTTTAATTTTTTATCCGCAGGTTGCAGGGCACCCTCGGCTGTTCGCCGCTATGCTTTCAGCGCCACTCAATAAAGGAGATCAGGATGAAAAATAACACGCTGCACGCGCTTGCGCTTTTATGCGGATTTACCGTCATTTCTTCTGCCTGCGCCGATGACGGATTATATGCCGTCCGCGCCGACTCAGCAGAACGAACGGTGAGCAACGGACAGACCCAGCCGCCGGTAAAATTTGCCACCCTCTGGGCTGACGATGAGGGTGCGACGCACGTCGGACACTGCCGCTTTGAAGGGCTGCAGTTTAAGAGCTATGCCCCACCTTCTGCGCCGCAGTGGATTGGCGTTTCGCCCGATGAGGTTGAGAGCATTGCCTATGCTGTACTTCCGCCAGGCTATGTTGGCAACTGGCATCATGCACCAGGCCCGCAGTGGGTCATCACTCTGTCCGGAAAATGGTCCGTGGAGACCACGGACGGCACAACGCTGGTCCAGGGACCGGGCGAGGTGCAGTTCAATGCGGACAGCAACTCACGGCCCCGCAGTGATGATAAAAGAGTGGGGCACGTGTCGCGAACAGTGGGAAGTGAGCCGAACGTACAGCTGATCATTAAACTTAAGCCCGGTGTTCGTAACACAGGTGCCTGTGCAGACTGAGGAAAAAAAAAATGTGTTACCGCTTTTCGAAAACGCCTTTTGTGCTGGCTCTGATGATGACGGGTTTTTCCACCGTGGCGGCAGAGGTGCCCGGCGTAAACATCGTTACGGAGAACGTCGCGTTTCACGAGCTGGCAGACAGTAACGCCCATCCTGAACTCATTACCGACAGAGCAGTATGGGCCGAGGGCCCGGTATGCACGCCGAAGGGACTGTTTATTTTCAGTGACGTGAAGCAGAACCGGGTCATGAGCTGGTCAGAAAAGCAGGGGCTGAAGGTCTGGCTTGCCCCCTCGGACTATCAGAACGGTCATTCTGTTGATAGTAAAGGACGCATCATTGGGGCCTCACATGGCAGGCGTGCGATTGTGCGTCAGAAGTTTGATGGCACGTGGACAACGCTGGCTGATTCCTGGGCGGGTAAGCGGCTTAACAGCCCGAATGACGTGACAGTGGCACCTGACGGCGCGATATGGTTTACCGACCCGACGTTTGGCGTCCTGAATAAACAAGAAAGTTACGGCGGAAAGCCCGAGCAGGATGGCGAATATGTTTACCGTTACGACGCCTCCTCACACAAGCTATCACGCGCCAGCACGCCTGAGGTGCACTCCCCGAACGGACTGGCTTTTTCGCCTGACGGAAAAACGCTCTACGTATCTGACACGCAGCTGGCGCACGACTTCAGCAATAAAAAACTTGCTCACCGGATTATGGCCTACCGGCTTGAGGGGACACGCCTGACCGCCGGACACGTTTTTGCAGAAGTAACGCCCGGCATACCTGACGGCATAACAACGGATGAGAAAGGCAACGTCTGGAGCAGCAGCAAAGAGGGCGTACAGATCTTTTCTGAGAAGGGGGTGCGTCTTGGGAAAATACTGATGCCATCGCAGGATACTGGCAATCTTGCGTTATGCAGCGGTGCGGACGGCAGAAAGTGGCTGTATGTCACCGCAGCAAACCTGGTGCTGCGCCTGCCGGTGAAGGTCAGTGCGGCTGCAGGCAACTTAACGAACAGATAAATTTCATCTGGCACACGTATAGCCTGAGTATGTGTGCCACAAAAAATACACGCCTGCATACTGTCGGAGTGCTCTGCATCACGCCTTCCGGTCAGACGACTCCGGATATTGCGGCTCGATATCTTCATTGTCCACATCCAGAGAATGTGCCTTCTTCCGCTTTGTACCAGAAGCGGACCTTCATAACTTACCGATAGCTACCTCGTGCTTACAGCAAGTTTAGCCGCGAAGCATAAAAACAAGCCCCCTGTTGCTCTGTCCATCACCCGGATAACGCGACTCTTCTTCAATACGGCTGACGCAAAATGCGTGGATAAAATAAGTGTGACTGACCACATAGTCCCAATCGCCACATGGATACTGACAAGGATGAAAGTCCATATTAAAGGAGAGTGACCGGCAGGTATAAACTGAGGCAAAAAAGAGACATAGAAAATGCCCATTTTGGGATTGAGCACATTCCCCAGCATTCCTCTGATAAACCAGTTCCCCTGAGAACCATTGTCATCATCGCCATCACTGAAGGACGATCGGGGGCGTGTCAGCAGTTGCAAGCCCAGCCAGCTCAGGTAGACAGCTCCACAAATTTTTAGCGCTGTATAAGCCACCTCTGAAACCGCCAGTAAAGCACCAAGACCTAACGCGACCAGCGCGCCCCATATAAAACAGCCGGCATCAATGCCAAGAGCAGCCTGAAAAGCCTTCTTACCCCCCTCAGCACAAGCGGTGCGAAGAATAAGTGCCGTATCGAGGCCGGGAGTAAGGGTAAGTAACAGTGCGGCGAGAGAGAATGTCAGGAGGGAATCGTTAACAGTCATTTTCTTTGTCCGAAAGAGCAAATGTTAACCATTTAGTTCCACACAATCAATCCATCAAATATCCCTTTTCTCAACGTCCGCTATTCGCTCAAGACGGACGTTGCTCTGCTCTTAACGTCAGATCTGTGACCATGCAGTGTAAAATATGGCCGAACTGCAGAGACCTACAGATGCTCTAAAATTTCCGCCACAAAATGCGGTTTTTGTCTTCAGTACGCCATAGCACCAGTGGACCCGTTTGCTCATCAGGCCACCCAGGGTCACCATTTTCGGTTTGTCCCTCAGACACGGCGCATCGCAGATAATGCACATCCGTTTAGTTGGAATATTCCCGCACAAGGCTAATATATAAAGCTTCGACCTCAGCTGAGTCGGACTGATTTTCGCCCCCCATGAGCGACTCCTTACTGATGCGCCAGTTCCTTTCTCGACGGGCACCACGCCCGGAATGGTGGCAGCCTGCTCAGCTGACGAGCCAGACTTTATCAACATTCAGGGGCCGACAGAAGTCGGCCCCTTGACACCTAAACCAGCTTCTCTTCAGGTTCAGCACCCGGCACCTGACGGCGTTCGATAATCATGGTTTGCGGCGTGGAGAGCAAAATGCCCTCTTTACGCAGACGCGTCAGAATATCGAACAGCAGATCGCTCTTCGCTCCCGCAATCTGCCGCTGACCCGCCACGTTACCGGTGACGCTCAGCACAATGCCCTGCTGGGTCAGATCTTTGAACGAAACAGAGGGTTCCGGCGTCTCCAGAATGCGTTCATTTTCGTTGTAGACCTCCAGCAGAATATCGCGCACCTTTACCGGGTCGATGTTGAGCGGGAAGGTCAGCGTAATCGTCACCACACCCTGCGCATTGCCCATTGTCGCATTTCGCACGTTCTGCGAGATAAACTGCGAGTTCGGTACAATCACCGTGGATTTGTCGCCCAGTTGAATCTCTGTGGCGCGCACATTAATCCGGCGAATATCCCCTTCGATGCCGCTAATGCTCACCAAATCGCCGACCTTTACAGGTCGCTCAGTTAACAGAATCAGCCCCGAGATAAAGTTCTTCACAATTTCCTGTAAACCAAAACCGATACCGACCGACAGCGCACTGACAATCCATGCCAGCTTGTTCCACTGCAACCCCATGATCGATAGGGTCAGCAGAATGATCAGCACATAGCCAATATTGCTGAACAGCGTCACCAGCGACACCCGCATACCCACATCCATAGTGGTTTTTGGCAGGAAGTCGGTGTCGAGCCAGCGGCGCACCGAGCGCAGCACATAGATGCCGACAATCAGGCAGATTAGCGCATTCACCATGTGCGCCGGTACGATGTTCAGGGATTCAAGTCCTTTACCGCCCCAGAACTCAATCACTTTTTGCAACAACTCTATCGGTGTTGAAGAGGCAAAGGTTCCGTTGATGAGCGCCATTGCCACAAAGAGCACCAGAATCGTTTTACCGATTGCCGTCAGCAGCGTGGCCGTTTGCTGCAGGTGACGCTCATTGATGTTGAGTGAACTCTGAATGCGGCGACCGGTGGCGTTACTGGTCGAGAAGAGACTCTCACAGCCATCTTTCAGCAGGTGACTGAGGAAATAGAACGAGCCAAACAGCAGGCCGCACCAGATCACCTCATAACTCAGGAAGCGCGCCAGCGTGACGTAACCGATCAGCAGCGACAAAAGGATGGCGAAGCCCGTCAGCGTCAGGCCCATCTGGATTAGCCCGACCAGTGTTGAGCGTGCTTCCGGCGGTGTGCCCGCCTGGGTCATACGACGACGCACACGGTTAGTGCGCATGCTGATCGCGAGCGCAGTACTGCCAATCAGCAGTGCTGTCAGTCCGTTGGCAAAAATGGTGGTATTCAGGCTGGTGCCAACACTGTAGTTAAACGCCTCGACCGTCTGGAAGATAAAGACCAGCATCGCGGTAATCGGTGGAAACGGTTTTAATGCCATCGCCACTTCATTAGAGATAGTCGGTAACCGCCAGCTGGGTCGGCGGGTAGAGAGGAAAGCCCGTCCCAGCCCGGCAATCAGACCACAAAAAACGCTGAGCTGCACCAGCCGGTCGACAAAGTCCTGAACGTTCTCAGAGACCTCATCACGGCGGGTAAAGGCCAGGGCGATAAAGTTAAAGGTGAGGACAACCGCCACCAGCGTGGTGAGGGCTATCGCTGCCGCCAGGAAACTGCGGCGCAGCTTCCCTTCCGGCAATTTATGAATGCTGACCCAGGCCAGGAACTCCTCACTGTAGCGACGACCCACCGTCATCACCAGCAGCGCCGCCAGCAGCCAGAAAACACTGCCCACGCGCCAGCCCGGCTCCCATGAGAGCGCTGCCGTGTCCTTCAGCTCCTGCAGGAATTCACTAATTTTCTCGCCATCCAGATCCTGACTGCTGTTCAGCGGTGACCAGAAGCGCGGCCCAAGAATGGTACCAGAGTTCAGCGCCAGTTGACTTTTCAGCTGATCGCGGCGCAGGTTAACAATCTGCGACGACAGCGTTAAGGCCCCATTTTTAATGCCTTCGGCCTGTTTGATCTGGTCGTCGAGTTTGCTTTTCTGACTCTCCAGCGCGTTACGCTTGCGCGTCACTTCTGGCGTCTCTTTTACGCCGCTGTCGGCCTTGGGTGCCGGCCCCAGTACCTGCAACTGGGCGTCCAGTTGCTGGCGATCGGGGATCAGCGCCTGGCCCAGCGTATCGGCATTACCCGAAAGCTCCAGCGCCATTTCATTCAGCTGCGTCAGCTTGTTTTCGCCAGCATCAACGGATACCTGACTTTTGATTTTGTCGAGTATCTTCTGCATTTTCGGCAGTTCAACTGCGGCATTCAGTTTCGGCGGAGCATCCTGTTCCTGAGCAGCACTGGCCGTATCATCCGCGGCCAGCGTCAGCGCCGGGGCAAACGCCACCAGCGCCAGCATTAACAATGCAAAAAAGGATCGTAGCTTAAACATATGAGTAAGATTCCGGCAACGTAAATCAGGCGAGCGTCCCTCGACAGTCGCGCGTAGTGTAGGGCTTTGCAAGGGATGGCAATATAGGAATAAAGGGCATTTTTCGGTCTGATTCCGGGCGGACCAGGACGTAAAAATCGTTGTACGCCTCTGTAGGCATCCTCCCGGAGTCCTGCTGAGCCTGCCGGTAACGCCAGTGCGCAAAGTGCGCGACACCGGCTATTTTCTATTCAACATCGGCACTGCTGGCACCGTTGCTGGCGACCTGACCCGACTTCTGCCTTTTATAAGCCAGCGCGGCGGCCGGCACCGGAGCCGCTTTACCGGTCTCAATCCAGCTCCGCAGACGGTTTGCGTCGGCGAAGTGGGTATATTTGCCAAAGGCATCCAGCACCACCAGCGCCACCGGACGATTGTTGATCATAGTGCGCATCACCAGACAGTGGCCTGCCTCGTCGGTGTAACCGGTTTTGGTCAACTGAATATGCCAGTCATTTTTATAAACCAGATGGTTGGTATTGCGGAACGGCAGCGCATAGCTCGGATGGGCAAAAACTGCCGTCTCCTCTTTGGTGGTGCTGAGCGCGCCGAGCAGCGGATATTCCCGCGTTGCTTTGAGTAATTTAACCAGGTCCTGGGCGCTGGAGATGTTTTGCGTCGACAGGCCGGTGGGTTCGACGTAGCGGGTCTGTGTCATGCCCAGCGACCGTGCTTTCGCGTTCATCGCCCGTACAAAAGCCTGATAACCGCCGGGATAGGCATGAGCCAGGCTGGCGGCGGCGCGGTTTTCCGAGGACATCAGCGCCAGTAGCAGCATATTACGGCGGCTGATCTGGCTGTTGAGCTTAACGCGCGAGAAGACGCCCCGCATTTCCGGCGTCTGGCTGACATCAACGGTTATCATCTCGTTCATCGGCAAATGCGCATCCAGCACCACCATGGCGGTCATCAGCTTGGTAATGGACGCAATGGGCCTGACGCGATCCGGGTGGCTGGAAAACAGCACTTTATTGGTAGTAAGGTCGACAATCATCGCACTGCCAGAGGCGATCTGCGGCTGAGCAATAGGCGCAAGTTGCGATAGCGAGGTCTTCGCCTGCGCAGGAAGTGAAACAATCTGCCCTGAAACGAGCAGCGCCAGCGAAAGCAAGGTGAAACGAATTTTTGCAGGCATCGTAGAAAAAAACCCGGTTATGATTGTGTACTGTGTCAGACCGACACAGGCCGCCCGCTTCAGTCACGTCGGCGCACGAGCTGGCAGCGGTATCATACGCTTTAGGTTAAGAAATTTCCTGGTGAGATTGTTTCCGGGCGTAAAAAGAGAACTGCCGCCAGACGGCGGCGGTCGGTTAAAACAAATGTGGTCCATATCCCCACAACACCACGGTCAATGCCAGTAACACTTCAAATACCAGCACGCCGATGGCCAGTGTTGAACCGGAAAAGCGCAGGCTCTCTTCGCGATCAATATTTAAAAAGAGTGGGATGCCAATATAGAGCAGATAGCCCGTGTAGAGCAGCGCCAGCGCGCCTACCAGTACGCAGAGCCAGACCAGTGGATAGAGCGCCACCAGCCCGCTGAGAAACAGTGGCGTTGCCACATAGCCCGCAAACACCGTACAGCGCTGAACGCCGGGACGCTGCGGATAATCACGCGCCATCCAGTGAATCACGCGTCCCATTACTGCGACGCCACCCAGAATAATCAGATAGAACAGAATGCCTAGCCCGATTCCGGTCGCCAGGTTCAGTTGCACATATTGCCCCTCGCCCAGATTCCAGCCCAACTGAGTTGTGCCGATGAAGGCGCATATCACCGGGATTGCCGCCATCAGCAGAACATGGTGGGTGTAATGGTGCGATACGCTCTCATTTTCTTGCTTGATATGACGCATTTCCTGGTTCGGATGCGCCAGAAGTCCCCAGACATGGTTCATACAGTCACTCCTCTGATGCGAAAGGCCGCCCGGTCATGCATGCGTCTTTAGGGGGCAGCGTTCTCTCAAGTATAAACGGCAGCAAAATTTTCGTGGTGAACGGACAAAAAAACAGCATAAATAAACGGACCCGCCCTGCAGGGCGGAAGTGAAGCCAAATCGCGTATAGACTAGAAGGAACAGTCACTGAACAGGGAGTGTCATTTTGCATTTGGATATCAACGCATTAATTACGCAGTACGGTTATCTGGCGCTTTTTATTGGCTGTATCGCCGAAGGTGAGACATTTACGTTGCTGGGCGGTGTCGCCGCGCATGAGGGGCTGCTGCATTACGTGGGGGTGGTGCTGGCCGCGATGGGGGGCGGTATTGTCGGCGATCAGCTGCTCTACTGGATCGGTCGCCGCTGGGGCACACGTATCCTGCGCCGCTTTAAAAAGCATCAGGATAAAGTGGTGAAGGCGAACCGCCTGATTAAACGCCGTCCCAGCCTGTTTGTGATTGGCGTGCGCTTTATGTATGGCTTTCGTCTGATTGGTCCGATCATCATTGGAGCCAGCCGCCTCAACCCAATGAAGTTTTTTATTCTCAACGTCATCGGGGCGGCCATCTGGGCAGTGATCTTTGTAACACTGGGCTATTTCGCGGGCGGCATCATCGCGCCGTGGCTGCACAAACTCGACCAGCATCTCAAACATTTGCTTTGGCTGGTCGGTGCGGTCGTGTTCGCCTTTGCGCTGCGCTGGGTGATCCGCCGCTGGCACACCCGTCGTGCCGATCAGTAACACCTGAACGGCGGATTCATCAGCACCCCATCACCGTCAAGGATTGATGCGTGACCGTCAGCTGAAGTCGCCTGACGCTGAGGAGAGCCAGACGCCCCGGCTGACGATGCCACAGGTCTCGCCCGGCCGGCCTGTCGCTTTCCCCTTCCCTCCCCTATTCAACCGTGCGTTAACCATCTGTGCCCAAACGAAGCCGCATCAGATGGCTCAGCTATAGTTAGGATGGACACTGACCGGGAGATGAAGATGAGTAAGGTAAAACGTAAGATCGAAGACCATGGCGTCATCGGCGATTTGCGCACCTGTGCGCTGGTCGCCAATGACGGCACTATCGATTATCTCTGCTGGCCTGAACTCGACAGTCCGTCGGTCTTTGCTGCCCTGCTCGACAGCGATGATGCCGGCCTTTTCTCCCTGGCACCTGACTGGCCCAATGCGCGACGTCAGCAGCTCTACCTGCCCGATACCAATATTCTGCAGACCCGCTGGCTGGATGATGAAGGCGTGGCGGAAATCACCGACTACATGCCGATTTGTGACGAGGAGAACAAGCTGCCGCGCCTGATCCGGCGAGTCAAGATGGTGCGTGGCAGCGCGACCTTTAGCCTGCGCTGTTCGCCCCGCCACGACTATGCCCGGGCGCAGACCCGTGCGGAAGCGCATAACGGCTGTATCGATTTTCATGCTGAAGGCCAGCCGTCGCTGCGCCTTGCCGCCACCGTGGTGATGACGCTGGAAGATGAAAGTGCCACCGCTCTTTTCACATTGCAGCCCGGCGAACATGCGCAGTTTGAATTTGGCAGCGTTGATGATGCACATATCGAAGCACTGGCCACCGAACACTGCTTTGAAGAGACGCTGAACTACTGGCGACGCTGGAGCGCCCACAGTACTTATCAGGGGCGCTGGCGCGAGATGGTTCAGCGTTCTGCGCTGGTCCTGAAGCTGCTGACCTCCCATCAGCATGGCTCTATCGCGGCAGCGGCAACCTTTGGTCTGCCTGAAGAGTTGGCCGGCGAACGCAACTGGGACTATCGTGCCTCCTGGATCCGCGACGCTTCATTTAGCATGTATGCCCTGATGCGGCTGGGCTACATCGATGAAGCGAAACATTTTACTCATTGGGTCGGCCGCTGCGTTGAAAACAGCCATCATGATGAGATGCGCCTGCAGGTGATGTACCGGCTCGACAGCGGCACCGAGTTGCATGAGATGGAGTTGCTCAATCTCTCCGGCTATGCCGACTCCCGCCCGGTGCGCATTGGCAATGACGCCTGGCAGCAGACCCAGCTCGATATCTATGGTGAGCTGATGGATGCGGTCTATCTGGCTAATAAATATGGTGAAGCGATCTCGCAGCGCGGCTGGGAGCATGTCGTCAAAATGATCGACTGGCTATGTGAAAACTGGAATCAGCCCGATGCCGGTATCTGGGAGATGCGCGGTGAACCGGAGCATTTTCTGCATTCGCGTCTGATGTGCTGGGTGGCGATGGATCGCGCGCTACGTCTGGGCATGAAGCGCTCCCTGCCGATGCCCTACGAACGCTGGGATCGGGCACGCCGGGAGATCCGCGAAGATATCTGGGCTAACTTCTGGAACAGCGAGCGTGGCCACTTCTCTTCGACCCGACATGGCGAACATCTTGACGCCTCCATGCTGCTGATGCCGCTGGTGCGCTTCGTAGGGGCCACCGACCCGGACTGGATTGCCACACTGGATGCGATCAAAACCAACCTGGTTAGCGACGGTATGGTGCGGCGTTACAATACGCATGAGACACCCGCCGATGGCCTGAAGGGGTCAGAAGGCTCCTTTGGGGCCTGCTCATTCTGGTATATCGAGTGTCTGGCACGCGCGGGCCGCATTCAGGAAGCGCACTTTGAATTTGAGAAACTGCTGAGCTACGCCAATCCGCTGGGCCTTTATGCAGAGGAGTTTGACAGCCACGGCCATGCGCTGGGCAATACGCCGCAGGCACTGACGCATCTGGCGTTAATCAGTGCCGCCTTTTTCCTGAACCGCAAACTCAGCGGTGAACAGACGCAGTGGCAACCTTAATCAGGGAGAACCCCGGAAAGTCTCATTTTAAGCGCCCTGCTTTCCGGAAATGCGCTAACATCCGCGGTGAAATTACGTAAAGTATTGCAGGCAGGTTAAAATCCTGATTCACAATGTCAGATTAATGAACATATAATGCGCAGCAGGTCACATTGGCCAGCATGAATTCGACACATAGACCAGCCTGAAATATGGCGATAAAGACTTGTAAAATATGAAAATTATTCGCGCTTTCGCTTCAATCGCACTGGCTCTGGCGGCGTTCAGTCAGTCAGCCTTTGCTGTGGTTTACCCGTTACCGCCGGCCAACAGCCGTCTGATCGGGGAAAATATTGAAATTACTGTTCCTGGAGAGAGCAAGCTGCCGCTGGAAGCTTTTGCAGCGCAATATCAGATGGGCCTAAGCAATATGCTGGAGGCCAATCCCGGCGTTGACGTTTATCTGCCTAAGGCTGGCAGCAAAATGATCATCCCACAGCAGCTGATCCTGCCTGACGCACCGCGTGAAGGCATTGTGATTAACAGCGCGGAAATGCGTCTTTACTACTACCCGAAAGGCAGCAAAACGGTAGTGGTGTTGCCAATTGGTATCGGTGAACTGGGTAAAGATACCCCGATTAGCTGGACCACAGCGGTAGAACGTAAGAAAGACGGCCCGACCTGGACGCCAACCAAAGGTATGCATGCGGATTACGCGGCACGTGGTGAAACGCTGCCAGCGGTCTTCCCGGCTGGCCCTGATAACCCAATGGGCCTCTACGCGCTCTATATTGGTCGCCTCTATGCCATCCACGGCACCAATGCCAACTTTGGTATCGGCCTGCGCGTGAGCCACGGCTGTGTGCGTCTGCGCGCTGAAGATATCAAATGGCTGTATCAGAACGTGCCGGTCGGCACGCGTGTACAGTTCGTTGACCAGCCGGTGAAAGCGACTGTAGAGCCAGACGGTTCGCGTTATGTTGAAGTGCATAACCCGCTCTCGACCACCGAAGAGCAGTTCAACTCGCGTGAGCTGGTGCCGATCACTCTTACTCAGGCAGTGAGCAAAGTTCTGGTTGATGCCAGCGTCAATCAGGATCAGGTTAACGGCGCAATTCAGGGCCGTACCGGTATGCCAGTGAAAGTGAACGGTGTGGAGAACAACATCCAGACCGCGCCAGTCCCGATGCCGGAAAACCCGCAGGCCGCGCCACAGGAAGAGCCAATGACGCCGGTAACGCCACAGGGTGCAAACAGTGATGCCGCGCAGCCACAGCAGCCGGCCACGGAGCCAGCGGCACCGGTAACACCCGCAGCCCCAGCAGCAGCGGTGAACACCAGCTCGTAACTGCCGTAAAGGTCTTGTAAGCCAGCGCCTGTCGCTGGCTTTTTTATTGCCTGCGCCAGGCGTTTTACTGCAGAGTTCCCCCAGCCCTCCCCACCCGACCATCATTAATCTGTCATATAAAGCGCGTATCACACTGCGTTAACCCGGTGCAAATCAGCATCCGGCATCAGCCACATGAGGTACACCATGAGCGAAAACAGTCTCTCCTCCTCATCAGCCCAGGGACGCCCCAATTTCAACGGCAAAGGCAGTCGCTTCAGTAAACCGCTGTTTTTTATTCTGCTGGTCGCCGGGCTGGCGTTCGCCGGACTTAACCTGGTCAATGACGTTGAAGAGACCAATATGCCTGTCACCAGCTATCTGCCGTTCTTTCTGCTGGGACTGGCGTTACTGATTGCGCTCGGCTTTGAGTTCGTCAATGGCTTTCACGATACCGCCAATGCGGTCGCCACGGTGATCTATACCCATTCGCTGACGCCCGGCATTGCCGTGGTCTGGTCCGGTTTCTGTAACTTTCTGGGTGTGCTGCTCTCTAGCGGCGTGGTGGCGTTTGGCATTATTTCGCTGCTGCCGGTCGAACTGATCCTGCAGGCCAGCAGCGGCAACGGCTTCGCCATGGTCTATGCGCTGCTCTTTTCCGCCATTATCTGGAATCTCGGCACCTGGTATTTCGGTCTGCCCTCATCGTCGTCGCATACCCTGATTGGCTCGATTATCGGCGTCGGGGTTGCCAATGCGATGCTGCACGGGCGCAGCGGACTGAGCGGCGTAGACTGGGATCAGGCGCTTAAAGTTGGCTATGCACTGCTGCTGTCGCCGGTGGTTGGTTTTGTCTGTGCCGGTTTGCTGCTGTGGGTGATGAAACTCTTTATCCGCAATCGCCAGCTTTATCAGGCGCCGACAAGCGATCAGCCGCCCCCGGTGTGGATCCGAGGCCTGCTGATCCTGACCTGTACCGGCGTCTCCTTTGCGCACGGCTCCAATGATGGTCAGAAAGGGATGGGGCTGATTATGTTAATCCTGGTGGGCACCATGCCGATCGCCTACGCGCTGAACCGATCGCTGCCCGCCGATCAGATCCCGCGTGTGGCAGCCCTGACAGAAGTGACCGCACATCAGTTGCTACAACTGCAACCGGCTGCCGCGCATCCCCCGGCGGCCCGTGATGTCCTGACCGGCTTTGTCGGCAGCAATAATATGAATGCCGATGTCTTACCGGCGCTGGCCATCACACTTAATGAAGTGGGCGATGAAATTCGTCGCTATGGTTCAATGGAAAACATTCCGGCCCAGGCAGTGACCAACACTCGCAACCAGATGTATCTGGCCTCAGAGTCGATCAAGCATCTGCAAAGCGCGAAGGTAACACTGCCGCAGGAGACCGGACGCAATCTCAAAGCGGTGAAAACAGAACTCGACAGCGCCACCCGCTTTATTCCGATGTGGGTGAAAGTGGTGGTGGCGATTGCGCTTGGGTTAGGCACCATGGTGGGCTGGCGACGAATTGTGGTGACGGTGGGCGAACGGATTGGCAAAACCCATCTCAGCTATGCTCAGGGTGCCAGCGCCGAACTGGTGACGATGGCCACCATTGGCGCAGCAGATGGCTTTGGCCTGCCGGTGTCGACCACACATGTGCTGTCGTCCGGCGTGGCGGGCACTATGGCGGCCAATCGCTCTGGCCTGCAGTTTTCGACACTGCGTAATCTGGCGGTTGCCTGGATATTAACGCTGCCGGTCTCTATTCTGCTCTCCGCCCTGCTCTACTGGCTGTTTACCCATTTCTGAGGGTCCGTCGGCTTCCTGCCTGTCAGGCGGTGAGCCGTTGCTGTCCACAGAGCCGCAGCGTAATCAGCAGCGCACCCAGTACCATCATGGCGGCAGCCAGATAGACCGACTGCATCCCCCAGTGTCCGATAAACAGTCCTGCCACCGGGCCGGTTAAGCCCAGGCCCAGATCGAGAAAAGCGGAATAGGTTCCCAGCGCCGAGCCCTGATCCTGACGCTCAACCCGCTTAACCGCCTCAACACCCAGCGCCGGAAAGACCAGAGAAAAACCGCTGCCGGTGAGGAATGCGCCCGCCCCGACCAGCCAGGCGCTGTCCGCCTGCCAGATTATCAGCAGTCCAAAACATTCCAGCAGGAAAGAGAAGAGCGAGACGCGCAATCCGCCAAAGCGGGTAATAAAGCGACCAAAACTGAGCCGCACCAGCACAAAGCCCAGGCTGAACAGTGTCAGTGCATAGGCCGCGCCCTGCCAGTCGCGGCTGGCAAAATAGAGGGTGATAAAGGTCGCAATGACGCCAAAACCGATGGTGCCGAAGCCCAGCGCCAGCCCGAAGAGCCAGACGCGGGAGAAGACGCGGTGAAACGGAATGCGCTCGCCAATGCTGACGGTGACCGCGGGTTTGCGGCTGGCCATCAGATAGCCGACTACGCCCATCAGCGCGATCAGTCCGGCAAATCCGCTCATGCCAAATTCACTGTTCAGCAACACGCCCAGCGGTGCGCCGACGGCCATCGCCAGGTAGGTGGCGACACCGTTCCAGGAGATCACTCGCGCGGTCTGCAACGGCCCGACAATATTCATGCCCCAGAGCGTGGAGCCGGTGCTGCTGAAGCTCTCACCCACCCCGAGAAACAGCCGTCCTATGGCCAGCAGCGCCAGACTGAGCCACGGCCAACTGCTTAGCAGTGCGGCCAGGATCGTCAGCACCCCACTCATGCCGCAGCAGAGCAGTCCCAGCATCACCACCCGTTTTGGCCCAAGCCGATCGGCCAGACGGCCTGACTGTGGACGACTGAGCAGCGTTGCAAAATATTGAATACTGATTATCAGTCCGGCAATAAAAGAACTGAAGCCAAGATGATTTTTGACGAAGCCTGGCAGCACGGCCAGCGGCAGTCCGACAGAGAGATAGCAGAAGAAGGTGAAGATGATAACCGAGAGGATACGTTTGTTGAGCTGGCTGTTGCTCAACACAGCGGTGTCAGACATAGCGGGCTTCTGGTCCAGGAAATTTTGCCCACTATACCGTCATGCAGCGAAGGGGTCGCCTGATTTTTTATCATAAACCATGAACGATAGCGTGACGATCAATTGCCTGCGCAATCTCACCCGACGATTTTAACGCACGGATTTCACTGAATAATCCATCTGCCTCGTCATACGCCTTGCGCAGATAACCGAGCCACTGTTTGATACGCGCCACATGATAGAGGCCGGTGTCGCCCTGCTTTTCCAGCCGGCTGTATTTCTGCAATAACTGCACTACGTCAGGCCAGGCCATCGGCGGTTCGTTATATTTCACGACCCGGCTCAGGTTGGGGATGTTCAGTGCGCCACGGCCAATCATCACCGCCTCACAGCCCGTCACCGTCATACAGTTTTGCGCACTTTGCCAGTCCCAGATTTCGCCGTTGGCAATCACCGGAATGTGCAGCCGCTGACGAATTTCACCAATCGCCTGCCAGTTAATCGCCTCTGCGCGATAGCCCTCTGTTTTGGTTCGCCCATGCACCGCCAGCTCGCTGGCACCCGCCTGTTGTACCGCATCGGCGATTTCCAGACTGCGGGTGCTGGAATCCCAGCCGAGCCGCACTTTCACCGTTACCGGCAAATCCGCAGGCACCGCTTCACGCATCGCTTTCGCGCCGCGATAAATCAGATCGGGATCTTTAAGAAGAGTCGCGCCGCCTCCGCTGCCGTTGACCAGTTTAGAAGGACAACCACAGTTGAGATCAACACCCCAGGAACCCAGCTCTACCGCGCGTGCGGCGTTCTCGGCTAACCATTCGGGATGCTGCCCCAGCAGCTGCATGCGCACCCGCGTGCCCGAGGGCGTGCGGCTGGCATTATGCAGTTCGGGGCAGAGACGGGTGAAGGATTTTACCGGCAGCAGTTGATCGACCACGCGCAAAAACTCAGTGATGCAGAGATCGTAGTCGTTCACTTCCGATAACAGCTGGCGCACCAGCGAATCAAGCACGCCCTCCATCGGCGCCAGTAAAACCCTCATACTCAGACGTTTCCGGTGCGCTTCGCTGCCGGACGACGCGGACGGGCAGCGGGCTTATCGCCCTGAGGCGCAGCCTGACTCTGACGACGTGCCTGAGGACGCTTTTCGCCGGATGAACGTGATGCGCCTGCACCCTGTCCGCCCTGGCTGCGACCACGGCCACCACCACCTGCACCGCCGCGCGACTGCTGCTGACGCCCGTTAATGATCGGCTCCGCTTTGATGCTCGGATCGGGTTCATAACCGTCAATCGCCAGACGCGGGATTTCACGCTTCAGCAGACGTTCGATATCACGCAGCAGTTTATGCTCGTCGACGCAGACCAGCGACAGGGCGACACCGGTCGCGGCCGCACGACCGGTCCGGCCAATTCGGTGAACGTAATCTTCGGCGACGTTAGGCAGCTCGAAGTTCACAACGTGTGGCAGCTCTTCGATATCCAGGCCACGGGCCGCGATATCGGTGGCGACCAGCACGCGGATCCCGCCTGACTTAAAGTCTGCCAGCGCGCGGGTACGGGCGCCCTGGCTCTTGTTGCCGTGGATGGCGGCGGCAGTGATGCCATCTTTGCCCAGCTGCTCGGCAAGGTGGTTAGCACCGTGTTTGGTGCGGGTAAAGACCAGCACCTGCTGCCAGTTACCTTCGCCAATCAGCTGTGACAGCAGTTCCCGTTTGCGCTTCTTATCCACGAAATGCACCTGCTGCGCAACCTGCTCAGAGGCGGTATTGCGGCGTGCTACTTCCACCATCTCCGGCTTGGTCAGCAGTTTTTCAGCCAGGCCTTTGATCTCATCAGAGAAGGTGGCAGAGAACAGTAGGTTCTGACGTTTGGCCGGCAGACGTGCCAGCACGCGACGGATGTCGTGGATAAAGCCCATATCGAGCATACGGTCCGCTTCATCCAGCACCAGAATTTCGACCTGCGACAGGTCAACCGCATTCTGTTGTGCCAGATCCAGCAGGCGACCTGGGGTTGCCACCAGGATATCGACGCCGCCGCGCAGTTTTACCATCTGTGGATTGATGCTGACGCCACCAAACACCACCATCGAACGCAGCGAGAGATATTTGCTGTAGTCGCTGACGTTTTCGCCGACCTGCGCCGCAAGTTCACGGGTCGGGGTCAGGATCAGGGCACGCACTGGACGACGGCCACGCACAGGCGTGGTGCTGGCAGAGAGTTTTTGTAACAACGGTAAGGTAAAGCCAGCCGTTTTGCCGGTACCAGTCTGGGCACTTGCCAGCAGATCACGGCCTGCCAGCACCACAGGAATTGCCTGGCGCTGGATAGGTGTTGGTTCGCTGTAGCCTTGTTCGGCGACCGCGCGCAAAATATCGGCACTCAGGCCGAGAGAGTCAAAAGACATTAAGTGATTTACTCCGGTCCGCTCTGACCGTGATTCACGGTGTAGTTTTCAGAGGGATAGTGACGCCAGCTGGGGCTGACGCATGAAAAGGGCGCAAACTACGATGCGTAAGCGGCCGAGTGTAACAGCTTTAAGAGAAGTGTGCGAGATAGCTCACATTTACTGATACAACTTAACTGCCTGAAAACAGGAAGGCCACCTGTCGGTGGCCTTCAACTTAACTACGTTTATTTTCGATTCGCCGCGGGGGCTCTTTTGCCAGCAGCGAAACCAGCGCCGGACCCAGCAACATCACCACGCCGAGACACGCCAGCAGCAGGTTGTTGTGGTAAATCCGCGACACCAGGAACAGTGTCATCATGGCGGCGCCAAAGTAGTAAGTGGTGGTCGCTTCTTCAAGATAATCGCCGAGAGTACGTAAACGGGCAATGCGATGTGTCACCAGCATGGCAACAAAAACCAATGCATACATCGCCACCAGCGTGCTGCAAACATCGACCAGCGCTTTGTGTTTCCAGCCCCAGATCAATGCCGCGATCACCAGCAGATGCATAGCGATATGTATATACGTTTGACCCGTGATAATTTGAATACGATTAGACCATTTCATTCAATTCTCCTGGCAGACCCAACAGGTCGCCCAAGTGCTACCGGCACAAGCCGGAAACGGTTTCCTCAATGTAAAACAATTTTCGGATAACGCCCTAATTATCGCCCTCTTTCACCACCCATTTGTGACAAAGACTACACTTTGATTCTATTGATGATGAAAAGGAGTGCGTCGCGAGTATGCCACAAATCAAGCAAGGATTTTCAATAAAAGTCCTGACGATCAATACACACAAGGGTTTCGCCCCGTTTAATCGCCGCTTCATCCTGCCCGAATTACGCGAAGCCGTTCGCGCAACGGCGGCGGATGTGGTCTTTCTGCAGGAGGTGATGGGCACGCATGCCATCCACCCACTTAACCATGAAGCCTGGCCCGAATCCCCCCATTACGAGTTTCTGGCCGACACCATGTGGAACGATTTTGCCTACGGGCGCAATGCGGTCTATCCGGAGGGACATCACGGCAATGCAGTGCTGTCCCGCTTCCCGATAACCGAGTATGAGAACCGCGATATCTCGGTGGCGGGCAGTGAAAATCGCGGCATGCTGCACTGCCAGATTGCTCTGCCCGAGCCGCACGGCACGCTGCATGTCATCTGTGTTCATCTGGGTCTGAAAGAGGCGCATCGTCACGCCCAAATGAAAATGATTTGTGAAATGGTCACTTCGCTGCCGCCCAATGCGCCCGTGGTGGTGGCGGGTGATTTCAACGACTGGCAGCGACGCGCTAACACTATTTTAAAACATGGCGCAGGCCTGAAAGAGGTATTCAGCATGAAAACCGGACGCCCGGCGCGCACCTTCCCGGCGCGCTTTCCGATCCTGCGGCTCGACCGCATCTATGTCCGCAACGCCGCCATCAGTCATCCGTGGGCGCTGCCGCGAAAGCCCTGGTCTCATCTTTCCGATCACGCGCCGCTGGCCGTGGAGATTCACCTATGAATTTTAGCTGGAAGGAAGGTAACCGGCTGCTGCTGCTGGAAAATGGTGAGGCGTTTTTCCCGCGCGTCTTCGGCGCGATCCAGCGGGCTGAACGCACGGTATTAATCGAAACCTTTATTCTTTTTGAGGATGACGTTGGCAACGCACTGCACCGCGAACTGCTGGCGGCGGCCCAGCGCGGCGTGCGGGTCGAAGTGATGGTCGATGGCTACGGCTCGGCCGAACTCTCAGACAAATTTGTTAACAGCCTGACCAGCGCTGGCGTGCGTTTCATCTACTACGACCCGCGTCCGCTGGTGATGGGGATGCGCACCAACGTTTTCCGCCGTCTGCACCGCAAAACCGTGGTGGTAGATGATGTGGTGGCCTTTGTCGGCGGAATCAACTTCTCTGCAGAACACAACACCGACTACGGCCCGGAAGCGAAACAGGATTATGCGGTGCAGGTCAAAGGCCCGGTGGTGGGTGACATCGCCCGCTATCTGCAACAGGCGATTGGCAGCGAACAGGCTACCCGTCGCTGGTGGGGATCGCGCTCTCATCGCCCGGCATTTAACGCCACGCCCGGCGATGCTCAGGTGCTCTATGTCTATCGCGACAACGACGAGCATCGCGATGACATCGAAGTGCATTATCTGGAGATGCTGCGGGAGGCGAAGCGGGATGTGATTATTGCCAATGCCTACTTTTTCCCCGGCTACCGTCTGCTGCGTGAGATGCGCAGCGCCGCGCAGCGCGGCGTCCGGGTCCGTCTGATTGTGCAGGGCGAGCCGGATATGCCGATTGTGAAAGTAGGCGCGGAACTGCTCTACAACTATCTGGTTGATGGCGGCGTGGAGGTCTACGAATATATCCGTCGTCCGCTGCACGGCAAGATCGCGGTAAAAGATGATCACTGGGCTACGGTTGGCTCCAGCAATCTCGATCCGCTCAGCCTGTCACTGAACCTTGAAGCCAATCTGATCATCCACGATCGGCCGTTTAACCAGACGCTGCGTGACAACCTGGAAGCGCTGCTGGCCAATGATTGCCAGCGTGTGCAGGAGGATCGCTTGCCGCCGCGCAACTGGTGGCAACTGAGCAAAAGCGTAGTGGTATTCCACTTCCTGCGCCATTTCCCGGCCATTGCTGGCTGGCTGCCGGCGCATACGCCGCTGCTGGCCCAGGTCAGTGCACCGGTACAACCTGAAATGGAGACGCAGGATCGCGTTGAAACTGACAACCCGGGAGCAAAATCCTGATGGCAAAAAAACATCCGCGCTGGCAACTGGCGAAAAAGATCCTCACCGTGCTGTTTTTTGTCGCAGTAATCGTTCTGCTGGTGGTTTATGCCCGCAAAGTGAACTGGGAAGATGTTTATGAGGTCATCGTTAACTATAACCGCTTTGTGGTGCTGACTGCCGCCGGATTGGTGGTACTGAGTTACCTGGTGTATGGCTGCTATGACCTGATTGGCCGCGCTTACTGCGGCCATAAGCTGGCGAAGCGGCAGGTGATGCTGGTGTCGTTTATCTGTTATGCCTTCAACCTGACACTGAGCACCTGGGTGGGCGGCGTAGCAATGCGCTATCGGCTCTATTCACGATTAGGTCTGGATAGCGGCACCATCACCCGTATCTTTTCCCTGAGCATCGCCACCAACTGGCTGGGCTATATTCTGCTGGCTGGCGTGGTGTTCAGTGCCGGCATGGTTTCGATTCCCGGCGGCTGGTTTATTGGTGAGACCACGCTGCGGCTGATTGGTGTGGTCCTGCTGGTGCTGGTGGCGATTTATCTCTGGGCTTGCACCTTCTCAAAGCAGCGGCGCTGGACGGTGAAAGGCCAGACCCTTCAACTGCCCTCACTGCGCATGGCGCTGCTGCAGTTTGGGGTTTCCTGTGCCAACTGGATGGTGATGGGAGCGATTATCTGGCTGCTGCTGGGCCGGGATGTCGGTTATCCGATGGTGCTGGGCGTGCTGCTGATCAGCAGTATTGCCGGAGTGATCATTCATATTCCGGCGGGCATTGGCGTACTGGAAGCGGTCTTCCTGGCGCTGCTCAGTGGTCAGCACGCCTCGCATGGCACCATTATTGCGGCACTGCTGGCTTATCGTGTGCTCTACTTTATCCTGCCGCTGCTGTTAGCGCTGGTGCTCTATCTGGGACTGGAGAGTCGGGCGAAGCATCTGCGTCAGAAGAACGAGCAGAAATTGCAGAAGTCGTCATAAAAACGGGGGATGCGCAGCCCGTGCGCCTCCCCCGCTATCCATCAGGCTTAACGGCGGTTGCCGAAAATCCGCAGCAGCATCAGGAACAGATTGATGAAGTCCAGATAGAGCGTCAGTGCGCCCATAATCGAGTAGCGACGCAGGTTTTCCGTGTCGCGGGCATCGATCTGCTCACCGATGTTTTTCAGTTTCTGCGTGTCATAGGCGGTTAAACCGACAAACACCACCACCCCGATGTAAGTAATCGCCCACATCAGCGCCGGGCTTTTCAGCCAGAAGTTCACCAGCGACGCCAGCACGATCCCAATCAGCGCCATAAACAGCAGGCTGCCAAAACGGCTAAGATCGCGTTTAGTGGTATAGCCGTAAAAGCTCATCGCGCCAAACATACCCGCCGTGACAAAGAAGGTACTGGCGATGGAGGAGTAGGTGTAGACCAGGAAGATACTCGCCATGGTAATGCCGGTCAGCGCCGAGTAGAGCATAAACAACCCGGTCGCCACTGCCCCGCTCAGGCGATGCACCATACCTGAAAGGAAAAACACCAGCGCCAGCTGCGCAATAATCAACCCGAAGAAGGTGATCCGGTTAGCAAACACCAGCTCCATGACCGCAGGCGTGCGCGCAGCGAACCAGGAGACAAACGCCGTCAGTAACAGGCCGCAGGTCATCCAGCCATAGACCTGCGCCATATAGGCTTGTAAACCGCGAGAGGCGGGTTGAACAATGGAATCATTTCTTGGATATCGGTCCATGATGCACCTCTTGTTGAACGGATTAGGACCGGCTCCACACACGGAACCGGATGAATTACCGGGTCTGGCAGGCATACGTTGTTTCTGTTTCAGCCCATGTGGCCAGCAACAGCGCGACACAACTGCCACGGGCCCGTACGGCCTTATGAGGATGCGCACAGTGCAGGGCCAGAATAACAATAAAAGTCGCCCGGAACTGGCTCTAAGTGTGGCACAGCTCAGCTCAACTGTGCCACAACATGCCGCTTAACGCCGCGACAGACACTGCTGATAACGGCTGTCGACCCGCTGCGCAAACCACGCGGTGGTAAGATTACGGGTAATTTTCGGGCTTTCCAGTTTGATGCCCGGTAGCATTTCACGCGGTAACCGACGACCCGCCATTTTATCGGCCAGGGTAAAGACCTGTTTCCAGAGATCGCTGTCACTGAACGTCTCCTTCTCCCCTTTCTCCAGATCGCGACGCATAGCGCTGTTGCTCATAGCGATCTGCTTCGACAGCGTGCGCACCGCCAGTTCGGTGCCGCCCGCCGCATCCGAGCCATAGAGGATCAGATCGCCATCCAGCGCCAGCTTCATGCCGGTGGCACGCGACACCGCTGCCTGGAATGCCGCATTGCGGCTAGCGTACCAGCCTGCATTGTAATCGGCAAAGCGGTAAAGCGGCTGGCTGTAGTCAGCCGGATAGCCGAGCAGGTGCATCGTCCCGAAGTAGATCCCGCCGTGACGGGTAAAGACTTCGCGCCGGATGGTGCCATCGACCGGCCACGGATAGCCTTTGGCGTGCGCTTCGGCAAATGCAATGCTGACCTGCATCGGCCCGCCGGTGTGGATCGGATTGAGATTGCCAAACAGTTTCTGCCCCATTGGTACCATGTCAATCAGGTCATCAAAAATAGCGCTCAATTCTTTTTCACTGCGCACTTTGTCAAGCCGGGCGGCGTAGCTTTCCCCGGTGGGCGATTTGATCAGCAGCGCGGTGCGCACCAGAAATGCCGGAACGTGCACTTTCGCTGCCCGGCGATCGATCTCACCCCAGGCGATTTTGGGCAGGCCCGGCACGGCGGCCTCCGCGCTGAAGTTGCTCTCCTGATCCGCCACGGCGATCACCGCGCAGAGATTGCTGGCGCTGGGATCGATCTGCTGAGTGCGGAAGGTGGTGTAGATATCGTCGCTCCACGCCGCTTTGTTGCTGACGTGCGGCGGCAACAGCCGCTGGATTTGCGCTTTAACATCCTCGGGCTGCCGCACCGGCACCTCAGGGGTTTTCTTGCTGCTACAGCCCGCCAGCACCAGCGCGGCGACCAGTGTCAAACGTTGCAAAATCGGGGTGGATGACATGCCTGTCCTCAGAATGAACCAAAACCTTACTCTATCATCGCCTGCGTTTCACAGGCAGGAGAGAACTGAACTAAGGTTACCTTTTTTACCGTTAAAGGAATTTACGATGTTTAAACTCTGGCCTGCGGCGGCGCTCAGCCTGTTATTAACCGGTTGCGGCGCAAATAATACGCCTGCCCAGGTGCAGTCACCGGGCGCACCCACTTCCTCCTCGCTTAAAGTGCTGGAAACCGGCGCCAGCGTGATGCAGTCACGTCCGCCCATCGATGCCATCAACACCTATCTCGACGGATTTCATTTTTATAGTGGCGATAAAAACGGTCAGATGGAGGCGCATCACTATGTCACGGTGCTGAACGACGATGTGATGCAAGCGGTGATTTACGACGGTAACACGCGCGACGCACGGTTGATGGGCGTGGAGTACATTATCAGCGAACGGCTGTTTAACACCCTGCCGCCCGAAGAAAAAAAACTCTGGCACAGCCATCAGTATGAGGTGAAATCGGGCACGCTGATTGCGCCGGGATTACCGGAAGTCGCGGACCATGCGCTGATGAAGCGCATTGTGAACACTTACGGCAAAACCTGGCACACCTGGCATACCGATCGGGACAAAACGCTGCCGATTGGCATTCCGGCACTGATGATGGGCTTTACGCAGGATGGCCAGATGGACTCGCGACTGCTGGCTGACCGCGATCGCCGTTTTGACGTCGACAGCAAAAAGATCCGCGCCCAGCGGGCGGATATCGTGGCACATCCGGCGGCGGCGGGTGCCAACGCCTGGCAGCAGGGCCAGGTCATTCAGTTGAAGCGGACCACTGGCGGCGGTGAACACAGCCACGGCCAGACCGGGTTTGGACCGGCAGAGCAGCTAAAGCAGCCTTAAGTTACGGCACTGAGCGGCGTGATGAGTGTGGTTGCGGGCAGTAGCGTGTAGGCGGTCAACGGCAACGCAGCGGGCGGCAACGCAGCGGGCGGTGACGCCGCTGCCCCCTGAGCCGTTAACGCCCGCTCAGAGCCTATTCCATCAGCCGTAATTGTTACAGGCAGACCGGACACGGACAGGCGGAACAACCGCAGCGTACACGAAGTACGTGGGGATTGTGAGCACTGCCCAGGTTCAGACTGACAAATAAAATAGCCTGATGGGCCAGGCGCTTAGTCCCAGCGCTGCGCAGCCTGGTGGTCGCTGTCGCGGGCATCCACCCAGCGATCGCCCTGCTCTGTCGCTTCGCGCTTCCAGAAAGGGGCACGGGTTTTCAGGTAATCCATTATAAACTCTGCGGCAGAAAAGGCGCTGCCACGATGGGCACTGGTGACGCCAACCAGCACAATTTCATCGCCAGGAAACAACTCGCCGACGCGGTGGATCACCGTGACGCGCTGCAGCGACCAGCGTTCACGCGCCGCATCAACAATTTCCTGCAGCGCTTTCTCAGTCATGCCGGGGTAGTGCTCCAGCGTCAGCGCCGCCACGTTGTGGCCCAGATTGTGGTTGCGGACTTTGCCGGTAAAGGTCACCACCGCCCCATCTTCATCACAGGCCGCCAGCCAGCGATACGCTTCCGCCATATCAAAGGGCGCGGGGCCGACGCGAATCTGCGTTTCCATCTTAGCCTCCGGTCACAGGCGGGAAAAAGGCCACTTCATCACCGGATCGCAGCGGGTGACTCATCGGCACCAGCGTCTGATTTACTGCTGCCAGCAACCTGTCAGGCTCCAGCGCCAGTGTCCAGCGGTCATCACGTTCTGCCAGCGCACGCCGCAACGCGGCCACATCCGCATAGTCAGCGCTGACCTCAAGCGATGCGGTGCCGGTCAACTCACGCACCTGCGCGAAAAATAGCACCTTAATCATGTGCGACCGCCTGGAAATCGCCACTTTTGCCACCGCTCTTGCTGATCAAGCGCAAGTGATCGATGACGATATCTTTCTGCACCGCTTTGCACATGTCGTAGAGGGTCAGCGCAGCAACGGAGGCTGCGGTCAGCGCTTCCATCTCCACGCCGGTTTTGCCGGAAAGACGGCAGAGCGTAGTGATGCGTACCCGGTTATAGTCCGGTTCAGCCTCAAGGTTTACCTCCACTTTGCTCAGCATCAGCGGATGACAGAGCGGTATCAGCTCCCAGGTGCGTTTCGCCGCCTGAATACCGGCGATGCGCGCGGTGGCGAAGACATCCCCTTTGTGGTGGCTGCCATCGATAATCCTCTGCAGCGTTTCCGGCTGCATCAGCACCAGCACTTCTGCCCGCGCTTCGCGCACAGTTTCAGCCTTGGCGGAGACATCCACCATGTGTGCTTCACCTGCAGTGTTAATATGTGTGAGTTGAGACATACTTACCGTTTCTTCAGATGTGAGACAAAATTACAGGGCGCGGTTCGCGCATCAAGCTGGTCAGCGATAATGCGTTCCCAGGCGGTACGGCAGGCGCTGGTTGAACCCGGCACGGCCAGGATCAGTGTCTGATTAGCCAGACCGGCAATGGCGCGCGACTGCAGCGTCGAACCGCCAATCTCTTCATAGGAGATCATCCTGAACAGCTCACCAAAACCATCAATCTCGCGGTCAAACAGCGGCAACAGCGCTTCCGGCGTGCTGTTTTTCAGGTTAAAGCCGGTTCCGCCATTTATGATGACCACCTGCACATCTTCACTGGCGATCCAGCGCGACACGGTGGCGCGAATGCGATAGAGATTATCCGGCACGATAGCGTGATCGACCACTTCATGACCTGCTTCCGCCGCCGCCGCACGCAGGTAGTCGCCGGAAGTATCGTTGCTGGTATCACGACGATCTGACACGGTCATCACCGCAATCTGCACTGCCTGAAATTCGCTGGCTGATTTGCCCATATTGCCTCCTGAAATTAGCCGCCGATGTAAGAGAGATTCTGTGTGATGCCGGTATTGCCCTGATGCAGAAAATGAGTCTGCTTTTTTTGCCCCAGGCTGCTGGCAATGCGCGCCTGGAGTTCGGCCTGCTGCTCATCTGATGCCAGCAGATCGCGCAACGGTACGCCGCCATCGCCAAACAGGCACAGGTGCAGATCACCCTGTGCCGAGACGCGCAGACGGTTGCAACTGGCACAAAAATCTTTGGCGTAGGGCATGATCAAGCCAATTTCGCCGACATAATCGGGATGGTAAAAGACCTGCGCTGGTCCGTCGCTGCGTCCGCTTTCACGACGCTGCCAGCCCTGGCCGATCAGCTGATCGCGGATCACCATGCCGGAAACGTGCTGATCACGGAACAGCGTGCCCCCGTCGCCGGTCTCCATCAGTTCGATAAAGCGCAGCTGGATCGGACGGGTGCGGATCCAGTCGAGGAAAGTCGCCAGATTACGGCTGTTAAGATCGCGCATCAGCACACTGTTGACTTTGACCTGGCGAAAACCGGCGTCCAGAGCGGCATCGATGCCGTTCATCACCTGATGGAACTTATCCTGACCGGTGATGGCGTGAAACTGACGGGCATCCAGGCTATCGACGCTGACGTTGAGGGCCGTTAAACCCGCGTCACGCCACCGTTTCACGTCACGCGCCAGCCGGTAACCGTTGGTGGTCACCGCGATCTGGCGAATAGAGGCGTTTTCACGCACTGCCGCAATGATGTCGGTGAAATCACGGCGCAGCGACGGCTCGCCACCGGTGAGCCGCACTTTTTCCGTTCCGGCAGCGGCGAAAGCCCGCGTGACGCGGCGGATTTCATCGAGAGAAAGAAAGCTTTTGTTGCGAATTCCCTGCGGCTTATAGCCGTCAGGAAGACAGTAGGTACAGCGGAAATTACAGACATCCGTGACCGACAGGCGCAGGTAATAGAACTTACGCGCGTATGCATCAGTAAATTGTGACACCAGAACACCTTTCCAGATTGGGAGATGCAGTCATTTCTTCCTGCACCCTGGCAGCTCAACGGCTACGGCCTGAACCCCCTATCCGCAGACGTAGGCATTCAGGCTTGAGTGTACGCTGACCCGTTGATCAGCGCGGTAAGCATGATGGTA
This sequence comes from Pantoea sp. AS142, assembly GCF_037152305.1. Taxonomy (NCBI): domain Bacteria; kingdom Pseudomonadati; phylum Pseudomonadota; class Gammaproteobacteria; order Enterobacterales; family Erwiniaceae; genus Pantoea; species Pantoea sp. AS142. The sequence continues at coordinate 349,366 of NZ_JBBCMO010000001.1, read as the reverse complement.
GCGTGATTTTCGCTACTCTTCCATTTGCTCTTTTCGCTATATATTCTTATACATATCGAATTTTCACCGCATTTTCGCGACAGGATGCGTTAAAATGCGATCCAGATTTTGACGTAAGTCATCCGCGCGGGCTTCGCGTTTAGAGCCACGCCACGCGACGAAATAGTAAGGAGAAGCATGAATCGCACATTGGCCGATCTGGATCGTGTTGTGGCACTGGGCGGCGGACACGGTTTAGGCCGCGTGATGTCTGCCCTTTCCCCGCTGGGTTCGCGTCTCACTGGCATTGTCACCACCACTGACAACGGCGGATCAACTGGCCGTATTCGTCGCGCAGAAGGCGGCATCGCCTGGGGCGACATGCGCAACTGCCTTAACCAGCTGATTGCGGAACCCAGCGTCGCGTCGGCGATGTTTGAATACCGTTTTGCCGGTAACGGCGAACTGGCCGGACACAACCTTGGTAATCTGATGCTGCGGGCGCTGGATCATCTGAGTGTGCGTCCGCTGGAAGCCATCAACATCATTCGTAACCTGTTAAAAGTGGATGCCTTTTTAATCCCCATGTCGGAGCAGCCGGTGGATCTGGTCGCGATGGATGCCGAAGGCAATATGGTTTATGGCGAAACCGCGATTGACGAGATGAAGCAGCCACCGCAGGAGCTGATGCTGCATCCCAATGTGCAGCCGACGCGTGAGGCGCTGCAGGCGATTGGTGAAGCGGATCTGATCCTGATTGGACCCGGCAGCTTTTACACCAGCCTTATGCCGATTCTGCTGATGGAAGAGATGGCACAGGCATTGCGTCGCACGCCTGCCACCATGGTGTTCATCGGCAATCTGGGTCGTGAGCTCAGTCCCGCCGCCGCCAGTCTCTCGGTGGCCGACAAGCTTCAGATGATGGAGCGGTATATCGGCAAGCGAGTGATTGATGCTTTAGTCGTCAGCCCGGCCGTAGATACCCGTGGCATTGAAAACCGGCTGATTGTCCGTGAACCGCTGGAGGCCGCCGACATTAAATATCGTCACGACCGCCAGCTGCTACGGGTGGCGCTGGAACACGCCATTCAGGGCTTTAACGGCACTACGATGCAGCAATAAACAGCGTGCGCAGCTCGTGCAGCTGATCGCGCACGCTTGCCGCCTGTTCAAACTCCAGGTTCTGCGCATGCTGCTGCATCTGCCCTTCCAGCTCGTGAATTTTCTTCTGCAAGGCCTGCGGCGTTAACAACTGGAAGTCGGCCTGTGCCTGGGCTTCGCCAGGACGTGCCGGTTTCGCTTTGCCGCGGGTTTTCACCACGTTTTTGCCCAGTTCCAGAATATCGGTGATCTTTTTATTCAGGCCCTGCGGCACAATGCCATTCTGTTCGTTATGCAGTTGCTGTTTCTCGCGGCGGCGCTCAGTCTCTTCAATGGCGCGCGCCATCGACGGCGTAATTTTATCGCCGTAAAGAATCGCTTTACCGTTGATGTTACGCGCCGCACGGCCAATGGTCTGAATCAGCGATCGTTCTGAACGCAGGAAGCCCTCTTTATCCGCATCGAGAATCGCCACCAGCGACACTTCCGGCATATCCAGACCCTCACGCAGTAAGTTAATGCCTACCAGCACATCAAACTCACCCAAACGTAAGTCGCGGATAATCTCCATGCGCTCCACCGTGTCGATATCGGAGTGCAGATAACGCACCTTCTCGCCATGCTCCGCCAGATATTCGGTGAGATCCTCCGCCATGCGTTTAGTCAGCACCGTCACCAGCACACGCTCGTTGATGGCCACGCGCTGGCGGATTTCGGACAGCAGATCGTCGACCTGAGTGCCGACCGGACGCACGTCGATGATCGGGTCCAGCAGGCCGGTAGGACGCACCACCTGATCGATCACTTCGTCGCCCGATTTTTCCAGCTCATATTTGCCTGGCGTCGCCGAGACATAGATGGTCTGCGGTGCCAGCGCCTCAAACTCTTCAAACTTCATCGGGCGGTTATCCAGCGCCGACGGCAGACGAAAACCATACTCCACCAGCGTCTCTTTACGCGCCCGGTCGCCTTTGTACATGCCGCCAATTTGCGGAATGGTCACGTGCGATTCATCCACCACCAGCAGGCCATCGGCGGGCAGATAGTCAAACAGCGTCGGTGGCGCTTCGCCCGGCCCGCGTCCGGAGAGGTAGCGTGAGTAGTTCTCAATGCCGGAGCAGTAACCCAGTTCACTCATCATCTCCAGGTCAAACTGGGTACGCTGGGTAATGCGCTGCTCTTCCAGCAGCTTATTGTTCTCCAGCAGCACCCGCCGGCGGTCAGCCAGCTCAACTTTAATGTCTTCCATCGCCTGGAGAATACGCTCACGCGGCGTGACGTAGTGCGTCTTGGGGTAGATGGTAAAGCGCGGCACCACCGAATCGATCTGGCCCGTCAATGGGTCAAACAGCGACAAGCGCTCCACCTCTTCATCAAACAACTCGACGCGCAGCGCAATATCGTCTGACTCCGCCGGGAAGATATCGATCACTTCACCACGCACCCGGAAGGTGCCGCGCTGGAACGCCTGATCATTTCGGGTGTACTGCAACTCCGACAGGCGGCGCAGAATACTGCGCTGGTCGATAATCATGCCGCGAGTCAGGTGCAGCATCATTTTCAGATAGAGATCGGGATCGCCCAGACCGTAAATAGCAGAAACCGATGCCACTACAATGACATCGCGCCGCTCCAGCAGCGCCTTGGTGGCCGACAGACGCATCTGTTCGATGTGTTCGTTCACCGACGCATCTTTTTCGATAAAGGTGTCGGAGCTCGGCACATAGGCTTCCGGCTGATAGTAGTCGTAGTAAGAGACGAAAAACTCGACAGCGTTTTCCGGGAAAAACGCTTTCATCTCGCCATAGAGCTGGGCGGCCAGCGTCTTATTTGGTGCCAGCACCATGGTCGGACGGTTAAGGTCGGCAATCACGTTGGCGACGGTAAAGGTCTTACCGGAGCCGGTTACGCCTAATAGGGTCTGATGGGCCAGTCCATCCTCCAGCCCTTCTTCCAGGCGACGGATCGCCTCAGGCTGATCGCCCGAAGGTTTAAAGGCGGAGTTCAATTTAAAGGCTTTACTCATGAATGCAGTTCCTGCTGGAGAAGTCGGCGGGCAGGCACTTATTTTACTCTGCTATGGTGATTTTGCCAGAAAATAACACTGGATATAAAAACAGTATTGGTGCAATGTTAACGCCTGCAGGGTGACAAACGTGCTGCAAAGTGTATTGCGCAATGTTATCCCCAGGCCGGGATCTGATTTAACATTTGTCAATAGAACGTCACAAAATTACAGTTCGGTTACCTGACAGATAATTCTCAGGCTTGTTTTTTGATAACAAGCTGATTTTATTGAATTAAGACCTTAAGGCCAGATTCTCGTCATTATGTTACCAGGCCGCGTATTTCCTCGCTTCCAACTGGTTTTCATTACCTAATGCACAAGGTTATCCACAGGAATGGTGGATAACTGATGGCAGCCCTGCCGCCATCAGCTGTGTATAATTTTTCCCTGCCCTCCCGACACGGTGAAAATATTTTTTTTTGCGTTAATTTTCGCATCGGCTGCTGACGGATTATTCTGCATTTTTAAACTGTCATCGGTGACATCACACCTATTTTCACGGCTCAGACTACCATTCTTAATCAGACTCCCTGCCTCGTCACAGCACGGCTGCACCAGAAACATCACCCTGAAGCACTGCAAAAGTGCAACCGCGTGACCACCGCAGGGAATTGATAAGTTTTGCTCACCTTTTGACCCTGAAACAGAGCACTGCAGCAGGAAACAGGTCCGTTTTTAGATCTGGCCTGGGAATTGCAATACTCATTAGCGTCACCGCGCTCAACGCGCACTGTGCTGCAATGGCGAGGCTGCCGTTGCTGATGACTTGTTTGCCAGACGACAGAGAGCGGAAGCAATCAGGCTAATGATCGGGAAGGAGAATGTCAGATGCTGAGTTTACGTTCGGTAAATCAATTTTACGGCCAAAACCATATTCTGTGGGATGTGGACCTGGATCTGTCGCCTGGCACCTGCACCGGCATTCTGGGCCGTCCTGGCATGGGTAAAACTACGCTGGTGAACTGCATCATGGGCAGACTACCGATTAACAGCGGCTCAATATCCTGGAAAGAGGATGGCTCACCGCCGGAAGATCTGCTGCTCCAACCGGCTGAACAGCGGGCGCAGATGGGGATTGGCTATGTGCCTCAGGGTCGCCATATTTTTACCCAGATGAGTGTGGAAGATAATCTGCTGATTGCACTGCTGGCGGGCGCCAGCCAGCGTGAGCGCCATCGCGCTATTCCAGAAATGGTGTTCGACCTGTTCCCGGCGCTCTACTCACTGCGCCAGCAGCGCAGCGGCGATCTGCCTATCGATCAACAGCAACAGCTGGCCCTGGCGCGTGCGCTGGTGCTGCAGCCTAAACTGCTGATTCTGGATGAACCCACCGACGGGATGTCGCCGTGGCTGGAAGAAGAGATGGGTAACCTTATCCGCCGGCTTAACCTCGACTACGGGCTGACCATCCTGCTGCTGGAGCAGCGCCTGTCGCTGATCCGTCGCGTGGCGGACTATTTCCTGCTGCTGCATCGCGGCCGCAATGTGGCGCAGGGCAGCATGGAACAGCTCGATGACCACACCGTCGATAAATGGCTGACGGTCGCCTGATGCTCAGAGCCTGGCCCGGCAGACGTAATGGTTGCAGCCAGTCTGGACATGGACAGCGTGGAACAACCGAAACGTACAGGTAGTACGTGAGGATTGTGAGCACCGCCCAGGTTCAGACTGACAAATAAAATAGCCTGTTGGCCAGGCGCTTACTCAGGCAGCGTCAGGTAGTGACCACAAGACGCCTGCTGCGTCGCATCGGTGAGATAGGGAATTGTGCCAAGGCAGGGTGCAGGCAGTCGCTGTCTGAGGCTGGAGAGATATTCCTGATAACGTTTGCCTGGTGGCTCAACGGTGTTGGCAATCCAGCCTATTAGCGGCAGGCCGCACGCACGCACCGCCTCTGCAGTGAGCATGGCGTGGTTAATGCAGCCGAGCTTAATGCCCACCACCAGAATCACCGGCAACTGCTCGCTGACAACCCAGTCCGCAAAGGTGTGCGTCTCTGACAGCGGGGTGTACCAGCCGCCTGCGCCCTCTACCAGAATCCAGTCTGCCAGCGGCTCCAGCGCGGCCAGACCTGCCGACAGTGCCAGATGCGTGATCGGCCTGCCCTCTTCAGCGCTGACGATATGCGGCGACGTCGGTTCGCTAAACGCCAGCGGATTGACCCGCTGATAACTTAACGGCACGCTGCTGTAGCGCTGCAGCGCGAGCGCATCACTGTTGCGAATGCCTTCTGCCGTCATCTCACAGCCCGAAGCAACCGGTTTATAGCCCGCACAGCGATAGCCTGCGGCAGCCGCCGCCTGCAACAGTGCGCCGCTGGCCACAGTTTTACCGACTTCGGTGTCGGTACCGGTGATAAACAAGCGTTTCATGATGCACTTACTCCATAAATTAAATGGTAACTCAGGCGATAGCCGTGCCGATCGCGCGGCCAGTGAGCCTCTAACTGGTTAAGCCGTGGCCGGGTCAGGACCTGCCCTTCGCGCCCCTCGTGCAGATGGGTCGCACCAATCCCCTTCAGGGAACGCATGGCGCTGAGCGCATCGGGAAAATGCAGGGTCACCCACTCTGACGTGCAGCGCAATTGCTGTGCGTGGCAGGCTGCCGCAATCTGCGGCTCGCTGAGAAAGCGGTTAGCGTGGGGTAATGCATCCAGATGAGACCAGGCTTCATGAACCTCGTGCAGCGAACCATCGCCCAGCGTAGAAAACAGCAGCGTGCCCGTGGGACGCAGCACGCGACGGAACTGGCCCAGCGCACGAGGCAGATCCTCACTCCACTGCACCGCCAGGTTGCTCCACACCAGATCAATCGTGTTATCCGCCAGCGGCAGCGCGTCGATGTCACCCGCCAGATAGTGCTGCGCCACGTTGTTGGCCCGTGCCTGTTGCAGCATCTGCAAAGAGAGATCCAGTGCCGTGACCTGTTTGCCCCGCTCACGCCACAGCCTGCTGTACCAGCCGGTGCCGCAGCCGGCATCCAGCAGTTGAAGACCGCTGTGCACGGGTGCCTGTGCCAGCAAGGCATCGCCGCTGAGGCGTTGCAGCGCAGCATGGGCATCGTAATGGCAGGCCGCCCGGCCAAAAGCGCGTGCTACGGCCTGCTTGTCAACCCGCAGCGTCATGCAGCGCCTCCAGTAGCAGATCGATATCTTCAGGGCGATGCACCGCGGTCAGGGTGATGCGCAGCCGGGCTGTCCCCGGCGGTACGGTGGGTGGCCGTATCGCACTAACCCAGCAGCCTGCCTCAGCCAGCCGCTGAGATAGCACCATCGCATCACCATTTTCGCCTACCAGCAGCGGCTGAATCGCGCTGGCGGAGTCCATCAACTGCCACGGCAGCGAGGCCGCGCCGCGCCGGAAATGCTGGATGTTCTGCTGCAGTTGCTGGCGCAACCCATCGCCCTGCCGGACCTCGTGCAGCGCCGCCTGCAGCGCGGTGGCCTGCGCCGCGGGCATCGCGGTGGAGTAGATCAGATGCCGGCTGAACTGCAGGAAATAGTCAGCGGTAGCCGCGTCGCAGAGCAGCGCCGCGCCACTGACGCCAAAGGCTTTGCCAAAGGTGACCACCAGCAGTTCCGGTTTAACGCCCTGCTGCCAGCAGCTGCCGCGCCCCTGCTCACCCACCACGCCGATGCCGTGCGCATCATCCACCAGCAGCCAGCCCTCAGCCTGCCGCGTCTGTTGCGCCAGAGCGGCCAGCGGCGCACTGTCGCCATCCATGCTAAAAATTCCCTCTGTCACCACCAGCGTTTCGCCCTCGCAGGATGAGGCGAGCCGCGCCGCCAGGCTCTCCGGTGCGTTGTGGCTGAAACGTCGCAGTTGCGCCGGGCTATGGCTGGCAGCGTCGAGCAGCGAGGCATGGCTGAGTTTATCGGCCAGGATACGATCGTTTTTCTCGCCCAGCAGATGAATCACCGCCTGATTAGCCGCAAAGCCGGAGATAAACAGCAGCGCACGGTCGTAGCCAAGCCAGTCGGCAAGCTGCACTTCAAGATCGGCGTGCTGACGGTGATAGCCGGTGACATGTCCCGAAGCACCCGCCCCCGCCCCCGCCAGCGTCGCGCCTTGTTGCCAGCCGGCGATCACCGCCGGATGCCGGGTTAAGCCGAGATAATCATTACTGGAGAAGTGGAGATAACCCCGGCCGCCACTCTGCAGTGTGCGGGTCGATTGCTGATCAATGACCCGACGCTGCCGCCAGCCATCGGCCGCACGGCGCTGCGCCAGCGACTGCTGGATACGTTGCTGCCAGCTCATTACAGCGCCGCGTTGTAGAACTGTTCAGTGTCGGCATGGAATAGCTGCTCGCTGAGTTGCTGCGCCTGCTGCTCATCGCCGTGTTGGGTGTGAACAGCTTCCGGATTCAGCCCCAGTTTGCGAAACAGCACCCGATCGTTATCCTCTTCCGGATTTGGCGTGGTCAGCAGTTTGCAGCCGTAGAAAATCGAGTTTGCCCCGGCCATAAAGCACATCGCCTGGGTTTGCTCACTCATCTGTTCGCGGCCCGCTGAGAGGCGCACATGTGAGGTTGGCATCATGATGCGCGCCACCGCGATGGTGCGGATAAAATCGAACGGTTCGACGTCATCGTTATCAGCCAGCGGCGTGCCCTTCACCTTGACCAGCATATTGATCGGCACGCTCTCCGGTGGCGTCGGCAGATTGGCTAACTGCACCAGCAGACCGGCGCGGTCGTTTACGGTTTCGCCCAGGCCGACAATCCCACCGGAACAGACTTTGATCCCGGCGTCACGCACTTTGCCCAATGTATCCAGCCGTTCCTGATAGCTGCGGGTGGTAATGATGGAGCCATAGAATTCCGGTGAGGTGTCCAGGTTATGGTTGTAGAAATCGAGACCTGCACCCGCCAGTCGCTGCGCCTGTTGTTCGCTGAGGGTACCGAGCGTCATGCAGGTTTCCATGCCCATCGCCTTCACGCCTTCGACCATCTTTTCCAGATAAGGCATGTCGCGCTCGTGAGGATTTTTCCAGGCGGCACCCATGCAGAAACGGGTTGAACCGGCGGCTTTGGCCTGACGCGCGGAGGTCAGCACCTCCTCCACTTCCATCAACCGTTCCGACTCCAGGCCGGTCTTGTAGCGCGCACTCTGCGGGCAGTATTTACAATCTTCCGGGCAGGCGCCGGTTTTAATCGACAGTAGCGTACTGACCTGCACCTGGCGCGGATCGAAGTGCTGACGATGCACCTGCTGTGCTTTAAACATCAGTTCAAGAAAAGGGTGATCAAACAGCGCTTGCGCCTGTGCAATTGTCCAGCGTTGAGCCATTACTTACTCCAGAAAAGGGTGTCATCCCGACGAAAAGCAGGGGTATACTTGTAAACTATATTTTTTTATTTTGGTTTACAACTCCGATGACTCTCCCCGTTTTCTCCTCAGAAGATCGCCATTTTGACCGCCAGCATATCTGGCATCCCTATACCTCCATGCAGGATCCGCTGCCCTGCTATCCCGTGGTTGCCGCTCAGGGTTTTCAGCTGAAACTGGCCGATGGCCGTGAGCTGGTGGATGGGATGTCCTCATGGTGGGCGGCGATCCACGGCTACAACCATCCGCGCCTGAACCGGGTGCTGACAGAGCAGGTCACGCAGATGTCGCACGTGATGTTCGGCGGCATTACCCATCCGGCGGCGGTGGCGCTCTGCCGTCAGTTGGTGGCAATGACGCCCGAGGCGCTGGAGTGCGTCTTCCTGGCCGATTCCGGCTCGGTGGCAGTGGAAGTGTCGATGAAGATGGCGCTGCAATACTGGCTGGGTCGTGGCGAGACACGCCAGCAGTTTCTGACGCTGAAACGCGGCTATCACGGCGATACCTTTGCAGCAATGTCGGTGTGCGATCCTGAGAACTCAATGCACAGCCTGTGGCGCGGCTATCTGCCCGAGCACCATTTCGCGGCGGCCCCGGCCTGTGGCTTCGATGATGAGTGGGATAGCCATGATTTCGATGATTTCGCCCGACAGATTGACAAGCATCACCATCAACTGGCGGCGGTGATTCTGGAGCCGATTGTGCAGGGTGCGGGCGGCATGCGTTTCTACCATCCACGCTATCTGCAGCAGGTACGGGAGGCGTGCGACCACTATGGCGTGCTGCTGATAGCGGATGAGATTGCCAGCGGCTTTGGCCGAACCGGCAGACTCTTTGCCTGTGAACACGCAGGCATCACCCCGGATATTCTTTGCGTCGGTAAAGCGTTGACCGGCGGCATGATGACGCTAGCGGCAACCCTGACCACCCGCGAGGTCGCGGATACCATTAGCCGCAGTGCGGCGGGCTGTTTTATGCATGGCCCGACCTTTATGGGCAATCCGCTGGCCTGTGCGGTGGCGGCGGAGAGCCTGAGTATGCTGGGGGAAGGTCACTGGCAGCGTCAGGTGCCCGCGATCGAACAGCAACTGCGTGCTGAGCTGCTGCCGCTGCGGGCGGCACCGCAGGTGGCCGATGTGCGCGTGCTGGGTGCGATTGGCGTGGTGGAAACCCATCAGATGGTCAACATGGCGGCGCTGCAGCAGTTCTTTGTGGAACAGGGCGTCTGGATTCGGCCTTTTGGCCGGCTGATCTACCTGATGCCGCCCTACATCATCACGCCCCAGGCGCTAAGCAAACTGGTGCAGGCGATTGCTGGCGCACTGGCGCATTCTCAACATTTTGCCGCCTGAGGCGGGCTGACCGCTGGCACTGACGACGCTTTTGGTTATGATGAAAAGCTATTCATCGGCAATTAAGGAGATGTGATGCGCGTTTTTAGTCAGGATTTTAATGACGGCGAGAAGATGCCAGAAAAGCATGTTTTCAACGGCATGGGTTATCAGGGCGAGAATATCTCTCCCCATCTGGCCTGGGAAGCGGCACCAGAAGGCACCAAAAGTTTTGTGGTGACCTGCTACGATCCTGATGCCCCGACCGGTTCCGGCTGGTGGCACTGGGTGGTGGCGAACATTCCGGCCAGCACCACGTCGCTGCCGCAGGGTGCCGGTTCCGGCAAAGCGTCGCTGCCAGCAGGCGCTGTCCAGACCCGTACCGATTTCGGTCAGGCGGGCTACGGTGGCGCGGCTCCGCCACCGGGCGAAACCCATCGCTACATTTTCACCGTGCATGCACTGGATGTGGAGGCGATTGAGGTGGATGAAGGCGCCAGTGGCGCAATGGTCGGCTTTAATGTGCATTTCCACATCCTGGCGAACGCCTCGCTGACCGTGAATTATCAGTAATTCCGCACGCCAGACTGCTGACAAACCCAGGGCTGGGTGACCTGGCAGCAACGCATTAGCTCAAATCACAGGGAACAGCGTCAGAGGAGGAAAGTGTCCCGCGCCCAGGGACAAAAACGCCGGAAGCGTTTTTGAACAACGCAAAGCGTTGGCCCGGCTACGGGCGCACCTCAGGGATGAGGTGCGTAATCGCGGGGGCCGAGCGTGCCATGGATGGCGGTTTTTGCCTCTTTCCCCTCTGACGCTGTTCCTTGTCTCTGCACGATCTCACCGCTGGCCGTGGCAGACTTCGTCAACACTCTCACACCTCTCCTGGTCAGGAAAGGCGTTTTTCGTAGTGGGTTACGCCTGTAACTGATGAATCACAACCCACATCGGGCCCTGCCCTACTGCATAACGTCCCCGCGGCTGTAACAGCCCTTTCGGTTCGGTAATCGCATAAACTTCGATGTGATGAGATTTCTGTCCCGCCGCCACCAGATAGCGTCCGCTGTGATCGATATTGAACCCGCGCGGCTGCGTTTCGGTCGGCTGAAACCCTTCCAGGTTCAGCTCGTCGCCCAATTCGCTGACGCTGAAGACGGCCAGGGTGCTGCTGGTGCGATCGCAGGCATAGAGGAAACGGCCATCCGGCGTCAGATGAATATCCGCTGCCCAGCGCGTGCCACTGAAGTCGGGCGGCATCATATCCAGTGTCTGCACGCTTTCTGCTTCGCCTTCACCCGTATTTAATGCCCAAACCTCAACCGTGCTGTCGAGCTCGTTTACGCAGTAAGCATACTGGCCGCCTGGATGGAACTGCATGTGACGTGGGCCTGCGCCTTCTACCGTCGTGACCTGCGCCTGTTTACGCGGCGTCAGTTGACCGTCTGCGCCCAGCGCAAACAGGCAGATACGGTCCTGCTTCAGTGCCGGCACATAGAGCGTCTTATTGTCAGTGTCGATATTGGCAGAGTGACAGCCATCCAGTCCGTTAATCACCTGCAGCGGGACCTGCGGAATGCCGTCGTCGCCAATCGGGCTGACGCTGACGCAGGCATCGTTGTAGGAACCGCAGAACAGGAACCTGCCCTCACGATCGGTAGAAATGTGGGTCGGGCTGCCAGGCAACGGTGCCTGACCCGCTTCGGTCAGCGTGCCATCGGCGGCAATGCGAAACGCCAGCACGCGAAAATTGGGGCGTACACCGACATAGAGAAAATCGTGTTTCGGACTCACCACCATCGGCTGAACCTGGCCGGCGACATCGGTCACCTGAAGCAACGTCAGCCCACCCTCATCATTCATCTGCCAGACATGAATCTGCTGACTCTCGGGACTGGCGGTGTAGACAACTTGTTTCATGCATTCTCCTTTTTTGCTGCCTGATCATGATCTGTCAATCACTGTAGCGCGTTTTATTGCCCCACGCTGGAATCATTTGTGCCCTGTTTTTTGTCTGCGGGCCATGGTCAGGTGTAGACTTTGGCCCCTGCAAACCTGGAAAAACGAGAGGATAAATGAACTACCGTGTAATTGCCCTCGACCTCGACGGCACGCTGCTGACCCCAGCCAAAACGATTCTGCCGCAGTCAATCGAAGCGCTAAACCAGGCACGCCAGGCGGGCGTTCATGTCGCTATCGTGACCGGACGCCATCACTGCGCCATCCATCCTTTTTATCAGGCGTTACAACTGGATACACCCGCAATCTGCTGTAATGGCACCTATTTGTATGATTACCAGACAAAAAGGGTGCTGGCGTCCGATCCCCTCGACCCGCAGCGGGCGTTACAGGTGATTGAGATGCTGAACCAGCAGCAGATTCATGGGTTGCTCTACGTGGATGATGCGATGCTCTATCAGACGCCGACCGGACACGTGACGCGCACGCTGAAGTGGGCAGAATCGCTGCCCGTCCACCAGCGCCCGTTATTCCGTCAGGTGCCCGACTTAGCCCAGGCGGCGCGTGACGCCGGTTCGATCTGGAAGTTTGCCCTGTCGCACGACAACATCCCGGCACTGCAGCAATTCGCCACCCGTGTGGAAGCGGAACTGGGACTGGCCTGCGAGTGGTCGTGGCACGATCAGGTTGATATCGCTAAAGGCGGCAACAGTAAAGGCAAGCGGCTGGCGCAGTGGGTCGAATCACTGGGGCTGAATATGTCTGATGTGATCGCATTCGGTGATAACTATAACGATCTTAGCATGCTGGAAACGGCTGGGCTGGGTGTCGCGATGGGGAATGCCGATGAGGCGATTAAAGCGCGGGCGAAAAAGGTGATCGGCACCAACCTTGAAACCGGTATTGCCGATACCCTCTATCAGTACGTGTTGTAATCAGGGCGTGACGGAGACGCTTTTAATCTGGGCATAGAGCCACTGATCAGGCCGGATGCCCAGCTCATCGCGCGCCCACGGCGTGATGCGCGCCCAGAGTTCGCTAATGCCGATGCGCAGCTTCACCTCAACCTGATCCCCGACCTCCAGCAATTCCACCACCTGTGCCGGTAAAATGTTGCGGATGGAGCTATTGTGCGGCGGTTGCAGCGCCAGCGAGACATCGGCCGAGGCGATGCGAATACGCAATGGGGTTTTAATCGGCTGATTCACCCGGCTGACCCAGATGTGCTGATCCCCCAGCGACAGCGCGGTCATCGGATAGTCGGGATGCTGCTCCAGCACCTGCACCCGCAGCACGCTGGTCAGTTCGCTCACCGGCAACCACGGCCGCATCGCGCTGCTGCTCCAGACCCGTTCCAGCGGACCAAAGGCTTTGACCTTGCCCGCATCCAGCACCAGTACGTTATCAGCCAGTTGCAGGATCTCCTCCAGACTGTGCGAGACGTAAAGCATCGGAATCTCGACCTGCTTCGCCAGCGTTTGCAGATACGGCATCAATTCTCGTTTGCGCGGCAGATCCAGCGACGCCAGCGGCTCATCCAGTAGCAGCATATCCGGTGCGGTCAGCAGCGCCCGGCCAATCGCTACCCGCTGTTTTTCACCGCCCGACAACGACAGCGGAAAGCGCGGCAACAGCGCCTCCAGACCCAGCAGTGAGACCAGGCTATCGAACTGCGCTTTCATCGCCGGGGCCATGCCATATTGCAGGTTGCCACGGACCCGATAGTGCGGAAACAGTCGCGCGTCCTGAAACACATAACCGATACGCCGTTTTTCCGGCGGCAGCGCAATCTTCTGCTCTGCATCAAACAACAGACGATCGTTTAGCTGGATTCGTCCACGCTGCGGCTGGGTCAGTCCGCTGATCGCGTTGATCAGCGAGGTTTTACCAGCGCCGGACACACCAAAAATAGCGGTGATCCCTTTGGCTGGGATCTGCAGGTCGACCTCCAGCTGGTGATTGCCCTGCTGCTGCATAAAGTTGAGTGATAGCATCAGTTTCCCATCCGCTTACGGCCTGCGCGTGCCAGCCATTCCGACGCCAGCAGTGACGCCAGCGCCAGCACGATCGCGATGACGCAGAGACGCGCCGCTGCCCCTTCCGCGCCGGGCGTCTCTATCAGGGTAAACATCGCCAGTGGAAGCGTGCGCGTCTCGCCGGGGATATTGGAAACAAAGGTGATGGTGGCCCCGAATTCACCCAGCGATCGGGCAAAAGCGAGCACCGTCCCGACAATTATGCCTGGCAACGTCAGCGGCAGCGTAATGGTAAAAAATACCCGCCAGCGTCCGGCGCCCAGCGTGCGCGCCGCCTGCTCCAGCCGCATATCCACTGCCTCCAGCGCCAAGCGGATGGCCCGCACCATTAACGGAAAGGCGATGACGGCAGAAGCCAGTGCGGCACCGCGCCAGCTAAAGGCAAAGCTGAAACCAAACCAGTCAAACAGCTTTTCGCCGATAATGCCGCGCCGGCCAAGGCTAATCAGCAGCAGATAACCCACCACCACTGGCGGCAGCACCAGTGGCAGATGGATCAGGCTGTCCAGCAGCGCTTTGCCAGGAAAACGGCAGCGCACCAGAATCCAGGCCATCAGGATGCCAAACGGCAGACTGCCAAGCACGGCTATGCCAGAGACTTTAAGGCTGAGCAGTACCGCCTGCCATTCGGGATCGCTGAGTATCATTTCGTCGGTGTGAATCCGTAGTGTTTGAAGATCGCCGCGGCCTGCGGCCCTTTCAGGTAATCATAAAACGCTTTAACGACACTGTTATCGTGATCGTTCACGATCGCCATCGGATATTCCACAGGTTTATGACTGGTTGCCGGAAAACGCCCGACTACCTGCACTTTGTCGCTGGCGACCGCGTCGGAACCGTAGACAATGCCATAAGGCGTTTCATTGCGCTCGACCAGCGCCAGCGCCGCCCGCACGTTATTGGCTGGCGCTAACACAGGCGCAACGCTCTGCCAGGCGCCCAGCTTTTGCAGCGCCTCTTTGGCGTAAATACCCGCCGGAACGTGGTCCGGATCGCCGACCGCCAGACGTTCACCGCGCAGCAGTGTTTTCCAGTCGGTCTGCGGGTCCAGCGTCACCGCTTTTGCTGCGGCACTGCGAGGCGCAATCAGCACCAGATCGTTGCCCAGCAGGGTATAGCGGCTGCTGGTGATCACACTTTTTTTCGCTACCGCATCATCCATCCACTGTTGATCGGCAGAGATAAACAGGTCAGCAGGCGCACCCTGCTCAATCTGCCGCGCCAGCGTTGAAGAGGAGGCAAATGAGGAGATGATCGTTACCCCCTTTTCCTGCTTATACCGGCTGGCGATATCCTGCATCGCGTTGGTCAGTGAAGCCGCAGCAAACACGGTAATGTTGTCGGCGGCCACAGCCTGCCCGGCCAGCGAAACGGTGATCAGCGCCGCTGCGCCCCAGCGATAGTGTTTAAATGACATGATCTTCTCCGGCTATTCGTTGTGTAGCGGATAATATAACGCAATGTCAGGGAGGTTTAGTAAATTATCGGCAGGAGGAACAAAAGGTTGAATCGGGGCGAGGCAAAAACGACCACGCCCGCACGGATGGCGGGCGTGGCAGGAATCAATGGTGCGAACGGGCTGAGGATTTTTCGCGATGACCAAATTTAGAAATGACGTTAAACACTTCACCCAGGCCATAAATCATACCCAGCATGAGCGCCATCACCACAGGAACCATCAGTACGGCTACGGCGAGGCTTTTCAGTAATTCCAGCATGGAGAGTCTCACTCTGCTAACAAAAAAAGTGATTGTAACGGGTCAGGAAAATTTTGCGCAGCCCTTTTCGTGCTTTTACTTTGGTCACAAAACGCCGCTATCATCGACCTTCGCCTTAACCCTTTGCCGGAGCTGTCATGGAAGCCGAACTGTCCCTTCATATCCGTTTACAACAGAAACTGTTTGCCGATCCGCGGCGTATTGAGCTGTTGAAACGCGTACAACAGACCGGGTCAATCAGCCAGGGGGCAAAACTGGCTGGCATCAGCTACAAAAGCGCCTGGGATGCGATTAATGAGATGAACCAGATGGCGGACGAAACGCTGGTAGCGCGCGCCACCGGCGGCAAAGGCGGCGGCGGTGCGACGCTGACTCGCTACGGTGAACGCCTGATTCAGCTGTTTCAGCTAATGGAGCAGATCCAGCAGAAAGCCTTTGATGCACTGCAGCAGGATACGCTGCCGCTCGACAGTATGCTGGCAGCCATCGCCCGCTTCTCTCTGCAGACCAGCGCCCGTAATCAACTGTTTGGCACCGTGGTGAGCAACGATGCGAAACGGGTGGTTCAGCATCTGATGATTCAACTGGCTGATGGCGTCACGCAGCTCAGCGTGGCACTGACCCAGCGCAGTGCCGATCGTCTGCAACTGGCCGCGGGTAAAGAGGTGTTGGTGCTTGTCAAGGCACCGTGGATCCGCATCAGTCGAGATGCCGCAGAGGAAGACAATCAGCTGGCAGCCACGGTCAGTGCCATCGAACCCGGCGAGCAGATGAGTGAAGTGTTGATGCAGCTCGCCAGCGGCGAAACGCTGTGCGCCACGCTGAGCAACGATCAGCTCCGGCAGCTGAAACTGCAGTCCGGCGATGCGGTCATCGCCAGTTTCAATGCCGAAAACGCCATCGTTGCCACCCTGCTCTAGCCGTTGATTTGACTTCATTACGGTCAATGATTACAACTCAGTGACACGATGCAAAAAATGGAACAGAACATGGCTTCATTGCACATTTCGCAAAGCACCTTTCGTCTCAGCGAGACCCGGATACTAAACCTGAATCAGGTGGAATTGCAGCGCGGCGAAAGCTGGGCCTTTGTCGGTGCCAACGGCAGCGGTAAATCATCGCTGGCGCGCGCACTCTCCGGCGAACTGCCGCCGCTGTCCGGTTCAGTCAGCAGCGATTTCAGACGACCGGTCCGGCTGTCGCTGGAGCAATTACAAATGCTGGTGGCACAGGAGTGGCAGCGCAACAACACCGATATGCTCAGCGAAGGTGAAGAAGATACCGGGCTGACCGTGGCAGAGGTGATCCAGTCGGAGGTGCAGCAGCCCGATCGTTGCAGTCAACTGGCACAGCAGTTCGGCATCGAACCGCTGTTGTCACGCCGCTTCAAATATCTCTCTACCGGCGAAACCCGAAAAACCCTGCTCTGTCAGGCACTGATGAAACAGCCAGATTTGCTGATTCTGGATGAGCCGTTTGACGGTCTGGATGTGGCATCGCGCGCCAGCCTGACCGACACGCTGCGCAGCCTGCAGCAGCCGGCGTTTACCCTGGTGCTGGTGCTTAATCGCTTTGACGATATTCCTGATTTCATTCAGCAGATTGGCGTGCTGGCGGAGTGTACCCTCACCCACAGCGGGCCGCGCCAGACCATCTTAATGGAAGCGCTGGTGGCGCAGCTGGCACACAGTGAACAGCTGATGGGCATGGCATTACCTGAAGCGGATGCACCGGATCAGCTGCCCTCACTGGCAGATGATGCGCCGCGCGTTATTCTGCGCAACGGCACCGTCTCGTACAACGATCGGCCTGTGATAAAGGGGCTGAACTGGCAGGTTAACGCAGGCGAGCACTGGCAGATCACCGGCCCGAACGGCGCAGGGAAATCGACCCTGCTAAGTCTGGTGACCGGCGATCATCCCCAGGGCTACAGCAATGATTTAACCCTGTTTGGCCGCCGTCGCGGCAGTGGCGAAACCATCTGGGATATTAAGCAGCATATTGGCTATGTCAGCAGCAGTCTGCATCTTGATTACCGCGTCAGCACTAATGTGCGGACAGTGATCCTGTCGGGTTTCTTCGACTCCATTGGTCTCTATCAGGCGGCGTCTGACCGGCAGAAAGCGCTGGCGCAGCAGTGGCTGGCGCTGCTGGGGATGGATAACGGACAGGCTGATGCGCCATTCCACTCGCTCTCCTGGGGACAGCAGCGGCTGGTGCTGATTGCCCGCGCGCTGGTTAAGCATCCGACGCTGCTGATTCTGGATGAGCCGCTCCAGGGACTTGACCCGATTAACCGCCAGCTGGTGCGGCGCTTTGTCGATGTGTTGATTGGCGAAGGACGCACTCAGCTGCTGTTTGTTTCGCATCATGCCGAAGATGCGCCCGCCTGCATCACGCATCGCCTGAGCTTTATTGCCTTTGAGGGCGGCTATCACTATCAGCAGGAAACGCTGCACTAATTCTCCCTCGCCGCTTCGTCCGCCGCCGCCGCCATCGCTGCGGCGTTCTGATTCACTCTTGTGTAAGCGATACCATTAAGCACCCCACCTTTTACTCCATGTCATCGCACACAATGCCACGGAATAAGAATATTCAGCTTGTGTAAGCGATACCATTTATCCAGACTTGATCACGCTTTCAGGCGCGATGATGTGCTACTTTTTACCGATGCCTCTTTGGCTTTTGACGCTTACCAGGATCTCACATGGAAAAATTCAACCCGGTCGATCACCCGCATCGCCGTTACAATCCACTGATTGATCAATGGATTTTAGTTTCACCTCATCGGGCCAAACGTCCGTGGCAGGGCGCGCAGGAAACCCCGACGGTCAATACCTTACCGGCGCATGATCCGGACTGCTTCCTGTGTGCCGGCAACACCCGCATCACCGGCGATAAAAACCCGGACTATCCTGGCACGTACGTCTTTACCAATGACTTTGCTGCGCTGATGACCGATACGCCTGACGCGCCCGAGAGCGACGATGTGCTGATGCGTTGTGAAAGTGCACGCGGCACCAGTCGGGTCATCTGCTTCTCACCCGATCACAGCAAAACCCTGCCAGAGATGTCACTGAATGCCCTGGAAGAGGTCGTGCGCACCTGGCAGGCGCAGACGGCCGATCTGGGTCAGCACTATCCGTGGGTGCAAGTGTTTGAGAACAAAGGCGCGGCGATGGGCTGCTCTAACCCGCATCCGCATGGTCAGATCTGGGCCAACAGCTTCCTGCCAAATGAAGCGCAGCGCGAAGATAATCATCAGCGCGACTATTTCGCTGAACATGGCTCGCCGATGCTGGTCGATTATCTGGCACGCGAGCAGCAGGATGGCAGCCGCACCGTGGTGGAAACCGATCACTGGCTGGCGGTCGTGCCCTGGTGGGCCGCCTGGCCGTTTGAAACCCTGCTGTTGCCCAAAGCACACGTCAGACGTATTACCGACCTCAATGCGGCGCAACGGACCGACCTGGCGCTGGCGCTGAAGCGGCTGACCAGTCGCTACGACAACCTGTTCCAGTGCGCATTCCCCTACTCAATGGGCTGGCATGGCGCGCCGTTTAACGGCGAAGCCAACGATCACTGGCAGCTGCATGCGCACTTCTATCCGCCGCTGCTGCGCTCAGCAACGGTACGTAAATTTATGGTTGGCTATGAAATGCTGGCCGAAACCCAACGCGATTTAACGGCGGAACAGGCGGCGGAACGTCTGCGTTCTGTCAGCGATGTTCACTTCCGTGAGGCACAATAATGAGCTTAAAAACCATCACGCAGCAGCTTTTCTCTGACACCTTCGGTTACGCCGCCACGCATACCATTCAGGCACCGGGCCGCGTTAACCTGATTGGCGAGCATACCGACTATAACGATGGCTTTGTGCTGCCGTGCGCCATCGATTATCAGACGGTAATCGCCTGTGCCCGCCGGGACGATCGTCAGATTCGGGTGGTCGCTGCGGATTATGAAAATGCGCAGGACACCTTCTCGCTGGATGAAGAGATTGTCAGCGTGCAGGAACCGATGTGGGCCAACTATGTGCGCGGGGTGGTAAAACATCTGCAGCAGCGTCATGCCGATTTCGGCGGCATCGATATGGTGATCAGCGGTAACGTGCCACAGGGCGCGGGCCTCAGCTCATCTGCTTCGCTGGAAGTGGCGGTCGGCACCGTGGTGCAGCAACTCTATAATCTGCCGCTGGATGGGGCGGCGATTGCGGTTAATGGTCAGGAGGCAGAAAACCAGTTCGTCGGCTGTAACTGCGGCATCATGGATCAGCTGATCTCAGCGCTGGGCCAGAAAGATCACGCTATGCTCCTCGACTGCCGCACCCTGGGCACGCGTCCGGTGTCGATGCCGGAAGATATCGCAGTGGTGATCATCAACTCCAACTTCCGTCGTACCCTGGTCGGGAGCGAATACAACACCCGCCGTGAGCAATGTGAAGCGGGCGCGCGATTCTTCAAAAAGAAGGCGCTGCGAGACGTCCAACTGTCTGAGTTTGAAGCGGCGCAAGCGCAGCTCGACCCGCAGGTGGCAAAACGGGTGCGTCACGTCCTGACCGAAAACGCCCGTACGCTGGAAGCGGCCGATGCGCTGACCCAGGGCGACCTGACGCGTATGGGTCAGCTGATGGCGGAATCGCACGCGTCTATGCGTGACGATTTTGAAATCACCGTGCCCCCGATCGATACCCTGGTTGAGATTGTGAAAGCGCAGATCGGTGAGCGTGGTGGCGTTCGCATGACAGGCGGCGGCTTTGGCGGCTGCATTGTTGCCCTGATGCCGCTGGATCTGGTCGATCAGGTCAAAGCTGCCGTCGCGGAGCAGTATGAAGCGCAGACCGGCATTAAAGAGACCTTTTACGTTTGCAAAGCTTCTGAAGGAGCCGGTCAATGCTGAAAGATGTCAACTCCCATGCGCCCGACGGTCAGCCGTGGCGCATAACGGTGCTGCGCAATGCCAACGGCATGCTGGCCACGTTTATGGACTGGGGCGCGACCTGGCTCTCAGCCCGCGTACCGATGCAGGATGGCACGGTGCGTGAAGCATTGCTCGGCTGCGCTACGCCCTCTGACTATCTGCATCAGGATGCTTATCTGGGTGCCACGGTGGGCCGTTACGCTAACCGCATCGCGGGGGCAAAACTCAACAAACTGAACCGCCAGCTGGTGCCTAATCAGGGCGCTCATCAGCTGCATGGCGGACCAGAAGGCTTTGATAAACGCCGCTGGCAGATTGTCAGCCAGTCAGACAACGAAGTGCACTACCGCATCGATTCGCCTGATGGCGATCAGGGCTATCCCGGCAATCTGATTGCCGATCTGCGTTATCAACTGGATGACCAGAACTGCCTGAGCATCAGCTACGAAGCGCGCTGCGATCAGCCCTGCCCGGTGAATCTGACTAATCACGCCTACTTTAACCTTGATGCGCATCATGGCGACGCCCGCCAGCATCGCTTACAACTGCACGCCAACCATTATCTGCCGGTCGACAGCGAAGGGATTCCCAAAGCGCCGCTGAAAGCCGTCGCCGGGTCCGGTTTTGATTTCCGTCAGGCCAGAGTTGTGGCGCAGGCGTTTCTGGCAGACGACGACCAGCGGGCGGTGAAGGGCTATGACCATGCGTTTCTGCTCAACAGCGCAGGCGACGACAGTCAGCCTGCGGCAGAACTCTGGTCTGAAGATGGCAGACTGCAGCTCAGCGTAACCACCTCGGCACCGGCGTTGCAGTTCTACTCCGGCAACTACCTGGCGGGCACCCGTGCCCGTGAGCAGGGGAGCTATACTGCATTTCAGGGTATTGCGCTGGAGAGTGAATTTTTACCGGATTCGCCCAATCATGCTGAGTGGCCTCAGCCTGATTGCTGGCTGCAGCCGGGAGATCGCTGGGAATCCGTGACGCGTTATCGCTTCACGCCACGCTGAGCCTCCGGCTGAAAAACGCGCAGTGCGTCACACACAGGCTTACGCGCTGCCCGCTTTTCCGTTATGGTATGGCGCAAACAGCTCGTGTTTCAGGCGGGCAGCAGCAGGTTTCCAATCTCACAGAAACATCACAGTATTAAGGAGTTAAGCTATGGCTGTAACTAAGCTGGTTCTGGTGCGACACGGCGAAAGCCAGTGGAACAACGAAAACCGCTTTACCGGTTGGTATGATGTTGACCTTTCTGATAAAGGTCGTGGCGAAGCCAAATCAGCAGGTCAGCTGCTGAAAAAAGAGGGCTTTGTTTTTGATTTCGCGTACACCTCGGTACTGAAGCGTGCTATTCACACCCTGTGGAATGTGCTGGATGAGCTGGATCAGGCCTGGCTGCCGGTTGAGAAAACCTGGCGTCTGAACGAGCGTCACTACGGTGCGCTGCAGGGTCTGGATAAAGCGGAAACAGCCGCTAAATATGGCGACGAGCAGGTTAAGCAGTGGCGTCGCGGTTTTGCCGTAACCCCGCCAGAGCTGGACCGTTCAGATGAGCGCTTCCCGGGCCATGATCCGCGTTACGCGAAACTGACCCCAGAGCAGCTGCCAACCACCGAAAGCCTGGCGCTGACCATCGACCGCGTTATCCCTTACTGGAACGAAACCATTCTGCCGCGCATCAAAAGCGGTGAGAAAGTGATCATTGCCGCACACGGCAACTCACTGCGTGCGCTGGTGAAATATCTGGATAACCTGAGCGAAGATGAAATCCTCGAACTGAACATCCCTACCGGCGTACCGCTGGTCTATGAGTTCGATGAAAACTTCAAACCGCTGAAACGCTACTACCTGGGCGACCAGGACGAGATTGCCGCGAAAGCCGCAGCCGTGGCGAATCAGGGTAAAGCGAAGTAATTTCGCGCTGAAAAACACTAAGGCCAGACGCGAGTCTGGCCTTTTTTTTGCTTTACGCCTCTGGAAACCGACGCTCAATGCTTAGAAGCACAGGGAACAGCGTCAGAAGAGGAAAGTATCCCGCGCCATGGACGACGCGAGCCGGGCTGTCAGGGATGACGGTTTTGCGTCTTTACGATCTGACCCTGTTCCCTGTGCTGGTGCAATCTCACAGCTAACCGGGTCAGACCTTGTCAGTTATTTCAATCAGCCGCGGCGCTGTTTCACCGCTGCCGCCAGCTGACGCAGCACCTTGTCCGTATCTTCCCAGCCGATACAGGCGTCGGTAACACTTTTGCCATAGACCAGCGGTTCGCCGCTCTCCAGGCTCTGGTTGCCTTCCACCAGATGACTTTCAATCATCACACCAACAATCGCCTGCTCACCGTTGATCAGCTGCTGTGCGACATCGTCTGCCACGACCATCTGACGCTGGAACTGCTTGCTGCTGTTGGCGTGGCTGAAGTCAATCATCACCTGGGGTGGCAGACCGGCTTGTGCCAGGCCCTCTTTGACAGCAGTAACATGCTGCGCACTGTAGTTCGGCTCTTTGCCACCGCGCAGGATAATGTGGCAATCACCGTTGCCGCTGGTTTCCACAATGGCGGAGTGACCATATTTAGTGACTGACAGGAAACAGTGTGGCGATCCCGCAGCGTTAATGGCATCGATCGCGACCTTGATCGTGCCATCGGTGCCGTTTTTGAAACCGACCGGACAGGAGAGACCTGACGCCAGCTCACGGTGTACCTGGGATTCCGTGGTGCGCGCGCCAATCGCGCCCCAGCTCATCAGGTCAGCCACATATTGCGGGGTAATCATATCCAGAAACTCGCCCGCCGCCGGTAAGCCGCTGTCGTTAATCTCCAGCAGCAGCTTACGTGCCAGGCGCAGACCCTCATTAAGCTGGTAGCTGTTGTCCATATAGGGGTCGTTGATCAGCCCTTTCCAGCCCACTGTGGTGCGCGGCTTTTCAAAATAGACCCGCATCACCACTTCCAGCTCGCCTTTCAACTCATCACGCAGCGCCAGCAGGCGCTCGGCATACTCTTTCGCCGCTTCAGTGTCATGAATTGAGCAGGGTCCAATCACCACCAGCAGGCGATCGTCCTTGCCCTGCAGGATCTGATGAATCGCCTGGCGGGCCTGTGCAACGGTCTGTGCAGCACGATCGGTGGCCGGGAATTTTTCGAGCAGCGCAACCGGAGGTAACAGCTCTTTAATCTCTTTGATGCGTAAATCATCGTTCTGGTAATTCATACTGATTCCATATTATTTCTGGTCCGGCGCCCGCCGGACACAACCTGTCCAATGTAGCCCGAAGCGCCAGGGGTGTAAATTCCCGCTACCGGTTAAATGTGCGGGTGATATTTGCATTAATCAGGTTAGCGACTAAACTTTTTACTGGTAAGCATTAAGGAATGTCTCGCTTACACAATTTGATCACCCTGTTTAAGCCAATTGGCGAATTATATTTCGTCATGGATTTTCTTACCCGAAATTGCACCTCTGGGCTTAACGCATCTTCATTTATTAACGGGAGCATAATGATGAAAAAGTTTGCCTTACTCTTTTTGACAGCAGCAATGACACTGAGCAGCGGCGCGGTACTGGCTGCGGACAGCAGCAGCAATAACGGCACAGCGAATCAGGCAGCCAGTGCAGGTGCAGTAGCGGGTGGAGCGAAAGAAAATCTGCCACCAAATAATGTCGATAACAGTAAAATTAATAACACTGGCAACGATACCAATCCTGCAACGTCTGGCAGCACTACCAGCAAGGGTACTATGTCTGCTAACGAAATGGACCAGAACAGCCAGTGTAAAGATGGCAAATGCCCGAACATCAATAAAAAAGTTCAGACTAAAGTGGGTGGCGGTGACGTAAACACTAAAACCGACGGTACTTCGCAGTAATTCTGTATCACCAGGAGAACCCGCGTTCTCCTGGCTCCTGGTTTTCCTCCCCTCTGCCTCACTCTTCCGCTATGCTAATCCTGTGAAATTTACCGGAACTCCTTCATGGCCGTTTTGCTTTTAATTGACGATCATCCGCTGGTTGAAGTGGCACTTGAAGCCGCCCTGAGCCAGTCGCCTATTCCGGTTCAGCTCCTCTCTGCCAACAGTGAAAGAGCCGCCCGTCCCCTGCTTCAGCAGCCACTGGACATTATTGTGCTGGATATCGGCCTGCCGGACAGCGATGGGCTGGAGTTTCTGCGTCGCCTGAAGGTTCATCGGCCCGATTGCCCGGTCCTCATCTACTCCGCGCAGCAGACCCGTTACTATGTGCGTCGCGCTCAGACGCTGGGTGCAGCCGGTTATGTGGTAAAAAGTCAGCGCATGGCGCAACTGCTGAGCGCTATCCTGGCGGTGCTCGGCGGGCAGACCGCCTTTCCGGTGATGGATGATGAGCCTGAGCTCCCGCTGACCCGCAAAGAGCGTCAGATTCTGGCACTGCTGGCCAGCGGCCTCTCCAATCTGCAAATCGCCGCCCAGTTGCACATCAGCAACAAAACGGTCAGCACCCATAAAAAGAACATTCTGGAAAAAACGGGCGCCGGATCAGTAGTGGAACTGGCTGACCTGTGGAAGGCGCAGCAGTGAAATATCTCCTGCTGATCCTGCTGTTGCTGTGCGGCTCCGGTCTGGCTGAGTTGCGTCCGGTGAGCAGCGTCAATCTACCGATGATGCTGCCGGTGACGCATGCAGAAACCATGCAGGGCAAAATCCTGCGCGTCGGCCTGCTGGAAGAGAATCACGCGCCCTGGGCGATGCGCATCGGCAAGGACCTTTATGGCATTAATGCCGACTATCTTTATGCGCTACGACAGTTGACCGGCGCACAGTTCAGTCTCAATCTTTACAGCGATCAGTCGCATCTGATACAGGCGCTGGACAGCGGCCAGATCGATTTTGCGCTTGGCATGTGGATTTCCCCCCTGCCACCCGGCACCCTGAGTAGCGATAACTGGTACAGCAGCCCGTTACGGGTCTACCGCAATCAGCAAAACCAGCGTGCCGTGATGTTTAACAGCCAGAATGCATCGCTTGCGATCAGTGACGATACACTGGCACAACTGCCGCCTGCGCTGGCGGCCCGCCACAACTGGCGACGCTACAGCAGCGATCTACAGGCACTCTACACTCTGCTGAACCAGCAGAATGATTATGTAGTGGCAGATGAGACCAGCGCCGGTTTTCTGCTGAGTCAGCTGCAGCAGGGGCAGATTTATCAGATCGCCTCACATATCGAGGCCGGACAGCTCAACCTGCGCGCGCTCTCCCGCAATCCACAGCTTATCAGCTGGCTGAATCAGAGCCTGCGCCAGCTGCCTGCAGAACTGATGAATACGCTGCAGGCGCGCTGGAGCAGTAGCCTGCCACGCTATCAGGATACGCAGACCCTGATGCTCAGCCCCAATGAACGTGCCTGGATTGCCAACCATCCGCGTATTACTTACACCGCCGAAGCGGACAACTACCCCTGGAGTTATCGCGATGCCAGCGGAACCGCCAGAGGCTATGGCGTGGATTTGCTGAAAGCGATCGCCCAGAGTACCGGGTTGCAGTTTGAACCGGTGTGGGTCAGCAATCCTCGCCAGGCCAGCACGCTGATTGAGCAGCAACAAGCGATGCTGCAACTGATGCAGCCGCTGAACGGTGATGCGATGCAGAGCACCTCGCTGCCGGTGTGGCGCGCGCTGTGGGGCATCTACAGCATCCAGCCCGATACGCTGGCACACTGGCGCGACCTGCGCGGCAAGCGGATTGGCGTGTTGCAGGATGACCTGGCGCTGCGTCTGCTGCCCGAAGATCTGCAGCCGCAGCAGTTCGCCGATCGTAATCGCCTCTATGACGCATTGGCAAAAGGACAGATCGACGTGCTGGTCGATAACGTGCTCTCCGCCCGCTGGCGTATCGCCAGCCGCGCTGATGCACGCATCCACCTTGCCTTTGCCGCCAGCGACATCGCCTGGCCTATCGCGCTGGGCATAACGTCCGGGCAACCGGTGCTTCGCACCTTGCTGGATCGTGCTCTGCAGCAGATCCCGGCCGACACTCAGAGCCAGATGCGCGATAGCTGGTCAACCCCGCCGCAGCCCGGCAGCGTGATGATAATGCGTTCACTGCCGATGATGGTGCTGGCGGTAGCCGGTGCGGCTATTGCGCTGCTGCTGTTGCTGCTGGCGCGTCGCTACTGGCAGCAGCGCCGGGAGCGGCAGCAGCGTGAACAGGCTGAGCACGCTAATGCGATGAAGAGCCAGTTCCTGGCGACCGTCAGCCATGAACTGCGCACGCCGATGCAGGCGATACTCGGGCTTTTAGAGCTGGAGAAGCAGCAGCACAGCAGTCAGAACCTGACGCTGCTGCACAGTAGCGCACAATCTTTGCTGACCCTGCTGAATGACCTGCAGGATCATGCGCGCATTGAGAGCAATAGCTTTACGCTGGCGCCCCGTCCGCTGGCGCTGACACAGTGGCTCAATCAGCAGCAGCATTTTTATCATCCGTTAATGCGCACTGACGGCCCGCATCTGGTCGTCGAGGCGCTGACGCCGCTGCCTGACACGGTGCTGATCGATGCCGATCGCCTGCAGCAGGTAGTCAACAACCTGATGACCAATGCGTTGAAATTTACCCGTCACGGCGCGATTCGTCTGACCCTGGCCGCACAACAGCAGCTGGTTCTGACGGTGAGCGACAGCGGCAGCGGTATCCCGCCTGATGAACAACAGAAGCTGTTTGATCCCTGGTATCAGGCCCCGTCTGGAAAATCTGTTTCGGTACAGGGCAGCGGGCTGGGACTGTTTATCTGCCGGGAAATAGTTCTGCGGATGGGCGGCGAGATCCGCCTCGTCTCTGAAGCAGGTCGCGGCACCCTGGTCACCGTGACACTGCCGCTGCAGATCTGTGCGCCGGTAAGCCACGCAGACGAGACTACCCTACCCGGCTTTCCACAGCTACGGGTGGCGATTGTTGATGACCATCCAGCCAATCTGCTGGTGCTGCAGCAGCAGCTGGCGCGCTTTGCTATTCAGGCTGACATCTTTGAACAGGGACGCGCGCTGCTACAGGCCGATGCACAGCAGCCCTATGACCTGCTGTTTATCGACCAGATGATGCCGCGTCCTGACGGCACATTGCTGCTGCGGCTGCTGCGTCGGCGTGACCGCCAGCGAGGTCGTCAGGCGATGCGGGTGCTCTGCTCGGCAGACGCTCAGCTACTGTCACGACCGCTTGAGGCGCGTGAGCGGGTACTGATAAAACCGGTGCAGCTAGCCGATCTCAGTTCACTGCTGGCGGAATGGCAGGCAGATCCGCTGGCGGCATTGGATAACAATCTCTGGCAACTGGCACAACAGAATGACAAATTCCTCAGCCGTCTGAGCCAGACACTGCACAGCGCGGTGACGCAGGATCTCATTGCGATGCGCGAGGCGCGTGAGTGCGCAGACTGGACGCAGTTTGCCGAAGCGGCACACAGGATGAAAGGAAGCTGGTTACTGGTGGGACTGGAGCATGGTGCGCAACTCAGCCAGCAACTGACAGATCAGGTTAAACAGCATCAGGACACGTCTGAGACGTGGCAATTACTGATATTATTCGCAAACAGGTTACTGAAAAAACTGGAATCTTATGGCACATACCCACACTCATAGCGGGCAGGATAGTAATCGCACGCGTCTGGCGGCAGCCTTCGGGGTGACCGTTGTCTTTATGGTAGCTGAAGTGATTGGCGGCTGGCTCTCAGGTTCACTGGCGTTGCTGGCGGACGCCGGTCATATGCTGACCGACGCTGCAGCGCTGCTGATGGCCTTGCTGGCAGTGCAGTTCTCACGCCGTAAACCCAATGCACGCCACACCTTTGGCCTGTTGCGTCTGACCACGCTGGCCGCATTTATTAACGCCATCGCACTGCTGGGCATTACCGCGCTGATCGTCTGGGAAGCGGTGCGCCGCTTTACCGATCCGCAACCGGTGACCGGCGGACTGATGCTGGGGATCGCAATTGGCGGCCTGCTGGCCAATATTCTGTCGTTCTGGCTGCTGCATCACGGCAGCGAAGAGAAGAACCTCAACGTGCGGGCCGCCGCGCTGCATGTCATGGGTGACCTGCTGGGTTCGGTAGGCGCGATCGTGGCGGCGGTGATTATTTTGCTGACCGGCTGGACGCCCATCGACCCGATTCTGTCGTTGCTGGTATCCCTGCTGGTGCTGCGCAGCGCCTGGTCGCTGCTGCGTGAGAGTCTGCAGGAGTTACTGGAAGGGGCACCGCATTCACTTGATGTGAACCGGCTGATACGGGATCTCACGCTGAACATCGCCGAAGTGCGCAATGTTCACCATGTACATCTGTGGCAGGTCGGCGAAAAGCCGCTGCTCACCCTGCATGCGCAGGTGATCCCGCCTTACGACCACGATGCGCTGCTACATCGTATTCACGACTACCTGCGCCAGAACTACCAGATTGAGCATGCGACGGTGCAGATGGAGTATCAGCCCTGTGCCGGTGCCGAGTGTGAACTTGGCTTAAGCAGCGCAGCGGCCTCCGGCCATGATCACAGTCATGCTCACGATCATGACCCGGCTCACGCTAAAGGCGAAGCGCACACTCACTGAGCCGACAGCGCGCGGGAACCCTGTTGCCGCGCGCTGCGGATCCACATGCGTGAGCCGTTCAGCGCAATCAGCGTCAGAATCACATACTCCAGCGACATCGCATACACGCCCTGACGGGCGAAAATCATCACGCTTATCACATTGATGATGACCCACAGCAGCCAGTTCTCAACATATTTGCGCGTCATCATTACCATCGCCGCAATCGACAACACCATCATGCAGGCATCCCAGAATGGGAATGCATCCGGCTGCAGTGCGGGCATCGCCACCGCCAGGCCGAGGCCGTTCATCAGCGTCACGGCCGCACGGGTTAACAGCGCAAACACCGGATCGATATAGAGTGTCATCAGCGCAATCGCAATCACGCAGCCCGCCGTCCAGGCCAGCGCTTTAGGCAGCGGCAGCCAGCGGATTTTCAGGGCCGCCTGATGATCTTCGGTCTGTCGACTCCAGGCATACCAGCCATAGATATTGGCAGCAAAAAAGAAGAGCTGCAGCAACAGGCTAGCGTAAAGCTGGATCTGAAAGAAGATCACCGCAAACAGCGTGACGTTAATCAGGCCAAAAGGGTAGTTAATGATTTTTTCCAGGCTGGCAAACCAGATGCAGAGTAAGCCCGCCAGCGTGCCAATAGCCTCAATCCATGAGAGATCGTAACCTCCGGCACCCAGAGGAATGTGAACCAGAATATTATGTGTGCTGAAAAAGTCCATGCAGAGCACCTGTCCGGTAAACGCTTAAGCGTTTCCCTTCACGTTGAGTTTAAGTTTCGCTGCAAAGGATAGCATGCGGTTCAGCGGCAGTAACGCCGCCTCACGCAGCGTCCTATCGACCTGAATCTCATGTTCCATGCCACCCGAATCCAGCGCCTCTGCAATGGCTTTAAGGCCGTTCATTGCCATCCACGGGCAGTGCGCACAGCTGCGGCAGGTGGCACCTTCACCGGCAGTCGGCGCTTCCAGCAGCTCTTTATTCGGTACCGCTTGCTGCATTTTATAGAAGATGCCGCGATCGGTGGCCACAATCATCTGCGGATGCGGGAGAGATTGAGCGGCCTGAATCAGTTGGCTGGTCGAACCGACGGCGTCTGCCAGGTCAACAATCGCCTGCGGTGACTCAGGATGCACCAGCACTGCCGCGTCAGGATAGAGCGCTTTCATGCGTTGCAACGCCTGGGTTTTAAATTCGTCATGGACAATACAAGCGCCCTGCCAGCACAGCACGTCCGCACCTGATTTCCGGGTAACGTAGCGGCCAAGATGTCGATCTGGCGCCCAAATGATTTTTTCGCCCAGGCTGTCGAGATGTTCAATCAACTCAACCGCAATGCTTGAGGTCACCACCCAGTCGGCTCGCGCTTTTACGGCCGCCGAGGTATTGGCATAGACCACCACGGTGCGATCGGGATGGGCATCGCAGAAGGCATTAAACGCGTCAATCGGGCAGCCGAGGTCCAGTGAGCACTCCGCCTGCAGTGTCGGCATCAGCACGGTTTTTTCGGGGCTGAGGATTTTGGCGGTTTCACCCATAAAGCGCACACCCGCTACCAGCAGTGTGGTTGCTGAATGGTTGCTGCCAAAGCGCGCCATCTCCAGCGAATCGGAGACACAGCCGCCCGTCTCCTCCGCCAGCGCCTGAATTTCCGGGTCGGTGTAGTAGTGCGCCACCATCACCGCGTTACGCGCCTTCAGCAGCGCTTTGATTTTCTCGCGGTAGAACGCCTTCTCGTCTTCACTCAGGCGGGCGGGTTTGGGCGGAAAAGGGTAAACGGCGCTTTCAGAATCAAACATCACACTCATGACACAGCTCTCGTTTTATCTAATTAACGAAAATCACCCGATGAGGCGAATAATGGCATTGAATCTGCCATCGTGTTTTATATGCTAAACAAGATAACGGAAAAGCCGAACGGTGTCGTGAGATATTTATTCTGCCTGCATCACAGCGTCTGCCCTGCCCGACTGCGGTTCATCCGCCAGCACCCGCGGTTTCTGCGGCGCTTCCCGTGCCAGCAGAAAGGCTTTGATATCCAAACCCCCTGCAAAGCCGGTCAGCTTACCGTTGGCACCAATCACGCGATGGCACGGTGCAACAATCGAGAGAGGATTACGACCATTGGCTGCCCCGACTGCACGCACCGCCAACGGATGGCCAATCTCCCGCGCAATCTGACTGTAGCTGCGCGTCTCACCAAACGGGATCGCCACCAGCGCCTGCCAGACTTTTTTCTGAAAGTCGGTGCCGACGAAGTCGAGCGGGAGTTCAAAACAGCGACGAACGCCAGTGAAGTATTCGCAAAGCTGACGCTCGGTTTCGATCAGAATGGGATGATCGTCATTGCGCGTTTGCGGCAAAAACCGGGTGCGTTTCGGATTGTCGTTTTCCCACAAAATGCCCGCCAGGCCGTTATCGCTGGCGACCAGTTTAAGCTCGCCCACCGGAGTAACTATCGGCTTGAAGTAGTACATGGTGATTCTCCCGTCACGGTTTGGTCACCCAGTATCGCACTTTTCATCAGTCTGACTGGCTGTTTTCGGTCATGGCGATAAACTGTTGTGCTGTCCGAAAACAGCCAGTCTGTCGGGTTTTACCGGCGTAGGCTGCGCGTATTTACCGGAGGAATACCATGCTCGATCCCGAAATTGCCTACCAGGCGCTGACCTCTCGTGATACCCGCTTTGACGGTGTTTTCTTTGTGGGCGTAACCTCCACCGGGATCTATTGTCGTCCGGTCTGCCCGGTCAGAGCGCCGATGCAGAAGAACTGCCTTTTCTTCAGCAGCGCCGAGGCGGCGGAGAAAGCGCGCTTTCGCCCCTGTTTGCGCTGCCGGCCTGAACTGGCTCCCGGCAATGCGCCGGTTGATCAACCGCATCGTGTGGCGGAGCGGCTAATTCAGCGCATTGAGGAAGGCATGCTGGAGGAACGCGAAGGACTGGAGGCGATCGCTGCTGAATTCGGTTTCAGCCTGCGTCAGCTGCGCCGTATCGTGCAGCGTGAACTTGGCGTTTCGCCGCTGGAGCTGAAGCAGACCCGACGTATGCTGCTGGCAAAGCAACTGCTGACAGAGACGCAACTGCCGGTCACGGAGGTCGCCTACGCCAGCGGCTTCAGTAGCCTGCGCCGGTTTAATGATGTGTTCCAGGCACGTTACCGAATGACGCCGAGCGCGCTGCGGCGGGACGATACGGGCACTCAGCGTGCGCAGCCCGGCGACCGCGTGACGCTCCGGCTGGCCTATCGCCCACCCTACGACTGGGCGGCGATGCTCTGGTTTTTACAGACGCACCTGATGAAGGAGGTCGAAGCGGTGGACGATGGTAGCTGGCGACGCACTGTGGCGCTGGGCCGCTGCCGGGGCTGGGTCAGCGTTTCGCATCTGCCGCAGAAGAACGCGTTGCAGGTGACGCTTTCAACCTCGCTAACGCCGGTGCTGCCGCTGCTGCTGCGCCGTCTGCGTGACCTGTTCGATCTCGATGCACAACCGCAGCGTATCGCCGCCTGTTTAGCGCAGGATGCGTTGCTGGCTCCCAGCCTGATCGCGCATCCGGGTTTGCGTGTGCCTGGTGCATTTGACACCTTTGAGCTGGGCGTGCGCGCGATTATCGGCCAGCAGGTGACGGTCAAAGCAGCCACCACGGTCAGCAGCCGCTTTGCCGCCGCCTTTGGCGAGCCCTGTGAGACGCCGTTCCCCGATCTGACTCGCTACACCGCACACCCTGAACGCATCGCTGGACTGACGGTGGATGATGTTGCGCCTATGGGGATTGTCAGCGCCGCGCGCTCCCGTGCCATCATTGCCTTTGCCACCGCCTGCGCCAGCGGGGATCTGCGTCTCAGTGCCGCTCAGCCGCCTGACGAGGTAATAAAAAAACTGGTCAGCCTGCCGGGCATTGGCCCGTGGACTGCGCATTATATCGCGATGCGCGCCCTGCGCTGGCCAGATGCTTTCCCCAAAGAGGATATCGCCATCCGTAATAACCTGGGCGGCATGTCAGCGAAAGACGCGGAAACGAGATCGCAGGCATGGCGTCCGTGGCGCAGCTATGCGGTGATGCATATCTGGGAGAGCCTGGCGGTGGCAAAAGTGAAGAAAAAGGCGTGAGGATGGATACAGGGATGCAGGTTATCACCCAGACTTGCACAGGCAGTATCGCAGAAATCATAAAAGCGCCGTAAGAAGCTTCCAATCTGCTGGCCAACCTTCATCCGGCTGAATCTGACCGCAATAAATAAGTTTAAAGCGCAGGGAACACGGTCAGAGGAGGAAAGCGTCCCGCGCCAGGGACGGCGTGGGCCGAGCAGGCCATGGATGACAGCTTTTGCGTCTTTCCGATCTGACCGTGTTTTCTGCGCAGGCTCTACCTCACAGCGGGCTGCCGCAAACCTCAGCAAAATCCCAAACGCCGGTGATTTTTACAATTAAAATGAGTCAGATACCGCAGGTTCTCACCCTGTACGATGACGTCCGTGCCGCGGAAACGAAAAAAGCGCCCAAAGGGCGCTTCTTTCTTAATTGGTGGGTCGTGCAGGATTCGAACCTGCGACCAATTGATTAAAAGTCAACTGCTCTACCAACTGAGCTAACGACCCGCTCGGGGCTTACAACCGTTCAACGCGCCAGGCGGCTGAGATAAGATGGTGGGTCGTGCAGGATTCGAACCTGCGACCAATTGATTAAAAGTCAACTGCTCTACCAACTGAGCTAACGACCCATCTTAGGTTGTGAAGCAATGCTGAAGTGTTCTTCTTAAAACTGCGCGGTGAAAAACGCATCTGAAGGAGATGGTGGGTCGTGCAGGATTCGAACCTGCGACCAATTGATTAAAAGTCAACTGCTCTACCAACTGAGCTAACGACCCATCTTCAGGCTGACCAGACACTTTGCAATGTGTCCCGGCAACGGCGGCATATATTACTGATTTAGCGGGGTAGCGCAACTCTTATTTCTGCTAAATGCTTCAGTTGCTTACCTTTCATACGGCAAGACCAGAAATCACACGATATCTGGTCTGAACCGGACAGATTACAGACTTGCCAGATGTTTCTGAGCCTGTTTAGCAGAATCGGTGCCTGGATAAAGTTTGATCACCTGCTGGAAGACCGCTTTGGCTTTCGCCGTGTCTTTTTTCTCCTGCATGATGACACCCACTTTCAACAACGCTTCTGCAGCTTTCGGCGACTTCGGATAGTTTTTCACTACGGTGGCGTAATAGTAAGCCGCGTCGTCCTTTTTGCCTTTGTTGTAGTTCAGCTGACCCAGCCAGTAATTGGCGTTCGGCTGATAGGTCGAATCGGGGTAACGTTTTACCCACGCCTGAAGCGCGCTGATCGCCTGGTCATACTGTTTCTTCTCCAGAATCAGCGCCACAGCCGCATTGTAATCGCTGTTAGCATCACCGGTCTGCACAGGTGCGCTATCCGCTGAGGCTGCCGCGCCTGCGGTTGCTGCTGCGCCGGTATCCGCTGCGGCATCACTGCCCGCGGCCTGTTGACCGCCGCTGGTGCTGGCGCTGCTCAGGCTGTCAATCTGCTGGTAAAGCTGCTTCTGCCGCTCAACCACCTGATTCAACTGATAGGTGTTTTGCTGGATTTGCCCACGCAGCGCATCGATATCGCGCTGGTTATCGCTCATCTGCTGCTGCAATTGCTGCATCAGCTGTGCCTGGGCATTAGAGATTCGTTCAAGAGTGGTGACACGGTCTTCGACCGAGCCGGAGCCAACGCTACTGATTGACGCTTGGGCATTAGCGGCCCAGGGGGCCGCTACGCCAATCAGTAACGACAGACTTAACAGATGACGTCTGAAGTTACTAACCATGTGATTCTCTTAGTAGACCAGTACGGCACGACGGTTTTTAGAATATGCTGCTTCGTCATGACCCAGAACGGCTGGCTTCTCTTTACCGTAAGAAACGATAGACATCTGATCAGCCGACACGCCTTTGCCTTGCAGGTACATTTTAACGGCGTTAGCACGACGTTCGCCCAGGGCGATGTTGTATTCCGGCGTACCGCGCTCATCCGCGTGACCTTCAATGGTCACTTTGTATGATGGGTTGCTGCGCAGGAAAGTCGCATGCTGATCCAGCATCTGTGCGTAATCAGACTGAACGTCATATTTGTCCAGACCGAAGTACACGATGTTGTTCTGCTGCAGCTGCTGCATCTGCAGACGAGCCTGCTCGTCAGAAGACATGTTGCCGCCGTTGCCGTTCATGCCAGAATTTGCACCATAAGCGCCATCAGCACCCATGCCAGTCTGGTCATTGTTGTTGTTTTTGTGTGAGCTACAAGCCGCTACTGCCAGAACCGGCAGAGCCAGCATCAAACCCTTCAGCACTTTGTTCAGTTGCATTTCAAGAATCCCATTATTGTTTATTGTTTGCGATGTCTGAGATGTCAGACATTACAGATACGGCGACCAGGCAGGAAATTTTACCTGTCCATCAGTTGCCGGAAGACGCGCTTTGAAACGACCGTCGGTTGAAACCAACTGCAACACGGAACCCATACCCTGAGTAGAGCTGTAGATTACCATTGTGCCGTTTGGAGCCAGGCTCGGCGTTTCATCCAGGAACGTGTCCGTTAACGTTTGAACGGCTCCCGTTTCCAGATCCTGTTTGGCGACGTGTTGAGCACCACCGTTGGTGCTAATCATCACCATAGATTTACCATCTGTTGCGACATCCGCATCCTGGTTCTGACCCCCTTCCCAGGTAATACGCTGTGGCGTGCCGCCATTGAGTCCTACTTTATAAATCTGAGGCGCACCCGCCTGATCGGAGGTGTAAGCCAGGGTCTGACTATCCGGGAACCAGGTTGGTTCAGTGCTGTTATAGCGACCATCCGTCACCTGACGCGTCTGACCTGAGGCCAGATCCATCACATAGAGGTTCAGACTGCCCGTTTTAGAGAGCGCGAAAGCGAGTTTAGAACCATCTGGCGAAAACGCCGGCGCACCGTTGTGGCGCGGATAAGAAGCGACCTGACGGATTGCACCGTTAGAAAGCGTCTGTACCACCAGTGCGGATTTGCCGCTTTCAAAGGTTACATAGGCAACTTTGCTGCCATCCGGAGACCAGGCTGGTGACATCAATGGCTGTGGTGAACGATGCACCACGAACTGGTTGTAACCATCGTAGTCAGCCACGCGCAGTTCATACGGGAACTGGCCGCCATTGGTCTGCACCACATAGGCGATACGGGTGCGGAAAGCGCCCTTGATGCCGGTCAGCTTCTGGAATGTTTCATCACTGGCCGTGTGAGCGGCATAGCGCAGCCACTGTTTAGTCACTTTATAGCTGTTCTGTGACAGCACGGTACCCGGCGCACCGCCGGTATCGACCAACTGGTAAGAGACCTGATAACTACCATCCGGGTTAGCTGCGACCTGACCCACGACAACGGCATCGATGCCGAGTGCGCTCCAGGCAGCAGGCTGAACTTCCTGCGCGCTGGTAGGCTGCTGGGGCAGACGCGAACGATCCAGTGTATTGAATTTGCCACTGTTACGCAGGTCAGCCGCCACGATGCCACCGACATCTTCCGGCGCTGCGCCAGAACCGGTCCATTTAAACGGTACCACACCAATCGGGCGTGCGGTGTTGACACCCTGGGTGATCTCAATTCGAACTTCTGCATGCAGCATGGCTGCCCACAGCAGGATAAAAAAGCCTAACGTAACGCGAAGAGCTTGCTTCATTTTATCTCCCTTATCTGAACCTCAGTCCACGATAATTGGCACTGTTCCTGGAAACCACGATTACAACTTAAGTACGGCAAGCTAAACATAGATCAACTTGCCGACCGTTACTGCATTATTGCGGTTTAAAACGCATTGGGGCGTTTTTAAACACTTCGTAGACCGCCTGCGAAGGCGGCTTCGGAATACGTGCCTGTTTGGCGGCAGCAATCGCAGCCTGACAGAGCGCGGGATCGCCACCCTCTGATTTAACATCAATCAACAAGCCATCAGGCGCAAGTTTAATCCGCAAATCACAGGTTTTTCCGCGATACAAATCCGCATCATAGAATCGGCTTTGAATCGCACTGACGACCTGCCCCATGTAGGAGTTGATTTCCGCGCCCGACGCCCCCGCTTTCTTCTGGTTTCCCTGCCCTGCTGCACCGCCAGAGGTTCCGCTTTTCGGTGCATTTTTACCGGAAGCGAGTCCACCCAGCAAATCATCGACATCGCTGTCATTGGCAGCATCGGCGGCGGCTTTGGCTTTGGCATCAGCTTTGGCCTTTGCGGCAGCATCGGCTTTCGCTTTAGCAGCTGCATCCGCTTTGGCTTTCGCCGCGGCATCGGCTTTCGCTTTAGCTGCCGCTTCCGCCTTCTCTTTGGCCGCCTCTTTAGCCGCTTCCGCTTTCTCTTTGGCAGCTTCTGCGGCTTTTTGTTTAGCCTCTTCGGCCGCCTTAGCTTTTGCCTCTGTAGCCGCTTTTACTTTGGCCTCAGCCGCTGCTTTCGCATCTGCTTCAGATTTTGCCTTCGCTTCCGCAACGGCTTTCTCTTTTGCCGCAGCGGCTGCGGCAGCTTTCGCCTGCTGATCAGCCTGCTTCTTTGCCTCGGCTGCAGCCTGTTTCGCCTGCTCAGCCGTCGCTTTAGCCTGCGCATCCGCCTGCGCTTTTGCATCCGCTTTGGCTTTGGCCGTCGCTGCTTCAGCGGCTTTCTGCTGCTCCTGAGCCTGTTTAGCGGCATCGAGAGCCGCTTTCTGCTGCTCAGCCTGCTGTTTAGCCTCTTCTTTCGCCGTTTCCTGCGCGGCTAAACGCTCTTTTTCCAGCGCTTTCAGACGCTGCTGTTCTGCAGCCTGTTTCTGTTGCAGTTCTTCAGCCTGCTGCTGCGCCTGCTTTTTACGCTGCTGCTCAGCGCGCTGGCTGTCGCTCTGCTGGTTCTGCTGACGATTGTATTGACTCACAACGGCGCCAGGATCGACCATCACCGCATCGATATCACTGCCTCCGCCACCCGCACTGCTCGGGTCAACGTGCTCATTAAACGAGCTCCAAATCAGCAGCGCAATCAGCACGATATGCAGAATCACCGAAATGATTATCGCGCGCTTTAACTTCTCGTTTTGCTCGGTTGCCTTCGACACACTCGGTTCCCAAAAAACGGTTCGATTTTAAATCGGCTGCGTCATCAAACCGACAGATTTAACACCCGCCTGGTGCAGCAGGTTGAGCGCTTTAATAATTTCATCGTAGGGCACCTCTTTCGCGCCCCCGATCAAAAAGACCGTCTTAGGATTCGCTTCCAGTCGACGCTGCGCTTCGCTTATCACCTGCTCTGGCGGCAGTTGATCCATGCGATCGTGATCCACGACCAGGCTGTACTGCCCCACGCCCGCCACTTCAACAATCACCGGCGGATTATCATCGCTGGCAACAGTTTTAGAATCGGTCGCATCAGGCAGATCCACTTCCACGCTCTGGGTAATAATGGGCGCCGTTGCCATGAAGATCAGCAACAGCACCAACAGGACGTCCAGTAGCGGAACAATGTTGATTTCCGACTTCAGGTCACGGCGTTTGCGACCACGTACTCTGGCCATCATTAACCTCTATTTACTTAGCGCTATCGCTGGAGAATGCCTGGCGATGCAGAATGGCAGTGAACTCTTCCATGAAGTTGTCGTAGCCCTGCTCCAGCTTGTTCACGCGCTGGTTCAGACGGTTATACGCCATTACCGCCGGAATCGCGGCAAACAGACCGATAGCGGTCGCAATCAGTGCTTCAGCAATACCCGGTGCCACCATCTGCAGCGTCGCCTGCTTCACCGCGCCCAGCGCGATAAAGGCGTGCATAATTCCCCAGACGGTACCGAACAGCCCGATGTAAGGACTGATAGAGCCGACGGTGCCGAGGAATGGAATGTGGTTTTCCAGCGCTTCCAGCTCGCGGTTCATTGAGATGCGCATAGCGCGACTCGCCCCGTCAATGACCGCTTCCGGCGCATGATTATTGGCGCGATGCAGGCGGGCAAACTCTTTGAAGCCGGAATAGAAAATCTGCTCCGAGCCGCCCAGTTCTTCCCGGCGCTCCTGGCTCTCCTGATAGAGGCGCGAGAGTTCGATGCCAGACCAGAATTTGTCTTCAAACGCCTCCGCTTCTCTTCCCGCCGCATTCAAAATACGTGTGCGCTGAATAATGATGGCCCAGGAGGCAATAGAAAAGCCGATCAAAATCAACATGATAAGTTTGACCAGAAGGCTCGCCTTCAGGAACAAATCAAGAATGTTCATGTCAGTCACTGCTTGAACTCCGCGACAATAGACTTGGGAAGCGCAATCGGCTTCATTAGATGTGGGTTAATGCAGGCAATCAGGACCTCTGCCTCATTGAGCACTTTGCCTTCAGTATTCACGATACGCTGAGTGAACGTCATGGTAGCCCGCGTCATTGATGTGACCTCGCTCTGGATCTCCAGAAGGTCATCAAGACGTGCTGCCGCCAGATAGTCCACCGATATACGTCGCACCACAAAAGCGATCTGCTGTTCTAACAGCGTCTGCTGATTGAAATGATGCTGTCGCAACATTTCGGTACGTGCTCGTTCATAAAAAGCGATATAGCTGGCGTGATAAACCACACCACCGGCATCAGTATCTTCGTAATAGACCCGAACCGGCCAGCGAAACAGCGTTGTACTCACTCTACATCCCGGCCTCGTTTTAAACGTTGCTACTATACGCAAGAGAATTGGGGTTGGGAATGGCTCGCCAGAGCCAGGCGAAAATAATTATCGTTCCGTAACAAACGGAACGATTTCAGGGAGATTTCTTGACCGGACGCTGACAAATATTCACTGACAGCGCTGATGAGGCGGGGTGTTAAAGATAAAAACGGTAAAGCGCAATTAACAACACCAGCATAGCGGGTAACGGGGTAAACAACGCCTGCCATCGGGTTTTCTGTGGCCGGAAGCCCACGCCGTGAATTACCCCACTGCAGACCGCCCAAATCAGCGCCATTCCTTGCAGAGCAGGTAACTGACCAGCGTGGCTGGCAAAGCGCGTCGGATCCCACATCACGCCGCCTGCCGTCAGCAGCGCAAGCAGCAGTGAAAGGGCCCGTAGCGGCCCCTTTTCCATCAGATCATACAGCATCCGAATTGGCGTTCGCATCAGTGAGGCTCATCCTGCGCGTCAACGTGCTCAATCGCCAGTGCGGTCACGATACCAAAGGCACAGGCCAGCAACGTGCCAAGAATCCAGGCAAAATACCACATGCGTTGTCTCCTTAATTAATAGAGTGAATGACTGTTGCTTTCAATATGCTCTTTGGTAATACGGCCAAACATCTTCCAGTAGCACCAGGTGGTGTAAGCCAGAATGATCGGAACGAAGATAGCAGCAGCAACGGTCATGGTTTGCAGCGTCAGCAGGCTGGACGTTGCATCCCACATCGTCAGGCTTGTACCCGGCACGGTGCTGGATGGCATGATGAAAGGAAACATCGCAATGCCGGCTGTCATAATGACGCAGGCCAGCGTCAGAGAAGAGAACAGGAACGCCCAGGCGCCCTTCTCAACCCGTGAGCAGAGTATGGTCAGCAGCGGCAGCACCACGCCCAGCAGCGGGAACAGCCATAGCACAGGATGATTCTGGAAATTAACTATCCAGGCACCCGCTTCGCGCACCACAGTTTTACCCAATGGGTTAGAGGCGGCAAAGTGATCCATGGTGCTGGTCACCACATAGCCATCAATACCGTATTTCACCCAGACACCCGCCAGGATGAAGCAGACCATCATTACCAGCGCAGCAAGTTGTGCTGCGGTGCGGGAACGCAGATGGAGTTCGCCGGTGGTACGCATCTGCAGATAGGTTGCACCCTGCGCCAGAATCATCGCCACGCTGACTACGCCCGCCAGCAGACCAAACGGATTCAGCAGCTGGAAGAAGTTACCGGTGTAGAACAGGCGCAGATACTCATCGGCATGGAAAGGCACGCCCTGTAACAGGTTGCCAAACGCGACGCCAATCACCAGCGGCGGCACGAAACTGCCAATGAAAATGCCCCAGTCCCAGGCCCCACGCCAGCGGTTGTCTTCAATCTTCGAACGGTAATCAAAGCCGACCGGACGGAAGAACAGCGAAGCAAGCACCAGAATCATCGCCACGTAGAAGCCAGAGAAGGCCGCTGCGTAGACCATCGGCCAGGCGGCAAACAGTGCGCCACCGGCGGTGATCAGCCAGACCTGGTTACCGTCCCAGTGCGGGGCGATACTGTTAATCATGATGCGACGTTCAGTATCGGTGCGCCCCAGAATGCGCGTCAGCATTCCAACGCCCATATCAAAACCGTCTGCGACGGCAAAGCCGATTAGCAGCACGCCAATCAACAGCCACCAGACAAAGCGCAGAACTTCATAATCAAACATAGTCGCTCTCCTTATCCCTGAACCGGTTGGGTGGTTGCCGTAATCTGCTCATGATGATAACGCCCGGTTTTCAGGCTGCTCGGCCCAAGGCGGGCGAATTTGAACATCAGATACATCTCAGCCACCAGGAACATCGTGTAGAGTCCGCAGATTAGGATCATTGAGAACAATAGATCGCCAGTGGTCAAAGAAGAGTTGGCCACTGCAGTCGGCAGAATTTCACCGATAGCCCAAGGCTGACGACCATACTCCGCGACAAACCAGCCCGACTCGACAGCAATCCAGGGTAAGGGAATACCAAACAGTGCCGCTTTCAGTAACAAACGGTTTTTGCCAACCTGGTTGCGTATTACGCTCCAGAACGAGAGAGCGATAATGCCCAGCAGCAGCACGCCACACAGCACCATGATACGGAACGCGAAATAAAGCGGGGCAACCCGCGGGATAGAGTCCTGCGTCGCCCGTTTGATTTGCGCTTCAGTCGCATCAGCCACGTTGTCGGTATAGCGTTTCAACAGCAGGCCGTAGCCGAGATCCTGTTTGTGATGGTTAAACGCATCGCGTACCGCCGGATCCTGGCTGCCGCTACGCAGTTCATTCAGCAGGGTGTACGCTTTCATGCCGTTGCGGATGCGCACTTCATGCTGTGCCATCAGATCTTTCAGACCGGTGACCGGCTTATCGATGGATCGCGTGGCGATCAGGCCCAGCAGCCAGGGGATCTGGACTGCGTATCGGTTCTCCTGGGTGGCCTGATCAGGCAGGCCAAAGAGCGTAAATGAGGCGGGTGCGGGCTGGGTTTCCCATTCCGCTTCAATCGCGGCCAGCTTGGTTTTCTGCACGTCACCCATTTCATAACCTGATTCATCACCCAGCAGAATCACGGACAGCACCGCCGCCATGCCAAAGCTGGCCGCGATAGCAAACGAGCGTTTTGCAAAAGCGAGGTCGCGGCCTTTGAGCATGTACCAGGCGCTGATGCCCAGAATAAACATCGCACCGGTGGTGTAACCGGCCGCCACGGTGTGAACGAATTTCACCTGAGCCACCGGGTTCAGTACCAGTTCTGAGAAGCTGACCATCTCCATGCGCATGGTTTCGAAGTTAAACTCAGAGGCGATGGGGTTCTGCATCCAGCCGTTGGCCACCAGAATCCACAGCGCGGACATATTCGAGCCCAGCGCCACCAGCCAGGTCACCGCCATGTGCTGCACTTTACCCAGTCGATCCCAGCCAAAAAAGAACAGGCCGACAAAGGTCGATTCCAAAAAGAATGCCATCAGACCTTCAATGGCAAGCGGTGCGCCAAAGATATCGCCAACGTAGTGAGAGTAATATGACCAGTTAGTTCCGAACTGAAATTCCATAGTCAGTCCGGTGGCGACACCCAGCGCAAAGTTAATACCAAATAACTTGCCCCAGAACTTCGTCATATCTTTATAAATTTGTTTGCCACTCAGGACATATACCGTTTCCATAATCGCCAGCAAAAATGCCATACCCAGCGTTAAAGGGACGAACAGAAAATGGTACATCGCCGTTAAGGCAAACTGTAACCGCGACAGCTCGACGATATCTAACATAAGGACTCCTTGCTCCTCGCTTTGTCTCCGTCACGCGCACGATTAAATCGAACGTAATCAGCGACAGGAACGGCTGTTTATTGATTCCAGTTTTTTATTACCCGCAGAACAGGTCTGTGAGCTGCCCGACCAGGCGAGTAGCGAATGAAGCAGCTCTGAAAATTGTCAATCAGCACTTTTATCAACGCGTGCTTTAACAGGAGGAAGGCGGGTGTCATCCCGGGTTGAGCAGACGTTTGAAACGTGTTTGTAAAAGGCTGGATTGATGCAGCGCAATTTACGCCCTTAGCGTTGCGCTTTGCCAGAGAAATAGTTGGTTATAAATCGCGATTAATTGATCTGGATTAACGCACTAAGTTTCCAGATATGGTCAGGTAGGGTCAATGTTAATGGGATGTCATTATTGAAATAAATTTGAAGAAAGTAGATTACCTTTGCCACTTTTTATTAACGCAATGAGGGGCGGGCAGGTCAAATAACCGCGCCCATTTTTTAGCGGCCAGCGTTTTCTCTGTCAGTGACCGGCATAAAATAAAAAAGCCACCCGAAGGTGGCTTAGTCTCAGATGGCAGTGACTTATTTTGCCGGTAATACGGCTTTCACCGCGTCACCGATGTCGGCCAGGCTGCGAACGGTTTTCACGCCTGCCGCTTCCAGCGCAGCAAATTTCTCATCTGCTGTGCCTTTACCACCAGCAATGATCGCGCCAGCGTGGCCCATACGCTTGCCTTTCGGCGCAGTAACGCCAGCAATGTAGCCCACAACCGGCTTAGTGACGTGCTCTTTAATGAAAGCTGCGGCTTCTTCTTCTGCGCTACCACCGATTTCGCCGATCATCACGATCGCTTCTGTCTGTGGATCATCCTGGAACATTTTCAGGATGTCGATGAAGTTAGAGCCAGGGATCGGGTCGCCGCCAATCCCCACACAGGTTGACTGGCCATAGCCAATATCGGTGGTCTGCTTAACCGCTTCATAGGTCAGAGTACCTGAACGAGAAACGATACCCACGCGGCCCGGCTGATGAATGTGGCCCGGCATGATGCCGATCTTACATTCGCCTGGGGTGATCACGCCTGGGCAGTTTGGACCGATCATCCGTACGCCTGCTTCATCCAGCTTCACTTTCACAGTCAGCATATCCAGCGTCGGGATACCTTCGGTGATGGTGATGATCAGTTTAATACCCGCTTCGATCGCTTCCAGAATGCCATCTTTGCAGAAAGGTGCCGGAACGTAGATTACGGTGGCGGTCGCGCCTGTGGCTTCTACCGCTTCGCGCACGGTGTTGAACACCGGCAGGCCGAGGTGAGTAGTGCCGCCTTTGCCTGGCGTTACGCCGCCAACCAGTTGAGTGCCGTATGCCAGCGCCTGCTCAGAATGGAAAGTCCCCTGGCCACCGGTGAAACCCTGGCAAATGACTTTGGTGTTTTTGTCGATAAGAATGGACATTATTTACCCTCCGCGGCAGCAACAACACGCTGTGCGGCGTCTGTCAGGCTGGTTGCTGCAATGATGTTCAGACCGCTGTCCGCCAGTTTCTGGGCGCCCAGCTCGGCGTTGTTACCTTCCAGACGTACCACGACTGGCACGTTCACACCC
This sequence comes from Pantoea sp. AS142, assembly GCF_037152305.1. Classification (NCBI taxonomy): domain Bacteria; kingdom Pseudomonadati; phylum Pseudomonadota; class Gammaproteobacteria; order Enterobacterales; family Erwiniaceae; genus Pantoea; species Pantoea sp. AS142. The sequence continues at coordinate 304,784 of NZ_JBBCMO010000001.1, read as the reverse complement.
ACTTCAGCGACTGCGCCGATGATGCCGTCAGCGATCAGGTCACAACGTACGATACCGCCGAAGATGTTAACGAATACGGCTTTAACCGCATCGTCAGACAGGATGATTTTGAAGGCTTCGGTCACGCGCTCTTTAGTTGCGCCGCCGCCGACATCAAGAAAGTTCGCTGGTTGACCGCCGTGGTGTTTAACGATGTCCATAGTGCCCATCGCCAGGCCCGCGCCGTTAACCATACAACCGATGTTGCCTTCCAGCGCAACATAGTTCAGTTCCCACTGTGTCGCATGGGCTTCACGCGGATCTTCCTGGCTTGGATCGCGCATTTCGCGCAGCTCTGGCTGGCGGAACAGGGCATTGCCATCAGCACCCAGTTTGCCATCCAGGCAGATCAAGTCGCCTTGTTTGGTGATAACCAGCGGGTTGATCTCAACCATCGCCAGATCACGCTCCAGGAACAGTGTCGCCAGACCCATGAAGATCTTCGTGAACTGGCCAACCAGCTTGCCGGTCAGTCCAAGTTTGAATGCCAGCTCACGGCCCTGATAAGGCTGCGGGCCGGTCAGCGGATCCAGTGCCATTTTGTGGATCAGGTGCGGGGTCTCTTCCGCGACCTTTTCAATTTCCACGCCGCCTTCAGTGGAGGCCATGAAAATAACGCGACGCGTTGCGCGATCGACCACCGCGCCCAGATAGAGCTCCTGATCGATATCGGTCGCCGCTTCAACCAGAATCTGGTTTACCGGCTGGCCATTTGCATCTGTCTGATAGGTCACCAGGCGTTTGCCGAGCCAGTTTTCAGCAAAAGCACGAATCTCTTCTTTGCTGTTAACCACTTTCACACCGCCCGCTTTACCGCGGCCACCGGCATGAACCTGACATTTAACTACCCACGGGCCAGCGCCAATTTTAGAGGCTGCTTCTTCCGCTTCACGTGGTGTAGTACAGGCGTAACCCGTTGGTGCCGGCATGCCATACCGTGCAAAAAGTTGTTTCGCCTGGTATTCGTGTAAGTTCATGATGTTCTATCCATTCAGGTCTGAAAAGAGTAATGAGGGTGGGCGCACGGTAAAGCGCGCCCGGTGAAAATCAGACATCCAGCAGCAGGCGCGCCGGATCTTCCAGCATCTCTTTCACTGCAACCAGATAACCAACTGATTCACGGCCATCGATAAGACGGTGGTCGTAGGAGAGTGCCAGATACATCATCGGCAGTACCACAACCTGACCATTAACCGCCATCGGGCGATCTTTGATGGCGTGCATGCCCAGGATGGCGCTCTGCGGTGGATTAATTATCGGGGTAGACATCAGTGAACCAAAGACGCCGCCGTTGGTAATGGTGAAGTTACCGCCGGTCAGATCGTCAACCGTCAGCTTACCGTCACGACCTTTCACTGCCAGCTCTTTGATTTTCTTCTCGATGTCCGCCATGCTCAGCGCATCAACGTCACGCAGGACCGGTGTGACCAGACCACGTGGCGTGGAGACAGCAATGCTGACGTCGAAGTAGTTGTGGTACACCACGTCTTCACCATCAATGGAAGCATTCACTTCTGGATAGCGTTTCAGTGCTTCAACAACCGCTTTGATGTAGAAGGACATAAAGCCCAGGCGCACACCGTGACGCTTCTCGAACGCCTCACCATACTGCTTGCGCAGATCCATGATCGGCTTCATGTTGATTTCGTTGAAAGTGGTCAGCATCGCAGTGCTGTTCTTCGCTTCCAGCAGACGCTCGGCAACACGCTTGCGCAGACGGGTCATCGGCACGCGTTTCTCGCTGCGGTTAGCTACTGACTGCTGCGCGGTGGCCGTATCAGCAGCTGGCGCGGCGACTTTATTAGCAGCCTGCGGTTTATTCGCCAGATGTTTTTCGACATCTTCACGGGTCAGACGTCCGCCGACACCGCTGCCTTTGATCTGCGAGGCATCAAGATTGTGCTCAGCAATCAGACGGCGAATAGCCGGGCTGAGCGCATCATTGCTCTCTTCTTCCAGTGACGCAGTCTGACGCTGAGCCGGGGTGGACTCTTTGCTTTCAGACTTCGCGCTGCTCTCTTTACCGGCGCTGTTGCCTTCTTTCAGACGACCAAGGATCTGGCGGGAAGTGACGGTGGCGCCCTCCTCTTCCAGAACCGCTTCCAGGATACCGTCAGCGGAAGCTGGCACTTCCAGCACCACTTTGTCGGTTTCGATTTCGACCAGAACTTCATCGCGAGTGACGGCATCGCCTGGTTTTTTGTGCCAGGTTGCCACAGAGGCATCGGCAACCGATTCAGGCAGGTCGGGAACGAGAATATCTACGCTACTCATTATCTTTCCTTTTAATTAATTAACGTTCAGCGCGTCATTAACCAGGTCTTGCTGCTGTTGTTGGTGTACGGACATGTATCCCACGGCCGGAGAGGCGGATGCCGGGCGGCCTGCATAACGTAAGGTGGCACCAAACGGCACAACTTCACGGAAATGATGCTGGCTGCAATACCAGGCACCCTGATTCAGCGGCTCTTCCTGGCACCAGACGAAATCCTGCACGTGAGAATACGGTTTTAAGGCTTCCTGAACCGCGTGATGCGGGAACGGATAGAGTTGCTCGACGCGCACGATAGCCACATCGGTCTGCTCATTTTTACGACGCTGATCCAGCAGGTCGTAATAGACTTTACCGGAACAGAGCACGACGCGTTTAACACCCTGCGGATCAAGATCGTCGATTTCGCCAATCGCCGGCTGGAAACTGCCGTTAGCCAGTTCATCCAGCGTGGAGATTGCCAGCGGATGACGCAACAGTGATTTCGGCGACATCACAATCAGCGGACGACGCATCCCACGCAGTGCCTGACGACGCAGCATATGGTAAACCTGCGCTGGGGTAGAAGGCACGCAGACCTGCATATTCTGCTCAGCGCAGAGTTGCAGGTAACGCTCCAGACGCGCAGAGGAGTGCTCTGGCCCCTGACCTTCATAACCGTGCGGCAGCAGCATGACCAGGCCACACATCCGGCCCCATTTCTGCTCACCGGAGCTGATGAACTGGTCAATAACAACCTGTGCGCCGTTGGCGAAGTCACCGAACTGTGCTTCCCAGATGGTCAGGATACGCGGCTCTGCGGTGGCATAACCATATTCAAAGGCCAGTACTGCCTCTTCTGACAGCACGGAGTCCCACACTTTGAACTGGCCCTGACCACTGTGCACATGGTGCAGAGGGGTATAGGTTGAGCCGTTCGCCTGGTTATGCACCACAGCGTGACGGTGGAAGAAGGTTCCGCGACCGGTATCTTCCCCCGACAGGCGCACCGGAATACCTTCATCAACCAGCGTGGCGTACGCCAGGTTTTCCGCGCCGCCCCAGTCAAAGGCTTTCTCGCCTTCTGCCATCAGTCGACGATCGTTGTAGATTTTGGCAACACGCGACTGTACTTCCACCTCTTCAGGGACCTGGCTGATACGCAGCGCCAGCTCCTTCAGACGTTTCATGTCGACCTGAGCCGGATAAGGCTCATCCCACTCATGATTCAGGTAAGGCGACCAGGTAAAGGAGTGCAGGCTCATTGGACGCCATTCCGGCACCACACATTCGCCCGCATCCAGCGCATCACGGTAAAGATTGACCATTTCGGTCGCATCTTCCTGCGTGGCAACGGCTTCACCTTCCAGACGGTCGGCATAGATTTTGCGCGGCGTCGGATGTTTTTTAATTTTCTGGTACATCAGCGGCTGGGTCGCACTTGGCTCATCCGCTTCGTTATGACCATGACGGCGATAGCAGACCAGATCGATAAATACATCACGCTTAAAGGTGTTGCGATAATCAAGCGCCAGACGGGTCACAAAGGCGACCGCTTCCGGATCGTCAGCATTGACGTGGAAAATCGGCGCCAGCACCATTTTGCCGATATCGGTGCAATAAGGAGTAGAACGCGCATCTTTCGGGTTGGAGGTGGTAAAGCCCACCTGGTTATTGATCACGATGCGAACGGTACCCCCCACTTCATAACCGCGTGCCTGCGACATGTTCAGGGTTTCCTGTACCACGCCCTGGCCAATCACGGCTGCATCACCATGAATAGTGATCGGTAATACTTTGTTGCTGGCGGGCTCATCCAGGCGGTCAAGACGGGCGCGAACAGACCCCATGACCACCGGGCTGACAATTTCCAGATGCGACGGGTTAAACGCCAGCGCCAGGTGAACCAGGCCGCCTTCGGTGTCCACGTCAGAGGAGAAGCCCATATGGTACTTCACGTCACCGGTGCCAAGATGTTCTTTATGCTTACCGGCGAACTCGTCGAACAGATCCTGTGGCTTTTTGCCCAGCACGTTGATCAGCACGTTGAGACGGCCACGGTGTGCCATACCCAGTACAACTTCACGGGTACCGCTCTTACCGGCATGACGGATCATTTCGCGTAGCATCGGGACCAGCGCATCGCCGCCTTCCAGCGAGAAACGTTTGGCGCCCGGGAATTTCGCGCCGAGATATTTTTCCAGCCCTTCTGCCGCGGTCAGCTCTTTCAGGAAACCTTTTTTCTCTTCATTGCTGAAGGATGCACGGCCCGCGACCGACTCAAGACGCTGTTGAATCCAGCGTTTCTCATCGGTGTTGTTGATGTGCATATATTCTGCGCCAATCGAGCCACAGTAAGTCTGCGTCAGCGCCCCGAACAATTCGGCCAGCTTCATAGTCTCTTTGCCGATGGCAAAAGAGCCAACGTTAAAGCTTTCCTGAAAATCGGCCTCGGTCAAATCGTGAAAAGCGGGATCGAGATCGGCTACCCGGTCCTGTTTCCACAGGCCGAGGGGATCAAGATTTGCGTGCTGATGTCCGCGGAAACGAAACGCGTTTATCAGCTGCAGCACTTTTACTTGCTTAGAGTTGGTTTCCGGATCGGAGACAGATGAGGTGTAACGAGATGCATCTTTCGCCAGGCGACGGAAATACTCACGTGTGGTGGAGTGAAACTGCTCAGGTTTCATTCCGGTGCCCGGTAACTGTTGGAACATCGAGCGCCACACTGCATCGACAGAGTCAGGATCGGTCAGGAAATCCTCATAGAGCTGCTCTATGTAAGACTGATTCGCGCCGGCCAGCCAGGAAGAGTCCAGCCAGGGCTTCATCGCGCTGTTCTGCATTGTGATCCCTTAAGCATTGCTATGCTTTTTTGAGGTTTCATTTGTTGCCGCTTTCGCGGTTTGCCGTAGTGAGTTCAGCGATACGAGCACTTTGCGCAGCGCGCGTGGCCCGTAAGGGAACCTTTGTAAACGTGGTAATCACCGCGCTTACAAAGGCTTCCGTAAAACACCGGGAACCTGAGGTTCCCGGCAAAGACTCATTATGCGCCGCGCTGCAGCAGCATCGACTTGATATGGCCGATGGCGCGCGTCGGGTTCAGCCCCTTCGGGCATACGCTCACACAGTTCATGATGCTATGGCAGCGGAATACGCTGAAAGCATCATTCAGATTGTCGAGGCGCGCATCGGTTTCGGTATCGCGGCTGTCAATCAGGAAGCGGTATGCGGCCAGCAGGCCGGCAGGACCAATAAATTTCTCAGGATTCCACCAGAATGATGGGCATGAGGTTGAGCAGCAGGCACAAAGAATACATTCGTACAGGCCATCCAGGTGTTCGCGCTCGTCCGGCGACTGCAAATGCTCACGAGCTGGCGGATTTTCCCCATTATTCAACAGGAAAGGCTTAATTTTCTCATACTGTGCATAAAACTGGCTCATGTCTACGACCAGATCACGCACAACCGGTAAGCCAGGCAATGGTCGGATAACAATTTTCTGTTTGCCGTTGCCCAGTGCCGAGACGGGCGTAATGCAGGCCAGTCCGTTCTTACCGTTCATGTTGAGGCCATCGGAGCCGCAGACACCTTCACGGCAGGAGCGACGAAACGCCAGAGTCGGATCTTTCTCTTTCAGGCGAATCAGCGCATCCAGCAGCATCATGTCGCGACCATCTTCCGATTCCAGGGTGTAATCCTGCATGCGCGGCTTGTCATCAACATCCGGATTGTAGCGATAAATTGAAAACTCAAGTCTCATGATCGTCTCCGAAATTAGTAGGTACGCACTTTCGGCGGGAAGGCCGCGCGCAGTTTCGGCTGCATGTTCACCTCACGGCGCGTCATGCTTTCGGTTTCCGGGACATAAAGGCTGTGGCACAGCCAGTTTTCATCATCACGATCCGGGAAGTCGAAGCGACTATGCGCACCGCGGCTCTCGGTACGGTAGTTAGCCGCCACCGCCGTGGCAAAGGCCGTCTCCATCAGGTTGTCCAGCTCCAGGCACTCAATACGTTGCGTGTTGAAATCAGGCGAGCGGTCATCCAGACGCGCTGACTTCAGGCGCTGGCGAATCTCTTTCAGCTCTTCCAGACCTTGTGCCATCGCATCGCCTTCGCGGAATACAGAGAAGTTATTCTGCATGCAGCGTTGCAGCGCTTTACGAATCTCAACCGGATCTTCACCGGTGGTGTTGTTTTCCCAGCGGTTGAAGCGCGCCATCGCCACGGCGATCTCATCTTCTGTGGCATCACGCAGTTCGCCCTGCTCCTGAATACTTTCCAGCAGATGCAGACCCGCAGCACGGCCAAAGACCACCAGGTCGAGCAGTGAGTTACCGCCCAGACGGTTAGCACCATGGACCGATACACAGGCAATTTCGCCGACAGCGAACAGGCCTGGGATCACCACATCTTCGCCCTGCTCATTCACGCGCAGTGCCTGGCCGGTCACTTTGGTCGGAATACCGCCCATCATATAGTGACAGGTTGGGATCACCGGAATCGGCTCTTTCACCGGATCGGCGTGAGCAAAGGTGCGTGACAATTCAAGGATGCCTGGCAGACGTGACTCAAGCACCTCTTTACCCAGGTGATCCAGTTTCAGCTTGAGATGTGGACCCCATGGGCCGTCACAGCCGCGGCCTTCACGGATTTCAATCATCATCGAGCGCGCAACCACGTCACGGCCCGCCAGATCTTTAGCGTTCGGCGCATAACGCTCCATGAAGCGTTCGCCATGTTTATTCAGCAGATAGCCACCTTCACCACGGCAGCCCTCCGTGACCAGCACCCCCGCACCCGCGATACCGGTTGGGTGGAACTGCCACATTTCCATATCCTGCACCGGTACGCCCGCACGCAGTGCCATACCCACGCCGTCGCCAGTATTGATGTGTGCATTGGTCGTGGACTGGTAAATACGGCCCGCGCCGCCAGTAGCCAGAATGGTTGCCTTCGCTTTGAAATAGACCGTTTCGCCGGTCTCGATGCAGATAGCCGTACAACCCACTACCGCGCCATCGGCGTTTTTCACCAGATCCAGCGCATACCACTCAGAAAAGATGGTAGTTTTGTTTTTCAGGTTCTGCTGATAAAGGGTATGCAGCAACGCGTGACCGGTACGGTCAGCCGCAGCCGCCGTACGTGCCGCCTGCTCACCACCGAAATTCTTCGACTGGCCCCCAAACGGACGCTGATAAACGCGACCATCATCCAGACGCGAGAAAGGCAGGCCCATATGCTCCAGCTCAAGAATCGCCTCCGGGCCGGTTTTGCACATATATTCAATCGCATCCTGGTCGCCGATATAGTCGGAACCTTTGACGGTGTCGTACATATGCCATTCCCAGTTATCTTCATGGGTATTACCCAGCGCAACGGTAATACCGCCCTGCGCAGATACGGTGTGGGAACGGGTCGGGAAAACTTTAGATAACAGGGCGCAGCTCTGGCCGGCCTGGGAGATTTGCAGTGCGGCCCGCATTCCTGCGCCACCTGCGCCGATCACCACGGCATCAAACTCTCTGATTGGCAAACTCATTTACACACCCCACACCACAACAAATCCATAAATCGCATACCACAACAACGCCACGACAATCACAAATTGCAACAGCAAGCGGGCTGGCAGTGATTTGACGTAGTCTGTTAACACCTGCCACATGCCAATCCAGCCGTGGATCAAAATGGAGAACAGCGTCAGCAGTGTGAACACTTTGGTGAATGCGGAAGCGAAAAAGCCACGCCAAAGATCATAAGTCAGCGTGTCTGTCATCACCACGAAACCGAGGATGTAGACAATGTAGAGCGTAATGAGAATTGCAGTTGCCCGCAGCAGCAGCCAGTCCTGAATGCCGTTGCGACCCAAAGCGGATGCATTGCTTACCATACGAGGACTCCCGCCAGAATTGCCAGCACGACAGTGATCACAAAAGTCATATGAGCAGAACGCTTACCAACCTGCAGCGTTTCAGCCAGATAACCAAAATCCATCAACATATGACGAATCCCGCTCACCGCGTGATAGGCCAGCGCCGTTAAAATGCCCCACATAATGAACTTCGCGAAGAAGCCATCCATGATGGACGCAGCGTGCTGGAAACCTTCAGGAGAAGAGAGAGAAAGACCGAGCAGCCACAGCAGGATGCCAATAGCAACTAATGTGATTACGCCGGAGACACGGTGAAGAATGGACGATATTGCAGTAACGGGAAACCGGATCGTCGAGAGATCCAAGTTGACAGGTCTTTGTTTTTTCACGGTTTTGCCCACACAGCTCTTTTTTATTTTGCTTCCTCCGGACCTGAGGCGGAGTCTAATCACAACGCGTGGCAGACTTAACCGTCACCAAAAAAGCAACATCCAGTGTTAATTGACGCGGTAGTAAACGCTGGGTGGCTCCTGGTGTCAGGGTGTTCCGGAGACCTGCCTGGAGTATAGAAGGATCACATTCTGATTACAATTCCCCTACAAACTCTTTGGTATATTTTAGGTGGAACAGTGATCCTACTCACGATTTTCACAATTGATACAAATTTAATTATCTGATTTGACAATAGTTCAACAATTCAGTTACAAACTAAGCCTGGAAATTCCTATGATGCACAAAAGTTATGGGGATACACTTTCACCTAAGCGCAAGTTATGTAACATTGCGATAAAGAGCTTTTAAAAAGCATCAGGTTATTGGTTACCAAGAAGTTATGTCCTGAACGGATCTTTAACAACCGCGATATGCAGCATGTCCATGGCTCACCGGTTCCCGCCAGGAACGCGCCGCTCACTCTGTACCCTGCACCGGCTTTATCCCCGCAGAGTGATACTGTGTAGTTTTGCCAACCGCAACATGAACGCGTTTCAGGTGTCTAAAGATCCTTACCTACATAAGGCGCTATGGAGACGAAAATGACAGATAAAAAAGTAACGCTAACTCTACAAGATGGAACATCTATTGAACTGGACGTGCTGAAAGGCACGCTGGGCCAGGATGTGGTTGATGTCCGCGCTCTGGGTTCAAGTGGCCTGTTCACCTTCGATCCCGGTTTTACTTCTACAGCGTCCTGCGAATCTAAAATCACCTTTATTGATGGTGATGAAGGTATTCTGCTGCACCGTGGTTTCCCTATCTCTGAGCTGGCGACCCACTCTAACTATCTGGAAGTCTGTTACATCCTGCTTAACGGCGAAGCGCCAGACCAGAAACAGTTTGATGAGTTCCGCACGACGGTTACCCGCCACACTATGATTCATGAGCAGATCACCCGCCTGTTCCACGGTTTCCGTCGTGACTCTCATCCGATGGCAGTAATGTGCGGCGTCACTGGCGCACTGGCTGCGTTTTACCATGATTCGCTGGATGTAAACATTGAGCGCCACCGCGAAATCGCGGCATTCCGTTTGCTCTCTAAAATGCCGACCATGGCAGCGATGTGTTACAAATATTCTATCGGCCAGCCGTTTGTCTATCCGCGCAACGACCTCTCTTATGCGGGTAACTTCCTGCACATGATGTTCGCGACACCGTGCGAAGAGTACAAAGTGAATCCTGTGCTGGAACGCGCCATGGACCGCATCCTGATTTTGCATGCTGACCATGAGCAGAATGCCTCAACCTCGACCGTACGTACTGCGGGTTCAAGCGGCGCGAATCCGTTTGCCTGTATCGCCGCCGGGATCGCCTCCCTGTGGGGACCGGCGCACGGCGGTGCGAATGAAGCGACGCTGCGTATGCTGGAAGAGATCAGCACCGTTGAGCACATTCCGGAATTTGTTAAACGCGCCAAGGACAAAAATGACTCATTCCGTCTGATGGGCTTTGGTCATCGCGTTTATAAAAACTACGATCCTCGCGCGACCGTGATGCGCGATACCTGCCATGAAGTCCTGAATGAGCTGGGTATGAAGGACGACCTGCTGGAAGTGGCGATGGAGCTGGAGCACATTGCGCTGAACGATCCTTACTTTATCGAGCGCAAACTCTATCCAAACGTGGATTTCTACTCAGGGATTATTCTCAAAGCAATGGGTATTCCATCCTCCATGTTTACGGTGATCTTCGCAATGGCCCGTACGGTTGGCTGGATTGCACACTGGAAAGAGATGCATGATGAAGGCATGAAGATTGCCCGTCCGCGTCAGCTTTACACCGGTTATACCGAGCGCGAGTTTAGCTCACAGCTGAAAAAGTAAGATTCGGTTGATAGCGGAGAGAGATCTCCGCTGAGCCCGTTGAGAAGCCTGCATAGGAGTTAATCTGGCCGCAACGATTAAATCCAACGCGCAGATAACACGGTCAGAAGAGGAAAGCGTCCCGCGCCATGGATGGCGAGGGCCGAGCATGACAGGGATGTCGGCCTTCGCGTCTTTCCGATCTGACCGTGTTATCTGAGCAGGCTCGGTCTCACAGCAACCTGTGTCTGCCCTCACACGCTTTTGCCTTTATCCCCTTTCTATCTCTGGCAACCTGGACACCAGTAAAAAGGCCGTGATGAGAGCGTCCCCTTTTCAATCATCGTGCCACAGCGTCTGCATTTCCTGCCTTGGCGATGAAATACTTCAAACTGAAATGCCGCTTCCTCATGATATTTCTTCATGGTTCCACGCATACGGTAGGCATGACGCGGTACCGAGAGCAGCGCCTCACTGAATGCAGTCAGCTGATCTTCACTGAGCGTCTGCGCCCGGTGCTGCGGCAGCAACTGTGCCAGCCAGAGAATTTCGGCACGCAGGTAGTTTCCCAGTCCGGCCAGAAAAGCCTGGTCCAGCAGCAGACCACTGAACTGTCTCCGCCGGAAACGGGGTGAAAGCAGCCGATCTTTCACCTCCTCTACTGTCAGCGCGCTGTTCAGCACATCCGGTCCGATGCGGGTAAGAAACGGATGCGCCGCCAGCGTATCCGCGTTAAGCAGTTCAATCTCTGAGGCGCTGTAGAGCAGAATCGCTTTGCCTGCCGTTGCCAGCCGCACCCGCAACTGACGCGTGGTATTCAGTTCGGTATCGGGTTTCACAATGCGCCAGACACCATAAAGCTGATTATGACTGTACAGTGTCAGGCCATTGCTGAAATGAGTCAGCAGCGCTTTGCCCCGCGTTTCAATCGCCTGTACTTGCTCACCAATCAGTGAAGGTTCGTAGGTTTTGAGCTGAGGAAACGCGAACCATGCCTCCGTTAAAGGCTGACCTACAATAGCGGCTTCAAGTTTATCCGCCACGCGGCGAATTTCCGGTCCTTCAGGCATCGTTCATCCTTTTAATGGGTGGCACCGCCAACCTGTTTAATATCGTCGCCGGTCTCCAGCGTGACCTTTACCGCAATCTCCAGCGCCTGAATAATGGTCTCCACCGCCATGCTCGGCGCGCCGGGGTGCTGCGCCGCCTGTTCAGGCAGATAGGGAATATGGATAAAACCGCCCCGCGCTGGACTTTGATGCTGCTCAAGCCAGTGCAGCAGGCCATACATCACCCGGTTACAGGTAAAGGTGCCTGCGGTTTGCGAGACAGATGCAGGTATACCCGCCTCGCGCACCGCCGCCACAATCGCTTTGATTGGCAAACGGGAGAAATAGGCTGCCGGGCCGCCTGCCACAATCGGCTCATCCACCGGCTGGTAACCGGTGTTGTCAGGGATACGGGCGTCATCGACATTAATACCGATGCGTTCAACAGTAATGTCGCTGCGGCCACCCGCCTGCCCTACAGACAGCACCGCATCCGGTTTGACCTCTGCCAGAGCCTGATTCAGCACAGTGAGTACCTGACTGAAGACCACCGGCAACCGGCGGATCACGATTGTCGCCCCGCTAATCTCTTTGCCTTCCAGCGCGCGCACCGCTTCCCATGAAGGGTTAATCGTTTCCCCGCCAAAAGGTTCAAAGGCGGTCATCAGGACAGTTTTCATGCGGCCTCACAGAAACATCAGGAAATAGAGCAGGAAAATGTTAACGATTAACAGTAGCACACCGGTCGGAATCTGAGCCTTGATCACCGCGTTCCGATCGGGCAGTTCCAGCAGCGCCGCCGGGACAATATTGAAGTTGGCCGCCATCGGCGTCATCAGCGTGCCGCAGTAGCCGGAGAACATGCCAATCGCCGCCATCACCGCTGGGTTTCCGCCGTGCTGCAATACCAGAATCGGAATGCCGACGCCTGCGGTGATAATCGGAAACGCCGCAAAGGCGTTGCCCATGATCATCGTTAACAGCGCCATCCCGACGGCATAGACCGTTACCGCGACAAAGCGACTATCTACCGCCAGCCAGGTTTCCGTCAGGTGCGCAATGGCATTGCCCACGCCGGCGCTGGTAAACAGCAGTCCCAGGGTGGCGAGGATCTGCGGCAGGATAAAGGCCCAGCCAATCGAATCCAGCAGGCGGCGGGTCTCCTGCATCGACTGCACCGCTTTTTCATGGGTTAGTTTTAATGCCACCAGCCAGCCAATTATGCAACCTACCATCATTGAAAAAAGTGTGACCAGCGTGGCGTGATTACCGGGACCGAACACCGCATCCTGTAAACCGGGAATATGATTAAACGCCAGCACACCGACCACGGTCACAACCGGAATCGCCAGCGCAGGCAGAAACAGTTTATTGCGCAGACGCAACGCACTGGCCTGTTTCTCTTCATCGCTGCGCTGATGATAGCGCCCCAGCCGGACACCGCCAAAACCCGCAATCAGCGCCATCACCACCACAATCACACCGATGCCGATGTGCAGCATACGGGTCCCGTCCGCGGCCGATCCCCGCCAGGCACTCATCAGTTGCGACGTCCAGTCACCGACCAGGAAAACCAGGCCATATAAGGCCCAGAACAGCCCGGTGGTAAATCGACGTGGATTCGCGCTGTCACGCCAGGAGAGAATTGCCACCACCAGCAGAATAATGCCCGCCAGCCACATCAGATACTGTTGCTGGAACATGACTCGCCTCCTTTGGCTTTCAGCGCCTGACTGTTCAGCAGCTGTAGCTCACGCGCCAGTTGACGGTCCAGGCGCACCAGACGCGCAGAATGGATCAGGAACGCGGCAATGGCGGTCGGAATGCCCCATAAGGCAATGTGCAGCGGTTCAGTCTGAATCCCGGCCGACGCCTGCATAAAGTTATGCATAAAGATAATCGCGCCAAATGCCACGAAGATATCCTCACCGAAGAAGAGGCCAACGTTATCGGTCGCCGCTGACATCGCGCGCAACCGATGGCGCAGCTCAGGTGAGATCTCGCCATAGCGGTTTTCAGTTGCCCCTTCCGCCATCGGTGCCAGCAGCGGACGTACCATCTGTGGATGTCCGCCGAGACTGGTTAACCCCAGCGCGGCGGTCATTTCGCGCACCAACAGGTAGACAATCAGCAGGCGTCCGGCTGTTGCCGTTTTGATCTGTGCAATCCATGCCTGCGCCCGCTCTTTCAGTCCGTGACGCTCCAGCAGACCAATGACCGCCAGCGGCAGCAGCAGAATCAACGGCAGGTTACGGGTGTTCAGAAAACCCGCCCCGAGCTTTTCCAGAATGTCCGCCAGCGGCATCATTGCGGCCAGACCGGTTACGAATCCAGCGACAATGACCACCAGCACCGGATTGAACCGTAACAGGAAGCCGACGACGATGGCGGCGATGCCCAGCAATGGCCAGAGATTTACTGCACTATCCATGGATTTCCCTCAGAGTTGAAAAACCCGGCATACGCCGGGCTAAATGTGGTTATTCAGTTGCTGGTGACACGAATCTGCTGATCGGCAAACGCATCACGCAACCGCTGTGCAAATTGCAGGGCGTGCGCGCCGTCGCCATGTAAGCAGACGGTCTGTGCATTCACCACAATCCATTCTCCACTGATACTTTTGACTTTGCCCTGCTGCACCATCGTCAGCGTCTGACTGATAGCAAGATGTTCATCTTCAATCAGTGCGCCCGGTTCGCTGCGCGGCACCAGCGCACCGCTGCTTTGATAACCACGGTCAGCAAACACTTCCTCCCGCGTGCGTAAGCCATAGTGTGCTGCAGCACGGATCGATTCGCTGTTAGCCAGTCCCACCACAATCAGCTGGCTGTCAACTGCCCGGATAGCGCGGGCAATGGCGTCAGACAGCACCGGGTCCGTTGCGGCCTGGTTATAGAGCATGCCGTGGGGTTTGACGTGAACCAGTCGCGCACCTTCGCTTTCTGCCAGGCTTTTCAGCGCGCCAATCTGATAGATCATCTGGGCGTAGACCGTTTCCGGCGGCAGCTTCATGGGGCTGCGGCCAAAGTTATCCCGATCGGGAAAGGCTGGATGCGCACCCATCGCGACGCCATATGCCTGTGCCCAGCGTACCGACTGCAGCATAGTCTGCGCATCACCTGCGTGAAAGCCACAGGCAATGTTGGCGGAACTTACCAGTTGAAGCAGCGCCTGATCGCTGGCACAGCCCTCGCCCAGGTCAGCGTTTAAATCAATTTTCATTGAGTCCCCACATCATCTGATCCAGTGCGCGTTGCTGATGCTGACGAGCCATCATCGCGTCCGGCAGGGTGCAGTGAATAAAGTGAATCGGTTCACCCAAACGGATTTGCGCCAGGTGGTAGAGATCGGCTTCGATAACCGAGGCGATGCGCGGATAGCCGCCGGTGGTCTGGGCATCTGCCATCAGCACGATGGGCTGTCCATTCGGCGGTACCTGAATCACACCTGGCAGCACGCCGTGCGACAGCAATTCGCGTGGGCGCTCACGCTTAAGCTCACGTCCCTCCAGTCGGTATCCCATCCGGTTACTTTGCGGGCTGAGTTTCCATGCGGTGCGCCAGAGCGCCTGCTGCGCTTCGCGGCTGAACTCGTGATACTCCGGGCCAGGTAATGCGCGAATGCGGTTCCCCCACAGCAACTGCCGCACCCCGACTTTGCGATCGAACGTGCGAGTCGGTTTACCCAGCGGGATTTGATCGCCATCCTGTAAAGCGCGCCCCTGGAATCCGCCAAATTTTGCTTTAAGATCGGTGCTGGCAGAGCCGAGCACCGCCGGGATGTCGAAACCGCCCTGTACCGCCAGATAGCTGCGCATGCCGCGCTGCGGCATCGCCAGCGACAGGACCTGTCCCCGTTTTACGGGCGTGCGCCAGCCAGTCCATACCGGTTGACCGTCAAGCTCCGCCTGACAACCTGCGCCGGTCAGCGCAAACCAGCCATCGCGGGTAAATTCTGCTTTGAACTGGCCGAGAACCATCTCAAGCACGGCGCTGTCAGGAGCATTGCCTACCAGCACGTTGGCAGTGAACATGGCGGGCTGATCCAGCACCCCGCCAGGACTGATACCATACTGGCGCCAGCCGTAGCGGCCAGCATCCTGAATAGAGGCAGCCAGCCCGGCTCGCAGAATGTTCAACATACGCCCTCCTGTTGCGGCACAAAGCGGACTCTGTCACCGGGCCGGAGCAGCACGGGCGGTTGCTGCAGCGGATCAAACAACGCGGTGCGCGTCTGGCCGATCAGCTGCCAGCCGCCAGGCGATGCGAGCGGATAAACACCGGTCTGGCTGCCGCCGATGCCAACCGAACCGGCTGGCACGCTAACCCTGGGTTCTGCGCGACGCGGCGTGTGCAGGCGCGGCTCCAATCCGCCAAGATAGGGGAAACCGGGCTGGAAGCCGATAAAGAACACGACATAGTCGCTGCTGCTATGCAGCTCAACCACCTGACGAGGCATCAGCGCGGCATGTTCTGCCACCCCCGCCAGATCGGGGCCAGACTCGCCGCCGTAGATCACCGGGATCTCTATCTGACGCGACTCTGGCAACTGCGCTTCACTCTCTTCCCACCAGCGCTGAAGCCGCTCTATCGCGTCCAGCGCGCTCTGCTGAGGATCACGCAGGATCAGGGTGATGTTGTTCATGCCGGGAATCACCTCCAGCACGCTGGCATACGACTGCAGCCGCTGGTTCAGCCCCCAAATACGTTGCTGGCTCTTCAGGGAGACCGGCGGTTCCAGTTCCAGCACGACAGCGCGTTCACCCAATAAATAACACCGTGCTCGTTGCAACAGCTACCTCCCGCTCAGTTGAGATCGCGCCTGGCCGGCCTTCCCGGACCTGCCCATTGCTTATCGACTTAAAGCAAACAGTTATGCGAAAGTGACAGGGATGTGTCAACAGATTTAGGTCCTGCGCAGACGCGCAGGACAACGGAGGGGATCAGGCAGGGTTGGGAATATCGATGAAGGTCACATCAAGATTATGGTGCTGTGCCAGCCAGTCGCCCAGCGCTTTTACGCCGCCGCGTTCGGTGGCGTGATGGCCTGCGGCAAAGAAATGCAGTCCCTGCTCGCGCGCGCTGTGAATGGTCTGCTCAGAGACTTCACCCGTGATATAGGCATCAACGCCTGCGGCAGCCGCCTGGTCGATAAAGCCCTGCCCGCCCCCGCTGCACCAGGCGATACGACGAATCAGCGCGGGCGCGTTTTCACCACAATGCAACGGTTCACGTTTCAGTCGGTCACCGATTCGGCGGGCCAGCTGTTCGCCGGAGATAGGCTCAGCCAGCTCACCCCAGAACACCAGCGGCATCACTTCGCCGCGCACTTCAATATCCAGCAGTTTCGCCAGTTGGGCGTTGTTGCCTGATTCGGGATGCGCGTCGAGCGGCAGGTGCCAGCCATAGAGATTGATATCGTTGGCCAGAAGGGTACGCAGACGGCGGCGCTTCATGCCTTTAATCGCGGCCGGTTCACTTTTCCAGAAATAGCCATGATGGACGATTATCGCATCGGCCTGACGTGCCACCGCCTCATCCAGCAACGCCTGACAGGCGGTGACGCCGGTAATAACCGTTTTGATCTCGCTGCGTCCCTCAACCTGCAAACCGTTGGGGGCATAATCGCTGAAGCTATGGCTGTCGAGATACTGATTAATCAGCGTCTCTAATTCGTAATGGTTCATTCAGGCTCCTTCGAGGCCTCAGGCTGCGCTTTTGGCGCGCTCAAAGGCGTCTAATGTCTTTTTACGTGCCGTCTTATGATCCACGATTGGTACCGGATAATCGAGTTTCTTGTGATGCCTCTCCGCCCAGAGGTGCGGCTGGTGAATATCGCTGTCAGGGACGTCGGCCAGTTCCGGCAGATAGTGACGGATAAATTCGCCCTGCTCATCGAAGCGCTCACCCTGCGTGGTCGGGTTGAAGATGCGAAAATAGGGTGCTGCGTCCGTGCCGGTTGAAGCCGCCCACTGCCAGCCGCCATTGTTCGCGGCCAGGTCACCATCAATAAGCTGCTGCATAAAGTAGCGTTCGCCTTCGCGCCAGTCGATCAGTAGGTCTTTGACCAGAAAACTAGCAGTAATCATCCGTAAGCGGTTGTGCATCCAACCCAGCGCCTTCATCTGACGCATCGCAGCATCGACAATGGGATAGCCGGTTTTACCCGCTTTCCAGGCGTCGAAATGCGCGTTGTTATGCTGCCATTCAACGTTACGCGTCCAGTCGATAAACGGTTTGTGCCGACACAGCGCTGGGTAAGCAACCAGCAGATGACGGTAGAACTCGCGCCAGATCAGCTCATTCAGCCAGGTAAACGCCCGGCTGTTTTCCAGCGCATTGGGATGTTCATGCAACACGCGATGCAGGCACTGACGTGGCGACAGCACGCCGGTCGCCAGATAAACCGACAGACGACTGGTGGCATCCAGCGCCGGAAGGTCGCGTTTAGCGGGATAATCCATGATCGGCTGCGTGGCAAAATGGCGTAACCGCTTCAGCGCGGCCGCTTCGCCTGCCGGAAACAGATCCTGATCAAATGCTTCAATCGGATAGTCAAAGGCAGGAATCGGGGCCGTTTTCAACGGTGCGCTTTCGCGCGCTTTCGGTGCAGGCACGCACTCCGGCAGCCCCTGCTGCAACCGACGGACAAAGGCCTTGCTGAATGGAGTGAACACCTTATACATCGAGCGATCGCCGCTTTGCACACTGCCGGGCGGCAGCAACAGGCTGTCATCAAAGCCCTGACAGATTACGCCCGCTTCATCGAGACGCTTTTCAGCTTCCGCATCGCGCTGGCGCTCATTAATTTCATACTGGTAATTGTAAAAAAGCTGATCGACCTGGTGCTTCGCGCAGAACTGCTCCAGCGCATCAATACTGTCGCTGAAGGTCTGACACGCCAGATAGTGAAGCTCAATGCCTCGCTCCGCCAGCGCACTCTGCACCTGCAACAGGCTGGCGTGGATAAACGCCGCCTGCTTTGGTGACATATCATGCTGTTGCCACTGTTCTGGCGTGGCAAAATAGACCGCACTCACTTTTGCATCGCTGTCGCGGCAGGCGGCATGAAGCGCCAGATTGTCGTTAATGCGTAAATCGTTACGCAGCCAGACCAGATGGGTGGTCATACGCCTCCTGATTTACTGCCCGTAGCGTAAGCACAAGGCTTCGGGATAGGGATCGAAATAACGTTGCTGTGCCAGCCATGGATGCGGGAACTCCGCCATGTAGTGCTTAAGAATGGTAATCGGCACCAGCAGGGGTTGTGTGCCCTGACGATAGCGGTCAATCAGCGTTGCCAGCTCCTGACGCTGAGGTGAACTCAGCTGGCGGCGGAAGTAACCCTGCACATGCATCAGCACGTTGGTATGGTTACGACGCGAGGCGGGTCGTGACATCAGCGCCATCACGCGATTGCGGTACTCAAAGGCAAAGGCGTCCAGCGACTCCCACTCGCTCATGGAGGCGACAAACGGTCCCAGTTCGCGGTATTTCTCCTGCGAATGTGCCAGCATCATCAATTTGTAGCGACTGTGGAAGGCGATCAGCCCCTGACGGGTCAACCCGTTTTCCCACATCTGATTAAACTCATGCAGCGCACAGATGCGGCCGATAAAGTTCTCACGCAGGGCGGGATCATGCAAACGACCATCTTCTTCCAGCGGCAGCCAGGGCATTTCGCGCTGCAGGAATTCAGCAAAAATACCGGTACCCACTTTGCGATTGTTGTTGTTGTCAGATTCGTAGACCCGAACCCGTTCCATGCCACAGCTGGGTGATTTGGCGCACAGGATATAGCCGGAGAGATGATGCAACGATTTAACCCGCTCAGCAGACCAGTCACGCATCTGTGCAGTAACCTCTTCGCCGCCATCTTTGCTGAAGCAAAGATGCAGCTCATCATCACCCTGCTTTACCAGACGTAGTGCCGGACGCGGCGTTGGCAGGCCAATCGCCATTTCCGGGCAGACAGGCTCAAAACGGACAAATGGGGTGAGATCGTCGGTCGCAAAAGTAAGACGCTTATGTCCACCATCAAACCTGACGCTATCGCCAAGCAGGCATGCACTGATTCCAACGGGGATTTTTTTGCTCATACTTGTACAACCTCTAAAATCTTGTAGAGGTTTAAGTGTAGCGCAAAATGGTCAGGAATAAAGCGTTAAAACGCGGTTCCGTACCGCTTATCCTCAGAAAAAACGCAAAAAAGCCCGGTCTGTTGACCAGGCCTGTTCTGCGGCAGGGCAAATTACCAGAACGCCCCACCACCGGCTTCAGACTGCGCCAGCCACACCGGTTTGGCGCTGGTTTTGCACCACACGCGGTGCAGATAGCTATAGAAACGTGCCCGATCCTGTCGAAACAGCATGACGGGAAGCGCCAGTACGCCGATAAGAACCACCAGCGTACGTCGCGCGACAATTTTGTAACGTGGATAAGCCTGATACATGGTTCTCCTCCCGGTAAAATGAAAGCCAGTAAATGTGATCTGTGTCTGACTTTACGCCAGGTTGTGTCATTTTACTACTCATCTGACCACTTATTTGCCGCTATTTTTATTGTTTAAGAATCAACCTGTAACTAAGTTACAGGGAAGTAACAGTAAGGTGACGCGAGAGTTGAGAAACCCAACAGCCGAAGCCCGCGGACGGCAGCATAAAATATTGATAAAGTAGCGCTTCGGCCCTCACTCAAAGCAGGTATTGCGTGACTACGGTTTTGCTCGTTGAAGATGAAAAAGAGATTCGCCGCTTTGTCCGGCTGGCGCTGGAAAATGAAGCCCTTAGAGTGTTTGATGCCGATACTTTGCAGCGCGGACTGATTGAAGCGGCGACCCGCAAACCCGATTTAGTCATCCTCGATCTTGGCCTGCCGGATGGGGATGGCACTGATTTTATCCGTGACCTGCGCCAGTGGAGTGCTATGCCGGTGATTGTGCTGTCGGCACGCAGCGATGAGCTGGATAAGATCGCCGCACTGGACGCAGGGGCGGATGACTATCTGACTAAACCGTTCGGCATCGGCGAACTGCTGGCGCGCGTCCGGGTTGCACTACGACGTCATAACGGCCAGCAGCCCGACGCCAGAATTCATTTTGCCGATGTCAGCGTCGATTTCGCCGCACGACGGGTACAGCGCGGCGGCAGCGAGATTCACCTCACCCCGATTGAATTTCGTCTGTTGAGTATTCTGCTTAACAACGCTGGCAAAGTGCTGACGCAGCGGCAGCTGCTGAGCCAGGTATGGGGACCCAATGCAGTGGAGCACAGCCACTATCTGCGCATCTATATGGGCCATCTGCGCCAGAAGCTGGAAGCGAATCCGACACAACCGGCCCATCTGCTAACCGAAACCGGGATCGGCTACCGTTTTATGCCATAAAAAAAGGCGCCAGAGGCGCCTTTTCTCTGCCAGACTTATCAGGCGTTTTTCAGCACTTCGCTGACAATCTCTACGGCTTCTTTCTCAATCTGCGCGCGGTGTTCTGCGCCGAGGAAACTTTCACAGTAAATTTTGTAGGCATCTTCGGTGCCTGACGGACGGGCAGCAAACCAGCCATTGTCCGTCATCACTTTCAGACCGCCGATCGATGCACCATTGCCTGGCGCTGCCGTCAGACGCGCGGTGATAGGATCACCCGCCAGGGTATCTGCACTGACCATTTCTGGTGACAGCTTCGACAGCACGGCTTTCTGCGCTGAAGTGGCTGACGCCTGCAGACGGTTGTAGCTTGGTGCGCCAAAGCGCTCAGCCAGCTCGTCATAGTGCTGCTGCGGATTTTTACCGGTCACAGCAGTAATTTCAGCCGCCAGCAGACACATGATGATGCCATCTTTGTCCGTTGACCACGGCGTACCATCGAAACGCAGGAATGAGGCACCAGCGCTCTCTTCGCCGCCGAAACCGAAGCTGCCGTCATACAGACCATCAACGAACCATTTGAAACCAACCGGCACTTCCACCAGCTTGCGACCAATGTCGTTGACCACACGGTCAATCATGGCGCTGGAGACCAGGGTTTTACCCACGGCAACATCCTGGCCCCACTGTGGACGGTGCTGGAACAGATAGTTGATCGCCACCGCCAGATAGTGGTTGGGATTCATCAGACCTGCCGGGGTCACAATGCCGTGACGGTCATAATCAGGATCGTTGCCAAACGCCAGATCGAACTTGTCACGGTAGGCCAGCAGGCCTGCCATTGCGCTTTCAGACGAGCAGTCCATGCGCACCACACCATCTTTATCCAGGTGCATAAAGCGGAAGGTTTGATCGACCGCATCATTTACCAGCGTCAGATCCAGCTTGTAGTGCTCAGCAATACGCTGCCAGTAAGCAATACCGGAACCACCCAGTGGATCAACACCCAGCTTCAGGCCCGCTTTTTGAATCGCCGGAAAGTCGATAATCTCCGCCAGACCTTCAACATAAGGCTGGATCAGATCTTTCTCGACCACATGACCGCTCGCCAGAGCCTGTTCCAGCGGCAGGCGTTTCACCTCTTTCAGCCCCTCTTTGATCAGCTGATTAGCGCGATCTTCCACCACTTTGGTGACGTTGGTATCTGCAGGTCCGCCGTTAGGTGGGTTGTACTTTATGCCGCCATCTTCCGGTGGGTTGTGCGACGGCGTAATCACGATGCCGTCAGCCAGCGGGCCACCCGCTTTGTTGTGCTCAAGAATCGCATTCGAGATTGCAGGTGTCGGCGTATAGCCATTGTCCTGCTGCACGATCACATCAACACCGTTCGCCGCCAGCACTTCCAGTACCGACAGGATGGCCGGTTCAGACAGCGCATGGGTGTCTTTACCAACGTAGCAAGGCCCGGTGATCCCATTCTTTTTACGCTCTTCAGCAATCGCCTGAGCGATCGCCAGAATGTGCATCTCGTTGAAGCTTTGACGCCCTGCACTGCCGCGATGGCCAGAAGTACCAAATTTCACCGCATGTTCCGGGTTCGCCACATCGGGCTGCAGGACATAATATTGTGACGTTAATTGTGCAACGTTAATCAAATCGCTCTGCTGGGCGGGTTGCCCGGCACGTGGGTGATTGGCCATTGGCGCTGCTCCCTGACGCTAAAGTTTTAAATGGTGCCGCAAACTTTCTCGGTCAGTTCCGCAGGGAACTGCATCGAGAGCATGATATGTTCGACCATGCTGCATTTACGACCAGTATTGGTGTTGGTGATCACCCAGTACGGCGTGCCGGGCACATGCTTCGGCTTAGTATGGGTGCCATTCTGCAACAGCGTATGCTCATCACCTGCAAAATAGACGCGGGTGCGGCCCTGCAGAGATGCAGTAGCCTCAGCAAAGGCTGCGGTATCAAGACGATAGAGCGTTGACAAGACAAGCATAAAGCGATTCACCGCCCGCTTCTGCTCCGCATATTCATCGGAAAGCAGCAGCTCACGCACCGCGCGTACACGATCCTGCGGGCGCGAACCCACAGACGCTGACTGGGCCTCTTTCGCTGCATCTTTTGATGATGACTGTGCAGGCGAAGCGGGTGCAGTCTGACCGGCCGTAAACTTCAGCATACGACGCAGAATATCAGATGCACTTTCACCAATGTGTTGCGTGTGGCTGGCAATATAACGGTAGAGCTCTTCATCAACTTCGATCGTTTTCATCTTATTCCGTACGGTTCTTTCTCATGGCAGAACCACATGTTCCCTAAAAAGCTCTGAGTATAGTCAGTCAATTCAAAGGGTGTGCGGGTTCTAACATCAGGATTATAAAGTTAAATTCAGGCGGGTTGTTAGCAATCAAACGGTTTACGGGCAAAAGTCAGAATATGTCCTAATGCCGCCGGAACCGGCGCGCCTGAAAAGGTGAAACCATGATAACCTAAGCTCAGGTCTCAAACTTAAGAACTTTGCTATGATTTTGAACGCCCGTCTGCAAACTGAACAATCCCCTGCTGATTCTCTGCCCATCCTGCTCATCCACGGTCTGTTTGGCAGTCTCGATAACCTTGGCGTGCTGGCGCGCGGGCTGAAAGATGCCGGCCCCCTAATGCAGGTCGATGTCCGCAACCACGGACTCTCACCACAATCTGACGCGATGAACTACGCTGTAATGGCGCAGGATATGGTCGATACGCTGGATGCACATGGCATTGATCGCGTCGCAGTGATTGGTCACTCGATGGGCGGTAAAATCGCCATGACCATGAGCGCGCTGGTGCCGGAACGCATTGAGCGACTGGTGATGATTGATATCGCCCCGGTGGATTACCAGACCCGCCGCCATGACCAGATATTTTCTGGCATTCGTGCCGTAACCGATGCGGGTGTCTCATCTCGCAGCGAGGCGGCCCGCATTATGCGCACGGTGATCGAAGAAGAAGGGGTAATCCAGTTCCTGCTGAAATCATTTCAGGAGGGTGAGTGGCGCTTCAACGTACCGGTGCTGTGGGACAACTACACCACGATTTCTGGCTGGCAGCCGGTTCCTGCGTGGGATCATCCGGCACTGTTTATTCGCGGCGGCGATTCCAGTTACCTGGATAACCGTTATCGTGATGCCTTGCTGCAGCAATTTCCGGCCGCTCAGGCGCATGTGATTGGTGGCGCAGGACATTGGGTTCATGCAGAGAAACCCGATGCCGTTTTGCGCACTGTCCGACGCTTCTTTGCGCTTTAAAAGCAAATAGATGGCGGCAAAAGTTTAGGATTGGCGTCCGGAGTAAGCGTGAAGTATGATGGCGCGCTAAAATTTTGCCGCGGGTCAGTTTTGCTGCGGCAATGGCCAATAATTTATAATCTGCGCGGTGAGTGTCTGGCGCCCGCCCCCATTCAGTTTTACTAAGCCATGGCAAAAGAACAGACTGACCGCACGACGCTCGATCTCTTTGCTGATGAGCGCCGTCCTGGTCGACCCAAAACCAGTCCGCTTTCGCGTGATGAACAACTGCGCATTAACAAGCGCAATCAACTGAAACGTGACAAAGGACGCGGACTTCGTCGTGTCGAACTGAAAATGAACAGTGAAGCCGTCGATGCACTCAATACGCTGGCAGAACAGCGCAATCTTAGCCGTAGCGAACTGATTGAACAGATACTACTGGCGCAGCTCAAACTGGATTAATGCGGGCAAATCGCACGCAGGAGCAAATGTCGAGGCTTTAACCGTTCCGCGGGTTTGTCTCGTCTGCTATTATTCGCTGAATTGTGCTGCGGCACACATCATATCATCAGGATTTAAGAGGTTATTTTACTCATGGCACTCGTAGGCATCTTCTTTGGCAGCGATACCGGCAACACCGAAAACATTGCAAAAATGATCCAGAAACAGCTGGGTAAAGACGTTGCAGAAGTGCATGACATCGCGAAAAGTACAAAAGAAGATCTGGAAGCGTTTGATATCCTGCTGTTGGGTATTCCGACCTGGTACTACGGTGAAGCGCAGTGCGACTGGGATGACTTTTTCCCGACGCTGGAAGAGATCGATTTTAACGGCAAACTGGTTGCGCTGTTTGGCTGCGGCGACCAGGAAGATTACGCAGAGTACTTCTGTGATGCGATGGGCACTATCCGCGACATCATCGAGCCGCACGGCGCCGTGATTGTGGGACACTGGCCGACTGAAGGCTACCATTTTGAGGCCTCAAAAGGTCTGGCCGATGATACCCACTTCCTGGGTCTGGCCATTGACGAAGATCGCCAGCCTGAACTGACCAGCCAGCGAGTAGAACTGTGGGTTAAGCAAATTTTTGATGAACTGCAGCTGAAAGAGATCATCGAAGCCTGATCCTACCCGACCCAATGTGAGCGCCAGCTCACATTGAGGCAATGGAAATTCCTATAGAAATAATAGCCACATTTTTTTAACTTTCTCCGTTTAATCTGTAGAATACCCGCATCGATCTTCCGCTTATTTCTCAGGCGGCAAGACTAAGCGATGGACTAACAGACATCTGCCAGAATCTTCCCCGGCCCGGTGACCCATCCCTATAGCCCATGATGATTCAGGCACGCCCTCTGGTTTTCATTTCATCGCTTCGGTTCTATAATGAGACGCAAATGAGAATGAGCATAGATCGACATTCAAGGCGACAAGCCACAAAAGTGAATATTAGTAACAGGACAAAATCCGCATGACTGACAACAACACCGCATTAAAGAAGGCTGGCCTGAAAGTAACGCTGCCCAGATTGAAAATTCTGGAAGTGCTTCAGGAACCTGAGTGCCATCACGTCAGTGCGGAAGATTTGTATAAACGCCTGATCGACATCGGCGAAGAGATTGGCCTGGCTACCGTTTACCGTGTTCTGAACCAGTTTGATGACGCCGGTATTGTGACCCGCCACAACTTTGAAGGCGGCAAATCTGTCTTCGAACTGACGCAGCAGCATCATCACGATCATCTGATCTGCCTGGATTGCGGCAAGGTTATTGAGTTCAGCGATGAGTCGATCGAAACCCGTCAGCGTGAAATCGCGACACGCCATGGCATCAAGCTAACCAACCACAGCCTCTATCTGTATGGGCACTGTACGTTGGGCGATTGTCGTGAAGACGAAACCCTGCACGACCAGTAAAACGGGTGTGTCATGAAAATAAACCGGTGAATTCACCGGTTTTTTTCGTTGCTTTTCTGCTGTCAGTCAGGCGACCAGCGTTTCCTGCAAATAACGCCAGCGCGGAATTGAGCTACTGCAATCCAGAATCGCCAGCGAAATTCGGCTCTGGTTATTACCATTCATTATCTGCATTTCACGATACTGTACGGTGATCTCTTTTTCATGATGAGAGAGGATCACATGTTCACAGGTCGCGATTCGCATGCCTTCCCGCTGTCCCTGCAACTGTCGGAAAAGATCTTCGACATCGTTCAAATTGTACTCTTTGCCCTTTGGCGTCACCATGCGGAATTCAGGATGAAAATAGGACATCAGCAGCTCAAAACTGTCGTCTGATCCGACTGGCTGATTAAAAATACGTTCAATGAGCTGATGTAAAACGACGACACTGTGTTTGGCTTCCTGAGCGAGGACGGTCATTTTTTTTCCTTCTGCAACCCGCTTTGCAACCTCTGAGAGCGCATAGCCTACCTGAATGGTGACAATTCACATCCTGAAATTGATTAATTTTTTTAAACTCAGATTACTCCCACAATGCCATATTGGACCGGTTGTGCCTAATGCAGAATAAATGTCGGCAATGGTGAAAATCGGAGCAACAAAAAAGGGCGATAAATCGCCCTTTTGTCATTTTATGAGGCCAGCCTCAAAAAATTATTCGCCAGCTTTAGTCCAGGTATCACGAAGACCGACGGTGCGATTAAACACCAGCTGCGACGGCGTAGAGTAAACGCTGTCAGCACAGAAATAACCTTCACGTTCAAACTGGAACGGTGTGGTCGGTTCTGCCTCGCGGAGGCTGGGTTCAACAACACCATTTTTGATTGTCAGTGACGCGGGATTGATTACCGCCAGGAAGTCCTCTGCAGCGGCCGGGTTTGGCACACTGAACAGACGGTCGTACAGACGGAACTCAGCAGGCTGCGCGTGATCCGCAGAAACCCAGTGAATCACCCCTTTCACCTTGCGACCATCGGCAGGATCTTTGCTCAGCGTATCTACATCGCTGGTGCAGTAGATGCAGGTAATATTACCCGCTTCATCTTTGGCGACCCGCTCAGCCCGAATCACATAGGCGTTGCGCAGGCGTACTTCTTTGCCCAGCACCAGACGCTTATATTGCTTGTTCGCTTCTTCACGGAAATCTGCACGATCGATCCAGATCTCGCGGCTGAACGGCACTTCACGCGTGCCCATCTCCGCTTTGGCCGGATGATTGGGCATGGTGATGATTTCGCTATGTCCTGCTGGCAGGTTTTCGATCACCACTTTAAGGGGATCCATAACTGCCATGGCGCGTGGTGCATTCTCGTTAAGATCATCGCGGATGCAGGACTCCAGCGAGGCCATTTCCACGATGTTATCCTGCTTAGTGACGCCAATACGACGGCAGAACTCACGGATAGAAGCGGCGGTGTAACCACGACGACGCAAACCTGAGACGGTCAACATACGCGGATCGTCCCAGCCTTCGACGTGCTTCTCGATCACCAACTGAGTCAGTTTGCGTTTCGACATCACCGCATACTCCAGATTCAGGCGCGAGAATTCATACTGGCGCGGATGAACCGGAATGGTGATGTTATCCAGTACCCAGTCATAGAGACGGCGGTTGTCCTGGAACTCCAGCGTACACAGCGAGTGCGTAATGCCTTCCAGCGCATCGGAGATGCAGTGGGTAAAGTCATACATTGGGTAGATACACCACTTGTTGCCGGTCTGGTGGTGTTCCGCGAACTTGATGCGGTAAAGCACCGGATCACGCATCACAATGAAATTAGAGGCCATATCGATTTTGGCGCGCAGACAGGCGCTGCCTTCGGCAAACTCACCGTTTCGCATCTTCTCAAACAGCGCCAGGTTCTCTTCCACGCTGCGATCGCGATAAGGACTGTTTTTTCCTGGCGCTTTAAGCGTGCCGCGATATTCGCGAATCTCATCCGGACTCAGTTCATCAACGTAAGCTAGCCCTTTGGAAATCAGCTCGATAGCATAGTTATAGAGCTGATCAAAATAGTTTGATGAGTAACAGACCTCACCGCTCCACTCAAAACCCAGCCACTGGACGTCACGCTTGATGGATTCAACGAATTCCATATCCTCTTTGACCGGATTAGTATCGTCGAAACGCAGATTACATTGCCCCTGATAATCCTGGGCGATGCCAAAATTCAGACAGATCGATTTCGCATGACCAATATGCAGATAGCCATTGGGCTCCGGCGGAAAACGGGTATGCACGCTGCTGTGCTTACCGCTCGCCAAATCTTCGTCAATGATCTGACGAATAAAGTTAGTTGGGCGGGCTTCAGCCTCACTCATCTCAAAAATCCTCAATACGAATAACGGGTGATTTGTACTACGAAGTAACGGAGTATGATCCACAAAGCGTCTGAGGGAAACAACCGTTTGTTAAGCCTTTAAAACAAAAAAGGCAGGAATCGCTTCCTGCCTGTGGGGTTGTGTTGCGGGGATTAGCCTTTCACTTCATATAGCGGGGTTTCCCCTGCCACCACCTGACCGCGGGCCAGTAAAGTCAGACCGGCGAAATCGTCGCTGTTGCTCACCACCACCGGACTCACCATTGAGCGGGCATTAGCGTTAAGGAATTCCAGGTCCATCTCGAGCACTGACTGACCGGCAACCACGCTGGCACCCTCTTCAACCAGACGGGTGAAGCCTTTACCGTCCAATGCCACCGTATCCAGTCCCATATGCACCACAATCTCCACACCGTTATCTGTTTCCAGACAGAAGGCGTGATTGGTGTTGAAGATTTTCACCAGCGTTCCGGCAATCGGTGACACCACCCATTTGTCGCTGGGTTTGATCGCCAGACCATCACCCACGGCTTTGCTGGCAAAGGCTTCATCTGGAACATCATCCAACGCGACCACTTCACCAGTTACCGGTGCCACTAATGTAGCGATTACACGCTTCTCACTGTTCAGCACCGCCTGCGGTTTAACTTCCGGCTCAGCCGGCGCACTGCTGGTGGCTGCTGCAGAGACCGGGCCTTTGGTCAGCACTTTTTTCATGGCCGAAGCGATGCTTTCTGCCTGGGTACCCACGATGATCTGCACGCTCTGTTTGTTAAGGCGGATCACACCTGACGCCCCCAAACGCTTAGCAACGCCCTCATTCACCTGAGCCGAATCATTTACGTTAAGGCGCAGACGGGTAATACAGGCATCGATGCTGGTTAAGTTAGCAGAACCACCTATCGCACCAATGTAATGGCGCGCCAGCGATTCAGTGGCTGTTTCACCATCATCGGTTTTATCAACGTTCACGTCATAACCATCACTTTCATCTCCGGCGACCGCCAGCTCACGGCCCGGCGTCATCAGGTTGAATTTTTTGATGGTGAAGCGGAAAACTACGTAATAGATAACGAAGAAGACCAGGCCCTGCGGGATCAGCATGTACCAGTGAGTCGCCAGCGGGTTACGGGTCGACAGCACCATATCCACCAGCCCGGCGCTGAAACCAAATCCGGCAATCCAGTGCATGCTGGCAGCGATGAAGACAGAGATACCGGTCAGGACGGCGTGGATCAGATAAAGCACCGGTGCCACGAACATGAAGGAGAACTCCAGCGGCTCGGTGATGCCAGTAAAAAAGGCGGCAAACGCAGCAGCCAGCATAATGCTCCCCACTTTGACGCGGTTCTCAGGACGCGCACAATGGTAGATGGCCAGCGCAGCACCCGGCAGACCAAACATCATAATCGGGAAGAACCCTGCCTGATAGCGACCGGTAATGCCTACAGTTGCTGAGCCGTCAGCCAGTGACTGCGCACCGCCAAGGAATTTAGGAATGTCATTAATACCCGCAACATCAAACCAGAACACCGAGTTCAGGGCGTGATGCAGACCTACCGGAATCAGCAGGCGGTTGAAGAAAGCGTAGATACCAGCACCGACAGAGCCGAGTTTCTGAATATGTTCACCAAAACCCACCAGACCATTAAAAATAACCGGCCAGATATACATCAGGATAAAGGCGACCAGGATCATCAGGAACGAGACAAGAATCGGCACCAGCCGACGGCCGCTGAAGAAGGAGAGCGCTTTAGGCAGTTCGACGTGACTGAAGCGGTTATAGACCTCCGCCGACAGAATACCAACCAGAATACCGACAAACTGATTATTAATTTTGCCAAACGCCACAGGCACCTGGTCAACCGGCATCTTCTGAATCATCGCCACCGCGGCCGGTGAGCAGAGCGTGGTGACCACCAGGAATCCGACAAAACCAGTCAGGGCGGCGGCTCCATCTTTATCTTTCGACATGCCATATGCGACACCAATCGCAAACAGCACTGACATGTTTTCGATGATGGCTGCACCAGACTTGATTAGCAACGCAGCCAGCGCATTACCTGCACCCCAGCTAACTGGATCAATCCAGTAACCAACCCCCATTAATATTGCTGCTGCTGGCAGGGTTGCTACCGGCACCATTAGTGCGCGCCCCACCTTTTGTAAGTAACCTAACATGTATCCTTCCCCCTATGAGCCTGACTTGTCGCTTTGCGCCGCTTAATGTTGTTATGTCAGCTACAAAGATTGTTAATACACTTCATATCACGCAGCGAAGTGTAATGATAAATTAATTCGCCTCGCAAATTAAAAGCCTTGTAAATGTGATTTTAATCACTAAAAAACATCGTTTCACCCTGCAACATCTGGCTAAAGCTACAAACTTATTTTATGATCCGAAATATTGAATTACGCTCCGGTCGTGGCGAGAATAAACATTCTGTTCAGGTTGTTGAATAACGCAGCGGTGTTAGCGATCCCCTTCCATTATCTATTGAGGTGAAACATGAGACTGATTCCTTTAGCGACGCCAACCCAGGTGGGTAAATGGGCCGCCCGACATATTGTTAACCGTATCAATGCGTTTAACCCGACGGCGGATAAACCTTTTGTCCTGGGTCTGCCAACAGGCGGCACGCCACTAGAGGCGTACAAACACCTGATTGATATGCATAAAGCGGGCCAGGTGACTTTTAAACATGTGATTACGTTCAATATGGATGAATATGTTGGCCTGCCAAAAGAGCATCCTGAAAGCTATCACAGCTTTATGTATCGCAATTTCTTCGATCATGTTGATATTCAACCAGAAAATATCAATCTGTTGAATGGTAATGCACCCGATATTGACGCAGAATGTCGTCAGTACGAAGAGAAAATTCGCGCATTGGGTAAAATTCACCTGTTTATGGGCGGTGTTGGTAACGACGGTCATATCGCATTTAACGAACCGGCTTCTTCACTGGCCTCCCGTACTCGCATTAAAACCCTGACCCATGATACCCGTGTGGCGAACTCCCGTTTCTTTAACGGCGACGTTGACCAGGTGCCTAAATATGCGCTGACGGTCGGCGTCGGCACACTGCTGGATGCTGAGGAAGTGATGATTCTGGTTACCGGCCATGTTAAAGCCCAGGCCTTGCAGGCGGCAGTTGAAGGCAACGTTAATCACATGTGGACCATCAGTTGCCTGCAGCTCCACGCGAAATCGGTTGTGGTGTGTGATGAGCCGGCCACCATGGAACTCAAAGTGAAAACCGTGAAATATTTCCGCGAAATGGAAGCGGAAAATATGAAAGGCGTGTAACAAAACATTGTCATGCCTGCTATTACCCTGAGTGATAGCAGGCCAGGACGGGAGAAAAGAGATGTACGCATTAATTAACGGTCGAATCTACAGCGGCCATGAGGTTCTGGATAATCACGCGGTCGTGGTAGCCGACGGGCATATTGCGCACGTTTGCCCGCGTGAAGCGCTCCCAACCGGTATTGAGCAGAAGGATATGGCGGGTGCGATCATTGCGCCGGGATTTATCGATCTCCAGCTCAACGGCTGTGGGGGTGTGCAGTTCAATGACAGCATTGACGCGCTCAGCATTGAAACGCTGGAAACGATGCAGCGCGCCAATGAAAAGTCTGGCTGCACCAGCTTTTTACCTACGCTGATTACCAGCAGCGACGCCCTGATGAAGCGGGCGATTGAAACCATGCGCGCATATCTGCAGAAACATCAGCATCAGGCGCTGGGTCTGCATCTGGAAGGGCCCTGGCTGAGTAAGGCGAAAAAAGGCACCCACGACCCGGCGCTTATTCGTCTGCCGGATGCTGCGATGGTGCAGTATCTTTGTGATAATGCCGACGTCATCAGCAAAGTGACGCTTGCCCCTGAAAATGCGGGTAGCGATGTGATTCGTCAATTGACGGATGCAGGGATTATTGTCTCAGCCGGTCACTCGAATGCGACCTATAAAGAGGCTAAAGCGGGCTTTTCTGCTGGCGTAAGTTTCGCGACGCACCTCTACAACGCGATGCCGAACTTTGCCGGACGTGAACCTGGGCTTATCGGTGCGCTGTTTGATTCGCCTGATGTATACTGCGGCATTATTGCGGATGGTTTACATGTACATTACGCTAACGTGCGCAATGCAAAACGCATTAAAGGCGATAAACTGGTGCTGGTAACGGATGCCACCGCACCAGCTGGCGCGGCGATTAACGAGTTTATTTTTGCAGGCAAAACAATCTATTATCGCGATGGGCTCTGTGTCGATGAAAACGGCACATTAAGTGGTTCAGCCCTGACGATGATTGAAGCGGTACAAAACAGCGTTGAGCATGTCGGCATCGCACTGGATGAGGCGTTGCGCATGGCATCACTCTACCCGGCACGGGCGATGGGCGTGGAAAGGCAGTTAGGCTCGATCGAAGCAGGAAAAATCGCGAACCTGACTGTGTTTACGCGCGACTTTAAAATCATTAAGACGTTTGTCAACGGAGACGACGTCCTGAGCGAGTAAGCACTGAATGACCACTGGCGGCCAGTCACAAATAGGAAATGTCGATCTTGTTAAGCAACTCAATAGCGCAGCGGTTTACCGGCTGATTGATCAACAGGGGCCGATATCGCGCATTCAGATTGCCGAACTCAGCCAGCTCGCCCCCGCCAGCGTCACAAAAATTACCCGTCAGTTGATTGAGCGCGGCCTGATCAAAGAGGTAGACCAGCAGGCGTCTACCGGTGGTCGCCGCGCCATCTCCATCATCACTGAAACCCGCCATTTCCATACCATCGGCGTCCGCCTCGGACGCAACGATGCCACCCTGACCCTGTTCGACCTCAGCGGTAAATCGCTGGCGCAGGAGGATTATGTGCTGCCTGAACGCACTCAGGAGACGCTGGAACACGCGCTGTTTAACGCCATCAGCAGCTTCATTGAGCAGCACCAGCGTAAAATACGTGAGCTGATCGCGATTTCAGTCATCCTGCCAGGGCTGGTCGATCCGATTAACGGCGTGATCCGTTATATGCCACACATCTCTGTCAGCCACTGGCCGCTGGTCGCCAGCCTGAAAAAACGGTTCAATGTCACCAGTTTTGTTGGTCACGATATTCGCAGCCTGGCGCTGGCCGAGCACTATTTCGGTGCAAGCCGCGACTGTGCTGACTCAATTCTGGTGCGTTTACACCGGGGCACCGGCGCCGGCATTATTGCGAATGGCCATATTTTTCTCGGCAGCAACGGCAACGTTGGCGAGATAGGCCATATTCAGGTCGATCCTCTTGGTGAGCGCTGCCACTGCGGCAACTTTGGCTGTCTTGAAACCATTGCCGCCAACGGCGCTATTGAGAATCGTGTTCGGCATCTGCTGAACCAGGGCTATCCCAGCGTACTGAGGCTGGAGGCATGCCAGATGCCCCACATCTGTAAAGCAGCCAATCAGGGTGATGCGCTGGCCTGCGAAGTGGTCGAGCACGTTGGCCGTTATCTTGGCAAAGCTATTGCTATCGCGATCAACCTGTTCAATCCACAAAAAGTGGTGCTGGCGGGTGAGATTACTGAGGCAGAGAAAGTATTGCTGCCCGCAATTGAGAGCTGCATTAACACCCAGGCATTAGAGGCCTTCCGTAAAAATCTGCCGGTCGTGCGATCCACCCTGGATCATCGTTCTGCTATTGGCGCGTTTGCGCTTGCTAAACGTGCCATGCTTAACGGCATTCTGCTGCAACATCTTCTGGAAGACTAAGCTAACCCGCTGCTCTGGCGGGCCACATCGGATCTGACTATGACCATTAAAAGCGTAATTTGTGATATCGATGGCGTGCTAATGCACGATAACACCGCCGTTCCCGGCGCACAGGAATTTTTACAGCGCATTCTGGCCAAAGAGATGCCGCTGGTGGTGCTGACGAACTATCCCTCGCAAACCGAACAGGATTTGGCCAACCGTTTTGCCTCGGCCGGTGTCGAGGTGCCCGAATCCGTTTTCTATACCTCCGCGATGGCCACAGCCGATTTCCTGCGCCGTCAGGAGGGCAAAAAGGCGTATGTGATTGGTGAGGGCGCACTAATTCATGAACTCTACAAAGCGGGCTTTACCATTACCGATGTAAATCCCGATTTTGTCATTGTGGGGGAAACGCGCTCATTTAATTGGGACATGATGCATAAAGCAGCCTTTTTCGTGGCTAACGGCGCTCGCTTCATTGCCACTAACCCCGATACCCATGCGCGCGGTTTTGTTCCAGCCTGTGGCGCGCTCTGTGCGGGTATTGAGAAGATATCGGGCCGACGCCCGTTTGTTGTCGGCAAACCCAGTCCCTACATCATGCGCGCCGCGTTGAACAAAATGCAGGCCCACTCCGAAGAGACGGTGATTGTTGGTGACAACCTGCGCACAGACATTCTGGCCGGCTTTCAGGCGGGTCTGGAGACGGTGCTGTTGCTGTCCGGCGTCTCAACGCTGACTGATATTGATGCCATGCCGTTCCGTCCGGACTGGATCTACCCTTCTGTTGCCGATATTGACCTGTTCTGATTTGTTTCTCTTATGACGCATCCGGCTAATCTGCGATGCGTCGCACCTTTTTGCTCGCCTCTCCCACTTTCCCTGCCTGATTTTCGCTCAAAAAAACCATTCCATTGCTGATTCAACACTAAAACAACACTTAAATTATCGTTTATTCAATTTAACAACCATAAGAGCAATATTTTTATCAGTAAATCACGATTCCTCTTGCATTGAATGCACTAAATAGCGCATTTTCTTATGTATCACGCAGCATCAGGCTGCCGGACAAACGTAAAAGATAACATCGCCGTAAGGTGAGTTCAGGAGTCAGTTATGTGTTCAATTTTTGGTGTCCTGGATCTGAAAACCGATCCTGTTGAACTGCGCAGAAAAGCGCTGGAATGTTCACGCTTGATGCGTCATCGCGGCCCGGACTGGTCAGGCGTCTACGCGGATGACCATGCTATTCTGGCGCATGAACGCCTCTCAATTGTTGACGTTAACAATGGCGCACAGCCGCTGTACAACGCCGATCACACTCATGTACTGGCGGTAAACGGCGAGATTTACAACCATCAGGCACTGCGTGCTGAACTTAGCGATCGTTACGCATTTCAGACTGGTTCTGACTGTGAAGTGATTCTGGCACTCTATCAGGAGAAAGGTGCCGATTTCCTCGATGAGCTGGAAGGGATGTTCGCCTTTATCCTCTATGACAGCGTTAAAAACACATACCTGATTGGTCGCGATCACATCGGCATCATCCCGCTCTATATGGGTAATGATGAGCATGGCAACCTCTATGTAGCATCAGAAATGAAAGCGCTGGTGCCTGTCTGCCGTTCGATCAAAGAGTTCCCTCCGGGAAGCTACCTCTCCAGCACCGATGGGGAAATGCGTCGTTACTGGCAGCGTGACTGGATGGATTACAAAAACGTTGAGCACAACACCACCGACGCCGCTGGCCTGAAACATGCGCTGGAAGAGTCTGTGAAAAGCCACCTGATGTCAGATGTTCCTTACGGTGTGCTGCTGTCAGGCGGTCTGGACTCCTCCATCATTTCAGCCGTGACCAAACGTTACGCAGCGAAGCGGGTTGAAGATCAGGATAAAAGTGATGCGTGGTGGCCCCAACTGCACTCCTTCGCTGTAGGACTGGAAGGTTCACCGGATTTAAAAGCGGCAAAATCGGTGGCGGAACATCTGGGTACCGTGCACCATGAAATTCACTTCACCGTGCAGGAAGGACTGGATGCGATTCGCGATGTGATTTATCACATTGAAACGTATGACGTGACTACCATTCGGGCGTCTACGCCGATGTACTTAATGTCGCGAAAAATTAAAGCGATGGGCATTAAGATGGTGCTGTCGGGTGAAGGTGCAGACGAAGTGTTCGGCGGCTACCTCTATTTCCACAAGGCGCCAAACGCCAAAGAATTTCACGAAGAAAACGTGCGTAAATTGCAGGCACTGCATATGTTCGACTGTGCCCGTGCCAACAAAGCGATGTCCGCCTGGGGCGTTGAAGCTCGCGTGCCGTTCCTGGATAAAAAATTCCTGGATGTGGCGATGCGTATTAACCCGGCAGACAAAATGTGTGGCAGCAACGGGAAAATGGAAAAGCACATTCTGCGTGAATGTTTCTCCTCTTACCTGCCGGAAAGCGTGGCGTGGCGCCAGAAAGAGCAGTTCTCAGATGGAGTGGGTTACAGCTGGATCGACTCACTGAAAGAAGTGGCCGCGAAGCAAATCAGCGATCAGCAGCTGACCACCGCCCATTTCCGTTTCCCGTTCAACACGCCAGGGTCAAAAGAAGCCTATCTCTATCGTGAGATTTTTGAAGAGCTATTCCCGTTAGCGAGTGCGGCAGAGTGTGTGCCCGGCGGTCCATCGGTCGCCTGTTCATCAGCCAAAGCCATTGAATGGGATGAAGCGTTTAAAAACATGGACGATCCTTCCGGACGTGCCGTGGGTGTGCATCAGTCAGCGTATAAATAAGCCGACAGAGAGCAGCCAGAATGGGCCCGCAGCGGCCCATTTTTTGACGATTAGCATTGTATTCACTGAAAAATTGCCGAATAAAGCGCCAGGCTGGTTATAAGCCAGTCAAACAGCGATTATCTGGCAAAAAACGGTAAAAAACTTGTTGACGCTGTCTGGTCAACTCCGCATAATGCGCCCCGCAACGCCGATGAAGGTAACGCGAAAAAAGATGGCTACGTAGCTCAGCTGGTTAGAGCACAGCACTCATAATGCTGGGGTCACAGGTTCGATTCCCGTCGTAGCCACCATCTTTTTTGCGGGAGTGGCGAAATTGGTAGACGCACCAGATTTAGGTTCTGGCGCCGCAAGGTGTGCGAGTTCAAGTCTCGCCTCCCGCACCATTTCATTATTCGGCAGCGTGGATGGGATATCGCCAAGCGGTAAGGCACCGGTTTTTGATACCGGCATTCCCTGGTTCGAATCCAGGTATCCCAGCCAATTTCGATGATTCTTGAGACTGAGAACGGACGAATGGGATATCGCCAAGCGGTAAGGCACCGGTTTTTGATACCGGCATTCCCTGGTTCGAATCCAGGTATCCCAGCCATCATTGAAATGCAGTACAATTTGGCTACGTAGCTCAGCTGGTTAGAGCACAGCACTCATAATGCTGGGGTCACAGGTTCGATTCCCGTCGTAGCCACCATATAATTGGGGTGTCGCCAAGCGGTAAGGCACTGGTTTCTGATACCAGCATTCCGGGGTTCGAATCCCTGCACCCCAGCCATACAAAAGACAATTTGAAAAACACCATTATTGGGGTGTCGCCAAGCGGTAAGGCACTGGTTTCTGATACCAGCATTCCGGGGTTCGAATCCCTGCACCCCAGCCAAATTGCACAACAAAGCCCGCTTTTGCGGGCTTTGTTGTTTTTGCAGATTTCGCTTACTGATTGCTGGCCCGCCCTGCGGCGAGCCGAGACGCGCTATCTGCTATAGCCCCAGCGCGTAACGCAATACCTGCCGCTTCAGTACCCCGGAATGTTCGGCGGCTATCAATCCAAGATTACGCGCAAACCGAAGCGGTGCCAGCTGATTACTGAAGGCAAAATAAAACAGATCCATACCGCCCTGCATCAGCATATTGTCTCTACGACGTTGCCGGTGATAGCGCTGCAGTATCCGCTCAGATCCCCAATCCTCCGCCGCACCGCGCGCGCTGACCAGAACATCAATCAACGCATCAATATCACGATAGCCCAGATTCACGCCCTGCCCGGCCAGCGGATTAATGGTATGCGCGGCATCACCGACTAGCGCCAGTCCTGGCAGAACATAGCGCGAAGCATGACGCCGCACCAGCGGGAAGCCGCCCGCCGCGTGGGCTTTGAAACGCCCCAGCCGCATCGGGAAGTGGCTGGCAATCTCTTTTTCCAGCTGGGCCATCGGCATCGCCTGCAGCTGACGGACTCTTGCCGGCGCGTCATACCAGACCAGCGAAGCCCGGTTGTCATACAGCGGCAAAAAGGCACGCGGACCCTGAGGCGTAAAATGCTGCCATGTCGCATCGCCTGCCGGATGTTCGCAGGTGACGCTGATCAGTAAACAGGACTGCGCATAGCTCCAGCCATGTATCCCGATTCCAGCCATCTGCCGCACCTGAGAGTTTGCGCCATCGGCACCAATCACCAGACGAGTATGTAAGGCAACGCCATCGTTGAGGTCGACCCGCCAGCCGCCATTTTCTGGCTGCAGGTTTTCCAACGAGGCCGGGCAATAGCAGGTCACGCCCAGCGACTTCATCTCCTCCCATAACGCCCGCTGAAGCACGCTATTCTCCACCATAAAGCCCAGCTCGGGCAGCCCCAGTGAGGCAGCATCAAAATTCACCTGCGCCGTTTGCCACTCCCACGTTTCCAGCCTGCGATAGGGCGCGCTGCGCATCGCTTCTACCCGTGGCCAAACGTCGAGTTGCTTTAGCAACGCCACCGAGGATGACCCAATCGCCGAAATCCGCAGATCGGGATCGCTGTCGGCATCAAACGGAGCGGGTTCGGCGCGCTCAATCACCGCCACGCGAAAATGTTGCTGCGTCAGCCCACAGGCCAGCGCAGCACCGACCATGCCACCGCCGACAATCACTACATCAAACTGATTATCCTGCATTGCTTATGTCCCTCTCTTATTCCCGCCAACCTGCGCAACATGGATCTGCATGCAGCAAAGTGTACCGGAAAACCCGATTGCTGACAGAAAACCCCTGAGGCTGGTCACAACAGCATCAAAGCATTACAATACGCGCCCCGCACTTCACTGCACTGAATCAATGGCTAGCGCGATGACAAAAAAACTGCATATCAAAACCTGGGGATGTCAGATGAATGAGTATGATTCATCCAAGATGTCTGATCTGCTGAACAGTACGCACGGCTATACGCTGACCGAGGCTCCTGAAGAGGCGGATATTCTGCTGCTTAACACCTGTTCTATTCGTGAGAAAGCGCAGGAGAAAGTGTTCCATCTACTGGGACGCTGGAGAAAGCTAAAAGAGCGCAACCCGGATGTTATTATCGGTGTGGGTGGCTGCGTGGCGTCCCAGGAAGGGGATCATATCCGCCAGCGTGCGCCCTGCGTGGATATCGTGTTTGGTCCGCAGACACTGCACCGCCTGCCGGAAATGATCAACACCGTGCGCGGTAGCAAAAGCCCGGTAGTCGACATCAGCTTCCCGGAAATCGAGAAATTTGACCGCTTGCCGGAACCGCGGGCAGAAGGCCCGACAGCCTTTGTTTCCATCATGGAAGGCTGCAATAAATATTGTACTTTTTGCGTGGTGCCTTACACCCGTGGCGAGGAAGTGAGCCGTCCCAGCGATGACATTCTGCTGGAAATCGCCCAACTGGCGGCGCAGGGCGTGCGCGAAGTTAACCTGCTTGGCCAGAACGTCAACGCTTATCGTGGTGCCACCTTCGATGGTGAGATCTGTACTTTCGCTGAACTGCTGCGCCTGGTCGCCGCCATCGACGGTATTGACCGCATTCGTTTCACCACCAGCCACCCGATTGAGTTCACCGATGATATCATCGAGGTCTATCGCGATACTCCGGAACTGATGAGTTTCCTGCATCTGCCGGTTCAGAGTGGTTCAGACCGCATTCTGACAATGATGAAGCGTGCACATACAGCGCTGGAGTATAAGGCGATTATCCGCAAACTGCGCGCGGCGCGCCCGGATATTGAGATTAGCTCCGACTTCATCATCGGTTTCCCAGGTGAAACGCAGCAGGATTTTGAGCAGACCATGAAGCTCATCGCCGAGATCAATTTCGACGTTAGCTTCAGCTTTATCTACTCTGCCCGTCCCGGCACGCCCGCCGCTGACCTGCCGGATGATGTGAGCGAAGAGGAGAAAAAGCAGCGTCTGTGGATCTTGCAGGAGCGCATTAACCAGCAGGCGCAGGCGATTAGTCGTCATATGCTGGGTACAGTGCAGCGTATTCTGGTGGAAGGCATCTCCCGCAAGAACGTAATGGAAGTCTCTGGCCGCACCGAAAATAACCGCGTGGTGAATTTTGAAGGCTCACCTGAGATGATTGGCCGCTTTGTCGACGTTGAAATTGTTGATGTCTACCCCAATTCGCTGCGCGGCAAACTGGTACGCACCGAAGAGGAGATGGGCCTGCGCATGGCGGAAAGCCCGGCGTCGGTGATTGCCCGTACCCGCAAAGAAAATGAAATCGGCGTGAATCTGTTCCAGCCGTGATGCCTGGTTTACTGTGCGGCAGCGCGCACTGCGTTGCCGCCAATATCACCCTGCACCTCTTGGTTTCTGAAAGTATCGCCCAAATATCTCTCCTTGAGCTTGCGCCCAGGCGTTACGGCATAAATAATTTCGTTATGGTGCATCCGGTTAAGCCCAACGGTGCGTCAGACACATCCCATAACTGGCCCTGAGTGACCCAAAGGATTCGTTTGAATATCGAAACTCGTGAAATCGCCCTTGAACCGGCTGATAACCGTCGTCTGATGAGCCTCTGTGGGCCTTTCGACGATAATGTGAAACAGCTTGAACGTCGTCTGGGCATTGAGATCAATCGTCGCGACAACGTTTTTAAGCTGGTGGGACGTCCACTTTGCGTTAATGCCGCCGCAGATATTCTGAAAACTCTGTATGTCGATACCGCACCTGTACGGGGCGACATCCCGGATATCGAGCCTGACCAGATTCACCTGGCGATCAAAGAGAGCCGCGTACTGGAGCAAACCGCCGAAAGCGTGCCGGAGTACGGTAAAGCGGTCAATATCAAGACCAAACGCGGTGTCATCAAGCCGCGCACGCCTAACCAGGCGCAGTACATCGCGAATGTGCTCGACCACGACATTACCTTTGGCGTCGGCCCAGCCGGTACCGGTAAAACCTATCTGGCGGTAGCAGCAGCAGTGGATGCACTGGAGCGTCAGGAGATTCGCCGCATCATGCTGACCCGCCCTGCGGTAGAAGCAGGTGAAAAGCTCGGCTTTCTGCCGGGCGATCTGAGCCAGAAAGTCGATCCCTATCTGCGTCCGCTTTACGACGCGCTGTTCGAAATGCTCGGTTTCGAGCGGGTGGAAAAACTGATGGAACGCAACGTCATTGAAGTCGCACCGCTAGCCTACATGCGCGGTCGTACCCTTAACGATGCGTTTATCATTCTTGATGAAAGCCAGAACACCACCATCGAGCAGATGAAGATGTTTCTGACGCGTATCGGCTTTAACTCCAAAGCGGTGATTACCGGCGACGTTACCCAGATTGACCTGCCGCGTCACGTCAAGTCGGGCCTGCGTCATGCCATTGAGGTGCTAGCTGACGTTGAAGAGATCAGCTTCAACTTCTTCCACAGCGAAGATGTGGTGCGTCATCCGGTGGTTGCCCGCATTGTCACCGCCTATGAGGCATGGGAAGCTGCCGATCAGACCCGCCGCGACCAGCAGGCTGAAGTGCGTAAACGTGAAGCGCTGGCAGCACAGAGCGCCGCGCAGGAGAGCAAATGAGCGAGGTGATTCTCGACCTGCAGGTCGCCTGTGACAACACCGCTGCCCTGCCTGATGAGAGCCAGTTTCATCGCTGGCTGTCAGCGGCT
The DNA here is from genome assembly GCF_037152305.1 of Pantoea sp. AS142. Lineage (NCBI taxonomy): Bacteria > Pseudomonadati > Pseudomonadota > Gammaproteobacteria > Enterobacterales > Erwiniaceae > Pantoea > Pantoea sp. AS142. The sequence goes on along the minus strand of NZ_JBBCMO010000001.1, from coordinate 262,741 downwards.
GTCATCCCTTTTCAGCCCGAAAGCGAAGTCACTGTGCGTCTGGTTGATGAAGCGGAAAGTCATGAACTTAATCTGACTTATCGTGGCAAAGATAAGCCCACCAACGTGTTATCCTTCCCGTTTGAAGCGCCACCTGGCATTGAGCTGCCGCTGCTGGGCGACCTAATCATCTGCCGTCAGGTGGTTGAGCAGGAAGCCGCTGAACAGGGTAAAAGCGTTGAAGCCCACTGGGCACACATGGTGGTACACGGCACGCTGCATCTGCTGGGTTACGACCATATTGATGACGACGAAGCTGACGAGATGGAAGGGCTGGAGACCGAGATAATGCTTGCTCTTGGGTATCCTGATCCGTACATTTCGGAGAAAGAAGAGGCCTGAATCCTGAATTCAGTCTATCCGGCTGTCGGTACAGGTTGCTGACAACACTATTTCCTCACCAGAGAGATCTTTAAAAACCGCCATGAGCGACGACCATTCTCAAAACAGCGATGCACCCAGTAGTAAAAAGGGATTTTTTTCCCTGTTGATCAACCAACTCTTTCACGGTGAACCTAAAAACCGTGATGAGCTACTGGAGCTGATCCGCGACTCGAATCATAAAGAGCTGATTGACCAGGATACCCGCGACATGCTCGAAGGGGTACTGGATATTGCGGAGCAGCGCGTGCGTGACATCATGATCCCGCGTTCGCAAATGATCACCCTGAAACGTAATCAGAACCTTGAAGAGTGTCTGGATGTCATTATTGACTCCGCACATTCCCGCTTCCCGGTGATCAGCGAAGATAAAGATCATGTCGAAGGCATTCTGATGGCTAAAGATCTGCTGCCCTTCATGAGCAGCGAATCTGAGCCTTTCAGCATTGAAAAAGTGCTGCGTCCGGCGGTGGTGGTGCCTGAAAGTAAGCGTGTTGATCGAATGCTGAAAGAGTTCCGCTCTCAGCGTTATCACATGGCGATCGTCATTGATGAGTTTGGCGGTGTCTCCGGCCTGGTCACCATTGAAGACATTCTGGAGCTGATCGTGGGTGAGATTGAAGATGAGTATGACGACGAAGAAGATCGTGATATCCGTCAGCTCAACCGTCACACCTTTACAGTGCGCGCGCTAACCGCCATTGAAGATTTCAACGAGGTGTTTGGCACGCAGTTCAGTGATGATGAAGTCGACACCATTGGTGGCCTGGTGATGCAGGGCTTTGGCCATCTGCCCGCTCGTGGTGAAAGCATCGAGATTGAGGGTTACCAGTTCAAGGTGGCGACGGCTGACAGCCGCCGCATTATCCAGGTTCACGTGACTATTCCGGAAAATTCGCCACAACCTCAACTGGAAGACGAATAAGTCTATGGCTTTAGCCTCACTCTACCCGCGCCAGCGGGTTCGCCTGCTGCTGGCTTTAATAATGGGTGCGTCGGGCACCCTCGCCTTCTCTCCCTATGATTTCTGGCCCGCCGCACTGCTGTCGCTGTGCGGTTTGCAACTGCTGACTCTGAACCGCTCCAGCCCGCAGGCCACCGCAATCGGCTTTGTCTGGGGATTGGGCCTGTTCGGCAGCGGCATCAACTGGGTTTATGTCAGTGTTGCCACCTTTGGCGGCATGCCTGGTCCGGTCAATATCTTTATCGTGGCACTGCTGGCGGCTTATCTGGCGATTTATCCGGCGCTGTTTGCTGGCATACTGAATCGCCTCTGGCCGCGAACAACGCTGTGGCGCCTGGCGCTGGCGGCACCGGCATTGTGGCAGATCACCGAGTTCCTGCGCGGCTGGGTGCTGACCGGCTTTCCGTGGCTGCAGTTTGGTTACAGCCAGATTGATGGCCCGTTAAAAGGCCTGGCCCCGCTGGCGGGCGTAGAGACCCTGACCTTCCTGCTGATGGTCGTCGCTGGCCTGCTGGCTTATGCTCTGCAACGACGTAATGTCAGAAGTCTGGTGGCGGCGCTGCTGCTGCTGGCATTGCCATGGCCGTTGCGCTACATCCAGTGGGTTCAGCCAATGCCCGAGCGTGCAGTAGAGGTGGCGCTGGTGCAGGGTAATATCCCGCAATCGATGAAGTGGGATCCGCAGCAGCTGCTCACTACCCTGCGCATTTATAACGACCTCAGTCAGCCGCTGATAGGCAAAGCGCCGATTATTATCTGGCCTGAGTCGGCGATTACCGATCTGGAAAGTAATCAGCAGCCGTTCCTGCGTTCGCTGGATGACGAACTGCGTGAGCGCGGCAGCTCACTGGTCACCGGCATCGTAGATTCCCGCCTGGAGCAGAACCGCTATCATGATTACAACACCGTTATTGTGCTGGGCGGCAAGGCGCCGTACAACTACTTTAGCGGCAATCGTTACCAGAAGAATCACCTGGTGCCGTTTGGCGAATTTGTGCCACTCGCCGATCTGCTGCGTCCGCTGGCTCCGTTCTTTGATCTGCCGATGTCGGCATTCAGTCGTGGCAACTATCTCCAGCCGCCACTCCGCGTGGCGGGCTATAACCTGACCAGTGCTATCTGTTATGAGATCGTGCTGGGTGAACAGGTGCGGGCCAACTTTCATCCCGACACCCACCTCCTGCTGACCGTTTCAAACGACGCCTGGTTTGGTCACTCTATCGGCCCATGGCAGCACTTCCAGATGGCAAGGATGCGGGCGCTGGAACTGGGCCGTCCGCTATTGCGCAGCACCAATAACGGCGTGACTGCGGTAGTCAATGCCAGTGGTGATGTGGCAGCGATGCTGCCGCAGTTTACCCGCAATGTGCTGACCAGCAAGGTCACACCGACTCAAGGGGAAACTCCCTATACGCGGGCAGGCATCTGGCCAGTCTGGTTACTGACGCTGCTGGCGGCGGTGATAGCCCTCCTGCGTCGGCGTCGATAAATACTCAAAGGCTGAAAGGCGAAGCGCAGGCTTCGCCTTTTTTTCTTTCATTGCCCAGGCCTGGTTCACTCCCCCGACCGCATACTCTGCTGCCTTTCTCGCTTTGCATCTCTTTCTGGCACGATGATTGCTAAATATTTCCGTGTTTTTCGTAAACAAGCTGATTGCAGGCGCTGAGGCAAGGCGGTTGCACCAAAGCAATCGACTTTGCTGCACCGCTACGGCGCAGAACGGGGAAATTGCCTTTTTTTGGTGCGAATCACCTCGCAAAAAAGAAACATTCCTGTTTCATTGCGTTAACAATCCGCTATGTTAATGACTCTTCTGCGTCCAATAAAACCGCAGAATGAGCAGAGACGCAGCAGAAAACAGACACAACACCATAATCAGCACAGGTTATATCTTGTGCCTTTTTCATACGAAGGAGTTGGAACATGCAACTACGCAAAGTGGCATTATCTCTTCTGCTGATCAGCGCAGCGGCGGGAGCGGCCCAGGCGGAAGATCTCAGCGGCACCCTGAAGAAGATCAATGACAATGGCGTCATTGTGGTAGGGCATCGCGAATCATCAGTTCCCTTTTCTTATTATGACAACCAGCAAAAAGTCGTCGGTTATTCACAGGATTATTCAAACGCCATCGTGGAAGCGATTAAAGCAAAACTGAATAAGCCTGATTTGCAGGTCAAAATGATCCCGATCACCTCACAAAACCGTATTCCGCTGCTGCAAAACGGCACCTACGATTATGAGTGTGGCTCTACCACCAATAACCTTGAGCGCCAGAAACAGGCCGCATTCTCTGACACCATTTTTGTCATCGGCACCCGTTTGCTGGTTAAGAAAGATGGCCCGATCAAAGATTTCGCTGACCTGAAAGGCAAAACCGTGGTGGTGACGTCAGGTACCACTTCCGAAGTGTTGCTGCACAAACTCAACGACGAACAGAAAATGGATATGCGCATCATCAGCGCAAAAGATCACGGTGACTCTTTCCGTACGCTGGAAACCGGTCGTGCAGTGGCCTTTATGATGGATGATGCCCTGCTGGCAGGCGAACGCGCCAAAGCCAAAAAGCCGGACAACTGGGAAATCTTAGGCACGCCACAGTCAAAAGAAGCGTATGGCTGCATGCTGCGTAAAGACGATCCGCAGTTCAAAGCCCTGGTGGATGAAACCATCGCTAAAGCCCAGACCTCTGGCCAGGCAGAAAAATGGTTCGACACCTGGTTTAAACAGCCCATCCCGCCAAAGAACCTGAACATGAACTTTGAACTCTCTGATGACATGAAAGCACTGTTCAAAACGCCAAATGACAAAGCACTGAATTAACAAAAAAATACCCAATGGATTTCAGGTTGCATTGAGGCGGCAAGAGAATGAATCGCGATGAGCTTACTCAGGTAAGTGATTCGGGTGAGTGAACATAGCCAACAAAAATGCAACCTGAAAGACGACGGGTATAACAAGGGCGGCCTGGCTGCCCTCTCGATTGCTGAAACCGCGGCATGGACAGACAGACTGACACGGGTCGTTCCCCTGAGTCAGGAAATAAAACGCCGTTCATCAATCTTCAGGGTAGCTTAGCTACCCTTTTTTTCCGGAGCTCGTTATGGGTATCGATTGGAACTGGGGCATTTTCCTCGAACAGGCCCCGTTCGGTAACACAACCTACCTCGGCTGGCTGTGGTCCGGTTTTCAGGTGACGATAGCCGTCTCCTGCTGCGCCTGGATTATCGCCTTCTGCGTGGGTTCATTTTTTGGCATTCTGCGCACCGTGCCTAATCGCCTGCTGGCCACCATTGGCACCTGCTATGTCGAACTGTTTCGTAACATCCCATTGATTGTCCAGTTCTTCTTCTGGTATCTGGTGGCACCCGAGCTAGTGGGCGAAAAGCTTGGCATGTGGTTTAAATCTGAGCTGGATCCCAACATTCAGTTCTTCCTCTCGTCAATGATCTGTCTTGGCCTGTTTACCGCTGCCCGCGTCTGCGAGCAGGTTCGCGCAGCGATTCAGTCACTGCCGAGTGGACAGAAGAATGCCGGTCTGGCGATGGGGTTAACCCTGCCGCAGACCTATCGCTATGTGCTGCTGCCTAATGCGTATCGCGTGATTGTCCCGCCGATGACCTCGGAAATGCTAAACCTGGTGAAAAATTCGGCTATCGCCTCCACCATTGGTCTGGTCGATATGGCGGCGCAGGCGGGCAAACTGCTCGACTATTCTGCCCATGCCTATGAATCCTTTACCGCCATTACGCTGGCCTACGTTGCGATTAACCTGGTGATTATGTTGTTGATGAGTCTGGTCGAGCGCAAAGTCCGGCTGCCAGGCAATGCGGGAGGCAAGTAATGTACGAATTTGACTGGAGTTCAATTACACCCAGCCTGCCCTATCTGCTTAACGGCTTAGTGATTACCTTTAAAATCACGATCACCGCCGTGGTATTCGGCATTCTGTGGGGAACCCTGCTGGCGGTGATGCGTCTGTCGAGCTTTAAGCCCATCAGCTGGTTCGCCAAAATTTATGTCAACCTCTTCCGCTCGGTGCCGCTGGTAATGGTGCTGCTGTGGTTCTATCTGGTGGTGCCAAGTTTCCTGCAGCAGGTGCTGGGCCTGTCGCCTAAAACAGATATCCGACTGATTTCAGCCATGGTCGCCTTTTCGCTGTTCGAAGCGGCTTACTACTCTGAAATTATTCGCGCCGGCATCATCAGTATCTCTCGTGGCCAGGGCAATGCCGCCCTGGCCCTGGGTATGACGCAGTGGCAGTCAATGCGATTGATCGTACTGCCGCAGGCGTTCCGCGCGATGGTTCCGCTGTTACTGACGCAGGGTATCGTGCTGTTCCAGGATACCTCGCTGGTCTATGTCTTAAGCCTGGCGGACTTCTTCCGTACCGCGTCCACCATTGGTGAGCGCGACGGCACCCAGGTTGAAATGGTTCTGTTTGCAGGTCTGGTCTACTTCGTTATCAGCCTGAGCGCATCGCTGTTGGTCAGCTATCTAAAAAGAAAAAGGACGGTTTAAATGATTAGCCTGAAAAATGTTTCTAAGTGGTATGGTCACTTTCAGGTGCTGACCGACTGCTCAACCGAAGTCAAAACCGGTGAAGTGGTGGTGGTGTGCGGGCCGTCCGGCTCCGGTAAATCGACGTTAATCAAAACGGTGAACGGGCTTGAGCCTATCCAGCAGGGCGTGATTGCGGTGAACGGCACCGAAGTGAATAACAAAAAAACCAACCTTGCGCAGCTTCGCAGTCAGGTCGGGATGGTATTCCAGCACTTCGAGCTGTTCCCGCATCTGAGCATTATCAACAATCTGGTTCTGGCGCAGGTGAAAGTGCTGAAGCGCGACAAAGCGGCGGCCCGCGATAAAGGGCTGAAGCTGCTAAAGCGTGTAGGTCTGTCAGCCCATGCAGAGAAGTTCCCTGGCCAGTTATCGGGTGGTCAGCAGCAGCGCGTGGCGATTGCGCGTGCGCTCTGCATGGACCCTATCGCGATGCTGTTTGATGAGCCGACTTCCGCGCTGGATCCGGAAATGATTAACGAAGTGCTGGATGTGATGGTTGAGCTGGCACAGGAAGGGATGACGATGATGGTGGTGACACATGAGATGGGCTTCGCCCGTAAAGTCGCCAATCGCGTGATCTTTATGGATGAAGGGAAAATTATTGAAGACACCAACAAAGATGACTTCTTTAACAACCCACAGTCTGACCGTGCGAAAGATTTTCTCGCTAAAATCCTGCACTAATCAAGTTATGCGGGTCACCTGGGTGGCCCGCATAATTTTTGAGATCAGGGTTCAAAAGGCTGGCGCTGGAACTGATCGTTGCCACATTCCGGACAACGGGACAATGTTTCAGGCGTATAGATTGCCCGGGTAAACTGGCACTTTTCACATACCAGATTGCCCAGCCCCACCACTTCACCGCTCTGATAAACACCGTGGTGATGCAGGTCCTGGAAGACTTCACGCCACTCCAGCTGGCTTTTATCAGTGATATCCGCCAGCTCTTTCCAGACGCTCTCGCGAATAATGCGCATAAACAGTGAGTCAGCCAGCGGTTCTTCAACATCGGTATAACTGCGTGCAAACTCGCCGAGATCACGTCGCACTGAGTTCAGCGCCTGGTCAATCTCTTCTTCCGTCATATCATCGCGTACCAACAACTGGCTTCGCCGCCCGGCAATCAGCTCATCAAGATTACGATCGCCCTGACGAAGACGCTCGGTCAATACGGCTAACGACTCGCGATATTCCTGAGCCACTTTATTCATTTTGTTCTCCTTTATGCAGACGCTCACTGAATTAAGTTTAGTCGTAATGTTGCTTTTGCCGTGTCGTCTGTACAGTGAATTACAAAAGGGTGAAGAGGCTGACGCTTTCAGCAGAAATCGTGCCGGCAAAAGTGGGAAGTGTTGTTGATACGCGGCCTTATGGGTATGCTATGCGGATCGTAGAGCCAGAAAAATGTTATTCATAAAGGACCACAGGCAGCCATGCAAGAGCAATACCGCCCGGAAGAGATTGAATCCCGTGTGCAGCAGCACTGGGATGAAAACGAAACGTTTAAAGTGACTGAGCAGGAAGGTAAAGAGAAATACTATTGCCTCTCCATGTTGCCCTATCCTTCTGGCCGCCTGCACATGGGCCACGTTCGTAACTACACCATCGGCGACGTAATCGCGCGTTATCAGCGTATGCTCGGCAAAAACGTACTTCAGCCGATTGGCTGGGATGCTTTCGGCCTGCCTGCGGAAGGCGCTGCGGTTAAAAATAACACCGCACCGGCCCCCTGGACTTACGACAACATCGCCTACATGAAAAACCAGCTCAAGCTGCTGGGCTTTGGCTATGACTGGAGTCGTGAACTGGCAACCTGCCAGCCAGAATATTACCGCTGGGAACAGTGGTTCTTTACCAAACTGTATGAAAAGGGTCTGGTCTATAAAAAGACCTCCGCCGTGAACTGGTGCCCAAACGATCAGACGGTGCTGGCGAATGAGCAGGTGATTGATGGCTGCTGCTGGCGCTGCGACACCAAAGTTGAACGCAAAGAGATCCCGCAATGGTTTATCAAAATCACTGATTATGCGGAAGAGCTTCTGAACGACCTGGATACGCTGGAAGAGTGGCCTGAGCAGGTCAAAACCATGCAGCGTAACTGGATTGGCCGCAGTGAAGGCGTTGAAATCACCTTCGACGTGGCTGACAGTGAAGAGAAAGTCACCGTCTATACCACCCGCCCGGATACTTTTATCGGTGCAACGTATGTTGCCGTTGCCGCCGGTCATCCGCTGGCTACCCAGGCGTCGGTGAATAATCCGGCGCTGGCTGACTTTATCGCTGAATGTCGCAATACCAAAGTGGCCGAAGCGGATATGGCGACCATGGAGAAGAAAGGCATGGCGACCGGCCTGTCTGTTATTCATCCGCTGACCGGCGAGCTTATCCCGGTCTGGGTCGCCAACTTCGTGCTGATGGAATATGGCACCGGCGCGGTGATGGCAGTTCCGGCGCACGACCAGCGCGACTGGGAGTTTGCCACTAAATACGATCTGGCCATTAAGCCCGTTATCCTCAACCTGGATGGTTCAATTCCTGACGTCAGCGCTGCGGCGATGACCGACAAAGGCGCGCTGTTTAACTCAGGTGAGTTCAATGGCATGGATCATACAGCAGGTTTTAACGCCATCGCGGAGTTACTGGCGGTAAAAGGCGTGGGCGTGCGTAAGGTGAACTACCGTCTGCGCGACTGGGGCGTTTCCCGCCAGCGCTACTGGGGTGCGCCTATCCCGATGGTCACGCTGGAAGATGGCACCGTTATGCCTGCACCAGAAGACCAGCTGCCGGTGATCCTGCCGGAAGATGTGGTGATGGATGGCATTACCAGCCCGATCAAAGCAGACCCAGAGTGGGCGAAAACCACGGTAAACGGCCAGCCTGCACTGCGTGAAACCGACACCTTTGACACCTTTATGGAGTCTTCCTGGTACTACGCGCGTTATACCTGCGCCAGCTACAAGGAAGGCATGCTGGATCCGGCCGCGGCAAACTACTGGCTGCCGGTTGATCAGTATGTAGGCGGCATTGAACACGCCATCATGCACCTGATGTATTTCCGCTTCTTCCACAAGCTGCTGCGTGACGCGGGCCTGGTGAACTCCAATGAGCCAGCCAAACGTCTGCTGTGCCAGGGCATGGTGCTGGCTGACGCTTTCTACTACCTCGGTAACAACGGCGAGCGTAACTGGGTTTCACCGGTTGACGTTGAGGTGGAGCGTGACGAGAAAGGCCGCATTGTAAAAGCCACGGACACCCAGGGCCACGAAGTGATCTATGCGGGCATGAGCAAAATGTCGAAGTCGAAAAACAACGGCATCGACCCACAACTGATGGTTGAGCGTTACGGCGCGGATACGGTGCGTCTGTTTATGATGTTTGCTTCACCGGCGGATATGACGCTGGAGTGGCAGGAGTCGGGCGTTGAAGGCGCTAACCGCTTCCTGAAACGTGTCTGGAAGCTGGTCTTCGAGCACACGCAGCAAGGTACGACCGTATTGCTGGATGTGGAGAGCCTGAATGACGAGCAGAAATCGCTGCGTCGCGATCTGCACAAAACCATCGCCAAAGTGGCAGATGATATTGGCCGCCGTCAGACGTTCAACACCGCCATTGCGGCGATCATGGAACTGATGAACAAACTGGCGCGCGCTCCGCAGGAGAGCGAGCAGGATCGCGCCCTGATGCAGGAAGCGCTGCTGGCTATCGTCCGTCTGCTCTATCCGTTTACCCCGCACGCCTGCTACGTCCTGTGGCAGACGCTGGGTGGCGAAGGCACGATCGATGAAGCAAGCTGGCCGGTTGCTGATGAAGCCGCTATGGTTGAAGATTCATTGCTGGTAGTGGTGCAGGTTAACGGTAAAGTGCGCGGCAAAATTACCGTACCCGCCGATGCCACACAGGAACAGGTTCAGGCACGCGCTGCGCAAGAGCATCTGGTGGCGAAATATCTGGACGGCGTGACTATCCGTAAAGTCATTTATGTACCGGGCAAACTGCTTAACCTGGTCGTAGGTTAAGTTCAGGAGGAACTGTGCGACATCCGATTATCAGGCTGTTTGTCATGCTGGCGGTGGTGATCACCGCTGGCTGTGGTTTTCATCCGCGCGGCACCACGCAGGTGCCCAGCGAACTAAAAACTCTTATTGTTGCAACCGGCGATCCTTATGGACCGCTGGCGCGTACTGTGCGTCAGCAACTGCGTATCAATGATGTCACCATCGTTGAAGACAGCAAACAAAACCGCATCGATATTCCGACGCTGCGTCTGGGTCCTGAAGTGTCGGGGCGTAACACCGCGTCGGTCTTTATCAGCGGCACCTCTGCTGAGTATCAGCTGGTCATGACCCTCACGGCTCAGGTTCTTTTGCCAGGTAAAGGTATCTACCCAATCAGCACTACGGTTTATCGTTCGTTCTTCGATAACCCGAATGCTGCGCTGGCGAAAGATGCCGAACAGGATCTGATTACGCAGGAGATGCGTCAGCGTGCTGCCGAACAGCTGGTGCGTAAACTGCTGACGGTGCATGCCGCGCAGATTAACAGCAAAGAAACCTTACCGGCGTATGTGATTCCGGTGCCGGGTCAGGGTTCACAGGAAGCGCCTTCTTCCTCTGCAAACAGCCTGCAATGATCAGGATTTATCCTGAACAACTCAGCGCGCAGCTCCGTGAGGGACTGCGCGCCTGTTATTTGTTAGCCGGTAACGAACCGCTGCTGTTGCAGGAGAGTTCAGATGCGATTCGTGTCGCCGCAACCGCACAGGGATTCGAAGAACACTTTAGTTTTACGCTGGATGCTCAGACCGACTGGGAGAGCCTGTTCGTCAGCTGCCAGTCACTGAGCCTCTTTGCCCAGCGTCAGACCATGACGCTGCAATTCCCCGAAAATGGTCCTAACGCCGCGATGGCTGAGCAGCTGCTGAAGCTGTCGCAGCTGCTGCACGCCGATATTCTGCTGATCTGCCGGATGGCAAAGCTGACCAAAACGCAGGAAAACAGCGCCTGGTTTAAAGCGTTGTCCGCCTCTGCGGTCTTAGTGCCCTGCCAGACGCCTGAACAGGCGCAACTGCCACGCTGGGTGGTTAACCGCGCTAAAGCGCTGAAACTCTCCGTGGATGACGCGGCGGTGCAGCTGCTGTGTTACTGCTATGAAGGCAATCTGCTGGCACTGGCCCAGGCGCTGGAGCGTCTCTCGCTGCAGTGGCCGGATGGAAAGCTGACCCTGCCCCGGGTTGAAGAGGCGGTCAGTGACGCGGCGCACTTTACCCCGTTCCACTGGGTGGACGCCCTGCTGGCGGGTAAGAGCCGCCGTGCGCTGCATATCCTGCATCAGCTGGAGAAAGAAGAGAGCGAGGTGGTCATTCTGCTGCGTACGCTGCAACGCGATCTGCTGACTTTGCTGCATCTGCAACGCCACCAGGCACAGCAGCCGCTGCGTACCCTGATGGATCAGCAGCGTATCTGGCAGAACCGCCGCGCGCTGTTCACCGACGCACTGCAACGCCTGGATGCCACGCGTCTGCAACGCGCGATTCATCTGCTCAGTCAGATTGAGATCACCCTGAAGCAGGACTATGGGCAGCCGGTGTGGCCACAGTTACAGACCCTGACGCTGCTGCTCAGCAGTCGTGCTTTTCCAACGAGCTTTGCCCATGTCTGAGTTACACGCGCTGTTCGGTGGCACCTTCGATCCGATTCATTTTGGCCATCTGCGCCCGGTCGAAGCGCTGGCTCAACAGACCGGCTTACAGCGTGTTACGCTGCTGCCCAACAATGTGCCACCGCATCGTCCACAACCGGAAGCCAGCCCGGCCCAGCGGGTGGCGATGCTGCGTTGCGCGATCCGCGACCTTCCGCTGTTTGAGATAGATACCCGTGAGCTGGACCGCGACACGCCCTCCTGGACAGTGACCACCCTGGAAGCCTGGCGCGCAGAACGCGGTGCCGCGCAGCCGCTGGGCTTTATTATTGGTCAGGATTCCTTGCTGAGCTTAGCAAAATGGCACCGCTGGCAGGATTTGCTGTCACTCTGCCACCTGCTAGTGTGCCAGCGCCCGGGCTATCCGACCCGGTTTGACGCGCCGGAGATGCAGCACTGGCTCGATCAACATCTCGCTCAGGATATCGGGCAACTGCATCAGCAGCCCGCAGGCCATATCTGGCTGGGTGAAACCCCACTCTATGACATTTCGGCGACCGAAATCCGCTGCCGTCGCCATCACAATCAGCCCTGCGACGACCTGTTACCCGCGGCAGTTATCGATTATATCGACCGCGAAGGCTTATATCGCGACTGATCCGGGCATGCTATACTGCGCCGCTTAATTTTTTGGCTGCACTCTCCGGGCTTACAGCCGGCTCGTTACCACCAGATTCCAAGGGGAACCTTTTGCAAGGTAAAGCACTCCAAGAGTTCGTTATTGATAAGATTGATGATCTCAAAGGCCAGGACATTGTCACCATCGACGTTCAGGGCAAATCCAGCATCACCGATTTCATGATCATCTGCACCGGCACCTCCACGCGTCATGTGACTTCGATCGCAGAACACGTTGAGCAGGAGTCGCGTTTAGCGGGCCTGATGCCCTTAGGCATTGAAGGTAAAAGCGCGGCAGACTGGGTCGTGGTCGATCTGGGTGATGTCATCGTGCATGTGATGCAGGAAGAGAGTCGCCAGCTGTATGAGCTGGAAAAACTCTGGGGCTAATCCGTGAAACTGCAACTTGTTGCCGTCGGCACCAAAATGCCTGACTGGGTGCAGACCGGTTTTATGGAATATCTGCGTCGCTTCCCGAAAGATATGTCGCTTGAGCTGACCGAAGTGACCGCTGGTAAACGCGGCAAAAATGCTGATATCAAACGCATTCTTGAAAAAGAGGGTGAGGCGATGTTAGCGGCGGTCGGCAAAGGCAATCGCATCGTCACGCTGGATATTCCGGGTCATCCATGGGAAACCCCACAACTGGCGCAGCAGCTTGAACGCTGGAAGCTGGATGGTCGCGATGTCAGCCTGCTGATTGGCGGGCCTGAAGGCCTGGCCCCCGCCTGTAAAGCGGCGGCAGAGCAGAGCTGGTCACTGTCAGCATTGACGTTGCCCCATCCGCTGGTGCGCGTGCTGGTTGCCGAAAGTCTGTATCGGGCCTGGAGTATAACGACAAATCATCCTTATCATCGTGAATGACCGATCAGCCCACATCAGACATGACAAGTAGCGGATGAAATTACAAAGCAACGCCTTTCGCGATTACAGCGCCGAACAGAAACTCTTTGTCCGTCGGGCGTTCATCGCCTTCGTCGGTATCTTACTTCTCTCTTCAATTCTGGTGGTTAACCTTTACCATCTGCAGATCCTTAGTTTTAATGATTACAGCACCCGCTCTAACCAGAACCGTATCAAACTGGTGCCTGTCGCCCCCAGCCGCGGCATAATCTACGATCGCACCGGTACGCCGCTGGCACTGAACCGCACCATCTATCAGGCAGAACTGGTCCCTGAAAAAGTCGACAACCTGCAACAGACCCTGGAAAACTTACGTCCGGTGCTTGAGCTGACTGACGAAGACCTCGAAAACTTCCAGAAAGAGCGTAACCGCTCACGTCGTTTCACCTCAATCCCGGTTAAAACCGGTCTGAATGAAGTGCAGGTTGCGCGCTTTGCGGTTAATCAGTACCGCTTTCCCGGCGTGGAAGTCAAAGGTTACCAGCGCCGCTACTACCCTTACGGTGCCACGCTGACGCATGTGGTCGGCTACGTCTCAAAAATCAATGATCGTGATGTGGCACGCCTCGATAAAGAGGGCATATGGCCTAACTACGCCGCGACGCACGACATCGGCAAGCTGGGGATTGAAGCGTACTACGAAGATTTGCTGCACGGCAAAACCGGTTTTGAAGAGGTCGAGGTTAACAACCGTGGCCGGGTCATACGCCAGCTGCATGAGGAGTCACCTCAGGCAGGCCGAGACATCTATCTGACTATCGATCTCAAACTACAGCAATATGTTGAAACCCTGCTGGCGGGCAGTCGCGCGGCAGTCGTGGTCAGCGATCCGCGCACCGGCGAAATTCTCGCCATGGTCTCAACACCCAGCTACGATGCCAACTTATTTGTCGACGGTATATCCAGTAAGGATTACCGCGGCCTGCTTGAAGATGAAAATCGCCCGCTCTACAACCGTGCAATTCAGGCGGCGTATCCACCGGCTTCAACAGTCAAACCATATGTTGCGGTCTCTGCCCTAAGTGCTGGCGTGATTAACCGTAACACCAGCCTGTTTGATCCCGGCTGGTGGCAGCTTCCCGGTTCAGAAAAGCGTTTTCGCGACTGGAAAAAATGGGGCCACGGTCGTCTGAACGTCACCAAAGCACTGGAAGAGTCTGCCGATACCTTCTTTTACCAGGTCGCCTATGACATGGGTATTGACCGTCTGTCGGAGTGGATGAATAAATTTGGTTACGGCAGCCGTACCGGCATCGATTTACCGCAGGAGAGCACCGGTAATATGCCGACACGTGACTGGAAACTAAAACGTTTTAAAAAGCCGTGGTATCAGGGTGATACCATTCCGGTGGGGATCGGACAGGGTTACTGGACAGCGACGCCATTGCAGATGAACAAAGCGATGATGATTCTGATCAACGACGGCGTCGTCAAGGTGCCACATATGCTGCGCGCAACCCGCGAAGGCCGTTCCCTGGTACCCTATCGTCAGGCGCCTGCGGCCCCGATTGGAGACATCCATTCCGGCTACTGGGAAATCGCCAAAGATGGCATGTACGGCGTAGCGAATCGGCCCAACGGCACCGCGCACAAGAGCTTTGCTGATGCGCCCTATAAAATCGCCGCCAAGTCTGGTACGGCACAGGTCTTTGGCCTGAAAGAGAATGAAACTTATAACGCCCATAGAATTGCTGAACGATTACGCGACCATAAATTAATGACCGCGTTTGCCCCTTATGACAAACCTCGGGTCGCCGTGACCATTATCCTGGAAAACGGTGGCGCCGGTCCGGCTGTCGGTACTGTTATGCGCCAGATTCTGGATCACATTATGTTGGGTGATAATAATACAGTCCTGCCGGACGCCGCACCTGTGCCGCCCGGTTATGAAGGTGAATAAACATGTCGATGCAAGATAGTCCGCAGAAACGATCGATCTGGATGCGTATGCACATCGATCCGCTGTTTATGCTGATCATTCTCGGCCTGCTGACCTACAGCGCCGTGGTGATCTGGAGTGCCAGTGGTCAGGATCCCGGCATGATGGAGCGTAAACTCGGTCAGATCGCTATGGGACTGGTGATTATGATTGTGCTGGCACAGGTGCCACCGCGCGTCTATGAAGGCTGGGCGCCCTATCTTTATATTGTCTGCGTCATCCTGCTGGTGGCGGTAGATGCCTTCGGGCAGATCAGTAAAGGTGCTCAGCGCTGGCTCGATCTCGGCTTTGTGCGTTTTCAGCCCTCTGAAATAGCCAAGATAGCGGTACCATTGATGGTAGCGCGCTTTATTAACCGCGATGTTTGCCCGCCAACATTGAAAAACACCGGCATTGCGCTGCTGCTGATCTTCGTGCCAACGTTGCTGGTGGCGGCACAGCCCGACCTCGGCACCTCGATTCTGGTTGCCGCTTCCGGCCTGTTTGTCCTGTTTCTGTCGGGGATGAGCTGGAAACTGATTGGCGTTGCCGTATTGCTGGTCGCCGCCTTTATCCCGATTTTGTGGTTTTTCCTGATGCATGACTATCAGCGTGACCGCGTCATGATGTTGCTCGATCCAGAAACAGACCCGCTGGGCGCGGGTTATCACATCATCCAGTCGAAAATCGCTATTGGCTCGGGAGGATTGCGCGGCAAAGGCTGGCTTCAGGGCACCCAGTCTCAGCTGGAGTTTCTGCCGGAACGTCATACCGACTTTATCTTTGCGGTTCTGGCCGAAGAGTTAGGTCTGGTCGGCGTGCTGTTGCTACTGACCCTCTATTTGCTGCTGATCATGCGGGGATTAGTGGTGGCAGCACGGGCGCAGACCACCTTTGGTCGGGTCATGGCAGGCGGTTTAATGCTGATTTTATTCGTTTATGTTTTCGTTAACATTGGCATGGTTAGTGGTATCTTACCGGTAGTTGGCGTGCCGCTGCCGCTGGTCAGTTATGGCGGCTCCGCGCTTATCGTGCTTATGGCGGGATTTGGCATTGTGATGTCGATCCACACTCACCGAAAAATGTTATCTAGAAGTGTCTAAGAGGCTGCAGATGCGTAAGGAATGGCTTGGCGTTGCACTGGCATCACTGGTTCTGGCGGCCTGTACCACGCCCGAACCCCAAAATACGGCGCCGCCGCAACCGGCTTACAATGGACCGGTGGTAGAAATTCCTGGCGTTGAGCCACGTTATGAGCCGATTAATCCGGGTACCAGCCAGGATTACAGCGTTAACGGCAAAAATTATCGCATTATCAAAGATCCGTCGAACTACAGCGAAGTCGGCCTGGCAACCTGGTACGGTGAAGAGGCGCAGGGCAACCGCACCGCCACCGGCGAAGCCTACGATCCTGATGCACTGACCGCGGCCCACCCTACTCTGCCACTGCCGGGGTATGTGCGCGTCACCAATATCGCGAATGGCCGTCAGATTGTCGTGCGCATTAACGATCGCGGTCCCTACACGCCAGGACGTATTATCGACCTGTCGCGGGCTGCCGGTGACCGTCTGAACATCTCAAATAATTCGCGGGTGCGGGTCGACTATATCAAGGTGGCACCAGACGGTTCGCTCTCCGGCCCCGGCACCATCGGCACCGTGGTAGCAAAACAGAGTTACTCTCTGCCTGCCCGCCCCGACCTGAGTGGCGGCGCGGTAATGAACGGCGGCAGTGCAGCAACATCTGAACCCCCTGCGCAAAATGTTGAGGCTATCAGCAACAACACACTGCAGAGCGGTGACAACATGGGCGCGCCGGTGCAGAGCAGCGGTTTTCTTGGCGCACCCCAGCCCTTAGCGACCGGTGTACTGGAAGGTAACGAACCACCAGCTTCCGCACCCGCCAGTGCCGCACCTACAGCCAGCAGTGCTGCTCCCGCAGCAGCCAGTGCCGCGACGGCAACCAGCAGTGGCACTACCGGATATGTCGTGCAGGTCGGTGCGCTGAATGACCCGGCGCGTGCCCAGCAGATGATGAAAAACCTGAGCCAGCGTTATGGTGTGCCCGGTAAGGTCGAAGACGCAGGCAACAATGTTTATCGCGTTCAGCTCGGCGGTTACGCCTCCCGCGCCGAAGCGGCTGCGCTGCAACAGCGCCTGAGCAGTGAAGGCCAGACCGCTTCATTTATTACTAACACGCGTCGCTGAACCGTTTGTCAGACCGCTGCACGTTACGTCTGCTAACAACCCAATCATCATGCCCGGTGCCAGATAATCTGGCATTGGGTATGATGAGTGACCTTTCTAACCTCAAACTCACGGATGTTGTAGTC
Organism: Pantoea sp. AS142; assembly: GCF_037152305.1. Lineage (NCBI taxonomy): Bacteria > Pseudomonadati > Pseudomonadota > Gammaproteobacteria > Enterobacterales > Erwiniaceae > Pantoea > Pantoea sp. AS142. The sequence continues at coordinate 245,328 of NZ_JBBCMO010000001.1, read as the reverse complement.
CTACACATGAACACGCTGAAATCATCTCGTTTGCTGAAACGCCTGACAGTGGGATCACTGATCGCTTTCTCTCTCAGCCATGCTGCTATTGCTGATGACGTCAATCTCAAGACCATGATTCCGGGCGTGCCGGACATTGATGCCGAAGCGTACGTCCTTATCGACTACAACTCAGGCAAAGTGCTGGCAGAGAAAAACGCCGATGCACGCCGCGATCCTGCGAGTCTGACCAAGATGATGACCAGCTATGTCATTGGTCAGGCCGTTAAAGCGGGCAAAATTCATCAGGACGATATGGTCACCGTCGGCCCGGATGCCTGGGCGACTGGCAACCCGGTGTTCAAAGGCTCCTCACTGATGTTCCTGAAGCCAGGCGACCGCGTGCCGGTCTCACAGCTGACTCGTGGGATTGTGCTGCAGTCCGGTAATGATGCCTGTGTCGCGATGGCGGACTATGTCGCTGGCAGCCAGGATGCGTTCGTCAATCTGATGAACAACTACGTCAAAGCAATTGGCCTGCAGAATACACACTTCGGGACCGTTCATGGCCTGGACGCCGAAGGTCAGTACAGCTCCGCGCGCGACATGGCCCTGATTGGTCAGGCGCTGATTCGCGACGTACCGGAAGAGTACGCTGTCTATAAAGAGAAAGAGTTCACCTTCAACAATATCCGTCAGATGAACCGTAACGGTCTGCTGTGGGATACCAACCTGAACGTAGATGGTATCAAAACCGGTCATACCAACTCAGCAGGTTACAACCTGGTGGCGTCAGCGACCGAAGGCCAGATGCGCCTGATCTCCGCTGTGATGGGCGGTCATACCTATAAAGGCCGTGAAACCGAGAGCAAGAAACTGCTCACCTGGGGTTTCCGCTTCTTTGAAACCGTTGCGCCACTGAAAGCGGACAAAGAGTTTGCTTCTGAGCCAGTCTGGTTCGGCGATAACGACCGTGTGCAGCTGGGCGTGGAAAAAGATGCTTACCTGACCATTCCACGTGGCCGCATGAAAGATCTGAAAGCCAGCTATGTGCTGACTAACACTGAGCTGCATGCACCCCTGAAGAAAAACCAGGTGGTTGGCAGCATCAACTTCCAGCTGGATGGCAAGACTATCGAACAGCGTCCGCTGGTAGTGCTGAACGAGATCTCTGAAGGAGGCTTCTTTGGTCGTATTGTTGATTACATCAAGCTGATGTTCCATCACTGGTTCGGTTAAGCGCTGGGGGTGATTGAAAAATCCCCCCTTCGCCCCCATTAATCGATATTATGATGCTCCCGCTCAGGCGGGAGCCTGTTTTTTATGCACCGGAGTGAATATGAAAACCAAACTGAATGAGCTGCTCGAATTTCCTACCCCGTTTACTTACAAAGTAATGGGTCTGGCGCAACCGGAGCTGGTTGATCAAGTGGTTGAAGTGGTGCAACGCCATGCGCCCGGCGACTACAGCCCTGAAGTTAAGCCGAGCAGCAAAGGCAACTATCATTCCGTAAACATCACTATCACCGCCACTCATATCGAACAGGTCGAACGCCTGTACGAAGAGCTGGGCAACATCGAAATTGTGCGTATGGTCCTGTAATTTACGGGTCGGCAAGGCGCCTCTGCCTGACGTTTTGCCGACGTTATCCTCAACGTTTATTCCTTTAGCGGGCTATCGCTTTGTCAGTTGAAACCCTTCTTGTCCGCCAGTCAGGTCTGCGCGACTGGCAATCTGTCTCCGACGCCATGCATCACTATACCGACCAGCGCGATGACCAGAGTCGTGACGAAATCTGGCTGGTCGAACATCCTCCGGTCTTTACGCAGGGTCAGGCGGGAAGAGCGGAGCATCTGCTAATGCCAGGTGATATTCCGGTGGTGCAAAGCGACCGTGGGGGACAGGTCACCTATCACGGGCCGGGACAACAGGTGATGTACGTGCTGATCGATGTGAAACGTCGTAAGCTCGGCGTACGCCAGCTGGTGACGATTCTGGAAGAGACGGTTATCGCCACCCTGGCAGAGTTTGGCGTCAGCGCCCGCGCCCGCGCGGATGCACCTGGCGTTTATGTCGGGGAAGAGAAGATTTGTTCACTCGGATTGCGCATCCGCAAAGGCTGCTCGTTTCACGGTCTGGCGCTGAATGTTGCCATGGATTTGTCGCCTTTCCTGCGTATCAATCCCTGTGGTTACGCCGGGATGAGCATGACCCAGTTGAAAAATTTCCAGCCAGGGGTGACGACGGAACAGATACGCTCTCCGCTGGTGAGTGCGTTTGCGCGGCTGTCAGGTTATGAAAATCTTGAATGGGTATCAGGCGATCTCCCTGTTAAGCCTTAACGCAGAATGTGAATTTACAAATATGTAACCTATCCGTGCTGACTGTGGCTGCTTCGCAGGCGATGTGATGATATAATTTTTGCACTTTTTTCAAATAAAGTTGAAAGCCCCCTTCCCGGTTTGAATGGGAACGCTTTCAAATCGCAATCCGACCGGAACCTGCTGATTTATGAGTAAACCAATTCAGATGGAACGCGGCGTCAAATATCGTGACGCAGACAAAATGGCGCTGATCCCGGTGAAAACCGTGGCTGTTGAACGGCAGGAGATGTTGCGTAAGCCGGAATGGATGAAAATCAAGCTGCCAGCTGACTCCAGTCGTATTCAGGGCATTAAAGCCGCGATGCGCAAAAACGGGCTGCACTCGGTCTGTGAAGAAGCGTCCTGCCCTAACCTTGCCGAATGCTTCAACCACGGCACCGCCACCTTTATGATCCTGGGCGCAATTTGTACCCGTCGTTGTCCGTTTTGCGATGTGGCTCATGGCCGTCCCAATGCCCCTGATGCTAACGAACCCGCTAAACTGGCGCAGACGATTGCCGATATGGGTCTGCGCTACGTAGTGATCACCTCGGTTGACCGCGATGATTTACGTGATGGTGGCGCACAGCACTTTGCCGATTGCATCCGCGCGATTCGCGAAAAAAATCCAACCATCAAAATCGAAACGCTGGTACCTGACTTCCGTGGCCGTATGGATCGCGCGCTGGAGATTCTCACCGCGACGCCACCAGATGTGTTTAACCACAACCTGGAAAACGTTCCGCGCGTTTACCGTCAGGTGCGTCCAGGCGCTAACTATGAGTGGTCACTGAAGCTGCTTGAGCGTTTCAAAGAAGCACATCCTGAAATCCCGACTAAGTCAGGTTTGATGGTTGGCCTGGGTGAAACCAATGCAGAAATCGTGGAAGTCATGCGCGATCTGCGCCGCCATGGCGTCACCATGCTGACGCTGGGTCAGTATTTGCAACCGAGCCGCCATCACCTGCCGGTTCAGCGCTATGTCAGCCCGGCTGAGTTCGATGAGATGAAAGAAGAAGCGATGGCGATGGGCTTCACGCATGCCGCGTGCGGTCCGTTTGTTCGGTCTTCCTATCATGCGGATATGCAGGCCAAAGGCATGGAAGTAAAATAAGCGCCAGGTAGAGTTTGCGATATCCGAAAACAAAAAACCAGACTGGTAACAGCCTGGTTTTTTTATGTGCGCCTGAAATAAAAAGTAACAGTTATTTGCAGCAAATAACTGATTAATCTTTATGAACGACGCGTTCTGCTGGCACGTCTTCAGCCGTCGTTCGGGTTGCGCTGGTATCTTCATCTTTCATGGCTTTTTTGAAGCCCTTGATTGCGGAGCCCAGATCGCCGCCCAGTGAGCGCAACTTGTTGGTACCAAAAAGCAGTACGATAAGCGCACCGATAATCAGCAGCTTGGCAATACTGATACCTTCCATATTTAACCTTTCAACATTATCGAATAACGGTGACTGTTATTTACGCGCAGTTTGGCTGCGGCGACAACTGCAATCTGTAACAGAGTAAGATCTCAGATAAAGCGACTGAGAAACGCCTGGGTACGCGGATGCTGCGGATTCGCGATCACTTCTTCGGGCGTTCCCTGTTCTACCACCACGCCGCCATCCATGAAGACCACGCGATCGGCGGCTTCACGCGCAAAGCTGATTTCATGGGTTACCACGATCATCGTTAATCCCTGGTCAGCCAGGGTACGCATTGTCGCCAGTACTTCCCCCACCAGTTCCGGATCGAGCGCAGAGGTTGGCTCATCAAACAGGATCAGCTGTGGCTTGATCGCCAGCGCCCGCGCAATCGCCACACGCTGCTGCTGCCCACCCGACAGGTGACGTGGCCAGGCGTCCGCTTTATCGCTCAATCCTACCGTCGCCAGCAGCGATCGGGCATGGGCCATTGCCTCCTGACGCGGAAATTTATGCACGCCAACGGGCGCTTCAATGATGTTCTGCAGCACCGTCATGTGCGGATAGAGATTGAACTGCTGAAACACCATGCCGATTTTTTGACGCTGGCGGGCGATCTGACGTGATGAGAGCCGGTGCAGCACATGTCCTTTCAGCACATAGCCAATCTGCTCATTGCCGACCTGAATCGATCCGGCGTTCATCTCTTCAAGGTGATTGATGCAGCGCAGAAAAGTGGATTTGCCGGAACCGGATGGCCCGAGAATCACGACCACCTCACCGGGATAAACATCCAGATCAATCCCTTTCAGAACCTGATTGTCGCCATAATGCTTCTTCACGTTGCGGGCGCAGACCAGGGGTTTATTCTGCCTCATCGCTCCTCCTGCTGGGGTTGCACATCGCCCGCCACGGCGGCGGCTCGCCGGGGAGTGCTGGTTACCCGGCGGGTACCCCGCGCGTAGTAGCGCTCGATGGCAGATTGTCCCAGATTAAGGACCGAGGTGATCAGCAGATACCAGATCACCGCCACCATCAGCATCGGGATAATTTCAAAGGTGCGGTTGTAGATCGCCTGCACCGAGTAGAGCAGATCGCCCATTGCGATCACGCTGACCAGCGAAGTTGCCTTGATCATGCTGATCAACTGGTTACCGGTGGGCGGAATAATAGAACGCATCGCCTGAGGAATAATGATGCGCCGCAGCGCCCGTGACCGGCTCATGCCGAAGGCTTGCGTCGTCTCCACCTGGCCGCTATCCACCGACAGCAGACCAGCGCGGATTATTTCCGCCATATAAGCCGCTTCATTCAGTGCCAGTCCGGCGATAGCCGCTGTCAGCGGCGTAATCAGATCGTTGGTGTTCCAGCTGGCCAGTGTCATGTCCGTCCACGGCAGAGTCAGCGACAGTACGGGAAACAGTGTGGAAAGGTTGTACCAAAAAATCAGTTGCACCAGCAGCGGCGTGCCACGAAAGAACCAGATATAGAGCCCGGCGACGCCGCGCAGCAGCCGGTTTTCAGATAACCGCCAGACACCCAGCAGCAGACCCAACAGCGTGCCCAGCACCATCGATACGACCGTCAGACCCAGAGTAACCTGCAATCCATTCAGCACGGATTCTTCGGTAAACCACTGCAGCACGACCTGCCATTCAAAGTTGGGATTGGTCGCCACCAGCCACAACAGATTAGTGCCGATCACCAGCACCACAATCCAGCTGATCCAGCGTCCGTATGTGGGCGCGCTGCGGGCGAACGCCACATCGCGTAGCTCCGACTCGCCTCTGTCACCGCGGTGCAGATGGCGCGGCGGGCTCATTTGTTGGCCTCTTTCGCCAGATTCAGTCCAGGCGCTGTGGTCATGTTGCCCTCAAGTTGCCACTTTTTCATGATCGCTGCATAAGTCCCGTTCTGATACAGCTCTTTGTAGGCATCCAGCACCACCTGACCCAGCGGTGAGCCTTTTGGCACAACAGTACCCTGGAAGATATCGCCAAAACCGTTCTTGTGCCCTTTGCCCGCCAGTTCAAGTTGTCCCTTCGCCTGATTAACAAAGTAAGTCAGTGGAGCCTGTGATGAGAAGAAGGCATCGGAACGTTTAGAGCGCACCGCCAGAATAGACGAAGGCTGATCGGTAAAGGCCTGCACCGTCACCGCCGGTTTTCCATCGGCCACACATTGTGCTGACTGTTTACGGATAACCTGTTCCGCAGAGCCGGCGGCCATAACCGCAATACGCTTGCCGCAGGTGTCATCCAACTGATTAATTTTTGCCGGATTCCCCTTTTGCACGCCGAACACCACAAACTCCTGCACAAAATCGACGAAGTCCACTTTCTGCTGGCGGTCCGGGTAATCACCAATCGGGCCAATCGCCAGCTGATAGCGACCCGCATTGATGCCGGTCAGCACGCCTGACAGGCCGCTCACCGTCGCATGCTCGATCTTCACACCCAACAGTTGCGCCAGCGCGGTGGTTAACTCCGCTGAGGCGCCCTCCATCGCGTGTGGGCCATTAACGATTTCATAGGGCGGAAATGAACCGTTATTCACTGAAATCATTTTGCCCGCTTTTTTGATCTCATCCGGCAGCCGATCATGCAGGGCCTGGTCAACTTTTTGCACCGGAATAGCGTCGGCAGCCTGCGCCAGGGAGGCAGTCAGCCCCAGCGCCACGATTAAGGCGGTTGCTCTCTTCGTCATAAGGGATTCCTGGTTCAGCGGATCAGTTGAGTTCGGGACGGGCGAAGCGTCGGTTTTCCAGCACTGGCAGTACCCGGCGGGCATAGGCGACGCGCTCAGGATCGAGATCGGCAAACAGCAGTGCGGGTGACTCCGCCGCATTCGCCACCGCCACGCCCAGCGGATCGACCACCAGACTGTTGCCAATATTGCGTGGGCCACACTCGCCCACCGCCACCATATAGCAGGTATTCTCCAGCGCACGGGCGCGGGTCAGTAACTCCCAGTGCATCTCTTTCAGCGGACCTTTAACCCAGGCAGCAGGCAGCACCAGTACGTCTGCACCATCCAGCACCAGCCGACGCGCCAGTTCCGGGAAACGTACGTCATAGCAGGTCATTAATCCGACTTTCATACCCGCGACGTCAATCAGCGGCGGAATGACGTGGCCCGGATTGACCCGCTGCGACTCCTGCATCGCAAAGGCATCGTACAGATGCAGCTTTTCATAGGCGGCGATGATCTCACCGTTACGGATAGCCACCAGCACGTTGAGCGCTTTTTGCTGGTCGGTGGGAACGTGAACGCTCATCATGGTAGTCAGCGCAGTGTGCTTGCTGGCGGCCAGCAACTGGCTCAGAAAAGGGCCATCCAGCGGCTGTGCTGCCTTCAGCACTAAATCAGGGTCGGCAATATCACGCGCCAGCACGCCTTCCGGCAGGACCAGCAGATCGGCCCCCCCTTCTGACGCCCGCTGCATTAAATCCAGACAGATATGAGCGTTGTCCTGCCATTCTCGGCTTACCGCAAACTGTCCCAGTGCCACTTTCATCATTTCTCTTCTCCCGCAGCGGCCGGAAACATCGCTTCCGGCGTCAGTAATTGGTGGGTCAGCCCCTGCTGATAGAGCTCGCGACCAAAGTCCGCAATCATCTTCCTGTTAACGTGAAAACCATTCTGATTCCAGTCCGCCGGTAATTCCTGCGCAGTGCGTCGCAGATCGTCCAGCAGCCACGGCGTGGTGTCGGCATATTTCTCTCTTTTCTGCATCCATAGCCTGTAGGCGCGATCGATGACCTCACTTAACGCCGCAGGCAGCCACGGATGCGCCGCTGCCAGCGCCGGTTTAAGCGCCAGAATATGAATGCCCGGCACATAGCCGACACGGTTAAAGTAGTCCCGCTCTGCCTGATAAAAATCGGTCTGCAGCTGCCGCAAACCTGAATCAGGCAGGAAAAAGCCCTCCGGCATAAATGGAGTGAAGATGGCATCCAGTTCTCCCGCCTGCAGCATCTCAATCAGCGGTCGCTCGTCGGGCGCAGGTTCAATGCGGCCCGGCCGGCCAAATCCCGCTAGCCGATCGACAATCGGATGATCGGCAGTGAGGCGACCGGCATACCAGAAGACATCATCAATTCCGACGCCCGCTTCACGTAGCACCGTGCGTGTCCAGGTATTGCCCGAATCCTGCCAGCCAGTAACGCCAATTCTCCTGCCTTTTAGCTGCGCTGGCGTAGTGATGGGGCTGCTGGCGGTGGTGATAATGCAGCGCTGACGGAAGCCGCGCATCAGAAAATGCGGCAGGCCGAGCAGGGATTCGTCGCCTCTGGCCCGGCTCTGGGCGTAGCGGCTGAAAGAAACTTCGCCTGCGTCATAATCGGGGCTGGTCGCCAGGTCATTCACCAGCGTACCCACGCGGTCGATCTGTAGCTCAAAGTCTTCTGGTCTGATATCGCCCAGCGCCAGCGGGGTGAAGTAGTCCCAGTCGCGTACCGCCAGTCTGATGATTAACCTTGCCATGATCTCTCCGTTTACGCTGCACCGTCAGGATGGGGCAAAATAGTGCTTGAATTTGATACTAAATCCGGAATACTTACCTGAACAATCATTAATTTGTTACTGAACAAAGTATTTTCTTATGACAGAGAGCGTCGACCTCGACTGGTTTTGTAGCCAGATAAAATCGCCTTCAGTGAAAAGCATCGCGCAGGCAGCTTCAACGCTGATTCGTGACGGACATATCGCCACGGGTATGCAGATGCCCGCAGTACGGGAGATAGCGGAGCGGCTGGGCGTCAGTCCGGCAACCGTTTCTGCTGCCTGGGCGCAACTCAGAAAGCAGAAAGTACTGGCGGGCAAAGGACGCAGTGGTGTCTGGGTCAGTGGCAACACGGTGATGCCGCGTCCGATTCGATTTGAGAAGATCGGCAACTATGGCGATAACATTCGCGCCGACCTGGCTCTGGCCTCGCCCGACCCCGCCCTGCTGCCTGACCTGCAGCGCGCGCTGCAATCAGCCCTGCATTCACCACGGCTCAACAGCTACACCCGCGAGGCGATTTCAGCACCGCTGCTTCAGGCGATAACGCCGCGCTGGCCCTATGCGGCAGAAGCATTTCTGGCAACGGATGGCGGTTTTGATGCAATGAACCTGCTGGTGCAAACCCTGGTCTCACCGGGCGACCGCGTAATTATTGAAGACCCGACGGCAACCCGGCTGCTCGATATGCTGGATAACGTCGGCGCAGAGATTCTGCCGCTGGCATGTGATGAGCAGGGTCCACTGCCTGATGTCTTGTCTGCCCTGCTCGAGCAGGCACCAGTAATGTTGATCTATCAGCCGCGAACCCACTCTGCCACCGGGAACAGCATCAGCCCGACGCGACGTCAGGCTCTGGCGCAGGTTCTGCAACAGAGCAACACGCTGATCGTTGAAGATGATGGTATTGGCGATCTCTCCGCTGAGGCGAGCTGGAGCCTGGGCTCAACCTTCCCTGAACGAACGCTGCACGTCCGTTCCTTTTCAAAAGCCTACGGACCGGATCTGCGGCTGGCCGTGCTCTCTGCCACCTCGGAAATGGTTAAGCGTATTCAGTCATGGCGAAATTTTGGTGTCAGCTGGACCAGTCGGATTCTGCAGGACGCGGTTGCATGGCTGCTGGAAGATGAGGAAACGCAACAACAGATTGCCACCGCCCGTGCGATCTACCAGCAACGGCGTGAGGCATTGCTTGCGTCGCTGGCACAGCGCGGTCTGGCTCTGCCGCTTCGCGACGGGTTAAGCCTCTATATTCCGGTTGCTTCAGAGCAGTTTGCTATGATTACGCTGGCTGCTCGCGGTATTGCAGTCGTGCCTGGCGAGCGCTGCCGGCTCGGCCCTACCCAATTTATTCGCGTCAGTATCGCCAGCCTCAGGGATGAACAGCGGGAGATGATTGCCGAGGCGCTGGTCATCGCCTCAGGACGGGAATTTAACCCGCTTGCAGATTTTTGATGAGATAACAGGGTGATTCAGCATAGCCTTCGCGGGCGTAGAATTGATTCGCCTTAAGACGCGACTGATGGCAATGGACTTCCATGCGATCGCAGCCCCGACGTGCCGCCAGCGTTTCGGCATACTGAATCAGTTGCTGGCCTACTCCTTTGCTGCGCTCACCTTCTGCAATGCAGAAATAACTGATGCGGGCGAAATCACCGGCCAGAGCCAGCTGAGGAATAAAATGCAGCGAAAGGAAACCCAGCACCTGGCTGCCATGTTCAGCCACTAACAGCGCTTCACTGGGATCGCTGCATAACTGCGCCAGGCGCTGTTCAATAAAGTTTTCGGTGCCGCCATAGCCTAACTCGCTCAGCAATGCACTCAACGCAAAACTGTCTTTCAACTCTGCCTGACGGATGTTCATTCTGCCTCCTTATTCATCGGGTTCTGTCGCACAGTTATATAGTGTTACAAGCTAAAAAGCTGCATAACGGGATGTTATTAATATGTTACGGAGATTTGTTGTGAACCGCCGCGCAGTTTGTGCGGCAACACGTCGATAGCAGAGAATACGATGAGGGGGATGAAGCGCAGATTACAGCCATAAAAAAACCCGCCATAGGCGGGTTTTTAGAATTCTGACTGTTAACTTACAGACTGATAACGTTAGCAGCAGATGGGCCTTTAGCGCCGTCGGTGATTTCAAACTCTACGCGCTGACCTTCAGCCAGAGTTTTGAAGCCGTTGCTCTGGATTGCAGAGAAATGTACGAATACATCTTTGCTGCCATCTTCAGGAGTAATGAAACCGAATCCTTTAGATTCATTAAACCACTTAACGTTACCTTTGATCTTAGACATCTATATTACCTTTACATGAAAAATGGACACTAAACTGTGTCGGCGTCTAGTACAGCAATTGCGGAGGGATTTGTCCAGCATGATTTGATGAAAAAGTGATAAATATTGGCTTTCCGTGCATCCATCACACTTTCTGCTTTTCGACTTGCGAAACACCTTTCAACGGGCATCAGGCTCAGAGCGTCTTCCTGTTGCTAACCTGCTGGAAAGGCGTACCTTTTTAATTTCAAACTGATGCAGCATTCACACTATAAAGAAAAATCTTATCAAGACGTATTTCCTATTATTAATAAGAATCAGGTCAATAAACAAACAATACTTTTATCATTATCAGGACATCTTTTCTCATCACACAGACACAATTTTTGGGGTTCTGTGCATCGCCATCCCACAAATGGTCATTAAATAAACATAACGCTCTAAATTCCTTAACGGATATCCCCCTGGCTGTTCAGCAAAAATGAGTCTGACGTGTCATTGATACGCGTCACTGCGGGCCGTTAGTGCATTTTTTAGACAAAAAAACAAAAACATTGAGTAAGATCAATGAAGTGCTTTTTAGTGGGTAAATTCGCATTTGGCAGCAAACAATAAGGGTAATAAGAAACTACTTTTCTCATCGCAGTCCGAAATAATATTTTCTGGCAATAGATAAATTCTGCTTAACATGCAGAGACAGATATTCATTAATGCTGAGTATAAAGGAGGGTGAAACACAGGATGGTGATGAAGATACGCTGCAGTCAGTGTGGAAGCGCCCGGTTCATTTTTACTGATTACCTGGAGGGGCAGCCTGAGTTTCATGGTGCCCGTTGCGCGTGCTGTAAAAAACGTCTGGTATCACAGGATCTGCTGCCCAATACGCCAATGGATCCTATTACACACTGCTTGTTGGCCAGCCAGAAAACAGCACGGGCACCTGATTAGGTGCCCGCCGTCAATATAGCTTTAACAGAAATCAGAAGATCAGCTTGAACACCCCTGTCAGAGTCAGTAAGCCCACGATAAAAATGATCGCGATAATCCACAGAATAATTTTCATTTCCTTTCCTCTCACTGATTAAACACTTCTCCGCTAAGCAGTATAGACAGAAAAATCGGTCATGCCGCTTCACTTAAAGGCCAACTGGTCATAAGTTCACCAAATTTCCCCTTTATTTATTTTCTGAGATAACGATCGCAACGCCACTTTTTAACGGCTCTGTTTTCTCATTTACCAGAACATTCCTGGCTAAAATTCAGACAGCAAAGCAGCCCTCAATGAAGATGAGAGTGAAAATGAGTCGCGAGGAGATCGTATGAGCACAATTAATACCAGCATGGGCCGCTATAGCCTCAAGGCAAAAAATAGCGGTAACCACATCAAAGGTTCGTTCGCCATTAACGATGAAGGTGGCACGCAGCTCTCTATGCAGGAGTTTGACGAGCACTATCTTGATGATGTGGTGAATAACGTGATCTACCCTGTCACCGGAGGCAATCGTGAAATCGCGCGTGCGCTGCGGGAACAGATGGTCAAAGCCGGTTTTGAACCGCCTTATTAAGGCGTCAGATTGATGCTGTGATTAACCGGCTGGGCCGCGCTTTGCGGCCCTTTTTATGTTGAATGTCCCACACAAATCCGCTCTTTCCTGCTTAGCCGACACCAGGGATAGCAGGAGCGGCGGAATGACCAGAAGCTGCAAGACATACAGGTAGCGGGAGAGAAGCGAAAGCAGAGAGCCGCTGGCAGGTGCGCCAGCGGCAAGAGCTTAAATCGCCCAGGAGAGCAGCAGGCAACCGACCAGACCACAGACCGAAATAATGGTTTCCAGTGTCGACCAGGAGCGAATGGTTTCGCCAATCGTCAGGTTGAAATACTCTTTAAACAGCCAGAAGCCTGGGTCGTTAACGTGCGAGAAAATCACGCTGCCGGACCCCACGGCGATCACCATCAGTTCCGGACTTGCGCCACTGGTGACAATCAGCGGTGCCACAATCCCCCCGGCGGTAATCGCCGCTACCGTGGCAGAACCCAGTGCAATACGCAGTACCGCGGCAATCGACCAGGCCATAAAGATTGGCGACAGCTGAGTAGAATGCATCATGCTGGCAATATATTTATCCACGCCACTGTCGACCAGCACCTGTTTGAAAGCACCACCACCGCCAATAATTAACAGCATCATGGCGATGATTTTGATCGAGTCGGTCAGGGTGTCCATCACCTGTTCCATCGTGCGTCCACGATTCAGCCCAAAGGTGAAGATTGCAATCAGCACGGCAATGAGTGTCGCCATTACCGGGTCGCCAAAGAACTCCGCATACGGCAGCAGCACATGGCCTTTAGGCAACAGCATCTCCGCCACGGCACGCAGCGCCATCAGCACCACCGGTACCAGTGCAGTCCAGACGCTGACACCAAACCCGGGCATTTCCGCTTCAGTAAAGATTTTCGGGTTATAGAGTCCCTGCGGAATCGGTTTGTCGATGCCTTTCAGGAAACGAGCGTAGACCGGGCCAGCCAGAATAACCGTGGGAATTCCGAGCAGGGTACCGTATAGCAGCGTTTTACCCATGTCAGCGTTAAATAGCGTAGCGATGGCAGTCGGGCCGGGATGCGGCGGAAGAAAGCCGTGCGTTACAGAGAGGGCCGCCGCCATCGGCACCCCGACATAGAGCAGTGGCACACGCGCCGACGCTGCAACGCTGAACACCAGCGGCAGCATTAGCACAAAGCCGACTTCATAGAACAGCGCAAATCCGACGATAAAACCGGTTAGCACCAGCGCCCACTGAATATGCTGAGTCCCGAATTTTTCAATCAGGGTGGTGGCGATACGCTGCGCACCGCCGCAGTCGGCCAGCAATTTACCGAGCATGGCTCCAAAGCCCATGATCAGCGCCAGGCTGCCCAGTGTGCCACCCATGCCCGCTTTAATTGAGGTAATGACTTTATTAACCGGCATGCCCTGCATCACACCGACCGCCAGCGCCACCAGGATCAGCGCGATAAATCCATTGAGCTTAAAGCGAATCATCAGCAGCAGCAGTAACGCGACGCCAATCGCCACATAGAGTAATGGCATAGCTTTTCTCCACCTTTTGCACTGAACGGCGTTCAGTGTCGATTTATTATCATGATCCCCGGAGGGCGACAAAACAGTGCATCTGTAAGATGTCTACACATCCCGACAAACGCTGTTACCGATAACATGTTAAGGGTAACATCAGCAGGAAAGCACCACCCCGCCGGCGGTGAATTTCTGTTTTGCGAAGGTGATCAACTTTTTACCAATGCGTTATCAGAAAGTTTGCCAATGCCAATGGCGCGCTTTTCGTTACACTCAGATTTTAGCGAAATGTAAAAAGGATGTGCTGGTGCGTGAGAACCTGAGTGAGCTGTACAGTAATCAACGAACCCTCTTTGGCCGGGGCAGCCTCAATAAACTGGTGCCGCTGCTGGCCGCCCGATCACAGCCTACCCTGCTGTTTTGCGGACAATCTTTTCTGCAGGGCCCGGCCTACGCCCGAATAAAAACCGAACTGAACGAAAATATTATTGGCTATGAAATTGTCCGCCATGAAGCCTCACCCGCTGAAATCGATGGCTGGGTTGCACGCTGGCGTGGTCATGTGGATCGGGTGGTAGCGATTGGCGGGGGGAGTGTGCTGGATGCCGCGAAAGCGTTTAGCGCGATGATACAACACCCATTGCCCACCGCCCGCTATCTGGAAAAGGTGGGGGACACCGCCGTTCAGCCCATCACGTTGCCGCTGATTGCTATTCCGACCACCGCGGGTACCGGCAGTGAAGTGACGCAAAATGCGGTAGTGACTGATCAGCATGATATTCAGATAAAAGCGTCACTGCGCCACCCGGTATTTGTGCCGGAGGTGGCGATTCTCGACGCTGATCTGCTGAAAGGCGCACCTGACCTTGTGCTGGCGACCTGCGGTATTGATGCCTTTACCCACCTGTTTGAAGCGTATCTCTCCAGCAAAGGCAACCTCTTCACCCGACAGCTGGCGCTGACCGGCCTGCGTCAGTTTATTCAGGCCTGGCCAGCACTTAATCGCGATGATGCTGCGGGAGATGCGGCACGAGAGGCAATGATGATGGCGTCGTGGCTGGGGGGGATCAGTCTCAGCAGCGCGGGTCTGGGCGTGATCCACGGTATCGCGGGTGAACTGGGCGCGATGAAGCCGTTCCATCACGGGGAAGTGTGCGGACGTCTGCTGTTTCCATTCCTGGATCTGTTATCAGACAGCGAACAGCCGCTGCAGCGTACGCTGATGGCGGATCTGCAGCCGCAGCTCTTCAGTGAAATCACGGACTCACCGGCACAGTTTCTGAAGCAGTGGCTGCAGCAGCACGCGATCACCCCGTTCTGGCTGGATGGCCCCACGCTGAACCGTGACGAGGTGGAGTGGATACTGGCGCGTGCCAACAGCAAAAATTCGCTGGTGAATTACAGCCGCGAACAGATGCAGATGATGCTCGCGCAGGCCTGGCGTATCACAGAGTGATCAAAGGCGGGCTACGTTGCTCGCTTTCAATCACCTTGCAACCCTGGCCTGACAACCTTGCCAGGCTAGGCTGAACCTCAGTGCTATTCTGTTACGTCGGGTCGCAAAACCATTCGGGCTACGCCTGAGAAGCGCTAAAAGGCTCCTCACCTGCCAGCATCTGCTCAATGACCTGCAACACGCCCTGCTCATTGTTAGTGGGCGCAGCATAGCGAGCGGCCTGTTTCACCCGCAGTGGCGCATTGCCCATGGCGAAACTGAAGCCGGACTGTCTGAGCATTTCCAGATCGTTACCACCATCGCCAAAAGCCAGCACCTGGTCGTGCGTGGTCCCCCAACGTTGTGCCAGCAGATCCAGACCGTGCGCTTTATGATTTCCCGGCACGATCAAATCAACTGAGCCGTGACCGCTTGAGGTCGCGGCCACGCGGCCCTGATGCAGTCGTCCAATATCTGCCATCAGTGGCTCGATGTAGTCGTCAGAGAGATTCAGCGCGAACTTGAAGAGCCGGTCATTCTGCACCTCATCCAGATGATGAATCGGCTTCAGCCGGTGACAGTAATGGCGCATCTTCTTCAGCCAGCTCTCTTCCATGCCATTGAAGTAGTAAGCACTGTCACGGCCACACAGCAGGTAACGCAGGCCAGGATAGTTGCCGTTTTGCAAGGTGCTGATTACTGCTTCGACATCGCGACGTTCAAAAGCACCGCAAAAGAGCTCCTCATCACGATCGATAATCCATGCACCGTTCTCTGCCACAAAGGCAATATCGCTGGCGATCTCTGGGAAGAAGGATTTGAGCTGGTAATACTGATTGCCGCTGGCCACCACAAATTTGATGCCACGGGCGGTGAGTTGCTGATAGCAAGCGAGAAAACGGGAGCGATTATACTGCTTGTTATCGTCCAGAAAAGTGCCATCCATATCTACCGCAACCATCTTAACCGTCGTCATCATGACTCCTTACACAGAAAATTTTCAGAGTGGAGTCTCAGGATAGCCGCTGGCGCAGCAAAACGGAAAAAGAAGAGGGATGGCCGCAGCCATCCCTTGAGGATCAGTTCAGGGCGCTGTTCAGCACCAGCGCGGTAATAACCCCGGTCGCGGCAGCAATCAGTACATAGTTGCCGTCGATGCTTGCCCAGTGATAACCGCGCGGCGGTTCACGCAGACCGCGTTCATGCCAGTTAGCTACGCGGTAACGGTCACCGCGGTATTCCTGCGGAATAGCATGGCCGCGACGGAACTCGTGGCCCTGCCAGGCGAAATGGTCGCGGTCATTGCGGGCCGGTTTGCCACGACGGTTGTTATCCTGATCATGGCGATTATCAGCCATCTCATGACGGTTATTGCCGCGGTCACGATTCTGGTCATTGCCGCGATTGTCAGGACGTTGATCACCGTTCTGATGCGGCACGGGCATGCGGTGCGCGTCATTATGATCGTCAGCCCATGAGGCCTGAGAAAAGAGCGTGCTGCATGTCAAAAGTGAAGCGATAAGCGTTAATGTTGTTTTTTTCATGATACTGCCTCCGAAAATAACGGCTGTTCAGTCACCGTTAATCGGCATGATGGCAATAATTATGGCAGGAGACATCAGTAAAATTCTTAAAATCCGGTAACTTACAAACCATTACGCTTGCTTAGCGATTTCTTAACACAGGTCATGCTGTTACAACTTTCCTGACGAAATCCAGATTTTAACTGGTCAGCCAGTGCTGCCTGAACATGACGCCTCAGGCTGACCGGTCAGGACCTGTGAAGAATCAGGGTGCTGAAAGTCCCCAACGCTGCACCCGGTTATGTGAGCCGGTTATGGCGTGTTGAGGATCACAGGTGCGTCCGGTAATCCGGTCAAGTGGGTCACGATGTGGTGGTAATCGGCCGTTGGGTCAAGATCGCTGAAAAGCGCCGGATAGAGATCTTTTGCCAGAATTTCCATGCCGATGATGTTGTAAGGATGGTTATAGAAATGGTGATAAACGCCATATACCCGCTTTTGTTTCACCGGTTCAATCTGCTCCAGCCCGGTACGGCTGAGCAAACGGTTAAAAGTCGCAGTCACGTCGGTTTGACTGGCACCGTAACCAAACGGCAGCACGTTGCTGTTCAGACGTTTGGAGCCGGTCATGATATAAACGTCCGGCTTCATGGCGATGATCTTCTCCAGCGACACAAATCCTGAGCTGCCGGGCAACAGTGCAGAACCGATATTTTTTCCCGCCAACCGCTTCAACCAGTGCGCCCCAGCCGTTATGACCGTGGGTAAAGCAGCAGTTGTCGCTATTACCGGCAATCGGCTCAATAAACACCGTCGGCGGATGCTGCACCTTTGCAATCTTCTGCTGGATAGCCTGCCAGCGCTGCTGATAAAAATCGGCGTAGGCTTTCGCCTCGGCTTCGCGATTCAGAACGGTGCCCAGCACTTTCACGCGCTTCAGGGTGTTCTCTTTCGGATGGCGCTCATCATCGAGGAACAGTACCGGAATATGCAGATTTTTCAGGGTAGCCAGCACACCGGACTGCGTCAGTGCGGGTTTAGCGCGCAGTTGCGCAATCATCAGATCGGGCTGCTTCGCCAGCACGCTCTCCAGATTGACCTGCCCCAGATCGTTAAAGCCCATATCGACAATCGATGCCGCCTGCGGTCAGCGCTGCTTCAGCAGGTCCCAGGTCTGCGTATCCTGCTTTTTCGGCAGGTTGTTTCAGGCGACGACTCGCTGAAAGGGGTTCTGCCGATCCAGTAATGCCAGCGCCATCACGTCGCGCCCATCCTGCAAAATCACATGCTGAGGCTCTTTTTCCAGCGTAATTTCTGACCATCCATATCGGTCACTGTGACCGGATAGGGAGTAGCCGCACTGGCGGCTGACAGTAAAAGTATGGTGGTCGCCACTATGCAGATATTCATTTCTCTCCTTGTCCTTTAAAGAAATAACAATTATTCGCGTTAACTCTACCCTGCGAATAAGTACCAGAAGACAGTATTGCTGACCAGATGCGTATGCCGGCTTAAATCACCGGGGCGACGTCATTGAATTGGGGAAATCACACAGGGAGGATGGCAAGTGGTGGGCCGGATGGCAGGCGCACCTCAACCGGATTGAGATGCGCCTTCTGCGTTAAGTTTTACTTCACCAGCGAATAGAAGATTGCCGAGATAGCTATCAGTCCGATCAGCACCACAAGCAGGTTGCTGATTTTACCGCTGTACTGCCGCATCGCTGGCACCTTTTGAATGGCATACATCGGCATCAGGAACAGGATCATGGCAATCACCGGTCCGCCAAGCGTCTCAATCATGCCGAGAATATTCGGGTCCAGCGTTGCCACCAGCCAGGTCGTCAGCAGCATAAAGATGGACGTCATGCGATTCAGTCTGGCGGGCGCGATGATTTTGCCGCGACTGCGCAGCGCCTTATTGACCATACCGTTAAACCCTTCGCGCGCACCAAGATAGTGACCGAGAAACGATTTAGTGATCGCCACAATGGCAATCAGCGGCCCCAGCCAGGCGATCATCGGCACCTGAAAATGGTTAGCCAGATAGGAGAGGATGGTGATGTTCTGCGCTTTGGCGGCATGCAAATCCTCAGGCGACAGGCTCAACACGCAGCTGAAGACAAAGAACATCACCGTCACTACCATCATCAGGTGCGAGCAGGCCAGAATGCGCGAACACTTTTTCTCTGCGGCGTTGCCATACTCTTCGCGTTTCGCCAGCGCAAATGAGGAGATGATCGGCGAGTGATTAAATGAGAAGACCATCACCGGGATCGCCAGCCACAGCGTCATCCACAGGCTGCTGCCCGCGGGCTGAACGTGCAGGGTCGAAAGCACTGCGCCATGCCAGTGCGGGATCAGATAGCAGGCCATCAGCATCAGCACCGCCACAAAGGGGTAAACCAGCACGCTCATCGCTTTGACAATCATCTTCTCGCCGAAGCGCACAATGGTCATCAGTCCGACAATCAGCAGCAGTGAGAGCAGCACACGCGGCGGTGGCACCATGCCGAGCTGATTCACCATCAGGCTCTCCACTGTGTTGGTAATCGCTACGCTGTACATCAGCAGAATCGGATAGATAGCGAAGAAATAGAGCAGCGTAATCAGCTTGCCCGCACCGACGCCAAAATGCTCCTCGACCACCTCGGTGATATCTCCGGCCGGATTTTTACCGGAGAGAACAAATCGAGTCAGGGCGCGGTGTGCAAAGAACGTCAGCGGAAACGCCAGTATCGCCATGATGATCAGTGGGATCAGCCCGCCGACGCCGGCATTGATGGGCAGGAACAGCACACCCGCCCCAATAGCCGTGCCGTATAAACCCAGCATCCACATGGTGTCGGTTTTACGCCATCCCGTATCAACGTCACTCTCAAGCGCGCCCAGCGTGCCAGTTTGCGTGGTTTTCATCAGATATTCCGTGTTAAAAGCCGCCAGTAACCTGAGCCGTCAGGCAGGTAATATAACGCCCCGCTCTCCGCCTCAGTTGCCACCGGATCAGCCAACGTGATGCTGACCCGCTCGTGCATAGGTAATCGATTGCGTGCGCCACTTTTTACACTACCTGACGATAAAAGTTCAAGCCACGCAGATAAACACGCATAGATTGCTGAAAAAACCGTCAGGTTGTGCAAAATGACTGCGCGGCGATCATGCCATCTTTGTGGCGCTTTTACCCCCCTAAAAAGGTGATCTCTGTAACGGTTCAGCATAAAGGTCTAAGCTTTAACTTTCTATGTTGCGATTATGCTGACTGATGCACTGGAGAAAAGCATGCCCATTGTCTGCCCTGGATGGGGATCGTTACTCTGGAAAACTGGCGCACTGCCGGTGGCCAGTCAGTGACATCATGAGGGTACTGCAGTACCGATTGAGTTTGTGTGCACCAGGGACGACGGCGAACTGGCAACCCGATTCACGGCCCGTGAAACCCGCCACAATAAGGGTGAATCCTCCCGCTCACCCCGGTTGAAAAAAGCCAGTCTGTTGCACCGCTCTGCTTACTCCTCAAAGGGTTACTACACTTCAGGCAGGTTTCTATTGCCGGCTTCCTGAGTTTTTCCCGTAGATGGCCACCCTTCTGGTCTGGCCGCCGTTCCCTTTGTCAGCAGGAGATGAATAGATGAAAGCATTAACCTGGCACGGCCCGCATAAAGTCAGCGTTGATAATGTGCCGGACCCGGAGCTTGAAGCCGCAGATGACATTATTTTGCGCGTAACGGCTACGGCCATTTGCGGTTCAGACCTGCACCTCTACCGCGGTAAAATCCCCGGTACCGGGCATGGTGATATCTTTGGGCATGAGTTTATGGGCGAAGTGGTTGAAACAGGCAGCGCAGTGACCGCCGTCGCCAAAGGCGATCGGGTAGTGATCCCGTTCGTTATCGCCTGTGGCGACTGTTTTTTCTGCCTGCTGAGTCAGTATGCTGCCTGTGAAAATACCAACAGCGGACGGGGTGCCATCCTGAACCGGAAAAACATTACGCCGCCTGCGGCGCTGTTTGGCTTCAGTAAACTTTATGGCGGTGTGCCCGGCGGCCAGGCGGAATATGTCCGGGTGCCTAAAGCCAATACCGGCCCGTTTAAAGTGCCTTCGGTGCTGTCAGACGAGAAGGTGCTGTTCCTGTCAGATATTCTTCCCACCGCGTGGCAGGCGGTGAAAAACGCCGAGGTGAAACCCGGATCCAGCCTGGCTATTTTCGGTGCCGGACCGGTTGGCCTGCTCAGTGCCGCTTGCGCCCGACAGCAGGGTGCCGAACAGATCTACATGATCGACCACAATAACTACCGTCTGAACTTTGCCCGCGAACGCTACGGCGTGATCCCGATTAACTTCGATGAAATCGATGACCCGGCCGCCTGGATCATTGAACATAGCACGGGTAATCGCGGTGTGGATGCCGTCATTGATGCAGTAGGTTTTGAGGCAAAAGGCAGCCTGACCGAAACCGTGCTCAGCAACCTCAAGCTAGAAGGCAGCAGCGGGAAAGCATTGCGTCAGTGTATTGCTGCAGTGCGGCGTGGCGGTATCGTCAGCGTTCCGGGCGTCTACGCCGGATTCATTCACGGCTTCCTGTTTGGGGACGCCTTCGACAAAGGACTGACCTTTAAGATGGGACAGACCCATGTACACGCTTATCTGCCCGACCTGCTGAAGCTGATTGAGCAGGGCCATCTTACGCCGGAAGAGATTGTAACCCACCATCTGCCGCTGGAAGACGCCGCGCGCGGCTATGATATTTTCGCCAAACGCGAAGAGGAGTGCCGAAAGGTGATTCTGGTCCCAGGCCTGGCTGCCACGCAGGCCACGATATAATTTTGCATCAAACCTGAACGGCCAGAACCCTAATCCCTGAATCCCGGCAGAGTCCTCTGTCGGGGACCTCATCTTAAAACGGCTTGCGTTGCAGACTGCTTCGCCACTCGCGCGTCTCCAGCAGATGTTCATCCGGCAAATCAGCCGTATCCACCTGGCTCCCCTGACTCAGCAGTCGCGCACTGCGTGAATGGGGATGACTTTCGCTGATTACCTGTTGTGAAAACGCGCCAAACGATAACAGCAAAAACAGTAATGCACTGGCCAGCCTGGCTTTCATAAGCACACCTCAAAGGAAAGGGTGCCGTTATGCTGCCCGAAGGGTTTACAGTTTCCGTCAGTAACAGGCAAAGTTATGTAGTATGCGGAAATAAGCTGTGACGCGTTTACCCACGGTTCAGGATAGCCCGCCAGTTCGGCATCAGGCGTTTTCCGCGCTTACAGTCCGTTTTCCTTCAGGAGGAGGCTATTGAACATCAATCAGTTTGATCAGCCGGTCGGTGAGGCCCTGCCCCACTGGAAGCCGGTTGCCAGACCGCCCTGCGCGCCAATCCCGGGCCAGCACTGCCTTCTGCTGCCGCTGAGCGTTGATCATACGGAACCGCTGTTTCAGGCATTTATGCAGGCACCGGATGATCGCGACTGGACCTGGCTGAGTGCGGAGCGACCCGCCTCATTGCCGCAGATGCAGCGATGGATTGCAGATAAAGTGGCGGATGCGGCCCTGGTGGCGTTCACGGTCTGCTCGCTGAATCATCAGCCCTGTGGTGTGGTCTGCTTCGCCAGCATTGAGCCCGAACATGGCACCATTGAAATCGGTCACGTCACCTGGTCACCGCTGATGCAGCGCAGTGTAATGGGCAGCGAGGCGATTTTTCTGCTGCTGCAACAGGCTTTTTCGCTCGGCTATCGTCGGGTGGCATGGCGCTGTGATTCTACGAATGTCGCGTCACGACGGGCGGCAGAACGGCTGGGGTTTCGCTTTGAGGGGCGTTTTCGTCAGGTGATGACACGTAAACAACGTAATCGCGATACCGACTGGCTGTCGATTATTGACTCTGAATGGCCGGAGGTGCGGCGCGCCCTGAGCGCCTGGCTGAGTGCGGGAAATTTCACCGCCGGGGGGCAGCAAACGCGTCCGCTCAGCGCCTGCTTCGCCGACGTTAATCCGCCCGATGCGAACGCGACAATCCCTGAACGCTGAGCGGGTGCTGCCGGTTAATGCAGCCGACGCACGTTCAGCGCCGCAGACCAGCGCTGTCGTTGACAGCGCGGGCAGACAGCCTGCTGCTCCGCCTCAATTCTCTGCGTCTGGCCGCAATGGGTGCAGGCATAGAGTGCGCTGACCGGTACAGCGCTGTAATCCTGCCGGTGCTCCGGCGGCAGTATGCTTAACCCCGCCCGCATCTCATCGTCACCATAGAAATAGAGGCTAAGCTGACCGTCGACCTCCACCAGTGCCAGCCGAATCTGCCCCAGATGTTCCACGCCGCTCTGCCGTAACTCCATATAGAACTCATCTTCCGAAATATTCAGCCTATCCAGGCTCTCCAGCACATATAAACCCTCTTTAATCAGGGTAATGACGTCGCCCTGAATGAGCCGTGAAAAGCGCGGGCTGTGTGCCGTCAGCCAGGTGGTCAGGCGGTAAAGCGTCAGCAATACCACAAACACCATAATGACTGGCAGCACCGGCACATCGTCATAAAAAGTGACGTCTCCGGAAGCAGAACCCAGCGTCAGGATTACCACCAGTTCGAACAGCGATAGCTGACGCACGCCGCGCCGGCCTGACACTTTCAGAAAAGTGAAAACCACCAGCCAGGCAATCATGACTCGCGCCACCACTTCGAACAAAAAAGTGGCGGGTTGATCGTTAAGCAAAAACCGGTGCCAGTCGAATGAGAACATAGTCTGCTAAACATCCTGTTTTGAGGGGCGCGCATCTTCGCCGCTGCCCGTTGATGACCCGCCGATTCAGGCCAGTGATAAGTCAATCTTGTCATTAGCAGACCAAAAGACAAGCGAAGCGGTAACGCTAATGCGGTTGGGGCTGCCCTGGTTGCATGTTGAGGAAAAGATTAACAATGCTGAAAATGGCACCTGTTCTTTCACGCTGCGCTTATCAATCCGATGGATAAAACTGGACTCAAAAAGATCCTGTTTCTGGTTGTATTATTTTTACCGCTACGCTTTTTCTCATTACATCAATAATTTGCCAAACAATTTACCCTGTCTATAATTTCCAGTAAGGCTTCCACAAACTCATTAACATTACGAGAAGCCAGCCTTTTCCTGCTGATAGCGCTGCCTGTATATACCTGCTATCTCACTCGTCTCCTGCGCCACAGGACCTGATGCCTGCAACGTCGTGTCGGTGGATTATGGCAAGGATCGCCCATCTGTTCAGAGTGGTCATCTCGGCCAGTCTGTTTTGCATACCCATAACACCCTGACCCGTTTTGCGACGGTTCGTCAGCGGGAAGCGTGTTGCTTTTTTTCAGGAGATGCCATGGCACCCTTTTCCAGTTTCTGGCAGGCCGGCTATGAAGGAGCCGATCATATCAATCCTGCCGGCCTTGCACTGTCGATGAACGATCTCAATCAGCATCAGGCGCGTGCAGCAGAGGATTATGCCGTCCTTGCCCCCTTTTCCATTCACACGGTGCGCGAAAGCGTCGGCTGGCGACTGTGTGAGCGTGATGGTCGGTATGACTTCTCGACGGTAGCAGCGCGGATGCAGGCAGCACAACAGCAGGGCATTCAGCTGAGCTGGACAATCTGCCACTACGGCTGGCCCGCTGGCATCAGTCTGTTTGATCACGACTTTGTCAGCCATTTTGCCGCTTTCTGTGGCGCGCTGGCTCGCTTCCTGGCCCCCTGGTATCAGCAGGCGCCGGTCTACGCCCCGATGAATGAGATCTCTTTTATGAGCTGGGGCATCTCTGTGGGGCTCTTCGCCTGCACTGCGATCCCTGAGCAGGATCGGGCCGATGCCGCCAAACAGCAGCTGGTTCGTGCCACGCTGGCAGCCTGCGATGCGATCTGGCAGGCCGATCCGCGTGCCCGTTTTCTCCACTGCGATCCGCTGATCCATATCGTGCCGGATCCCACCGATCCGGCCAGTGACGTTCTTGCCCGTGAGATGTGCGACACCCAATACCAGGCGTGGGACATGTTAGGCGGCAGGCGTAATCCGGAACTGGGTGGCGCCCCACGTTATCTCGATCTGATTGGCGTCAATTACTACCATGACAACCAGTGGGAACAGGGTTCAAACCAGCGACTTTACTGGCATCTGGGCGATAGCCAACGCCTGCCGTTGCATCAGATGCTGCAGCAGGTCTGGCAGCGTTATCAGCGCCCGCTGCTGCTGGCAGAAACGAGCCATGTCGGCAGCGGACGCGGTGCCTGGATAAGTGAGATCGCCGCGCAGGTTGCGCAGGCGCAGCTGGCGGGCGTTGAGCTGCTCGGCATTTGCCTCTATCCGATTCTCGATCGCCCCTTATGGGAGGAGACCACCTTCTGGACCCGCAGCGGTTTGTGGGATCTCGATCGGCTGGGGCCCGATCCTTACGCCCGCCAGTTACAGCAGCCTTATGCCGACGCATTACGTCAGGCGCAGCGCTTTTTGCAGCATGTGCAATCTCCACTACACCCCTGTCAGGAGCACACTATGAAACCACCTGTTCTCATCGTTTTCAGTCATTTACGCTGGGGATTTGTTTTCCAGCGCCCGCAACAGCTGCTGACACGTCTGGCACAGCACTATCGCGTGTTGTTTGTCGAGGAGCCCGTCTGGCAGTCGGGGCCACCGGGCCTGCATCAGAGTTCACCTGCCGCTAACATCACGGTAATCCAGCCATATACCGACAGCGATGCACCCGGTTTTCACGACAGCCAGATCGCCCCGCTGCTACTGTTGCTGACCCCGCTGCTGGCGGAAGATGAACAGCCGTTAATCTGGTTTTATACGCCGATGGCGCTGCCGTTGCTGACGCCCTTTGATCCGTCACTGGTGATTTACGACTGCATGGATGAGCTTTCCGCCTTCCAGAATGCGCCGCGCCAGTTGCAGCAGCGCGAATCGGCGCTGATGACCCGTGCCGATCTGGTGTTTACCGGCGGCTCCAGCCTCTATGAAGCGAAGCGTGATAAACATCCTCAGGTCTACTGCTTTCCCAGCAGCGTCGATGCTATCCATTTTGAGCAGGCGCGCGACCGCAGTAACCGTCATCCACTGCAGGATGCGATTCCGGCGCAGCGCCTTGGCTATTACGGCGTGCTGGATGAGCGTATTGACCTGCTGCTGATTGCAGCACTGGCGGACAGCCACCCCGAATGGCAGATCATCATGGTGGGGCCGGTGGTAAAAATTGATCCCGCCAGCCTGCCGCAGCGCGACAATATTCACTGGCTCGGCCAGCAGCCTTATCAGGCGCTGCCGCAGTTTCTGGCGGGCTGGGATGTCTGTCTGATGCCGTTTGCCATTAATGCATCAACCCGCTATATCTCGCCAACTAAGGTGCTGGAATATATGGCGGCACAATTGCCGATTGTCAGTACTGCGATTATCGATGTTGCGCGGCATTATGCAGAGGAAGTGGCGGTGGCAGAGAACCATGCTGAATTTATTGCCGCCTGTGAAGAAGCAATGATGATGGGTGCGGCTGAGCGGCTGGCGCTGGCGGGACGGATGCAGGCAAAAGTGGATGCGACATCCTGGGATCGCACCGCAGCGCAGATACAGGATTTGATCCAGCAGGCGCTGATTCAGCGTCAGCCCGCACTAAAGTCGGCCAACCCGGCCAGCGTGCAGGCTAATGTTATGCCGTTAACCCCCTTGATGCTGGAGAGTGAAGCCGTGCCCTGCCTGATTATCGGCGCCGGACCAACCGGGCTGAGTGCCGGTTATCACTATGGCGAAGGTGCTGTCCTGCTGGAGAAAAATGCCACGCCAGGCGGCTGGTGCCGCTCCATTGACGATCAGGGTTTTACCTTCGATTATGCCGGTCACATTATGTTCTCACAGGACCCTTACGTGCTGCAGCTGTATGAGATGCTGCTGGGTGACAACTTGCACTGGCAGGCGCGTGAAGCCTGGGTCTACAGCGACGGCGTTTATACCCGCTACCCTTTCCAGTCAGCACTGCACGGCTTGCCGATCGACGTGGTAAAAGAGTGCGTGCTTGGGGCTATCGAGGCGCGTTACGGCGAAACGGCAGCCGCCGCTGTGCCGCTGGACCGGGCGCGGGCGCGGCGGGATTGCTGTGCTGATGGCGCGATTCCCGATGAGGGCAGCAGCACCGGTGAGGTGGAAGGTGAAGAGGATTTCCAGCACTTCATTATGCGCACCTGGGGTAAAGGCATCGCGCGTCACTTTGCCCTGCCTTACAACCAGAAGCTGTGGAAAGTGCCGCTGACCGAAATGGAAACCTCGTGGCTGGGCGGACGCGTTCCGCTGCCCGATCTGTCGCAGATCATAGATGGTGCGCTGCAACCGCTGGCAAAGCCGGTCGGCCCCAATGCCCGTTTCGGCTATCCGCTGCGCGGCGGTTTTCAGGCCCTGATGTCCGGCTTTTTGCCGCACCTGAAATGTACGCTGGAGACCAACACGACCCTGACCCGCATCTACCCACAGGCGCATATCGCACTGCTGGCAGGGGGTCGCCACTACCGTTATGAGCAATTGATCAGCACCATGCCGCTGCCGGCGCTGATTAAACTGATGGGTGATGAGGTGCCGGAGAGTGTGCAACTGGCGGCGCAGCAGTTGCAGTTTGTGTCGGTGCGCTGCGTTAATCTGGGCATTGGTCGGGCTAACCTGACCGAAAAACACTGGATTTACTACCCTGGCGATACACTTTTTCACCGCATCTTTGTACAGGGCAATGCCAGTCCACACTGCAACCCACCGGGCGGTTTCGGCTTAACCTGTGAAATCACCTACAACGCCACTAATCCGCTGCCGCTTGAGGGGGATGCGCTGATTGAGCGCTGCCGTCAGGATTGCATCCGGGTCGGCATGATCACCGCTGATGATCCGTTGCTTTGCGCTTCAGAGGTTGATATGCCCTACGCCTACGTGGTTTATGACCATGCGCGCAGCGATAACGTGGCGCTGATCCGCCAGTGGCTGCTAACCCAGGATATCCATCTGTCAGGCCGCTACAGCGAGTGGGAATATTACAACTCCGATCACGCCTTCCTTGCCGGTAAACGCGCCGCCGAAAATGTCCGGCTGCAACATGTCAGCGAACGGACGCTTGGCTGACCCGACACAGTCCGCTACGAAAGACGCTGGCTGCACTTTGCGGCTTTCAGCGACTGCAACTGAGTCAGTCGCCGCTCTGCCTTTTGGCTGGCATTGTATTTCGCAATGCCATTGCCCAGCCCGAAATCCCCGACAAATCCCAGCACGGTCAGGGCATCGAACTGGCCGGTCTGCTCAATATCACTCTGCACGCTATGCGCTTTGACCAGTTCCTGATCCAGTGCGCTGCAGTTCAGTGTCGCACTTTCTTCTGGGGTCACCGCCGCCGCCTGCGGATACTGCTTGGTGGCGCAGCCGGTTAATACCAGCGCCAGCAGCACTATTAAGAATCTCTGTTTACCCATTTTTCATTGCCTGTTTTTTGCCCAATTAAGCCTGTTATCGGCCGCTTCAACAGAGATCATGAGTCTCTGACCTACCAATAATGGTCGAAACCGCTACGCTAATGTAGGATTCAGCGCGCTGCAGTCAGAGGCAGCCTGCTATCGACCGGAAGTCACGCAGCGAACGCACATTGCTCGTTCATCACTTCTGCCAGATCTTTCATAGCGTTAGCCAGCATGATGCTGCCAACAGCAGCGTATAAAGAGCAAAGCCTGACCGTTAATTCGTAACGAGGCAGCCGCGTGAGCGAAGCCAGACACAGAAAATTCGCGCGTCGGGTTTATCAGAGTTTGTTCCAGATGAGGTTTTTCCATGCGTTTTAAAGGATTGAACATCGGGTTTTTCATTTTGATTCTGGCTATCGCCACCGTCGCTT
This sequence comes from Pantoea sp. AS142, assembly GCF_037152305.1. NCBI lineage: Bacteria > Pseudomonadati > Pseudomonadota > Gammaproteobacteria > Enterobacterales > Erwiniaceae > Pantoea > Pantoea sp. AS142. The sequence continues at coordinate 216,900 of NZ_JBBCMO010000001.1, read as the reverse complement.
TTTTTGAGGTGCTATCGCCCTATTTCTCGCCGATTTTATGGGCGGCGATTCTGGCGGTCATTTTCCATCCGCTGAAAACCTGGCTGCGCAACCGACTGGGTGACCGCAATGGCGTGGCCGCGTTGATCACCCTGTTCTGTATCTGCCTGATTGTGTTCACGCCGATGGCGATCATCGCCTCATCACTGGTGGTCGAAACCAACGCGGTCTATCACAAACTGCAAACCAACTCGGCGCAGTTCCCGGCGGTCTTTGCCGATTTGCTGCAGCATCTGCCGCGCTGGGCGAAGCATTTTCTGGCTGAAAATAATCTGGATAACGCCGAACAGATTCAGCAGAAGCTCTCCTCGTTTGCCCTTAAGGGCGGTCAGTATGTTGCGGGCAGCGCCTTTATCATCGGTAAAGGGACGTTCAGCTTCACCGTCGGCTTTGGCATTATGCTCTATCTGCTGTTCTTCCTGCTGAAAGATGGCTCCTATCTGGTGCATCTGATCCTGGAAGCGCTGCCGCTTTCTACCTACGTGAAGCACCACCTGATGGTGAAATTTGCTGCTGTGGCACGCGCAACGGTGAAAGGCACGGTGGTGGTCGGTATCGTTCAGGGTATTCTCGGCGGGCTGGCATTCTGGTTTACCGGCATCGACGGCAGCCTGCTGTGGGGCGCACTAATGGCGTTCCTCTCCCTTATTCCGGCGGTGGGTTCCGCTATCATCTGGGTCCCTGCGGCGATCTTCTTCTTCGCCACCGGGGCCGTGTGGAAAGGGCTGTTCCTGGTCGGTTTCTTCGTGGTGATTGTCGGTCTGGTGGATAATATTCTGCGTCCGCTGCTGGTCGGCAAAGACACCAAAATGCCTGACTATATGATCCTGATCGCCACGCTGGGCGGCATGGAGATTTACGGCATCAACGGTTTTGTTATCGGTCCGGTCATCGCTGCCCTGTTTATCGCCTGCTGGAATCTGCTTTCCGGACGCGATAACCGCGAGAACATTGAAGCCATCGACGAAGAGTTTATCGAAGAAGGCAAGAAACAGTCCGATACCGCCGCAGAGGCTGCGGCTGAAGCCGCTGCAGCAGCGGCGGATGCGGCTGCAGAAGCTGAAATCAAAGTTTCAGCTTTAGCTGCGGCGGAAAGAGAAGCCGCAGAAAGAAAGGCGGCGGAAAAGAAAGCCTGATGCGCGACGGGCAATAAAAACCCATCGTGCAGTGAGTAGCGTTTGCTGACGAATACGGGTTCGTTTCCCGGTGAGAGTGTGCCTGCTCAGGAAATGCGATCCGATCGGAAAGACGAATAGCCAATCTCTGACATGCCCGGCCTGCGCGACAAGCGCACCTCATCCCTGAGGTGCGCTTTGCGTTGTTCAAAAACGCTTCTGCCGTGTTTGTACCATGGCGCGGGATGATTTTCTTCTGACCGTGTTTCCTGCGCGTTAAACTCCTGTGTTGCTACCCGACTCATTCTGATTGGGGTTGTTCCACAATAAAAAAACCCACCTGTCGGTGGGTTCTTTTTTTAACCTGAAAAAAGTTGCAAATTAGTTGGTCGCTTTATTTTTCAGATCTTCAGCACCCTGCTTGGTTTTATCCCAGCCTTTCTCAGTGCCTTCTTTGGTTTTGTGCCAGCCTTTCTGCGTACCTTCGGTGATTTTACTACCGGTGGTATGGCTTTTGCCTTCAGCTGCGTGCTCAGACTTCAGCTTCAGCTCTTTGCCTTCATTCTGGGTCTGATGCAGTTTTTCTTTTGCGGTATCGGCGCCTTTATGCGCTTCTGCAACGGTGTTGTCTGTGGTAGTAGCAGCAAATACCGGCGAGGCCAGCAAAATAGCAGACAGTGCAATAATTGATTTCTTCATAATTCCCTCTGTATTCATCGTTGCCGTGTAGGTTTTAATCCTGGCATAGCGCTCCCAGGAAAGATTTAAGAATAAACCAGGAATGGAAAAGGGCCAGTTTTCACAAGAAAAAGCCGCTAATTGTAGTTTTTTCGTCCATTACCAAAGGGCGAGCTGCGAATCGTCGTCTGGTTTCAGCGTGCTTCGGCTCTTGCGAGCGGGCGGCGCAGGCTGCTGCATCTGCCGGGTGATCCACTGCAACAACACCGTGACCACCCAAGCCTGCTGGTCTGCACTGAGCGGCTGGTGCTGTCCGATGTTGTGCCACTTGCTCAGACAGCCACGACAGCAGGTCGCTGTGGCGTGCTGGGCGATAAACACCGGATGACCACGCATTGGCGTCTGCCTGCCATCATTCTCAGGCTGGGCGGGAGCCAGCCGCTGTGCGACAAACTCTGCAGCATGCTGACGCAATACCGGCTCGCCTTTGCTGTACGCATAATCATATTCAGCCCGTCCCAGACGAAAGCGCTGGCGGAACGGCGAGCGTGCCAGCCGGGTAAAAAGATCGTCAGAATCCTTCATGCTGAATGCCGTTCACTCATATTTACGTCCCGCCAGATAGCTTACGCCCTGCGGCCCGAATGCCTCACGATGAAGCTCATTCGGCTGCAGGTGAAATGTCTCTCCGGGATGATAGGTGGTCTCCCCCTGCTCGGTACTGATGGTAATGTCACCACTGAGAATCAGTGCCAGCGCTTCAAAGGGATGGACGTGGTTATCAAGCTGGGCTGCGGCTGCGCGCTCAATCAGCAGCGGCTCGTCAAAACCCTGTTCGGCTAACAATGTTCTGAATTCGTGTTCTGTCATCTCAACTCCTCAATGTGGATCTGACCCTTTGCAGTGTAGACGATCTTATCGCCGCGTATGGCACGCAATACGTTACGTAAAGTAGCGCAAGCAGGGTTGTTCACGGTTCATGCCGGTGCTGTACTTGCCACCTCGTTACAGCCATTTTGACATCAGGATGACGCAACAGTATGCCTCAACAGGAGAGAACCGCCCTGCTGCTGATTAACCAGCGCTCACGCAAAGGGCGTACCGAAGCCAGCCGGGCGCAGACGCTGCTGGCACAGGCCGGGTTTAACCTGCTGCACCCAACCGGAGATGAGACTCGCAGCTACAGTGAACTGATCGCGGCTTATGCCGATCGCATTCATGCGGTGATCGTCGGTGGGGGCGACGGCACGCTTAACGCGGCGGCACCGGGGCTGATGCAGACCGGCCTGCCACTGGGGATTTTACCATTGGGCACCGCCAACGATTTTGCCCGTACGCTGGGGATTCCGGCCAGCCTCGAGCAGGCAGTAAAAATTATCGCTGACGGGCAATCGCGCGCAGTGGACCTGGGGGAAGTGAATCAGCATCTGTTCCTGAATGTCTCCAGCATCGGCTTTTCAGCGGAGCTGGCGCGCAATCTTACGGCGGAATCGAAAAAACGCTGGGGAGTGGGCGGTTATGCACTGGCGGCTTTGCGGCTGCTGCGGCAGAGTCGTCCGTTCAGCGCTATGCTGGTGCATCAGGGCCATCGGACGCCAATCAAAACGGTTCAGGTGTCGGTGGGTAATGGGCGCTTTTATGGTGGCGGCATGACCGTGGAACAGCGGGCCGCACCCGACGATGGGTTGCTGGATGTCTATAGCCTGGAGCTGAAACATAGCTGGCAGCTTATTGCGCTGCTACCCTTTCTGCGGCGCGGCACACACGGCCGCTGGCGCAACGTACGGGCATTTAGCGCCACCGAGCTGACCATTGAGACACGTCGTCCCCATTACATCAATGCAGACGGCGAGGTTATTGGTCAGACGCCCGCACATTTCCGTCTGATCCCCAATGCGCTGCGGGTTTATGCGCCGGGCGACAGCCCAGCAAAATAGCCTGCGTGCGCTGAAGCCGGGGCGGTACAAATCTATTGTCTTAGGCCGTTTTTTTCAGCGTATTCAATATGCTCGGAAAGATTCGTGACCAGTGTTTTCGCCATTTCGAGGGTCAGCCCCATGAACAGGGTCTCCTGCGGGCCCTGTTCACGCGGCGCGTCGGGATCGATGTAACCAAATTTCAGTACCAATCCCTGATGCGTGTTCAGGGGGCCAATATGCCAGCCGGTAACCGGATAGAAGGTAAAACGCGTAAATTCATTCACTTTAATCCTGACTGCGAAAGCATAACGCTGATTGGGCGTCAGGCCAGCTCTGATGATAAAACATGAGTGGAGTGTTGAGTCTGAACGAAATCGACAGGATTACAAGGGCAGCGGCAGAATAAGCGCAGCGTCAAACGGCGCGCAACATTGCGGCACCCGAAGCCTGCCATAACAGGCGGACGCTGACAAATCACGCTTGTACCTCCCGTTATCAGAGACGCGGCGCTGGCTGAAGAGAGGCGGTCGCCCGGCATTTCGGCTAATCTGCCTGCGGAATAATCGAAATATGCCCATTGACCTCCAGCACCGCATATTTAATCTGATCGAACCGCTCCAGCCCCTGCCCGGATCGCGCGGCTTCCAGCACATCGTCAGGACTGATACCCGTCATTTTCATGCGTTCGGTCAGCAGATTGCCATTCTCGACCAGGATCACCGGCCCGCCATCGATCACCTGCTCCACCAGCGGAAAGCGGCTTTTTAGTTTGCCCAGCACAATGTCAATCGTCACCAGCGTGATGATGGTCAGCGCCGCGCCGGTCACTGAGAAATCGTCACCCAGCAGCGCCTGCTGAGTCGCTTCGCTGATGATCAACAGCAGAATCAGATCGAACGAGGTCATCTGCAACAACGTGCGTCTGCCGGCGATTTTGAACACTACCATCAACACCAGGTAGATTGCTGCCGCGCGTAATACCGTTTCCATAAACCGCCTCTGTCAGGGATAGATCCATTGAGTAAAACGGGCCGGAGAAGGGTCACCGCCGTGGATAGTGACGTGAATGCGGCCTGCGTTGCGCGGCTGCAGGCCGAGCCAGATCGCGTGATCCGGCCCGGTGTCACGGGCAGAGAAGGTCAGCCGCAAATCGCTGCCTGTGGTCACCGCCTCAAGTGGTTGAGGCTGCAGCGTCTGAATTTGCAGGTTATCCAGTGCGCCACCACCAATCGTGACGCTGAAACGATCGCCTGTCGGGGCGTTGTAGCGTATACGCATATCCATATTGCTTTCAACGCGGCCAAATCGCTCATACTCCACCTGGATTGTGCCGTCTGGCGATCGGGTACTGCTGTCGCTCAGCACGCCTTTAGAAAAAAGTCCGCACGCACCCAGAATCACCAGCAGGATTAGCAAATACTCCCCTGCCCGCTGAATCAGCCATTCACGGCGTACCCAGCGGAAGTTTTCCTTAATCGGCATCGCCTGACGGCTGATATCCTCTTTTTCCACCTTGACCTCATCTTCTGTTGGCACAGCGACAAAAACGGATAGCTACGTTAAGCATAGTGAAATGACGCGGTATCAGCACCGGGCCGATCGCCTCAGCATCCGATTCCGCCCGGCTGCGATCATAGCCAGCCGGAGCCACGCAATCTGGCCCACAGCCCGCCGCAGGCCACCAGTGTCAGTCCCACCGCCAGCGGATAGCCATACAGCGACTTCAGCTCCGGCATATGCTCGAAGTTCATGCCATACATGCTGAACACCACGGTCGGGATCACCAGGATCGCACCCCAGCCCGCCAGCTTTTTTACCACCTCATTCTGCTGCACCGTCACCAGCGCCAGATTGACCTGCATGGCACTGGTCAGCATCTCGCGCATATCTTCCGCGTCGGTCACTACATGGCGGGCGTGGTCCTGCACGTCGCGGATATAGGCGCGCAGCGGACGCGGGATCAAATCTTCATGCAGGTGGATAAGCTGGTTGCAGATCTCCTCCACAGGCTGCGCCGCATTGCGTAGCGACAGCAGATGACGCCGCATGGTGTAGACCGACTGGACTGACTTACGATCAAATTCACTGGTGAAGAGATCGTTCTCCATCTGCCCGACCCGCTCATTCAGTGAAGTGGACAGCTCAGCATAACGATCAACAATAAAATCGAGCAGGCAGTAGAGCGGATAAGCGGGGCCAAACTTCAGCAACGCCGGGTTTTCAGACGCCCGCTGCCGCACCGGGGTATAGCTTTCAGATGCACCATGTCGGATGCTAATGAGAAAGTTTTTTCCGACAAAGAAATGGGATTCGCCCAGTTCGCAACTGTCATCCTTTGCACATACCGTTTTCACCACGATAAACAGCGATTCGCCGTAATGTTCGATTTTAGGTCGCTGATGGGCATTCAGTGCATCCTCCACTGCCAGTTCATGGAGTCCGAACTCCTCTTTAATCTTCGCCATAAACTCAGCGTCTGGCTGCCACAGCCCGAGCCAGATAAACGCCCCCGGCTCTTTGATCACTTCACTGATATCATCGACTTCAACCTCTTCGCCCGCGCATCCCGGACGATACACTCTGCTGCTTACGATCATCTTCTGCATTCCCGTGTTGACAGTACATGCAGCTTAGCCAATGCCGGACCAGTAACCGGATAAAAACAGTAAGGATTTGCTGCGATGTTGTGCGAACAGCGGGTTACCACTTCAGCCCCAGTCCGGTGGAGAAAATGCCCTCATTCAGGGTATCGGGTATGCCGCTGACCAGATTGCGATGATAGCCAATGTGCAGGGTTGACCAGGAGGTCAGGCTGTAGCGCAACCCCACTTCAGCATCCAGCATAAATACGCCGTCATCATCCAGCGAATGGCCGACATCGCCATTGCTATAGAGCGTGACCGACTTGCCCAGCAGATAACGCTGATAGTTCCAGCGCAGCGAGCCGCCAAAATGCTTTTCTTCCCGATCGTCGCTGTAGCCATACGCAAAGGCACCGCCCAGCACTGAGAGTGAGAAGGTGCTGAGCTCGGTGTCCCACAGCTGATAACCCGGTCCGGTGCCGATCAGCGCCTGGCGCGACAGATTTTCCACCCAGTCGCGCTTGTAGGTGGCACGGGTCTGCCAGAAAAACTGCTCTCTGACCAGATAGTCAAAGGCGTAGCGCAGGCTGTAGTTGTCAGTGTTGACGCTCTCATTTTCCTGCTCGCGATTGTAGGTTGCGCCGATATCGTGCCGCCATTTCCCCTGGTTAAGTTTAGTGTTGAGCGCAAAACGGTAGTCGTCAGTTTTGGTCGAGGCTTTTTTAACCTTCACGCCAGCATCAATGTTGCCGGTCCAGGCAAGCTGATCGCTGCGGACTTTGGCTTTCATGAACTCATCGATACGCCGCACTGAGACCTGCTGTTCTTGCTCGTCACGTTCCACCCAGACATAACCGGGATCGGAAGAAGTGAGACGCACCTGATAATGTTCGCCAGTCTTTTTGTTTTCGACATTCACCGGATGATCACTGGAGAGCGTACTGACCACAGTCCAGTCCAGCGTGATAGTGCCGGCATAGTGGGTCTCTATCGCCAGCTTGCCGTCGCTGAGGTAACGAAGGGTGCCCGTCAGCCGATCGCCATTATTCAGCCAGACCGTATCGGCTACGGCCAGTTGAGCCCAACCGGCGCAGCAGATAATGACCAGTAGCCTGGTAAACGAGGTGGCGCAACGCATAGCTTTCCCTGTAAAGGCGTCGTCCCGCACGGGCGACGCGTCACCGCAAATTCTGACCTGATAATTAAGCCGATTCTGCGGCGATATGCAATGCGCCCAGGTTTATGACAGGTCGTGCAATGCTTTGCCGAGTGGTAAGCCCAGCGTGAAATCGGTAAAACGAATCGCCAGGCCCTGACGCTCCGGCGAGCAGCCCATCACGCCGACAAAGCGCCGCACCTGACCCGGCCACGGACAGAGCCGCAATAGCGGCCAGGTCACCCCGTCGGTAGAGTACTGGATTCTCAGCGCCGCATTTTCCAGCGTGGCGCGTAGCCAGAACTGACGTGCATCGCCAGGAAACACACCGGTGGACCAGTCAGAGAACTCCCGCGTCACCACGCTACCGATTGCGGGCTGGGCGTCATTAAACTCGATCCCTGCCTTGACCCAATGCGTCTCGTTATCCTGAATAAACAGACCGGCCTGATCATAGAGATGGCTGAAATCTGCCCTCACCTGCACCTGAACGGTAAAATCGTTTTCCACCCAGAAGCCAAAGGCATGGCCGCTGTACCGTTCAAAGCCGTACCCGGTGTGCTGCCAGAAATCGCTGTTTAACGCGGTTTCAAACTGCAGCGTATCGCCATCCAGACTCTGCACCGGCGGCTGATTAATCCAGACGCCGCCTTCGGTAGTCAATGAGCTGACTGCGGTCATAGGCACTTCCTTCAGTAAGTTAAACCGCCCGCGCTCAGGCAGACCGGCTGCGTGGAATTTGACCTGAGTATCATAGCGCTCAATGGTGAACGAGCAGCAGAGGATCGTGGTAAACCGGGTTATACTGGTGCGAAAGGCACTCAGCTAAGCAGACCCGGCGCGGTTTGCGGTTTGCGGTTTGCGGTTTGCGGTTTCATTTGTTTGGCTTTTTTACTCTCGCTGCAAATAAAAAACTATCAATCAGGTCCAGTCAGCTTAACTATTTCATTTTGTTAATTACCTGGCGAAAACAGCGTTTAACAACCATGCTTGTTCTGTCTGAGGGCAACTGAACTCATAAAATATAAGGATTAAGTCAACATGGTAGATAAATCAGAGATTTTAGATCACGCGCAGGTTGTTGATGTGAATGGCGAGCATGTCGGAATTGTTGACCATTTTGAAGGCGACGACAAAATTAAGCTGGCGAAAAGCGATCCTGAAGCGGGTGGCAAACATCACATTATCCCCTTTAGCTGGGTTAAAGAGGTTGACGATAATAAAGTCATTCTGTCTAAAGCCAGGGATGATATTGAAAGTGAATGGCAGTCTGCATAATACGCTAGCCGTGGCACCCGCTACGGCTTATTTTTTTCCTGCGCGATAACATATTTTTCAGACATCACCCTGCCCGTAAACCGCTATTTTAACCGCAATATACTTTTGCCTTTTCAATAAAAATTAGCGCTACCTGAAATTTCCCAACGTCATCGCAGCACGGCGGTTTCTTTTTGTCTGAGCGTAATATTACATATTCTTTAAGCGAATATTTTCGGCCTGTGGTGAGAAATTACAGCCGCACATATCGTCAATCAACAGATCGATCTCTGCACCGGGCAATTCAAAATGCCACCCTTCAGTCGCAATACCCGTGAAGCCGCCACCCAATATGATGGCATTAAGCATCAGCCGGTTGTACTGCGCCTGAATCGCCACCCCAGGATGAAAAGTATGGAAGTGCTCACTTATCTCATCGAAACGGGTGCCCATATCCATGATCTTGCCGTACCCGTCGATCAGCGTAACATCCCGCGCAGTACTGCGGCAGTAATTGCGCCTGTACACAAGATTATGTCATTGCCTGATTTTGATATGTTCAGTCCGGCAGTAGAGCAGGTGACTCTGTGGACGAAAAATAGTTGCAGGCGCGGGCTGACGAGCGGACCAGAAATCTCAATACCCCGGACGATCTCAGCCAGTTTGATCCACTGTTGAAAAAAATCAACGTTGAAGCAGCCTCAATGCTGAAATGGGCCACCCTCCTGGCTACGATAAAAATCAGTCTAAAACAGAAATCCTCCCCCGATGGCCACTCCACAAAGATTGTTACCACCGGTGTTGGTCCGCTGGAACTTCGTACACCACGCGATCGTGATGGCTCCTTTGCCCCCTGACGGGTGAAGAAAGACCAGACCCGCGGGTTATTGGAATGGATAACCCGATTTTATCTTTTTACGCCAGGGGGATGACCACCCGTAAGATAGCGGCTGCGTTTTCGCCCGGCAGGAGGTTAAAGCGCTGACACGCGACCTCAAAGCCGTTCATCCAGCCCCAGCAGAGAAGCCGCGCTTCAGACGCTGGAGACCTTCGGCGGAACATAGGATCACCGTTATCCGCAGATAAACGGGCTGGCAGTCCAGGCAGCATCACAGAAATGGACAATGTCTTTGCAGGACGGGCGCATGGCAATGAGTCGATTTATTGTCGAGTCCAGTAACCGCCTGGGCGGTCACTACAAAGAAATGGCATTTACACAGAATGTTTACAGGGTGCAGATGTGGATAGCAGTATTCAATTTTTGATGAAAATTAATTTGAGTCACTACGTTTTCGTTTTCTGCCTCTCGCTTCTTCATCAATTGCATTTTTATTTTAATGCTGTTGAGCATGCAAGGTGTTCAATACCTGGATGACGAGATCAGAAACCCAGAAAAAATTTTTATTATCATTAATTTGCAGCGATTTTCGTGGAGATAGGATTCTTCCTTAACTGGTGCGCAAGAGGCGTTTTTTCATGAGGTGGCAACCTGAAAAAATCATCAACAGTATTGATGGTCTCCGAATGACTGGACCTGTATGTGTTGGCCATGGCCTTTATTTATGATCAGATTGCCAGCATACCGTGATGAACTGGTGCATCAGGCAGTAATCGGTCTTTCAGATAAAACCGCCAGTGCTCAATATGGGTTCCATCCGGTAGCGTACAGTATTCCACCTTCCCGAAGGTACGGTTTTGAAAAGTCAGCTGTCCGTTCTTCTGGTGACAATATCGTTCAGCTGAATCTTCTTTATGCGCGCTTGAAGAACTGCATCCTGTCAAAGCTAACAGGATGAATATGAAGATTGATGATTTCATACTTTACCTCTATACACGAGAATTGAATCAGATTCAGAATTACAGGCGACTTTCCCTCATTATTCAACGACTGAGTTTGTCATGAGTTTAACGCCTTCCTTTGTCAGTCTAAAATCCGAAGGATTGAGCACTTTTCTGACCCTGTCCATGATCATGGCATGATGCTCAATACTGCCTTAAGAAATCAGCCGACGAATGTTGGCAATAAGACCTGCATTGGCAACGCCCTCGAATTGCTGACGAACCGCATTATCGGTAATCGAACGAGGGCAAATTTGATACAGATATTTCAGTATGCCCCATTGAGCATATTCGGAAAAATGTGTTCTCATTGCTGCCATTTCCTTATGTTAATCAGCTCACTTATCAACAGCACCCTCATGCCCTTTACTCAACCGTCTTAGCCTTGCAAGCCATAAAAATTGCTCTCCGGCGAAGGACCTAATCGCGTCATGATGAATCCATCCCAGCCTGATGAGCTATTCAACATTGGCAATGATGACGAACTCATCAACATCACCAAAGCAACTCATATATTGCCGTGCGGTCATTGCATATGGCTGGAAGAGGGACAATGCCTTAATGATATCCTTCTGTAATTTCAGTGATAAGATAAAATCGGTCATAATATGATAACCTTATCATTAATTTTGAAATCATAATAATTATTGAGCATGACGATCAACGGTAAACACCCGATTTTTTTGGACAATCACTTATCATTTACATTATGTTTAATTTATTCTTCCATTCATACCCATAGGCATTACTCGAATATAAGAGTCAGCTCTGAAAGTTTTAAAAATTGAATCCTGCTACAACTGTGTATTGCCTCTTTTCTGACACGTTCCCGTTTGAACAGAGCATTCACGGTCTCCGCCATTACTGGCTCGCTATATACATCAAAGGCTGTGAGATATTGCCTGGCGTCAGTGGATTAGGATAAGCAATTGCGAGCGCTGACAGACTCTTTGTCTGAATCCTCTCCGTCAGACATCTCTTCTTCATTAGTGGATTCTATTTTTTTCAATTCACGAATAAATGATGCGACTAAAGCGCAGCTGCAAAAATGATCAACATCACATTAATCTCTCAACGATCGATAATGGTGCAGCGAGCGCTTTAAACGTTCGATTACCTGTTTGCGCGCGCCGTCTCTGAGAGAGGCGTGATAGGGAGAGCAGGTCATAGAAGATGCCGGCGCGGATATCGAGAGTGTTTCATCAAGAATCCGGAGAGTGCGACGGCGACGCCATCGGCCAGACGCTGAGCCGGCACCGGGCATTTGGCGTGGACCGTCATGCAGCGAGGACCCGCAGCAAGCTGGCGGCGAAGAGCATCATTCTGAAATTCGGATCCACCGAGTGCCTCCGTGCGGGTTTAATCGAGCGTGGCCAGCTGCTGGTGGCGCTGATTGATATCGGTGATGATGGCGGCCGGCTGCTTTGCCAGCTACTGTGGCTGATAAGCATTTGCTCACCAGTCACAAAATGAAAACGATTAACACTGGCTAAAACGGGCACTGCATTAAAGGTGTGGTAACCCTGAATCAAAGCAATAAATCACCTGATAAAACCTTATTTCAGAACCTGAATTATTAATTTTATATCCCAATGGAATCTGTTTTTGACGGTCTCCTCTGCTGTGGGCCGTACTGCCTACCCCGCTTCAACCTACTGGTCGCCAGCGATTAATGAGAAGGCCTGGATTTATTGCCTCATAAATACTTACTCCGGCCGCCCACGCACTGCCTATCGTTAATACAGATCGTTTCGGCAGAATTTATCGCTGTTAACGATAAACCGATTAACATCCTGTCTGTCTGATATTTCCTGCTGAATGAGAGAAAAAAAGCTCACCGCGACGGAAGTCTTTGGCTGCTTAACATTGTGACGTCTGGAGACGCTGCGATGCCGGTTGCTGGCCGGTGAGGCGGAGAAGTCATTACCCGCCTCGCCCTTCGACATAAAGCTCCATTGACTTAGGCCCACCGCGCAGGTGAATTCACCGCAGCGATAAAACAATAACGCCAGCAGCATCAACTCATTATCAACATAGGGTTTTCAGTATAAAAAGGCCCACCATCAGGGTGAGCCAATCAGGAGTAGCAAAGATTATTATTAGTGAGCCGCCGCGGTGCCGGGTGCCTCCCGGTGAGTTTTAGACCTGACATTAAACCCGCCCGCTCATCCTCACTTCATTCAGGCCTGGGCCCCGCCGCACAGGGGGATTCACCGCAGCAGCGCTTTTATACCATCCGGCAGGTTAACGCAGGGTCAACGCTTATAGATTGTAGGCTGAGTGTGATTCTGCGTAGAGTCTGGTGCGTGTTCAACCTGCGCAAACGACGCAGGAAATGCCTTACCTATCTCGCCAGCAACCGACAGAACCGTCTCCGCCATTAATGAGCTGATTTTGAGCTACTGCCTGAGGATTTCTACACAGAGAATTCCGGTGAGCGAACTCTTATTAAGTCCTAAAGGCATATCAGCTTTCCCGTTCCGTTAAGGAATAGCTGATTAAGTACAGCATGCTCTGATTTAAGTGTCAGCATTGTTAATCAATTAATAACATTTACAGTTCAGAGAAGCCCCCTTATATTCCATCTCTGCCTGGCATTCCCCGTTGGCTCCGGCGTTATGAAGTGTGCTTATCTGTTACACAGGCTTTAATCAACATTTGAATTCATATCGGGTTATCAGGAAAATAACCCGACGAGCAAACAGGTTATCGTTCCAGGGAACTATAAAAAATGGTGGCTTTAATAATCTTCTTACAGACTGAATATGGCAGCAAGCAAATTGATGAATACTCAGAAATCACTTCTCAACAAAACTTCCATCGTTAGATAAAGAAAGGTGATAGCAACCTTATGAAAATCATTGGCTACTGCAGATTCAAAGAAGAAATTCATTGTAGCCTGTCAGGTTGTAATTAACTTTATGGATTCGGTTTTATTAACAGAACCACTACCGGAGCAGCAACGAATATTGGCCACGTTTGTGGCGGAAAATATCTTTATTTATGCTTAAAAGAGTTAGCAAGCAGTTTCAAAGATTATGACGAAGTCGGGCAGTATAAGGCTGTTATTATGAGTGCTAAAGCGCAATGTGGGGGTTGGATATGCCGCCATAACTTGCTCCGCACTGGAAAGAAAAATTTGGATTATGGTTAGCCGTCACTCACTGACATCCAGAATGCTAACTATGCCGGGGTGCATACCGTCACAGTGACTGCATTTTTCTCTGACCAGCTCAGATTCAATACGTGGCAGTATTTTTTCTTCGCCATCTACAGCGCGGATATAACCTGGATACTTAGTTAACAGAAGAGAATTTGGTACGCCCTACAGGATTCGAACCTGTGACCTACGGCTTAGAAGGCCGGTGCTCTATCCAACTGAGCTAAGGGCGCATGGAGATGGCTCGGATTATACGGGCCGGCCCGTTTGAGTCAACGCTTTTGACCCGCCGGGCAGCCTGGTTGCTGAAGAATAAGACAATGTCAGCAATTCAAAACCTGACAGCGCGCCGCGCTTCTGACAAAATAGCCCCCTTCCCCGATTCAACACAACACAGTGGATTTCCTCTCTGATGGCAGCAAAAATTATTGACGGTAAAACGATTGCGCAGCAGGTGCGCGTTGAAGTTGCGGAAAAAGTGAAGCAGCGTCTGGCCGCCGGAAAACGCGCGCCGGGTCTGGCGGTTGTTCTGGTAGGTGAAAACCCGGCATCGCAGATCTATGTAGCCAGCAAACGCCGCGCCTGCGAAGAGGTGGGTTTTCACTCCCGCTCTTACGATCTGCCCGCCACGACCCGCGAATCTGAGCTGCTAGAGCTGATTGATATGCTCAATCAGGACAATGAAATCGACGGTATCCTGGTGCAACTGCCTCTGCCAGCCGGTATTGATAACGTGAAGGTGCTGGAGCGTATTACGCCTGATAAAGATGTTGATGGATTCCACCCTTATAATGTTGGTCGCCTGTGTCAGCGTGCGCCAACTCTGCGTCCCTGCACGCCTCGCGGTATCGTGACGCTGCTGGAGCGCTATGACATTGACACTTATGGCCTGAATGCCGTCGTGGTCGGGGCGTCTAACATCGTCGGCCGTCCGATGAGCATGGAACTGCTGCTGGCGGGCTGCACCACGACCGTTACCCATCGCTTTACCAAAGATCTGCGCCATCACGTTGAGCATGCCGATCTGCTGGTGGTCGCGGTCGGTAAGCCAGGTTTTATTCCGGGTGAGTGGATCAAACCGGGCGCCATTGTCATCGACGTGGGTATTAACCGGCTGGAGAGCGGCAAAGTGGTGGGCGATGTTGATTTTGAGAGCGCATCAGAGCGCGCCTCCTACATCACCCCGGTACCGGGCGGTGTCGGACCGATGACCGTCGCCACCCTGATTCAAAACACGCTGCAGGCGTGTGAAGAGTTTCATGATAAAGAGAGTGTTTAAATGACAAGTTTCTCACTGGGTAAATTCCCGCATGTCGATCTGTGTGACCTGCTGAAGCTGGAAGGCTGGGTTCAGAGCGGCGCACAGGCGAAAGTCGTGATTGCTGAGGGTGAAGTGAAGGTCGATGGCGCGGTAGAAACCCGTAAACGCTGCAAAATCGTTGCCGGTCAGACCGTGGAATTCTCTGGTTTCCGCATTACTGTAGTCGAGTAATTCCGGGGCGTCCCTGCGGGGACGCTGTTACAACACCCCCTCCTCCCCTTTCACCCGCGTCTCCCCTTCCTGCTGTTCCAGTGCTATACGATTTACCGCCGTGTACTGCGCAATAAGCGTCGCGAGCCGGGGTGAATGACGGGTAATCCAGAGCTGACTGAACGTGCTGGCTTCGGCGATTAAGCGTGCCAGCGCAGGCAACAGATCTTCATGCAGGCTGTTTTCCGGCTCATTGAGTGCCATAAAGGCGGGCGGACGCGGACTGAGTAGCGCAACAACCAGACAGAGAAACCGCAACGTGCCGTCAGAAAACGCCGCGCTCTCAAGCGGGCGCAGAATGCCGTAGCGGGACATCAGCATCTGAAACTGCACCTCGACGTCAAACTGGCTGTCGGGAAAGGCCTGCGCCATCACTTCAGACAAGAGTTCTGAATGACCACGCTCCACAATGGTCGCCCAGGCCGCCGCCAGATTACTGCCATCATGGCTCAGCACCGGCGCACGCACGCCAATCTGCGGCGCACGTATCGGTGAGCCAGGCCAGACTGCGAACTCATGATAAAAGCGCCACTGCTGCAGTCGTTCGCGCAGTTGCGAAAGCTCCGGATAGAGATGAGGCTCCCCAAGCTGACCAAACAGCGACTCTTCCGGATGCAGCACTGCCGGATAAGCGACGCGCTTGCCCTCAACGTTGTGCAGAAAGGCAGTCTGGTTCTCCCGTTGCATAATGCAGCTGGAAGGCCGGCGCTGTTGACCGCTGAGCCAGAGCCTCTCCTGTTTCACCAGTGGATCGAGATTGAACAGACTGGTTTCCAGTGGCTCAGGAAAGCCAATCTCCAGTTGGTAATCCATATCATCCATCACCACGGCCAGCTTCAGACGCTTTGGATCGTGTCGGCGATCGCTCCAACGTAAACCGCCTGCCCACATCGCTTTCTGAATGCCCCCTTCGTCAGCCAATGCCCGCGCCAGACGGCCGCTGGCCGCCTCATGCAGCAACTGCACCGCTTTATAGAGGTTGGATTTACCACAGCCGTTGGGACCACTTACCACATTCAGCCGTTGCAGCGACAGCGTCAGGTGGCGTATTGAGCGAAAGCCACGGATCTGGAATTTGTTCAATCGCCATAATAAAAAAGGGCGATTGCTCGCCCTCCCCGGTTTATTTTCGACGCCAGCTGGAGCCTTGCGGCCCGTCCTCGACGATGACGCCCAGTGCGTTAAGCTTGTCGCGCGCAATATCTGCTTCCGCCCAGGCTTTGGCGGCGCGTGCATCGGCACGGGCTTTCACCCAATGCTCAATCTCGGCAACCTCTTCATCATTTACCTGTGCGCCGCTTTGCAGGAACAGTTCAGGATCCTGCTGCAGAATACCCAGCACGTTGGCCATCTCGCGCAGCTTCGATGCCAGTCCATGCGCTGAAGCACCGTCTTCGCTTTTCAGGCGGTTGACTTCACGCGCCATGTCGAACAGCACTGAATAGGCTTCCGGTGTGTTGAAATCATCATCCATCGCGCTACGGAAACGCGCTTCAAACGCTTCGCCTCCGTGGGCTTTCACGCTGC
The DNA here is from genome assembly GCF_037152305.1 of Pantoea sp. AS142. Lineage (NCBI taxonomy): Bacteria > Pseudomonadati > Pseudomonadota > Gammaproteobacteria > Enterobacterales > Erwiniaceae > Pantoea > Pantoea sp. AS142. Next base: position 200,097 of record NZ_JBBCMO010000001.1, on the reverse strand, counting down.
TGTCGGTGTGGCGCAGCGCCGTATAGAGACGCTCCAGCGCCGCACGCGCCTGATTCAGGTTATCTTCGCCGTAGTTGAGCTGGCTGCGATAGTGACCGGACATCAGGAAATAACGCACCGTCTCTGCATCATAATGTTGCAGCACGTCTCGCACGGTGAAGAAGTTGCCGAGCGATTTAGACATCTTCTCGCGGTCTACCATCACCATGCCGGAGTGCATCCAGTAATTAACGTAAGGACCGTCATGGGCGCAGCTTGACTGGGCGATTTCATTTTCATGGTGCGGGAACATCAGGTCTGAACCGCCGCCGTGAATATCAAAATAGGTGCCCAGCTGTTTGCAGTTCATCGCCGAGCACTCGATGTGCCAGCCAGGACGGCCGTTGCCCCATGGCGATGACCAGGCCGGTTCATCCGCTTTGGACATCTTCCACAGCACGAAATCCATCGGATTGCGCTTCACGTCGGCGACTTCAACCCGTGCGCCCGCCTGCAGCTGCTCCAGATCCTGACGCGACAGCGCACCGTAATCGGTGTCGCTGAGTACATCAAACATCACGTCGCCATTCTCTGCCACATAGGCGTGATTGCGAGCGATGAGCGTCTCCACCAGCTCAATGATTTCAGCAATATGACGGGTAGCGCGCGGCTCCTGATCGGGTGGCAGAATCCCCAGCGCGGCGAAGTCGTTGTGCATCTCGCCAATCATGCGGTTGGTCAGGGTTTCGATGCTTTCGTCGTTTTGGTTGGCGCGTTTAATGATTTTGTCATCAATATCGGTGATGTTACGTACATAATTAAGCTGATAACCGAGGTAACGCAGGTAGCGCGCCACCACGTCAAACGCCACGAACGTCCGCCCATGACCAATGTGACAGAGGTCATACACCGTGATGCCGCAAACATACATCCCGATTTTACCGGCATGAATGGGTTTGAATTCCTCTTTCTGTCGACTCAGGGTGTTATAAATCTTAAGCATTGAACGGTTCCGTTTTCGCGTGTGGTTGGCACTTTTAAGTATCCAGACATTGTGCCGTATTTTTATCGCTCGCGCGACGCAAAGCAAGCCAACTGCGCCACGCTGCTGACGCGTCATTGGAAATTATGATATAAGAACGGTCGACAAAAAGGGGTACGTCAATCGACAGATCGGCCCCAGCAACTGATGACAACCTTTACAGGATGACAAAAATGGTAACTTTCCAGACGAACCATGGCGATATCGTAATCAAAACTTTCGACGATAAAGCGCCGGCAACCGTACAGAACTTCCTGGATTACTGCCGTGAAGGTTTTTACGACAACACCATTTTTCACCGCGTAATCAACGGCTTTATGATTCAGGGCGGCGGCTTCGAACCGGGCATGAAGCAGAAAGAGACCAAAGCCGAAATTCAGAACGAAGCGAGCAACGGTCTGAAAAACACCAAAGGTACACTGGCAATGGCGCGTACCTCTGCGCCGCACTCTGCGACCGCACAGTTCTTCATCAACGTCGCTGACAACGACTTCCTGAACTTCCGTGACGAAAGCGTTCAGGGCTGGGGCTACTGCGTGTTCGCTGAAGTGGTTGAAGGTATGGATGTGGTCGAGAAGATCAAAGCGGTCTCTACCGGCCGCAGCGGCATGCACCAGGACGTGCCAAAAGACGACGTCGTTATCCAGAAAGTGACCGTCAGCGAGTAATGTCGCGCACGCTGTTTATCGCAGATCTCCATCTGTGTCAGGAAGAACCGGCGATTACCGCCGGTTTTCTGCATTTTTTACAGCGCGAAGCGCCCCACTGCGACGCGCTTTATATTCTCGGCGATCTGTTTGAAGCCTGGATTGGCGACGACGATCCCAATCCATTGCATCAGCAGGTGGCTCGCGCCCTGCGCGCCCTGCCGGTTCCGGTTTATTTTATTCATGGCAATCGCGATTTCCTGATTGGCCGACGCTTCGCGCGCGCCAGCGGGATGACGCTGCTGCCGGAAGAGCAGGTACTAACGCTACACGGCCAGCGATTGCTGATCATGCACGGCGATACGCTCTGTACAGACGATGCAGGTTATCTGCGTTTTCGGGCCAAAGTACACAATCCGTGGATCCAGCGTCTGTTCCTGGTGTTGCCATTGTCGTTCCGCAAACGCATTGCCGCCCGAATGCGTGCAGACAGCAAACAGGCTAACCAGCACAAATCACAGACCATCATGGATGTGAATCAGGAGGCGGTCGCCGCCGCTATGCTGCGCCAGCAGGTGCCTTTACTGATTCACGGTCACACCCATCGTCCGGCTATTCATACGCTGAGCCTGCAGGGTGAAACGGCGCAACGCGCGGTGCTGGGTGCCTGGCACAGCCGTGGCTCGATGATCCAGCTCGACGCCAACGGCATTCAGCTCATCGATTTCGACTTTTAATCTGCAATTAAATCCACGCCCTTAACCCCGACGCAACCGTTTTCCTTGGGTGCTTCTCATGCTATTCTCGGTGCCCTTCAAAACCTGTCCGCCCGGCCAGGTCTGTTTGTTCATTCACAGGAGTTGACCGCATGTCATCCAACGCCCCGGCCCGCATCGCCCTTGTTATGGGTTCCAGAAGTGACTGGGCCACCATGCAGTTCGCCGCTGAAATCCTTACCAGCCTGGACGTCCCTTTTCATGTTGAAGTGGTCTCTGCGCACCGCACACCGGATAAACTGTTCAGCTTCGCCGAAACGGCAGCCGGCAATGGTTTTCAGGTGATTATTGCTGGCGCAGGTGGCGCGGCGCATCTGCCGGGTATGCTGGCGGCAAAAACGCTGGTGCCGGTACTGGGTGTGCCGGTGCAGAGCGCAGCACTGAGCGGCGTCGATAGCCTCTATTCGATTGTGCAGATGCCGCGCGGTATTCCGGTCGGTACGCTGGCGATTGGCAAGGCGGGCGCAGCCAATGCCGCGCTGCTGGCGGCGCAGATTCTGGCGCTGCATGACAGTGCGCTTGCGTCACGCCTGACGACCTGGCGTCAGAGCCAGACCGATGAGGTGCTGAACCATCCCGATCCGCGGGTGGATGCATGAAGCCGGTTTGCGTACTGGGCAACGGCCAGTTAGGTCGTATGCTGCGTCAGGCGGGTGAGCCCTTGGGCATCGCGGTATATCCGGTGGGTTTAGATGCCGATCCCGCCGCACTGCCGATAGCCGACAGCGTGATCACCGCCGAAATCGAACGCTGGCCGGAAACAACACTGACGCGTGAACTGGCCAGCCATCCGGCCTTTGTTAACCGTGATATTTTTCCGCGTCTGGCCGATCGCCTGACGCAGAAACAGCTGCTGGATCAGCTGGGACTCGCCACTGCGCCGTGGCAGTTGCTGACGGACATAAGCGAATGGCCAGCAGTGTTTGACTCGCTGGGCGAGCTGGCGATTGTGAAAAGCCGCACCGGCGGTTACGACGGGCGGGGTCAGTGGCGTCTGCGTGCCGATGAAACTCATACGCTGCCGGAGGCGTGCTACGGCGAATGCATCGTTGAGCAGGGCATCAACTTTTCCGGTGAAGTGTCACTGGTGGGCGCGCGCGGTCACGATGGCAACGTTGTGTTCTATCCGCTCACGCATAACCTGCATCAGGACGGCATTCTGCGCACCAGTGTCGCGCTGCCACAGGCGGATCAGGCACAGCAGCAGCAGGCCGAAGCGATGTTGAGCGCGATCATGCAAGCGCTGAATTACGTTGGCGTGATGGCGATGGAGTGTTTCGTTACGCCTGCCGGCTTGCTGATCAACGAACTGGCGCCACGTGTCCACAACAGCGGTCACTGGACGCAGAACGGCGCGTCAATCAGCCAGTTCGAGCTGCATCTGCGCGCCATTCTTGGCCTGGCATTACCGCAGCCGGTAGTGTTTGCCCCATCAGCGATGGTCAATCTGATCGGCACCGCAGTGAATCTCAGCTGGCTGCAGCAGCCACTAGTGCATCTGCACTGGTATGACAAAGAGGTGCGCCCGGGTCGTAAAGTGGGCCATCTCAATCTGACCGACAGCGATGCAGAGCGCCTTAAGGCGGCCCTTAACGCGCTGGTGCCTCAGTTACCGGAAGCCTACGCCAGCGGCATCGCCTGGGCCGTTGAAAAACTGTAATCTCCGCACCGCCTGATAGTACCTTTATCAGACAGCTCAGAAGCTCAATGCGATGGGAACATACCCCTGGAGCAAAGCATAGCGGGCCAGAGATGGCCCGCGCTGAGCCTGCCATGGATAGCGTCTTTACGAAGGGCGTATGCTCCCTGAGCCAGCACCTTACCGTCGAGTGCTGAGAGTGCTAACGACGGCTTTGGGTAAGGTCTGGACGATAGTTAAACCCAGCCCTCACTTACGCCGCATCAAACTTCCTGAACAGCGCTTTCCCTTTCAGTAATCGGATGCCCAGCCAGCCACCGCACAGCGATAACAGCAGCGCGCCGCATAACGGTAACGCCAGCCACAGTGTCCAGTCAGGCTGCCACGGGAAGTCGAAAATCTTCCGCTGTAATCCCCACAGCGCCGCTTCTGCTCCCATCGCCGCTGCGACACCAGAAACCACGCCGAGCAGCGCAAACTCACACCACAGTGTCGTGCGCAGCAGCCGCTTGCTCGCACCCAACGTGCGATAGACCACCAACTCCTGACGACGCTGACGCATCCCCACCTGAATCTGCGCCAGCAAGAGCAGCAGGCCACAGGCGGTGACCAGCACCACCATGATCTCCAGAGCCCGGCTGACCTGTGTCAGCACCTGCCCGACTTGCCGCATGATGCTGCCGATGTCCAGCAGACTCAGCGCCGGAAAGGCGCGGTTTAGCTGCGCCAGCAGAGCAGGATTAGCCTCCATGCGGAAACTGGTGAGCCAGGTCTGCGGCTGGCTGTCGAGCGCACCCGGCGGGAAGATAAAGAAGAAGTTCGGCTTCAGGCTTTCCCAGTCCACTTTACGCAGGCTGGTGATGCGTGCGCTGAAGGTCTGCGTATCGCCGTCGAACGTCAGGGTATCGCCGAGCTTCAGTCCCAGCCGATCCGCCAGTTCCACTTCCATCGATACCTCACCTGCTTTCGGCGGCCAACGGCCTGCCACCAGCGGATTGTGATCGGGGCGATCGGACAGCGCCGTCAGGTTGAGTTCGCGGTTCAGCGCGTTATCCAGCTTAGGATCGGCCGGTTTACCGTTGAGTTCACTGAGCCGCACCCGCGCAATCGGGTAAAAAGTTTCGGGCCTAATCTGGTGCGCTTGCAGGAAATCACGTACCTGCGGCACCTGCTCGGCCGTCATATTGAGCAGGAAGAAGTTCGGACTATCTGCTGGTAACTGCTGCTGCCAGCGATCCAGCAGATCGCCACGCATCACCAGCAGCAACGCCAACAGCATAAAAGACAGCGAAAAGGCCGCGAGCTGGCTCAGCGTCATGCCGGGCTGGCGCAGCAGTCGGTTAATCGCCAGTCGCAACGCCAGATTGCGAATCACCAGCCGACGCAGCAGCAGCAGGGTTCCCCAGCCGAGTAAGGCCAGTAATCCCGCCAGCACCACCACACCTGTCAGCAGCGCCCAGAGCATTTTACTGCCGCCGACCAGCAGCGCTAACAGCGTGACGACGACCGCCATCATCACCGGAATATAGATCTTCAGTGGCCAGAGGTTTACCACTGCATCGCGCCGCAGCACCCGCAGCGGCTGCGTCGCCAGCAGCAGACGATAGGGACGCAGGCCAACCAGCAATGAAATGACAAACAGCGAACCCACTGCCCAGATCCACGGCCAGACGCTGGCCGCCGGTAAGCTGGCGGGCAGTACCGGTTTCAGCATTACCATCAGAATCGCTTCAACGCCCTGCCCGACCAGACCACCGGCAATCGCCGCCAGCAGCAGCACCGCCAGCCACTGACCAATGATCAACCGCTGCAACGCGCCATGCGTCGCCCCCAGGGTTTTGAGCACCGCCACCAGATCGTAGCGGCTGCGGCAATAGTGACTCATGGCGACCGCCACGGCCGCAATCGCCAGCATCAGCGTCAGCAAGGCCGAGAGCAGCAGGAACTGCTGCGCCCGCTGCATTGATCGACCTAGCGCATCTTCCGCGTTTTCCACACTAATCCAGCGCTGGTCCACCTTCAACTGCGGTTCAATCCAGCGGTCATAGCGGCCAAGCTGATCGGGGTTGCCGGAAAATTTGTAGCGCCAGGTGATGCGACTGCCAGGCTGAATCGCGCCGGTTTTCGCGACATCCGCCAGGTTAATCAGCAGGCGCGGTGCCATCTCAAAGGGGTTGAAGCCGCCATCCGGTTCCTGGATCACCTCACCGCTGATGCGCAGCTGGGTGTCACCCACTTCCAGCATGTCGCCCACTTTCAGGTTCAGCAGCGCCATCAGGCGCGGTGCCGCCAGCGCGGTGCCCGCCTGCGGTCTGACTCCTGGCGGCTGCGTCTGCAGCGTGCCAAACATCGGGTAACGGTCATCCACCGCTTTAACGGAGGCGAGCTGAGGTGACTGATCGGCAAAGGTCATGGTCATAAAAGTCAGCTGACGACTGACTGTCAGGCCGGTTTCCCGCGCTTTCTCCAGCCAGGCTTCAGGCGCGGCATCACTACTGCGCAGCGTGCGGTCGCCCGCCATAAAGTCACGGCTCTGCTGATTCAGTCCTTTTTCCATGCGATCGCTGATCGACCCCAGCGCCAGTACACAGGCAACCGCCAGCGTCAGGGCCAGCCAGACAATCAGCAGCGAGGGCGAACGCCACTCGCGCCAGAACCAGCGCCAGATCATTGCTCCTCCCACAATTTACCGTCGCGCAGCCGCAGGCGACGGTCGCAGCGCGCCGCCAGTTGCTGATCATGCGTCACCAGAATCAGCGTAGTGGCGAAGTCGCGATTAAGGGAAAAAAGCAGATCGGCGATACGGTCACCGGTTTTACGATCGAGATTGCCGGTCGGCTCATCGGCAAACAGCAGGCCAGGACGGCCACTGAAAGCGCGGGCCAGCGCCACCCGCTGCTGCTCGCCGCCTGAAAGCTGGGCGGGCAGATGGTGCAGACGTTCACCCAGCCCAAGCAGCGTTAACAATTCCCGCGCCTGTTCCCGGCTCAGGCGGTCGCTTTCGCCGCGCAGCAGCGAGGGCAACTGCACGTTCTCCAGCGCATTCAGGGTCGGAACTAACATAAAAGACTGAAACACAAAGCCGACCTGCCGGGCACGGAGAGCCGCGCGCTGCTCTTCGTTCATCTGATGTAACGGCTGCCCCAGCAGATGGACTTCGCCGCTGCTGCCATCGTCCAGCCCGGCCAGAATCCCCAGCAGGGTTGACTTGCCGGAGCCGGACTCGCCAATCAGCGCAATGGTCTCAGCTGGTTTGACAACCAACTCAACTCCGGTAAGGATGGTTAACTGATGCTCTCCCTGACCGACGGACTTAGTAAGATGATGAACTTCAACAATGTTTTCCGCTGGCATTATCCCTTCCTGTTATTGATTCTTCTGATGGTGTCGCGTCTTGCTGCTGCGGATACCCTGCTGGTGCTCGGCGACAGCCTGAGTGCGGGCTATCGCATGTCTGCCACCACGGCCTGGCCCAGCCTGCTCGATAAGCAGTGGCAGCAGAAACCTAAAGTGATCAACGCCAGCATCAGCGGTGATACGGCCGCACAGGGGCTGGCGCGCCTGCCTGCGCTATTAAAACAGCATCAGCCGCAATGGGTGTTAATCGAACTGGGCGGTAACGATGGTCTGCGCGGTTTCCCGCCCGACGCTATCGCGCAGAATCTGAGTAAAGTGATCGACGATGTTAAAGCCGCCAATGCGAAGCCGCTGCTGATGCAGATTCGTCTGCCTGCCAACTATGGCCGCCGCTACACTGAAGCGTTCAGCGGCATCTATCCCGGTTTAGCCCAGCAGCATAACATTCCTCTGGTGCCCTTTTTTATGGAGCAGGTCTATCTTAAACCCGAGTGGATGCAGCAGGATGGCATTCATCCCAATCCTGATGCCCAGCCGTTTATCGCCAGCTTAATGGCGAAAGAACTGTCCCCCTTAGTTAAGCAGCCGTAGCGCGCCGGGATGCGCCCAAAGGGTAAAGAAATGCAAAAGTGCTTTTGATTCATTAAAAATAATTTCGAATCATTAAGTTAAAATTAATTCCATTCAAAATGATGGCAAGGTGGCGATGGAGCTTTTCAACCGCTTTGCCATTCCTGCGTATCCAGGCTTACTCCCTAAACAATATCAATGCGAAAAGATAATTCTGCCGTTTCTTTAAATTCACTTTAATGCGTCTTAAATTAGCATTTGAACAGTCGCATAAACGTTAGCGTTACCCTCTCCAACTGGTTAACATTTCTGCACGGAATTTTAGTTGCAAAGGAATCTTTATGCCCTATCACCCTATCACGACCCTCGCATATTTCGCCTGACTTGAGCTGTCGGCGCTTGTGGGACCCATAATCCCGATGAAGTAAAGTCAACTCAGCGCATGATAAATGATGCTGGCTATCAGTTCGCAACTGGTCGCATGCTCCCAACAAATGGACAATGCGATACAGCCACCACTGAGGCTATACGCTGGTATCAGCGGGTGCTGAATGTCTCTTCGAATGGGTTGGTTCAGCCAACCGACACAGGGTTTATCAGGCCAATATGTGAAGCAACCACGCCAGGCTGGCGGCCTTCTAATACCCCTGGCCCCTTACGAGTCAGCGAAGGACAAATTACTTTTGACGCCGAAGGCATCGACTACATAACCGCCGTGGAGTCTTTCAAACAGCGCCGCTATCCCAATTTTTCACGCATTCGTCAATGGCCGCCCACGAATTTTTCAGGGTTACACCTGGTCGAGGCTATGATGTGGGCAGTAGATCTGCTGGTGAAATCTACTCCACACGAAGGCATGCTGGGATTGAAGAACATAAAGCCGTTCTGTGCTCTAAAGCAGCTGGCCTGAAAGGGCGGCATAAACTGTTAATCCACAACATAAAAGCGTTAACTAAAATCAATTAAGTTATTGATTTTTTTATATAATTCAAAGGAGTATGAATTTGTGCAAAAAACCATTCTGATTACAGGTTGTTCCAGTGGTATTGGCCTGGTCGCCGCCCATGATTTACTGGCGCGGGGTTACCGGGTGATCGCCGCCTGCCGTAAAGCAGAGGATGTCGCCCGCATGGAAGCATTGGGCTTTACCGGGCTACAACTGGATCTCGACGATCCGCAAAGTGTGGATCAGGCTGCGGACACAGTGATCGCGCTCTGCAATAACCGTCTGGCCGCGCTATTCAACAATGCTGGCTTTGGCCTCTATGGCCCGCTCAGTACCCTCTCCCGCCAGCAGCTGGAACAGCAGTTTTCCAGCAACTTTTTTGGCATTCATCAGCTGACACTGCGTCTGCTACCCGCGTTGCAGGCCAGCGGCGATGGTCGCATTATTAATACCAGCTCGGTGCTGGGGCTGATCTCCACGCCAGGCCGGGGTGCCTATGCCGCCAGTAAATATGCGCTGGAAGCCTGGAGCGATGCGCTGCGGCTTGAAGTGCGCAGCAGCGGTATTCGGGTCAGCCTGATTGAACCCGGCCCGATTCAGACCCGTTTTACCGACAATGTGACACAGGGCGAACAACATAACCCGGTGCGCAACCCTGGCATCGCAGCACGCTTTACCCTGCCACCGGAGGCTATTCTGCCTAAACTTCGTCACGCACTGGAGAGTAAACATCCGCGCTTACGCTATCCGGTGACGCTGGTTGCACACGTGATGAGCCTGCTGAAACGGCTACTGCCTGGCTGGATGCTGGATCGCATTTTGCGCAGCCATTAATCAGACATACGTAATAGCGCTTGAAGCCGGGCCAGTTGGCCCCATATTCTTAGAACACTTTTTGCAAAGAGACTTATCCATGTCACCACAAGCTTCGATCATCGACATCAACGAATCTAACCTGCAGCAGACCCTTGAGCAGTCGATGCAGCTGCCGGTGCTGTTCTACTTCTGGTCTGAGCGCAGCCAGCACTGTCAGGAGTTAACGCCTGTGCTGGAGCGCCTGGCGCAGGAATACGCGGGGCAGTTTATTCTTGCCCGACTGGATTGCGACAAAGAGCAAAGGGTGGCGTCGCAGTTTGGTCTGCGTTCAATCCCGACCGTCTATCTGTTCCAGGATGGTCAGCCGGTTGACGGCTTCCAGGGACCCCAGCCGGAAGAAGCGATCCGCACGCTACTGGAAAAAGTCCTGCCACGCGAAGAAGAGCTGAAAGCGCAGCAGGCGATGGCGCTGATGCAGGAAGATAAACCGCTGGAGGCGCTGCCGCTGTTGAAAGATGCGTGGCAGCTGAGCAATCAGTCCAGCGAGATCGGTTTCCTGTTGGCTGACGTACTGATTACGCTGAACCGCAGCGATGAAGCGGAAGCGGTACTGAAAGTGGTACCGTTGCAGGATCAGGATACCCGCTATCAGAGCCTGATGGCGCAGATTGATCTGCTGAAACAGGCCGCGGATACGCCGGAGATTCAGCAGTTGCAATCCCAGCTGGAAGCTGACCCGACTAACGCCGGGCTGGCTGCTAAACTCTCGTTACAGCTGCATCAGGTGGGTCGTAATGAAGAAGCACTGGAACTGCTGTTTAGCTTCCTGAAATCCGATCTTAATGCCGCTGATGGCCAGGCGCGTAAAATGCTGCAGGAGATTCTGGCGGCGCTGGGTACCGGCGATGCACTAGCTGCACGTTACCGTCGCCAGCTCTATTCCCTGCTCTACTAACCGGCACCACCACGGGCCGAAGCGACTCGGCCCGTTAATCTGACAACGCGGAGGTTGTATGATAACTGTAATTCCTGCCTTGATCATTCTGGCGCTGGTGGCAGTCTGGGCGACCGTCAAGATTGTGCCGCAAGGTTTTCAGTGGACAGTTGAGCGCTTTGGCCGTTATACCCGCACGCTGCAGCCAGGATTAAGCCTGGTGGTGCCCTTCATGGATCGTGTTGGTCGTAAGATCAACATGATGGAACAGGTACTGGATATTCCCTCGCAGGAGATCATCTCCAAAGACAATGCCAACGTCACCATTGATGCGGTCTGCTTTATTCAGGTCGTTGACCCGGCGCGTGCCGCGTATGAAGTCAGCAATCTTGAGCAGGCTATTCTGAACCTCACCATGACCAATATGCGCACCGTACTGGGCAGCATGGAACTGGACGAAATGCTGTCACAACGCGACAGCATCAACACCCGTCTGCTGCATATCGTGGATGAAGCAACCAATCCGTGGGGTGTCAAGATTACGCGCATCGAAATTCGTGACGTGCGTCCGCCTCAGGAACTGATTGGCGCAATGAATGCGCAAATGAAAGCGGAGCGAACCAAACGCGCTGATATTCTGACGGCCGAAGGGGTGCGACAGGCGGCGATCCTGCGGGCTGAAGGGGATAAGCAGTCGCAAATACTCAAAGCAGAAGGTGAACGTACTTCGGCGTTCCTGCAGGCAGAAGCGCGTGAGCGTCAGGCTGAAGCGGAAGCTAACGCCACTAAAATGGTCTCAGAAGCGATAGCGGCGGGGGACATTCAGGCCATCAACTACTTTGTGGCGCAAAAATATACCGATGCGCTGCAAAAAATCGGTGAAGCCAACAACAGCAAAGTGGTGATGATGCCGCTGGAGGCGAGCAGTCTGCTGGGTTCGATTGCGGGCATCGGTGAACTGCTGAAGGAATCACGCACTGAGTTGAAACGCTGATGCTGGTCGATATTATCGCCCACCCGCACTGGTTCTGGCTGACGCTGGGTGGATTAATGCTGGCGGCAGAGATGCTGGGCACTAGCGGTTACCTGCTATGGAGCGGGCTGGCGGCGGTCATCGTCGGCCTCATTGAGTGGCTGGTCCCGATGAGCTGGACAGCGCAGGGTTCCCTGTTTGCCGTGCTGACGCTAATCTGCGTTTTTTTATGGTATCGCTGGATGCGCTATCGTGAGGCGAGTCAAACCCCCAATGCTCTGAACCAGCGCGGCAGCCAGATGATCGGTATGCAGCTGACGCTGGATACCGCGCTGCAGAATAGCACCGGCCATGTTCGCATCGGAGACAGCAGCTGGCGGGTCAAGGCGGATCAGGATCTCCCTGCTGGCACGCTGGTGATCGTGGTCGGCATTGAGGGTATCACCCTGCGTATTCAGCCACGCTGACTGCAGCATCCGGCAAGATTGTTGATAATGGGACATTCGGCACTGTCATCGCCCGGACAGGCCTCCGCCAATGCCAGCAGGCGCGCTCGCATAGCGTGAAGCTCTTCAATATGCGCAGAAATCTCATCCGCTTTCAGCAGTGTACGGGCTTTAACATCTGCACTGTGGCGCGATGGATTATTAAATAGGGCTACCAGCTCGCGACACTCATCCAGCGTGAACCCAACCTGGCGCGCCTGCCGTAACAGGTTCAGTTCATCAAGATGGTGCGCGTTGTAGCTGCGGTAACCATTTTCACTGCGCAATGGCGGCGTCACCACCCCTTTCTCTTCGTAAAAACGGATCGCCTTGCTGGTCAGCCCGGTCTTTTTTGCCACATCGCTGATGTTCATTTTCGTCCCCTTGACCTTCCCCTTGATGGAAGGTTTATGCTTAAGCATGAATCGAAACTGGCCTGTGGGTCAAATGTGTTATCTGAGGAGTTGATATGTCACACACCATTTCTCTGGCACTGGACGGCTTGTCCTGCGGCCACTGTGTCAAACGGGTTAAAGAGGCACTTGAGCAGCGTGACGATGTTGACCAGGCTGAGGTGACTCAACAGGAGGCGCAGGTTTACGGGCAGGCGGATGCGGCTGCGCTGATCGCCGCCGTAGAACAGGCGGGCTACCATGCCACACTGAATACAGCGGCCTCCCCAAAGTCTGAACCGTTGACAGCATCGGAGCCGCCGCCGGAGGCGCTGACAACGGAGACCGCTTCTTATCCGGCAGAAAAAACATTACCTGCCCATATGCTATTAATTGAGGGCATGACCTGCGCCAGTTGCGTGAGTCGGGTGGAAAAAGCGCTGCAGCAGGTCGCAGGCGTCAGCCAGGCGCGGGTCAATCTCGGCGAACGCAGTGCGCTGGTGCTGGGCGAAGCTGATCCGCACCAACTGGTTGCCGCCGTTGACGCCGCAGGTTACGGCGCGCAGATAGTGGATGACGAGCAGGAGCGACGTGAGAAGCAGCAGCACAGCGCCCGCCGCGCGATGCGGCGTTTCAGCTGGCAGGCTGCTGTGGCATTAGCGTTTGGCGTGCCACTGATGATCTGGGGCATGGCAGGCGACAACATGATGCTCACCAACCATAACCACAGCATCTGGCTGACGCTGGGCATCCTGACCCTGCTGATCATGATCGTTACCGGCACGCATTTTTATCGCAGCGCCTGGCGCAGTTTACGCAATGGCAGCGCCACCATGGATACGCTGGTAGCACTCGGTACAGGTGCCGCCTGGCTCTATTCCTTTAGCGTGATGCTGTGGCCCGACTTTTTCCCGCCCCCGGCCCGCCATCTCTATTTCGAAGCCAGCGTCATGATCCTGGGATTAATCAATCTGGGGCATGCCCTGGAACAGCGGGCGCGTCAGCGCTCGTCTAAGGCGATGGAACGACTACTTGATCTGACACCGGCCCGGGCGCGGCAGGTTGATCAACAGGGCGACAAGCTGATTCCGGTCAGCGAGGTGCAGCCCGGCATGACACTGCGACTGGTCACCGGCGATCGGGTGCCGGTCGATGGCGAAATCGCCACGGGTGAAGCCTGGTTTGATGAGGCAATGCTGACCGGCGAAGCGGCACCGCAAAGCAAAAGTCCGGGTGCGGCCATCTTTGCCGGCACCCTGGTGCAGGATGGCTCGGTAGAATTTATCGCCCGGGCGACGGGTAGTCATACCACCCTGTCGCGCATTATCCGGCTGGTGCGGCAGGCACAGAGCAGCAAACCGGATGTGGGCCGTCTGGCCGATCGCATTTCCGCCGTTTTTGTCCCGGTAGTGGTATTGATTGCGCTGCTGAGTGGCGCTGTGTGGTATCTGTTCGGGCCGCAACCACAAATTGCCTATATGCTGGTGATCGCGACAACCGTACTGATAATCGCCTGTCCTTGTGCATTGGGACTGGCGACGCCGATGTCGATTATTGCCGGCGTTGGCCGCGCCGCCGAACTAGGCGTACTGGTGCGCGATGCCGATGCATTGCAACGTGCCAGCCAAATCGACACCCTGGTGTTTGATAAAACCGGTACACTGACTGCCGGAAAACCGCAGGTCAGTGAAGTGATGGTCTGGGGCGATGCCAGTCGTGAATCGGTGTTAGAAACGGCTGCACAGTTGGAGTTCGCCTCAGGTCATCCGCTGGCGAAAGCCATCGTCGCCGAAGCGAAACTGACTCAACCAGCTTCATTAGCGCAATTTTGTACAATACGCGGCAAAGGGGTTAGCGGTAATCTGGATGGCAAAACGCTGCTGCTGGGTAATGCCGCGCTATTGCAGGATAACGGCGTCGATTACCGGGCGGCAGAAGCAGAGATTGCGCGCCTGACGCAACAGGGTGCAACGCCGGTGTTACTGGCTGAGCAGGGCCAGCTAACCGGGCTGATCGCGCTGAGCGATCCGCTTCGACCGGAAAGCGGCGCAGCCCTGAAGCGGCTGCATCACCAGGGTTATCGCCTGATTATGCTGACAGGCGACCACGAAAATACCGCGCGAGCCATTGCTGCCGAAGCGGGCATTGATGAAGTGATTGCGGGCGTGTTGCCTGAAGGCAAAGCAGCCGCTATAGAGCAGTTACAACAGTATGGCCGTCGCGTCGCGATGGTGGGTGATGGCATCAATGACGCGCCTGCACTGGCCCAGGCCGATGTGGGAATTGCCATAGGTGGCGGCAGCGATGTGGCGGTGGAAACCGCTGGCATTACCCTGATGCGCGCCGACCTTAACAGCGTGGCGGACGCGTTAGCGCTCTCATCCGCGACGCTGCGCAATATCCGGCAGAACCTGTTTGGGGCATTTATCTATAACAGCATCGGCATTCCGGTGGCAGCGGGTGTGCTCTATCCGCTGACCGGTACCCTGCTCAGCCCGATTGTGGCAGGTGCAGCGATGGCGCTCTCCTCCATTACCGTGGTCAGCAATGCTAACCGCTTGCTGCGTTACCAGCCGCCGCGCCAGTAATCACTGTTTCAGCGCTGTTGTTCGCACGCTGAAGTCGCTAGCATGGGGTTTTGAGTCGCAAAGGACCGGGAATGACAGGCAACGTTTGGCGCTCATTGCGCGGCTTTATCAGCCAACTTTTTCCCGCCAGTTACCGCTGGCCTGCGATTGATGTCCGGCTTGGCGATCGTCAGCTGCATCTGGTAGGCAGCATCCACATGGGAACGCGCGATATGCAGCCGTTACCCGCGCGCCTGCTGCACCAGTTGCAGCAAGCCGATGCGCTGATTGTGGAAGCGGATATTACTCAGGGCGGCTCACCTTTTGATCACTGCGGCGATCGTCCTGCGCTCTCCAACCGGCTGGAGAGCAGCGCGATGCAAACTTTCACCGCACTGTGTAAGGAGATGAGTCTGGATCTGAGCCTGTTTGATAACCTGCCCGCCTGGCAGGTGGCGCTGATGTTGCAGGCACAGCAAGCGCAAAGACTGGGATTACGTCCTGACTACGGCATCGATTATCAGCTGTTGCAAGCAGCGAAAGGTCTGAACAAGCCGGTGATTGAACTGGAAGGTGCAGATGCGCAAATCGCCCTGCTGACTGCGCTGCCGGATGATGGCATCGCACTGTTACAGGATACGTTGCTGCACTGGCACACCAATGCACGACTGCTGCAGATGATGGTGAGCTGGTGGCTTAATACGCCGCCACGCCAGCCTGAAATCACCCTCCCCGCCACTTTCAGTCAGGCACTGAATGATACGTTGATCGGTCAGCGGAATGCGCAGTGGTGTGACAGGCTGCAGGGGTTAGCGACGGGAAATTATGTGGTGGCGGTCGGTGCGTTGCATCTTTACGGCGAAGATAACCTGCCTGAGATGCTGAAGAAGCACTGAAAAAAGAGAGCCGATAATATTATCGGCCCGTCAAAGAGGAATTTGTTTATGATTTTGGTTATCGCTCAGCAATCATATTGCTGGCGCGCGGCCAATTTTCACTCAAAGAACAAAATTCCGCCACCTTTTTCCATGATTATGCGTAATAAGATTTTTCTCAGTAAGGAACCTGTATGACGCCCGCCGTAAAATTGCTGGAAAAACATAAAGTCAGCTTCATCCTGCATCCCTATGAGCATGACAGTAACGAAACCCATTTTGGCGACGAAGCGGTACGTAAACTTAATCTGGATGCGCGTCAGGTCTATAAGACGCTGCTGGTTGCACTCAATGGCGAGGCGAAACAGCTAGCGGTAGCGATTACGCCGGTATCGACGCAGCTGGATCTCAAGAAGGTGGCTAAAGCGCTGGGCGCGAAGAAAGCGGATATGGCCGATCCGCAGCTGGCCCAGCGGATCACTGGCTATCTGGTGGGTGGCATCAGTCCGCTAGGGCAGAAAAAGCGGCTGCCCACGGTGATAGATCACTCTGCCAGCGCGTTTCACGCCATGTTTATCTCTGGCGGCAAGCGTGGACTGGATATTGAACTGGCACCTCAGGATCTTTCACGGCTGCTGGATGCCCCGTTTGCGGATATCGCCCGTCACGACTAAACCCGCGGCTGGGCGCATAGCTGATCGATCATCCAGCGCCCCGCCGGGCCGGGCGGCGTACGTCGTGACCAGACAACCTCAACGGCGATATGCTGCGGCCAGCCCGGCATCGACAACTCTTTCAGCACGCCATGACCAAACTGTTTCACCAGCCAGCGCGGTAGAATCGTCCAGCCAAATCCCTGCTCTGCCATTTCCAGCAGCAATAAATAGGTAGGTGCCGACCAGATGCGTCCCATTGGCGCGGGTTCATGCGCCTCAACCCAGGTATTAAGCCGTAGGTGACGAACCCCTTCCAGCTCGCTTTCGCTAAGGGTATTATGCGCTGCCAGCGGATGATCGCGATGTAGAAAGACCGCCATCTGCGCTTCAACCTGCAGCCGCGCCACGGCGATATCCACCGGCAGCTTAGGTTGCGCCCTCACCACGCCCAAATGGACTCGCCCGGCTTGCAGCAGATCCAGCACATCACCATCCTCGGCAATCATACACTCCAGTTCGATCTCCGGATAACGGGCATCAAATTGCTTAAGCAGATGTTCATGATGATCGGTTTGCCAGAAATCGGACATGGCAAAACTGAGTCGGGGTTCAATGCCCTGCGACAGACGTATCGCCAGCGCATCCAGGCGCTCACTGGCCGCCAGGATCTGCTGGACCTGAGGAATAACGCGGCGTCCCTGCTCGGTGAGGAGCGGCTGACGGCCCGACCGATCAAACAGCGCAAAGCCGAGATCGTCTTCAAGATTAGCGACCGCCGCGCTGATGGTGGACTGACTTTTACCCAGCGCGCGCGCAGCCGCAGAAAATGAACCGCTCGCCACAGTCTGCATAAAAGCCTCAAGAGATTCCGGGGAGTAACGCATTTAGTCCATCGCTTTTTCCGATAGGTGTTCATTTTATTTTAGCATTCTGACGTGTGAAAATGCGCCGCATTATTGAAGGAGAATTAACAATGCGTATCCGCTCACTCAAAGAACGTGTTCTTCATGCTGTCTGCTTTGAAACGCTGGCGATTCTAACCGTATCGCCTCTCGCGGCATGGGTAATGAATAAGCCGCTGTTTCAGATGGGATCGCTGGCGATTATGCTCTCTACGGCCGCAATGTTGTGGAACATGATTTACAACAGCGGATTTGATCGACTCTATGCGCCAGGCCAGAAACGCGGGCCGGGCGTGCGTGTATTACATGCGCTGGGATTTGAAGGCGGATTTATCCTGATTGGTCTGCCGATTGCTGCCCTGATGCTGGATATTTCCCTGTGGCAGGCTTTCCTGGTTGAAGTGGCTTTTTTCCTCTTCTTCCTGCCCTTCACCATGGCCTACAACTGGGGATGGGACAAACTGCGTGAGCGCTGGATCAGACGTCATCCCTGCCGGGCGTGAGAAAACCGGGAGGTGCAAGCGCCTCCCGGTGAGTTCAATGCGTGGCAGCTGTGTCGTTCTTCCACGGCCAGATCCACGCCAGAATCATTTTTGGATAGTTACGCTTATGCACTTTTTCCGCCGCGTCATCCCGCGCCCGGATCTGCTCTTCGTTCAAATGCACAATCTGCCCTTTCGGCTGATAGTCGCTGGCTTTAACCGGCGAATGCGTCCTGATCCAGTCACGCAACACCTGCGCATCCACTGCCCCGCTATTGAGATAACCCGCATGATTATCCAGGCGCGGATAGCCGTCGCCGCTAGCGGCATTGAAGCTGTTGGTCGCCATACGATAGTGCTGCATCTCCTGAAGCGGTTTACCGTTAATGCTGACATCACTGACGTGTTTACCGTCGGCGGTCAGGCTGATACCGGCAAACTGAGCGTAGCCGCCTGAGTCAGGCTGAATATTGGCGACCACATCCAGATATTTTTTGATCTCCGCCCCGGTCAGGCTGACCGAGACCACCTGATTGCCAAACGGCTGGACCTGCAGCAGGTCACGCCAGCTCAGCTTACCCGATTTCAGCGAGGTACGAATACCACCGCCGCTCATCACCGCAAAATCTGCTTTAGTGTGCGCCATCTGGGCGCGCAGAATCAGCTGGCCGAGATTAGTCTGCTCAAAGCGAACCTGCTCTTTTTCACCGCTGAAGTTGCCGTCGACGCTGCCGACATTCACGGTTAACTTCGCCTCTGCCCGTTTCTGGAACGGCATCAGCAGCTTCATCATGGCGGTGTTTTTCGGTATCTCTTCCTGCCAGGTGAGCCAGGTTTTGCTGCCATCAGCATTTTTTACCTGATGTTTGAGGTTGACCGGCACTAGCTGATAAGCCTCCAGCATCACCTGACCATTACGGAAGGTAAAGTCGCCGCGTCCGACATATTTACCCCACTTGTCGGCCTGCATGATCCAGATTCCGTTTTGCTTATCAGGCTGACACGGCTGACCGGGCTGATAATTTTTTACGCTGACGTTCTCTTTTTCCATACAAACCGCGTCATGCGAATGCCCCCCGACAATCAGATTGATCGTTCCGGCAGGCAGGCTACGCGCCAGGGTGACATCATCAATGCCGTTACTGCCATGTTTTCCGTCGTCATAGTGGCCCAGGTGGGTCAGCGCAACAATCACGTCCGGCTTCTCTGTGGCGCGCAGTTCGGCAACGGCCTTCACTGCTTCCACAATGGGATCGCGGAACTCTGTCTCTGTCAGATCCGCCGGATTGGCCAATTTCGCGGTGTCCGGTGTGATCAGTCCGACCACTGCAATTTTCAGTCCGAGGCGGTTGAATACCACCCAGGGTTTGAACAGGCGCTGACCGGTACTTTTGTGATAAATGTTGGCGGCCAGCAGCGGGAATCGCGCCCACTTCTCCTGCTTACGCAGGACCGCGATCGGTTTGTCGAACTCATGATTGCCCAGCGCCATGGCATCATAGCCAATCAGGTTCATCGCGCGAAAATCGGGTTCAGCGTCCAGCTCGTCGGATTCTGGCACGCCCGTGTTCACATCACCAGCCGAGAGAATCAATGCGCCGCCGCCTCTGGCCTGAACATCGTAGCGCATCGTATCCATTAGCGTTTTCTGCGCCGCCAGACCATATTCTTCCTGTTCATTAAACCAGAAATGACCATGTTCATCGTTGGTGTGCAGCAGGCTGAAACGATAGGTGCGATCGGCCTCGGCGGCCTGTGAAAACAGCGGCATCAAAGCCGCTAGTAACGCCACACCCGCCCCTGTCCATTTTGATAACAACACTGTGATTCTCCTTAATTTGCCGTCTGGCCCGATTTTTCTGCCGGTTTGCCCCACTGTGTCGCACATTCCCCCGGCGAACTCAAGGCCAACACACATCAGCCTGCCAGAGTTGTCCTCTCTTTTTATTTCTGGTCCGCCGTTGCTGAGCGCGTCAGCACAGGCAAGGCGACACCAGCACACTAGCGAACTACCACGCCAGGGGCGGGCTTGTTTCTGCTGAATCAGCAAAAACAGGCAGTCAACGATGTTGTTAACTAATTGTTTACCCCTGCAAAAGTCACGCTGACGCGCTTTAACCTCTCTGTGCACACATTTAACCCTTATTCGTGTCACCCCTATGGCATTTAGAGATACTAATTTTTATTTATCCTTTCCTGATTAAAGCGCCAAATCAGCCGACATTGTGGATAATGAGCAAAAATGGACTTCCGATTGCATATTTCTCTTTTTTTCCTATTTTTTTAGGGTATTCCCGCAAATTGCTCAGCGGAAGAGTAGATTTTGCATTAAACTCATTTGTTACAAGCGGATACATTTGCATACAAGGAGACTGGCATGCATCACACCACACCGTTGATCACTACCATTGTCGGGGCCCTGGTTCTGGCATTTCTCCTTGGGATGTTGGCGAACCGCCTGCGTATCTCCCCCCTCGTGGGCTATCTGATGGCAGGCGTGCTGGCGGGTCCCTTCACCCCCGGCTTTGTTGCAGATACCAATTTGGCCCCTGAACTGGCAGAACTCGGCGTTATTCTGCTGATGTTTGGTGTCGGCCTGCACTTCTCAATGAAAGATCTCATGTCGGTAAAGTCGATCGCTATTCCCGGGGCCATCGCACAGATTGCGGTCGCGACGTTACTGGGAATGGGATTGTCATGGACGCTGGGGTGGTCATGGATGACCGGACTGGTGTTTGGTCTCTGCCTTTCTACCGCCAGTACCGTGGTGTTACTGCGCGCGTTAGAGGAGCGACAGCTGATCGATAGCCAGCGCGGGCAAATTGCGATTGGCTGGCTGATTGTTGAAGATCTGGTAATGGTGCTGACGCTAGTGCTGCTGCCTGCAATTGCCGGCATGATGGAACAGGGCAACGCCAGCGCCGGACTGCTGGCCTGGGACCTGCTGTGGACCATCGGCAAAGTGGCCGCCTTTATGGTGCTGATGATGGTGGTAGGACGCCGAGCCGTGCCCTGGATCCTCGCCCGCAGCGCCGCCACCGGTTCGCGTGAGCTGTTTACGCTGGCGGTATTAGCGCTGGCGCTGGGTATCGCCTTCGGTGCGGTTGAATTCTTTGATGTTTCGTTTGCGCTGGGCGCTTTCTTTGCCGGTATGGTGCTAAACGAGTCGGAGCTGAGCCACCGAGCCGCACGGGATACTCTGCCATTGCGTGATGCGTTTGCCGTGCTGTTCTTTGTTTCGGTCGGCATGCTGTTTGACCCGTCAATTCTGGTAACACAGCCGCTGGCGGTGCTGGGCGCGCTGGTGATTATCGTGGTCGGAAAATCCGTGGCCGCCTGGCTACTGGTGACGCTGCTGGGCCACTCCCGCCGTACCGCATTAACGATTTCGGTCAGCCTGGCGCAGATTGGCGAGTTCGCCTTTATTCTGGCCGGTCTGGGTATCTCGCTGGGCCTGCTGAGTGATGAGGGTCGCAACCTGGTGCTGGCGGCAGCCATCCTGTCGATTATGCTTAACCCGATTCTGTTTACCCTGCTGGAGCGTTTCCTGGCGAAAACAGAGACCATGGAAGAGCAGACGCTGGAAGAGGCGATTGAAGAAGAGAAGCAGATCCCGGTCGATTTCTGCAATCACGCGGTGATTGTGGGCTACGGCCGTGTTGGCAGCCTGATTGGTCAGAAGCTTCTTGAGGCCAATGTCCCGTTGGTGGTAGTTGAAAATTCCCGTACACGCGTTGAAGCGCTGCGTGAGCAAGGCATAAAAGCCGTGCTGGGCAATGCAGCACGGGCTGAGACCATGGAACTGGCGCGGCTGGATTGCGCCCGCTGGCTGTTACTGACTATCCCGAACGGCTATGAAGCAGGTGAAGTGGTGACGGCGGCGCGTGAAAAACATCAGAATATCGAGATTATCGCCCGCGCCCACTATGACGATGAAGTGGAGTACATCATGGAACGTGGTGCCACCCGCGTCGTGATGGGGGAACGTGAGATTGCCAGCAGTATGCTGCAAATCCTGCAGGATGAGATGATGCAGGGCGAACATTTACAGCCGTGCGATGTCGTGCGCTGATTCTTGTTCAAAGGGGCCTGGCAGACAGCTGACACACCTGAATCAGGGGGAATTTTGCCGCAGCGAATAAACCCGATGGGCAGGAAACACGGGCAGAGCAGGAAAGCGTCCCGCGCCAGGGACAGCGTGGGACGAGCGGCAAGGGATGGGTTAAGCGACTTTCCGACCTGACCCTGTTCCTTTCGCCAACGCGATTTTACCGCTACCAAAACCAGACATTGCCATACCCTAAGGTCCTTCTGTTCAGAAGGGCCATTTGTACGCTTTGACGCTGCCAGCTTT
The DNA here is from genome assembly GCF_037152305.1 of Pantoea sp. AS142. Classification (NCBI taxonomy): domain Bacteria; kingdom Pseudomonadati; phylum Pseudomonadota; class Gammaproteobacteria; order Enterobacterales; family Erwiniaceae; genus Pantoea; species Pantoea sp. AS142. The sequence goes on along the minus strand of NZ_JBBCMO010000001.1, from coordinate 177,705 downwards.
AGCGATCCCAGTAAGACTCTTCCAGACTGTCTTCCCGCTCCGGCAGGCCATGGGTTAAACGCGGCGAATGCTGATTCAGCACCTGATAGCTGACGCGGCTGGCATACTTACACACCTGCGCCAGTGATGAATAGGTCAGATACGGGCGCGCGTGTTTGCTTGAGTTCGGCACATTCAGGCTGTGATAGTTATTAGCGGTAATGTCGTGTAGTAACGCTGCCAGCGCACCATCTCCAGCGCCGTTGGTGTTCATAATCTTTTCCGGCCCGCCCATATAAGGCGCGATGTGCGAGAAGATACGCAGCGGCTGCTGGCAATCCTGCTGGCGCATCACGCGGCTGAACTCATACTGGTTGAATTCAGCAATCGCGCCAGGCAGCAGCGGATGGTTGGTTTTGCGTTTGAACTCTTCTTCGGTGTAACCCGCCATATAAAGCCCAATCGGGCCAGCGGTACACAGCACCAGGTCTACCCAATCCAGCGCCATGTTGGCTGAGAGCAGTGGATCGGCTTCGCCGGTCAGCGCCAGCGCTTCCTCTTCATTCATCGCGACAATGCTGACATGTTCGCGCAGGAATTCACGCCAGAACTGAGGATTGTCACCAATCACATGTTTGGTGCCCAATGTCAGCACCACCGGCACATTATGGCGTTTGGCATACTCAATCGCCCGTAACGTCGCCTGCGGCATGGGTTCACCTTCGGCACAGCGCACCAGATAGGAGGTCAGCACCAGCGCAGAAGCTCCGGCAATCACCTCTTCCGGCACATTATCCGGATGCAGCTGGTTCATCTGTCCCGGACTGATAGCAAAGGTTCGCTCGCCATGTTCACCAATCAGCGTAAAGCAACGACCAATGGCGCCATCTACGCCCTGCAGATAGTTAAGATCGACCCGGCTGGACGTATTACAAAGGTAGCGATAGGCGTAGCCGCCAATCTGGATGTTGTTGCACATGACGCCCAGCAGCACAGAGCGGTCATCGGCCAGCACCGAGAAATTATGCAGTGTGTTACCGATGGTGCCACCCGCAAACTGATGAGTGATCAGTGCATCCCGCATCAACTCGTTGTACAACGCTTCCGCGACGGCATTATCGATGACCAGCGAGTGCCCGGCACTCAGGCTATAACGTGCGAGAAAAGCGTCATCGACTTTTGCTTCGATATCCACCAGCGTCTGATCAATACCCACTACCCAACTGCCTGCATCAATGTCGTGTTGAGCGGGCTGTAACAAGGGATCGCGTGCGCTGACAGGAAAGTAGTGTTTGGATTTGCGTTTGCCGGGAAATTTCATCGGAAGGTGCCGTCTGGGAAAACAGGCGGAGAATGATATCACACTCTCCGCCTGCGCTTTAACGGCGTGCGTCGACCAGTTGCACCATCATGTCGATATGCGCCTCATCGGCGTTCAGCGCAGGGATATACTCAAACTTCTCCCCGCCCGCATGCATGAAGATTTCGCAGTTTTCACCGCTGATCTCCTCCAGCGTCTCCAGGCAGTCAGACGAGAAGCCCGGACTCATCACCTGAACGTGCTTGATCCCTTTGGCGGGCAGGCTCTCCATGGTTTTGTCGGTATAAGGCATCAGCCAGGGCTCGCGACCAAAACGCGACTGGAAGGTCATCATAAACTGATCGTCACGCAGACCCAGCGCTTTGGTCAGCGCCGCCGCGGTGTCGGCACAGCGCTGCGGATAGTCATCACCTTCGTTGGCAAAACGCTGCGGAATGCCGTGGAACGACATCACCAGCAGATCGGGCTGGCCATGCTGTTGAAAAGATCGCTCCACTGACGCTTTCAGCGCGGCGATATAGGCCGGATGCTCAGCGTAGTCGCGAATAAACTGTACATCGGGCAACGAACGGTAATCTTTGAATACCGCGGTCAGGCCATCCCAAACCGCTGCCACGGTGGAGCAGGAAAATTGCGGATAGAGTGGCAGCACAATCAGACGGGTCACGCCCTGTGCCATCAGCTTATCCACCGCGCTTTTCAGGCTGGGATTACCGTAACTCATGCCCAGCTCAACGGGCATATCGACACGTGCCGCCAGGGCGTCGCGCTGACGCTGGCTGTAAACCAGCAGCGGTGAGCCGCCTTCCATCCAGACGGATGCGTAGAGCTTAGACACGCGCGGCGAGCGAAACGGCAGAATGACACCATTGAGAATCGGCCACCAGAGCCAGCGGGGCGTATCGACCACGCGAGGATCGCTTAAAAACTGTTTCAGATAACGTTTAACAGCAGGTGTGGTGGGCGCGTCTGGCGTACCTAAATTAACCAGTAACACGCCGGGCTTATCTTGCCTCATTGGAGTTCCTTGATAACAACGGGGATGCGTGAAAACAGGGAAATTGTAGCGGAATTAGTGGGAGGTAAAAGCAATTACTGCAAAAGGGGCCAGTAATACCAGCCCCTTTGAGCCTAGCCCAGAATCTTAGCCAGCTCGGCACTGACTTCGGTCACCTTACGGGTACCATCGATTTTGTGATAGGCGGTATTGCCCGCTTCCGCTTCTTTGCTGTAATAAGCAATCAACGGCGCGGTCATCTGATGATACTCCACCAGGCGCTTACGCACGGTCTCTTCCTGATCGTCTTTACGCGTGGTCAGCGCTTCGCCGGTCAGATCATCTTTGCCTTCCACTTTCGGTGGATTAAAAGTGACGTGATAAACGCGGCCAGATGGCGTGTGAACACGACGACCCACGATACGTTCAACGATCAATTCGTCCGGTACAGCGAACTCCAGCACGTGATCAACCGTGATCCCGGCCTCTTTCATTGCATCTGCCTGAGGAATGGTGCGCGGGAAACCGTCCAGCAGGAAACCGTTTTTGCAGTCTTCCTGAGTGATACGCTCTTTGACCAGCGCAATTACCAGCTCATCGGTCACCAGTTTGCCAGCATCCATGATGGCTTTGGCCTGGTTGCCCAGCTCGCTGCCTGCTTTTACTGCTGCACGCAACATATCGCCAGTGGAGATTTGCGGAATGCCATACTTCTCCATGATGAATTGGGCCTGAGTCCCCTTACCTGCGCCCGGAGCACCGAGCAGAATAATACGCATTGCGTAAATCCCCTTGCGAATCGCATTGATCTATCTTAGAAGCCGAAGAACATACCATTATGACCCGCTCATCACAAGGAAGGGCGCCGATCGCTCAGGGCAACTTTACTGGCATTATGGCCCTGAATCCGACCCGGCTGGCCTGCCTCACGTTTTTTCAGATTTACCGCCTGCACTGAGCAGGGATTGCAGTCGCAGGCTCAGATGATTCGACATATTCACACTTTTTTGGCCGCTGCCGCGCACATTAGCCTTGAGCAGCAGCCGCGCCTGCTGCGGCCATTTCACCACATCTTCGGCATCTGACAGCGCAGAGATCACGGAGGCCGGGATGTGAAAGCTGGCAAACGGCAGTCCAGGCTGATGACAGGAGTTTAGCGGCAGCGGGCCTGACAGGGAAAGCGCATCGACGGTGGCGGTATTGTAGGGTCGCCACTGCGGATCGTTGAAGCGGCGCAGAGCCTCGTCTGTGGCGGTCAGGCTCAACCCCTGTTCAAACAGGCGCAGTTCGCTTCGCACCAGCGTACTGAAGTCGTGAGTCCGTAATGCCACCAGCACCAGATCGCTACAGATCTCGGCGTGGCGATCCAGTCGGGTGACAAACAGATGGGCTTCGTCGATCAATTTCTGGTGCAGCACACTGGCAAAACTCTCGCTCGCCTCTGTCACGCCCTGATTCTGGCAATCCCGCAGCGGACGCACGCGGCCATGGGGCAATTCGACATGCGGTACCAGCATAATGCTGCCCGCTATTAGCGGAACCGCTGGCAGGTTGTTGAGTTCGGTGACGGGATAGTGCGAGGCGTAACGGTTCTGATTGCGAGCCTGCTCCTGCCGCAGAAAGAGCTGGGAAAGAAGGACCTTCGCCACATGCATCGAGGGCGCGAAGAAGAGATCGAACGTCTCCAGCCTGTAAAAACGTGAAAGCGCCAGGCGTAACCGATGGCGCGCCTCTGCTGACGTTTCAGAGGATAATGGACCGTGAGCCATGGTTGTCTCGCTTCAAAGAATGTGCGGCGTTAGCGCAGGTTGAGCGAGGCGGAATATCCATGGAAAATCACAAATATAAAGCTGAGTCAACCCGCCAGAATCTGCCCTATAAAGTAGGTCAATACGGCTGGACTTTAAAATGATATAAATTGACAATCCCTGTTAGTTTTTTGCACAGGAAATGAGGATGAACGGTCTGCCGCCACTGAGAGCGCTGCACTATTTTCACCATGCAGCCTTGCACAGCAGCTTTAGTGCGGCGGCTGAACATCTGCATGTCACGCACAGCGCCATCAGCCACCAGATTCGTCAGCTGGAGAGCTGGATGGGCAAACCGCTTTTTGTCCGCAGTAATGGTCGCGTTAAATTGACTTCACATGGCGATCGCCTGCTACTGAGCTGTCAGCAGGCATTCAGTGAGTTACGTAGCAGTTGCGAAAACATTCGCACCGGCCTGCCTCAGCAGATTCGGATCTCCTGCGCCCCCAGTTTTTTGGCACAGTGGCTGATTCCCCGTATCGCCAGCTTTTATCAACGTTATCCAGAGATTGAAGTTCACTTTCAGCCACTAACACAGGTCCCACAACTGCGCAGCGAACATGTGGATGTACTGATCCTCAGTCAGGGTGAACGCCCTGAACCCGGTATAGACGCGACCCTGGTCAGCGAAGATGAGATTGGACCGCTCTGCGCCCCTCACTTTGCCTCGCAGCTGCAAGCCGGTGAGGATCTGGCAACAATGCCCTTGCTGCATGCGGATACGCGGCTGCATGCCTGGTCAGAGTGGGCAGCAACAGCGGGTGTTAGTGGCCACTTTAACAGTGGCAAGCATTTCGAGAGTTTGACGCTAGGCATTCAGGCGGCACGAAACGGCCTTGGCGTTTTAATGGCACCCCGTTTGCTGGTACGCCAGGAGCTGGAAGATGGCACCCTGATCGCCCCACTGGGCTTTGTACGTGTGGAGCGAGCGACGTGGATGATGACGAAGCAGAGCCGTCGTCACGATATGGAGATTAGTTTGTTTCGTAACTGGCTGCAGGATGCCGCACAGCCATAAAAAAGCCGGTGATGATCACCGGTTTCAGACTGCTGAAAACTCTATGCTTTTAACGGCGTAAACTTGCTCGACATTAAGGGTGAACAGGGTCAGACAGACGGCTCCAAAATCAAAGCGATGGGAGCTTATGCCGGGTGCAAAGCAGCGCGGACTACGAATAGCCCGCCAGAGAAGGCGGCTTTTGCGTCTTTGCAGAGGACATATGCTCCCTGAGCCAGCACTGCACAACCAGCGTCAGGCCGGTGAAAACCACCGGCCTGTTACCGTTATTCGCTCAGCAACTGGTTCATGCGACGGATAAACTGGTTAGGATCGTCCAGCGTGCCGCGCTCAGCCAACAAAGCCTGATCCAGCAACAGTTCAATCCATTCACCGAAGCGTGCTTCATCCTGAGTATCAGCAACCCGTTTCACCAGTGGATGATCCGGGTTGATTTCGAACAGATACTTCACTTCCGGCACTTCCTGTCCGGCCGCCGCAAACAGCTTCGCCATCTGCGTGGTCATCTCATTGGCATCGGTGGTAACAATAGCCGGGGTATCGGTCAGGCGATGCGTCAGACGCACCTCTTTCACCCGTTCGCCCAGCAGGTTTTTCACCCGCTCAACAAAAGGCTCCAGCGCTTTTTCCGCCTCTTTCTGCTCTTCGGTCTCTTCATCCGCCAGCTGGCTCAGCGATTCATCCGCTTTGCTGACTGACTGGAAGGTTTTACCATCAAACTCAGTAAGGTAGCTCATCATCCATTCGTCGATGCGATCGGAAAGCAGCAGCACCTCAATGCCTTTTTTGCGGAACAGCTCCAGATGCGGGCTGCTCTTCGCGGCGGCATAGCTGTCAGCCGTGATGTAGTAAATCTTCTCCTGACCTTCTACCATGCGGCTGACGTAATCTTCCAGCGAAATGGTCTGCGCCGCGCCGTCACTTTGGGTGGTGGCAAAACGAAGCAGCTTAGCAATCGCTTCCTGATTAGCATGATCTTCCGCGGGTCCCTCTTTCAACACCAGACCAAACTCTTTCCAGAAAGTCTGGTATTTTTCGCTGTCATCTTTCGCCAGTTTTTCCAGCATCTGCAGAGTACGCTTGGTCAGCGCAGCGCGCAGGCTTTGCGTCACCCGGCTATCCTGCAGGATCTCACGGGAAACGTTAAGCGGCAGATCATTGGAGTCAATCAGGCCACGCACAAAGCGCAGGTAGTTCGGCATGAACTGCTCAGCGTCATCCATGATAAAGACGCGCTGCACGTAGAGTTTCAGGCCATGTTTCTGATCGCGGTTCCACATATCGAATGGCGCACGAGCCGGAATGTACAGCAAGCTGGTATATTCCTGCTTACCTTCCACCCGATTGTGGCTCCAGGCGACCGGATCCGTGAAATCGTGGGCGATATGCTTGTAGAACTCGTTGTACTCTTCGTCGCTAATCTCAGACTTGTTGCGGGTCCACAGCGCCTGGGCTTTGTTGATCTTCTCCCAGTGAGTCGCATCGCTCTCTTCATCTTTGCTCTCGATCTCAACCGGCAGCGCGATGTGATCGGAATATTTGCTGATGATGTTGCGTACGCGCCATGCATCCAGGAACTCATCCTCACCTTCGCGCAGATGCAGGATAATCTCGGTGCCGCGATCGGCTTTCTCGATCTCTGCCAGGGTATATTCGCCCTCGCCCGCTGATTCCCAGAACACGCCTTCATCCGCTGACGCACCCGCTGCACGAGTTCGCACCGTGACTTTATCCGCCACGATAAATGCGGAGTAGAAACCAACACCGAACTGACCGATCAGCTGGCTATCTTTAGCCTGATCGGAGCCCAGTGATTCAAGGAAAGATTTGGTGCCCGATTTGGCGATAGTCCCGAGGTTCTCAATGACCTCATCGCGACGCATACCGATACCGTTGTCGCTGAGCGTCAGGGTACGGTTTTCCTTATCAACAGAGAGACGAACACGCAGCTCGCCATCACCTTCGTAAAGGCTGGAATCTGACAGGGCGCGGAAGCGCAGTTTGTCTGCCGCATCCGAGGCGTTGGAGATCAGCTCACGCAGGAAAATTTCTTTGTTTGAATAGAGAGAATGGATCATAAGATGCAGAAGTTGTTTTACTTCCGACTGAAAGCCACGGGTCTCTTGTCCTTTCATGGTCATTACTACCTCAACAAAATAAGTTGAACAAACGTTGAGGTTGATGTGGGGATGACGGGGAGATTTTCAAGCCGGCATCTGTCACAACACCGGCAAGTGATTAAAATTTAAACTTCTGGCGACCTGCCAGTGAATGGGAGAGCGTGGTGCCATCAACCATCTCCAGCTCACCACCCACCGGCACGCCATGAGCGATACGGCTGGCGTCCACGCCATACTGACCACAGAGTTGCGCAATGTAGTTTGCGGTCGCCTCGCCTTCCACCGTTGGGTTAGTGGCGAGGATCACTTCCTGTAGGGTTTCACTCTCCAGTCGCTGCTCCAGACGATTCAGACCGATATCAGTCGGGCCGATTCCGTCGAGCGGCGAGAGATGGCCCATTAGCACAAAGTAGCGACCGCCAAACTGGCCGGTTTGCTCAATGGCATGGATATCCGCCGGGCTTTCCACCACGCAGATTTGACCATTTTGCTGACGCCGTGGATTGGCGCAGATGGTGCAAATTTCCTGCTCGGTGAATGTCCGGCAATCGGCACAGTGACCAATCTCCGACATAGCCCGGGTTAGCGCCTGCGCCAGCCGCATGCCCCCGCTGCGATCGCGCTGCAGCAACTGAAACGCCATGCGCTGTGCCGACTTCGGCCCAACGCCGGGCAGACAGCGCAGCGACTCCATCAATGATTCAAGCAGTGGGCTGGTTTGCATCAGAACGGCATCTTAAAGCCTGGTGGCAACTGCATGCCTGAGGAAACGGAAGCCATCTTCTCTTTCTGGGTTTCATCAATGCGACGTGCAGCATCATTGAATGCTGCCGCAATCAGATCTTCCAGCATATCTTTATCATCTTCCAGCAGGCTGGGATCGACTTCCACGCGACGACAGTTGTGCGCGCCATTAATGGTAACTTTTACCAGGCCAGCACCCGATTCACCGGTCACTTCAATCGCGGCGATCTCTTCCTGAACCTTGGCCATTTTGTCCTGCATCTGCTGGGCCTGTTTCATCAGGTTGCCCAATCCGCCTTTACCACCAAACATAGTTTTCTCTCTCAGCTGAGGCTACAGCGCTATTGTTAAAATAGCAGTAGCGTGTTCAAACAGGTCGGATACTCTCCTCATCCAGATCGGCATCAAAAAATCGCTGTAGCGTCTGGATGTGGGTATCACAGGTGATCGACTGACGCGCCTGCGCCAGTTTCTCTTCGTAAATGGCCTGACGCCATTCTAATGGCGTCAACACCGATGAATTATCGTCTTCAACTACCGAGAGTTCAACTCTCTGCCCGGCACGCTGACTCAACGCATCGCTTAACACCTGCTGTGCCGATGGTGAATTAAGGTGACGCTGGCTACTACGCAAATGCAGGCAGACCCCGCTTTCGGTGGTCTCTTTCCAGGCATTTAACGCCAGCTGCTGCACCAGTTTCGGCAGCGGCAGGGTCGCAATCTCTGCAGCCCAGGAATCGCGCTGTTGCGCTTCTTCGGCCAGACGCGCCGCCAGCTCAGGGGTTTTCTCATGCTCCAGAGCAGAACGCAAGGCCTTTGGTGTCGCCACCGGCTCCGCCACTTCAACCGGCTGATTTACCGCTTTCCAGCGGTACGCTTCCTCTTTTACCGGAGCGGCAGGATCGCGATCGCGGATACGCTGCTGACTGCGCTCGGTGACTGAGGCCAGCCGCTCTAGCGCAGAGTTGGCCGGCCGCGCACCTGGCGCTGCCGGCTCACTCTTTTTTGGCTTGTTCGCTCCCTGACGCAACAACTGAGTGCGCGCCTGCAGGAGCTGACTGGTTGAACTGGAGAGTGCGGGGTCATCCGGCGGCGGTGAACTCTGCGGGGCAGGATCGGGCGCGGCCATCTGCGGCTGAGCGGCAACATTCTGCGGCCCAGACATCTGATGTTGAGTCCGCTGCGCTACAGGCAACTCTGTTTGCGGCATTTCGGCGGCAGGTGGCGGTGTGGCGGGCTGTGCTGCCGGCTGCCGTGCTACCGGTGAAGGTGGAGATGCTGCCGACGATGTCTGCGCAGGTACCACAGGTGCCATCTGCTGGGTTAACGCGGGACGTGCAATGGGTTCAGCCACCGCAGCTTTGGGATGAAACGCCAGTGCGCGCAGCAGCGCCATCTCCACCCCCATGCGACGATCGGGCGCAATCGGCAAATCCTTGCGACCCATCAACAGGGTCTGATAATAGAGTTGCAGATCGGCGGGGGGCACCACGCGTGCCAGTTCACGCAGCCTGAGGGCGTTGCTCTCATCGTCATCGTTGAGCGAGGTCGGCAGCAGTTGAACCATCGCAATCTGGTGCAGCAAGCGCAACATTTCTACCAGCAGCGCCTCCCATTCAACACCGCGTGACGCGGCCTGGCTCAGCAGGTTCATCACCTGCTGGCCGTCACCGTCAACCAACGCTTCCAGCAATCCGAGCGGCTGCTCATCATCCAGCGTGCCGAGCATGACGCTGACCGTGCTGCTGGTCACCGCGCCCTGCCCCATGGCAACCGCCTGATCGGTGAGACTCAGCGCATCGCGCATACTGCCATCGGCGGCACGCGCCAGCAGCTGCAGCGCCCGGGTTTCGCTTTCAATCTGTTCCTGCTTCAGCACATGCTCAAGCTGCTGACGGATTTGATCAACATCCAGCGCTTTGAGATGGAACTGCAGACAGCGCGAGAGAATGGTCACCGGCAGTTTCTGCGGATCGGTGGTCGCCAGCAGGAATTTAACGTGTGAAGGTGGCTCTTCGAGCGTCTTTAACAGCGCATTGAAGCTGTGACGCGACAGCATATGCACTTCATCGATCAGATAGACTTTGAAGCGGCCACGCGCCGGGGCGTACTGCACGTTGTCGAGCAGATCGCGGGTGTCTTCAACTTTTGTACGCGATGCGGCGTCAATCTCAATCAAATCGACAAAGCGGCCCTGCTCGATTTCACGGCAGTTATCACACTGACCACAGGGTGTGGCAGTGATACCGGTTTCGCAGTTAAGGCCTTTGGCCAGCAGACGCGCAATGGTGGTTTTCCCTACGCCGCGGGTGCCGGAAAAGAGATAAGCATGATGGATGCGTCCCAGAGATAATCCATTCGCCAGCGCCGTCAGAACATGTTCCTGACCGACAACATCAGCAAAAGCCTGGGGACGCCATTTTCGCGCAAGTACCTGATAGCTCATGTGGATTCGACGAAGTTGGATGGAAAGATGAGCGCAGACGCTCTGCAACCCCTTAAGATTGCAGTAGTCTACCAGCTACGCTTTAGGCTGGCACTCGTTATCTGACGCCAACGGCGTGACGGCCTCGCCGGATGACAAGGCCGAAAGTGTGGCCTTAGTGACCAGGGAATTTGACCAGGCTATAGCTCTCAACACCCAGGGCATTAAGACGGGTTTCGCCGGTGAGATCGAACAGATTAATAATGAAAGCTGCGTCTTTAACATCACCGCCTGCACGACGAATCAGTTTAACGGTCGCTTCAATTGTCCCGCCGGTTGCCAGCAGGTCGTCAACCACCAGCACCTGATCGCCTGGCTGGATAGCATCTTTGTGCAATTCCAGCTGATCGGTGCCGTATTCCAGCGCATAGGATTCGCTGTAAACCTCACGCGGCAGTTTGCCGGGCTTACGCACCGGTACAAAACCAACGCCGAGACCTAATGCCACCGGTGCGCCAAATAGAAAACCGCGCGCTTCTGTGCCCACCACTTTGGTGATGCCTTTATTACGGTAACGTTCAACCAGCAGCGCAATTGACGCGGCATAGGCTTTGGGATCTTCCAGCAGGCTGGTGACATCACGGAACAGGATGCCTGGCTTGGGGTAATCGGGGATACTTTTAATGCTGTTTTTAATGAATTCAAGCTGCTGCGCAGTGTCGGTCATAATGATACGCCTGGTAAAAAATTCTGTTTCGCGCAGCTTCAAAAGCGCTAATACCTGATAAAAGGCTCAGCGGAAGTCAATTCACAAAGGGAAGCCACGCACGAAGACGCCCAAATCTAAGCAAATGACCGGCTAAATGCAACTTTATCGCGGCGGCGGTGGTGCGTCTGCTGCATCTGCCACCACCGGAATACGCCACATAAACAGTAGCAACCCCGCCAGCATGATCAGCAGCATGATGCGTACCCAGAGCTGATGCACCAGGAAGAGTGAGAGACTAAAGGTCGCCACGATCAGGCAGATAGCGCGCGCTTTCGCACCCGGCGGCATCGCGCGATACTGTTGCCAGTGACGCAGATAACGACCAAAGGGCGATTTCCACAGCAGCCAATGGTGAAAACGCGGTGATGAACGGGCAAAACACCAGGCGGCCAGCAGCATGAATGGCGTGGTGGGTAATAAAGGTAATACAATGCCCAGCGTCCCCAGCACAATCGCCAGCCAGCCGAGGGTTAATAACAGAATGCGTTGCATGAATGCCGCCCAGCTCTTTCCTCATTTGCTTACGTTAGCACAATTGAGCGTCACGCGATGAGTGCGATCTCTACAGAACAACGCCTGCAACAGCTCCTTATCAGCCTGCGTCAGGAGATTGTCCGCCATCCCGATGGATATTGCCGTCTGCCTCGTTTTGACACTCAGCTGTTCCGCACCAAAGGCACACGGCTGGCTGATTACCTGCTGGAAGTGGAACAAAACTTTGCCCGGCTGTGCGACAACAGCCACGATCTGGCCCGCAGTGCCTGGCTGGCTGAACGCCTGGTCGATCAGATTGCCGCCCTGCAACGTGAGGCAGGTACCCAACAGCTGCGTACCCGACGCGAACAGCCGCTCGTTAATCCACGCGCCACAAAATATCAGGAGTACCGTGAATTTGAACGGCGTTTGCTGGCGATGATCGAGAATCGTGAGCAGCGACTGGCGCTGGCCGAAACGCTGGCGGTACAGCATCAGCTGAAACAGGATCTGGAAACGTTAGAGGGACGACTGGCACGCTGTCGGCAGGCCATTCGCTCGGTTGAATGGGCCTCTTCATTGCGCGATAGCGAGCACAGCGAATAAAGCGCAGCGTGACAAAAGCGCTTCTATACTGGGTGTGATTCTGCGCGGAGAAAAACCATGGGTTTACTAACCTGGCTGATATGCGGACTACTGCTGGGATTGCTGAAGCGTTTGCTGATGCCGGGACGACCCGGTGGCCTGATAGCGACCCTGACGCTGTCGATGATCGGCGCTCTGATTGGCGGCTATGTCGCCACTTACTTTGAACTGGGCACGCTGGCAACGCTGCATGTCGGCGCGCTGGGCATGGCGATTATTGGCGCATTGCTGATGCTACTGGTCGCGGCCCGATTACGTATTTAGGAGAAAAAATGCCTCTGGAAAACGCCCCTGACGACATCAAACTGGCCGTTGATCTGATTCAGCTACTGGAAGAGCATCAGTTGCCGGTGGAAACCGTGCTCTCAGCGCTGGTCATCGTGCAGCGCGATTTCGAGAACAAGCGTGACCGACAGCCTGCTTAGCGCCGGGCTGTCAGCGTAGGGCTGAGACGCAGCATGTCGATAAAGGCATTGCTCAGAACAGGTGCGTCACCGGCTAAATCAAAACTATCCGGTGCAAACAGCCAGCTTTCTATCATGCCGTTGACGTAACCGCGCAGGATAAAGGCTGCCTGACGCGTGCTCAGAGTGTCCGGAAGTTGTCCGGCTTCAATACACTGGCGCAGGACATCTTCGATTTTATCGTAGGATTCCAGCAGTAAGCTCTGCTGCATATTTTTTAGTGCTGACATTTCGCCCACAAATTCGCATTTGTGGAAAATGATTTCCATCAAAGCGCGGCGCTGCGGATCCTTTGCTGTGGCTTCAAAGATATAGACCAGCATTGCACGCAACACAGAGAGTGGATCACCAGGGTAATTTGTCTGATACTCAAGTTCCACATCATCCAGACCGGCATCACAACGAAGCCATATTTCATGTAACACATCGACTTTATTTTTGAAGTGCCAGTAAATAGCCCCTCGCGTGACGCTGGCAGCCGTTGCAATATCCGCCAGAGAAGTGGCAGAAACGCCCTGTTCTGAAAAAAGAACAATGGCGGCATCCAGAATTTGATGTCGCGTTTCAAGTGCTTGCGCTTTGGTTTTTCGTGCCATAAGGGGCTTTTTTTACAAACAGGTAAGTTTACATACATTTGTGAATGTATGTACCATAGCATGACCTGCGACTTGACACAGCAATGGGTTTTTCAGTTTGTGATCCATTAACCAATTGATATCGGACACTAGAGGTTTATTTATGAATAAAATCAGAGGATTATCGCCTCTGGCGGCCGTCCTGATGCTATCAGGCAGCTTTTTATTAACAGGATGTGACAACAATAAATCCGAACAAGCCGCCCAGCAACCGCCAGCAGTGGGTGTTGTAACACTGAAAACTGAACCCCTGAAAATCTCGACTGAATTACCTGGCCGCACCTCGGCATATCGTGTGGCCGAAGTCCGTCCGCAGGTTTCCGGTATCATTCTGAGGCGTAACTTTGTTGAGGGCAGCGATGTCAAAGCAGGTCAGTCTCTTTATCAGATCGATCCTGCTACCTACCAGGCAGCCTACGACAGCGCCAAAGGGGATTTAACGCAGGCGCAGGCCAATGCACAAATCGCTCAGCTGACCGTCAAGCGCTATAAGCCGCTGCTCGGCACCAAATATATCAGTCAGCAGGATTACGACACCGCCGTTGCCACGGCCGCGCAAAATGATGCTGCGGTTCAGGTGGCAAAAGCCAACGTAGAAACGGCCCGCATTAACCTGGCTTATACCAAAGTCACCTCGCCTATCAGTGGCCGTATTGGCAAATCGTCGGTAACTGAAGGTGCGCTGGTACAAAGCGCACAAACGACTGCGCTGGCTACCGTGCAGCAACTTGATCCGATGTATGTCGACGTCACCCAGTCGAGCGAAGATTTTATGCGCTTACGTTCAGAGCTGGAGTCGGGTCAGCTGAAGCAGAACGATGGCAAAGCCAACGTGACACTACTGATGCAGAACGGCAGCAGCTATGCACAAACAGGTACGCTGGAGTTCTCTGACGTCACCGTTGATGAAACCACAGGTTCTATCACCCTGCGCGCCATTGTCCCGAACCCGAACCATGTCCTGTTACCGGGCATGTTTGTTCGTGCGCGTCTGGATGAAGGCACTAATCCAAATGCGTTGTTGATTCCACAACAGGCGGTAACCCGTACCCCTACGGGTCAGGCAACGGTTATGGTGGTCGGTGCAGATAACAAAGTGGAGGCACGTCAGGTCACTACCTCTCAGGCGATTGGCGACAAATGGTTAGTCACCGACGGTGTTAAAGCGGGTGAACGTGTGATCAGCACGGGTCTGCAGCGCGCCAAGCAAGGCGCACAGGTTACCCCACAAGAAGTCTCAGACGATGCGAAAGCGGCACCCGATTCAAAACCGCAGTCTGACAAGTCATCGTCATAACAGGAGCCGTTGATTCATGGCTAAGTTCTTTATCGATCGCCCCATCTTTGCGTGGGTCCTTGCCATCATCATCATGCTGGCCGGTGCGCTGTCGATTCTCAAACTTCCGATCGAGCAATATCCTAATGTTGCGCCGCCGGCAATTGAGATTCAGGCTTCCTACCCTGGTGCGGATGCTAAAACCCTGCAGGACTCGGTGACCCAGGTCATTGAACAGAATATGAACGGTATCGATGGACTGATGTATATGTCCTCGAGCAGCGATTCATCCGGTACGCTGACCCTGACGATCTCCTTTGAGTCAGGCACAGATGCAGATATCGCGCAGGTCCAGGTGCAGAATAAACTGCAGTTGGCGACGCCGCTGTTACCGCAGGAAGTCCAGCAACAGGGGATTCAGGTTAAAAAATCGTCCAATAGCTTTCTGATGGTGGCGGGGTTCATCAGCGACGATGACAATATGACCCAGAATGATATTTCTGATTATATTTCCTCTAATATCAAAGATCCGCTGAGCCGAACTACAGGTGTTGGTGATACCCAGGTGTTTGGTGCGCAGTATGCAATGCGCATCTGGATGGATCCGCACAAACTCAACAATTACAACCTGACGCCGGTTGATGTTATCAGTGCGCTGAACACCCAGAACACCCAGGTCGCTGCCGGTCAGTTAGGTGGCACACCGCCGGTGCCGGGCCAGCAGCTTAACGCCTCAATTATTGCGCAAACCCGTCTCACCTCGACTGAGGAATTCGGCAAAATTTTGCTGAAAGTGAATGAAGATGGCTCGCAGGTACGTCTGCGTGATGTGGCAAAAATTGAACTCGGGGCTGAAAACTACGAGATCGTTGCCCGTTATAATGGCAAGCCTGCTTCCGGTATCGGTATCAAGCTGGCAACCGGTGCGAATGCCCTGGATACCGCGAATGCGGTGAAAGCTGAACTGGCCAGAATGCAGTCGACTTTCCCTGCTGGCATGAAAGTGGTTTATCCGTACGACACTACGCCGTTCGTTAAGATCTCCATTTTCGAAGTGGTGAAAACGCTGATCGAAGCCATAGTG
The DNA here is from genome assembly GCF_037152305.1 of Pantoea sp. AS142. Classification (NCBI taxonomy): domain Bacteria; kingdom Pseudomonadati; phylum Pseudomonadota; class Gammaproteobacteria; order Enterobacterales; family Erwiniaceae; genus Pantoea; species Pantoea sp. AS142. The sequence continues at coordinate 161,946 of NZ_JBBCMO010000001.1, read as the reverse complement.
CTGGTCTTCCTGGTGATGTATCTGTTCCTGCAGAACTTCCGTGCAACACTGATCCCAACGATCGCCGTACCGGTGGTGTTATTAGGAACCTTCGCGGTAATCAGCATCTTTGGCTATTCGATAAACACCCTGACGATGTTCGGAATGGTTCTGGCCATCGGCTTGCTGGTGGATGATGCCATCGTGGTGGTTGAGAACGTTGAGCGCGTTATGGCGGAAGAAGGCTTGCCGCCAAAAGAGGCGACCAAGCGTTCCATGGAACAAATTCAGGGCGCGCTGGTGGGTATTGCCCTGGTGCTGGCTGCGGTATTTATCCCGATGGCGTTCTTTGGTGGATCGACCGGTGTTATCTACCGTCAGTTCTCCATCACTATCGTTTCGGCCATGGCGTTGTCGGTACTGGTTGCATTGATTCTGACACCGGCGCTCTGCGCCACTATGCTGAAGCCGGTTAAAAAAGGCGACCACGGCAAAACCACCGGTTTCTTCGGCTGGTTTAACCGTATGTTCGATAAAAGCACCAACCACTATGTCGATAGCGTAGGCCACATCATTCGCAGTACTGGCCGCTATATGGTGATCTACCTGGTGATCGTAGTCGGCATGGCGTTTCTGTTTATGCGCCTGCCCTCTTCGTTCTTACCGGAAGAGGACCAGGGCTTGCTGCTGGCTCAGGCGCAGTTGCCTGCTGGCGCAACGCAGGAACGTACACAGAAAGTGCTGGATCAGGTGACTGATTACTTCCTGACGCAGGAGAAAGACACGGTTAAATCGGTGTTCACCGTTAACGGCTTTGGTTTTGCCGGTCGCGGACAGAACACCGGTATCGCTTTCGTCAGTCTGAAGCCATGGGATGAACGTACCAGCAGCGATATGAAAGTACCGGCGATTGCTGGCCGCGCCATGCAGGCGCTGGGTGCCATCAAAGATGCAATGGTGATCCCATTCAACCTGCCCGCCATTATCGAACTGGGTAATGCCACCGGATTCGATTTTGAACTCATCGATCAGGGCAACCTTGGCCATGAGAAGCTGACTGAAGCGCGTAATCAACTGTTCGGCATGATTGCCCAGCATCCTGATACGCTGGTTGGGGTGCGCCCTAACGGTATGGAAGATACCCCGCAGTACAAGCTGATCATCGATCAGGAGAAAGCACAGGCGCTGGGCGTAGCGTTAAGCGATATCAATACCACACTGGCCGCCTCCTGGGGTGGTTCCTACGTCAATGACTTCATCGACCGTGGTCGTGTGAAGAAAGTTTACGTCATGGGTAAAGCGGATTCCCGCATGCTGCCAGACGACATTGGTAAATGGTACGTGCGCAACAGCAGCGGAACTATGGTGCCCTTCTCCGCCTTCTCTTCGGCGAAATGGCAATATGGTTCACCGCGCCTTGAGCGTTACAACGGTCTGCCTGCGATGGAAATCCTGGGACAGGCTGCACCTGGCAAAAGCTCCGGTGCGGCAATGGACCTGATGGAAGAGCTGGCGTCGAAATTGCCTGCCGGTATCGGCTATGACTGGACGGGGATGTCCTATCAGGAACGTCTGTCAGGTAATCAGGCCCCCGCGCTCTACGCTATCTCGCTGATTGTGGTTTTCCTCTGCCTCGCGGCCCTGTATGAGAGCTGGTCAATTCCGTTCGCGGTCATGTTGGTTGTTCCGCTGGGGGTTGTGGGTGCACTGATCTTCACGACCCTGCGTGGCCTGAGTAATGACGTCTACTTCGTGGTGGGGTTACTGACAACCATTGGCCTCTCGGCGAAGAATGCCATCCTTATCGTCGAATTTGCTAAAGATTTGATGGATAAAGAGGGTAAAGGCCTGGTTGAGTCGTCGCTGGAAGCCTGTCGTATGCGTCTGCGCCCGATCCTGATGACCTCACTGGCGTTTATCCTTGGGGTACTGCCGCTGGCGATCAGTACCGGTGCCGGTTCTGGTTCGCAGAACGCCGTGGGTACCGGTGTTATCGGCGGTATGGTGACCGCAACTGCACTGGCTATCTTCTTCGTTCCGGTCTTCTTCGTAGTGGTTCGCCGCCGCTTCAGTAAGAACAAAGAGGAACCGGGGAACAGTCATCCGGTTGAGCATAACCAGACTCACTAAACTGTCATTCCTCTAAGGCCGCGCAAGCGGCCTTTTTTATGCCTGCGATTCTGCCCTTCTCCTTTCCTGATTCTTCACTTTTGCTGACGCTCTGGTAGTTGCAATCCAGACCGGTGCAGCGCATAATATTGTTATATTATAACATTACATAGACAGGTATTATGAAAGCGAATATTCATCCTCACTATCGTCAGGTGGTCTTCCATGACACATCGGCAGATGTCTGGTTCAAAATCGGATCGACCATCAAAACTGATCGCACCGTAGAGTTTGAAGGCGAGACGTTGCCCTACGTCACCCTGGATGTGTCGTCGGCCTCGCATGTTTTCTACACCGGCAAACAAAAAGATTTTGCTAAAGAAGGCAGCACCGCGCGCTTCAACCAGCGTTTCGGGCGCTTTCTTGGCCGTAAATAAGGGAGAGTCTCATGCAGGTATTAAGCTCGCTGCGTTCAGCAAAAAATCGTCATCGCGATTGTAAGGTCGTCCGCCGTAAGGGACGGATTTACGTGATCTGTAAAACGAACCCACGCTTTAAAGCCGTACAGGGAAGAAAGAAAAGACGCTAGTTTGTGTCGTGATAACTGGCCGGCTTGCCCGGCCTTTTTTATGCTTAGCGCATGCTCTTCAGCATCGCATTCACGTTATGTTTAAAGGCCGCCTGATAAGTGGCCGCCGGGCCAGAGCCCGTGGATAACGCTTCCGGATAAAGCTCCCCCCCCGGCTCGGCTCCGGTGGCGCTGGCTATCTGTTTTACCAGGCGCGGGTCGGTCTGGTTCTCAATGAAATAGCGGTTGATGTGCTGCTGCTTCAGTTGAGTGATTAAGTTACCCACGTTGCTGGCACTCGCTTCAGCTTCAGTAGAGAACCCCACGGGTGCCAGGAAAGTCACGCCATATCGCTGTCCAAAGTAACCAAACGCATCGTGACTGGTCAGCACGTTACGCTTGTCGGCTGGCACGCCGTCAAAGGCTGTTTTTGCCCAGCGATCCAGGGATTGCAGCTGCTGTATGTAATTCTGGCCACGCTGACGAATTGCCGGAGCATCTTCGGGATCGGCTTTGACCAGCGCGTTCATCACGTTGGTCGCGTAGATAACGCCGTTCTGCATGCTGTTCCAGGCATGAGGATCGGTAACGGTTTTGCCCTCCTCCTGCATGCTGCGGGTGGTGACACCCTTTGAGGCCACAACGGGCTGGCCGCGATACCCCGAGGCGCTAACCAGCCGATCCATCCACCCTTCCAGTCCCAATCCGCTGACAAACACCAGATCGGCCTTCGCCAGAGCCTGGCTGTCCTGTGGCGTCGGTTCAAACGAATGGGGATCGCCATTCGGCCCCACCAGGCTTTTTACTTCGACATGATCGCCGCCAACCTGCTTAACGATGTCTGCCAGCACGGTAAAGCTGGCTACCACATCCACTGTTTTTGCCATCGTTAGTGGTGTGGCAAACAGCGCAGCGAGCGCCAGGCTAACCGGTAATTTTTTCATAGATACCCCTTTAAATTAATGGCGGCGCAAAATTCCGCCGCATGGCCCTGCAAGAATGGAGAAAAAAAACAGCATGGCAGCGCTCAGCACCACAGCGGGACCGGCCGGCAATGAAAAATGCCAGGAGAGCATCAGGCCAGCCAGCGCTGAAATCATTGCCATGAAAATGGCGATAACCAGCATCGCGTCAAGATGGCGACTCCAGAAACGGGCGCTGGCAGCGGGCAACATCATTAAACCCACCGACATCAGGGTGCCCAGTACCTGAAAGCCCGCCACCAGATTCAGCACTACCAGCATTAAAAACAGCCCATGCACCAGCGGTGCGCTCCATCTTCCCTGCGCTCGCAGGAAGTCACTGTCAAACGCGTCTATGACTAGCGGACGATAGATAAGCGCCAACAGAATCAGCGTAAAGGCAGCGATGCCGCCCACCAGCAACAGCGCAGTGTTATCTACCGCCAGCAGCGAGCCAAACAGCACGTGAAGCAGATCCACACTTGAGCCGCGTAATGAAACCAGCGTGACGCCTAGCGCCAGTGAGCCGAGATAAAACCCGGCAAAACTGGCATCCTCTTTCAGGGGCGTGTAGCGGCTGACCGCACCAGAGAGCAGCGCCACAGCTAAACCGGCGATCAGGCCGCCGATACCCATCGCAACCAGTGACAGTCCAGAGATCAGATAGCCAATGGCAGCTCCGGGCAGCACTGCGTGTGATAAGGCATCACCGATCAGACTCATACGACGCAGCGAGAGAAATACGCCGAGCGGCGTAGCGCTGACAGCCAGCGCCAGACAGGCGACCAACGCGCGCCGCATAAAACCAAACTCAATAAAAGGCTGCATCAGGGTCACGGCACAACGCTCCGTAGAGGGGAAACAGGCATACCGGTGCAGCTGACATTACTCTCATCCATCGACATGATGTTATTGAAGTAACGTGCCACCAGCGGACGATCGTGCAGCACCACCAGCAGGGTTGTACCGGACTGTTGCTGCTGCTCAAGGATCGACATCAGCAATGTGACCGTCTGGCTGTCAATGCCGTTAAAAGGCTCATCGAGCAGCCAGAGCTGACTGCGCTGCAACATGAGCCGCGCAAACAATACCCGCTGAAGTTGTCCTCCTGATAACGTCGCTGGCTGCGCATCCGCATAATCACTCATCTTAACCGCGTCCAGTACCTGCCAGATTTCGCGGCGCAGTATCCGGTTAATGCCACCGAACCAGCCGCAGCGTGGCCAGCAGCCAATTGAGACCAGTTCAAATACCGTCAGAGGTAAACGCGTCTCCAGTTCGGTGCGCTGCGGCAACCAGCCTATATCCCGGCGCGCAACCTGCAGCTCACAGCGCCCGGCTATGGGTGGCAGTAAGCCAGCAATGGTTTTTAGCAGGGTTGATTTGCCGCTGCCGTTAGCCCCGACCAGAGCGGTCATTGATCCTGCGGCGAGTTGGCCAGTGATGGCCGGAGTCACAACCTGTCCCCGATAACCAGCACGAAGCGCGTTAAACAGGATCATGCACTCATCCCCCATTTTATCGCCACGGCAATCAGCGCAATGAATAGCAGTGCGACTCCCAGCCGCTCAACCCATGACATAAGTAATCCACTCCGACGCATCATTCCAACAATATGTTATAACATAACAACAAGCATACCCGATGTTGCCATCAGTTGAATGGGTGATTGTGTATCAAAAGATAAATACCGCCTGCACTCACAGGTAGACGTATACAGGCAGAACGGCCCGCGGCTGCGTCTGGCAGATCGCAGAAATGAAGAGTTTGGTGCTCAATTGACTTGCAAACCGGTTGCAGAAAACCAATGATAGGTTTATTAGCGGTTATTAGCGGGTCGGATATGCTGTCACGAATTGAATGTGATATTGCTGCGGGTGAATCAGACTGTACAAAAATAGCAGAGATTATTCAGCGGAATATTCTCAAAATAACTGATTTGCTGGTGGGGGATTTACGCTGGTACTCACAAAATGCCCGGTTAGTTCCAGGCAGTTTGAAAATTGTCTCGGTTGAATACCTGGATCTGAATAGTTTTAAATTACTTTACGATTTTGACTGGAATTTATTTAGTCCTTGTCAGGATCTAAATGAAACCGTTACTCAGTCAGAGCGGGTAAATTTTCACATTAAGCCCGGTGCACTTGAGTTTGATGTGGTTGACAATCAGCAACCCTCCCCTGGTGATGAATTGTAATATTTAGTAATGGAGGTGAGCAGAACTAATGGTTTTACACTATCTTTAAAGCATCCCATTTAATAACTGCCCGAATAATCGCTTCCTGGCCGCGTTCTCCTATATCGCCGCCCTGCGGCAACTGTGCTAGCTATGGAGGGGAAAAAGATGGACGAATACTCACCGAAACGGCATGATATTGCCCAGCTTAAATTCTTGTGTGAAAGTCTGTTTGACGACAGCATGGCAACGTTGACCGACAGCCATCATGGCTGGGTAAATGATCCCACTTCTGAAAGCAATTTGCAGCTTAACGATTTGATTGAACATATCGCCTCTTACACCATGAATTACAAAATTAAGCACGTTGAAGATGAAGCGCTGATTTCGCAAATCGATGAATATCTTGATGATACTTTTATGCTATTCAGCAACTATGGTGTCAATAGTCCGGATCTTCAACGGTGGCAACGTTCAGCGAAACGCTTATTTAATCTGTTCACTGAAGAGTGCGCTTTTCTCCAGCAACCGAGCCATTCATTATAGTACAGACATGAGAACGGTTTATTTATGAACAAAACCCTGACTAAAACCGATTATTTGATGAGACTACGGCGTTGCCGTTCACTTGATACCCTGGAAAGGGTAATTGAAAAAAATAAGTATGAATTACCGGAAGACGAGTTAGCGGTATTTTATTCGGCAGCGGACCATCGTTTAGCAGAATTGACGATGAACAAGCTCTACGATAAAGTCCCGGGTTCAGTATGGAAATTTGTCCGTTAATCCGATCGTTTACTGTTTAGCTTGACCCCAGGTTAGTACCGGATATTCCTGCCTGCCAGCAAAGGATCGGCTCAGGCGGGTTTTGCCTGTCTGCAGTTTCTGGGAAAGGGGTTATCGAAGGGATAAAGTGGTGGGGGCCCTGCCAGCTACATCCCGGCACACGCATCACCTGCTACGGCTGCTTCCTTCCGGATCTGACCGAGTTCACAAGCTAGCATTGCGGGAGAACCAACAGGGCCCCCATTGACAAGCCCTCTTTACGAGAGCGGGGGCATTATCGGGGAAGGGGGTGGCAATTGCAAGCGTAGTCGGGACAACCGTTGTTTTCTTGAACAACCGCCGTTTTGACGCTTTCATCGTCCTCTCTCCATGCTAGAGTTAAAATTCTTTTTCCTGATGAAATAAGCACATGGATCAGCCAGACACTTTTCAGCAACGCATCTGGCAAATTGTTGCCGCGATTCCCCCTGGCCGCGTCGCCACCTATGGCGATGTTGCACTGCTGGCCGGCTCTCCGCGCGCAGCACGTCAGGTCGGTGGTGTACTAAGCCGGTTACCCGAGCACACTACCCTTCCCTGGCATCGCGTAGTCAATCGTCACGGCACCCTTTCACTTCAGGGCGACCGTCTGTTACGGCAGCGAGATGCACTGGAAACGGAAGGCATTGAGATGAGTGATGATGGAAAGCTCGATCTTGAGACTTACCGCTGGCGATTTTAGGCAGGAAAAGGGGCGACAATGTCGCCCCGACAGATAATTAAATACGCGTTGGTGCAGGAACAGCAGCAGACGGTGTCACCAGAGTCGGTGAAGTCGAAGGAACAGTGGTCGCTGCGCCCGGCTGGGTTGGCATCGCCATTGACGGTACCGGTACCAGCAGCAGCTCTGCTTTGGTGCCACCCTGGTTGATCACCGGCTTCACGCCATCAGTGACAAATGCCAGCTTGCCGTCGATTGAGATGGCTGCACTTAACAGAATGCGTGCATCAGGCTGGATATCGGCTGGGTTAAACGGCAGCACGAACTGGAACGGTGCCTGTTTGCCTTCGGTACGCACCACGCGCTGCGACAGAACTTTTGATGGCTTATCGGCAACGGACGCATCAGATAGCGTCACGGTTAACACCGCATCCGGCGGCAACGCAATACGCTGGCGGATAAATACGGAACCACTTACATTAGGCTGCGCAATCGCCGCCGTCTGTCCTGCAACCGCTGAACCCAGGGTTGGCGTTGGTACTGGTTTACTCTTGTCGGCGCATCCCACAACAGCAACCGCCATAACTACTCCACTGAACACATGCCTGAGCTTCATTGATGTCGTCTCCATTTGATCAAAATGATTGTCGGCAGCGAATCCTGCTTACAGCGCTTCACTCGCCGTATGTCCTTAATGTTGGCACAAAAATGAAATTTTGCCTGGGACCGGTAAAGCGCAAAGTCTGATTGACGTCAACTGGTCCGATCTTTCACACTGAGCGGGTCACTATATCGAGGAATGCGCCATGAGTCAGGCACTGCAAAATCTGCTGAATTTGTTGAATCTGGAAAAACTGGAAGAGGGTTTATATCGCGGCCAGAGTGAAGATCTGGGTCTGCGCCAGGTGTTTGGCGGACAGGTGGTGGGTCAGGCGCTGTACGCCGCAAAGCAAACCGTTGCGGAAGATCGCGTTATTCACTCTTTCCACAGTTATTTTTTGCGGCCCGGCGATAGCCAGAAAGCAATTATTTATGATGTTGAAACCCTGCGCGATGGCAAAAGTTTCAGCGCCAGACGCGTCAGTGCCATTCAGAATGGGCAGCCGATTTTTTATATGACCGCCTCATTCCAGTCACCGGAAAGCGGGTTTGAACACCAAAATCCGATGCCACAGGTGGCGGGCCCAGAGAATCTGTTAACTGAACAAGCGATGGCGCAGAAAATGGCGCATCTGCTGCCAGAAAAATTACGCGAAAAATTCATTGCTGAACGTCCTCTGGAGATCCGTCCGGTGCAAATTCACAACCCTCTTCGGGGACATGTGGATAAGCCTGAGCGCCAGGTCTGGATCCGTGCCACCGGCCCACTGCCCGCCGACTTACGCATCCATCAGTACCTACTCGGCTATGCGTCCGATCTCAATTTCCTGCCGGTCGCACTCCAGCCGCACGGCAAAGGCTTTTTAGAGCCGGATATGCAGGTCGCTACTATTGACCACTCAATGTGGTTCCACCGCCCATTCGACTTCAGCGAATGGCTGCTCTACAGCGTGGTCAGTACCTCGGCTTCTGGCGCTCGGGGGTTTGTTCGCGGCGAGTTTTACAATCAGCAGGGTGTGCTGGTGGCTTCAACGGTTCAGGAAGGGGTGATGCGTCTGCGCAGCGAATAAAAAAAGGGGGCGATTGCTCGCCCCCGATTGTTCTTCAGTGTCCACCCATTACTGGTTGTAAGCGTTCTCGCCGTGGCTATTTACATCCAGACCTTCACGTTCATGCTCTTCCGGCACACGCAGACCGACAATCAGGTCAGCCAGCTTGAAGCCGATGAAGGCGACAACGCCCGACCAGACGATAGTCAGCCCCACGCTGAAGAGTTGTACCCAGACCTGATGGCCCATGGTTACGCCCTGAGCATACCCGACGCCGCCCAGTGAAGAGGAGGCAAACACGCCAGTCAGGATACAGCCGACAATGCCGCACACGCCATGCACGCCGAACACATCGCAGGGGTCGTCCACACGCAGCCATTTTTTCAGGGTAGTCACGCCCCACAATCCCGCCAGGCCGCCGACCAGGCCAATGATTAATGCACCGCCCACGCCGACATAACCACAAGCTGGCGTAATCGCCACCAGTCCGGCAATAAAGCCTGAACAGGCACCCAGCAGTGAAGGCTTACCACGAACCGCCCACTCGCCAAAGGTCCATGACAACACCGCGCCCGCTGTGGCGACAACAGTGTTCAGGAAGGCCAGCGCCGCGATTTCATTTGCTGCAGAAGCAGAACCGGCATTAAAACCGAACCAGCCGACATAGAGAATGGCGGTGCCGGTGAAGACCATCGGCAGGTTATGTGGTTTGAATGCCTCTTTACCAAAGCCAGCACGTTTGCCAACCAGATAAGCACCCACCAACCCCGCCACAGCAGCGTTAATATGCACCACGGTGCCACCTGCAAAGTCCAGAGCGCCATCCTGTGCCAGGAAACCGCCTGCCCACACCATGTGCGCGATTGGCAGGTAAGCCAGTGTCAGCCAGACACCGACAAAAATCAGTACGGCAGAGAAACGGATGCGTTCTGCAATGGCACCAACGATCAGACCCACCGTAATACAGGCAAAGGAAGCCTGGAATGCCACGTGGATATATTGATAGAAGCTGCCCATAACGGCGGTGAGTTGAATATTTTTCAACATTGCCCAGCCAAAGCCACCAAAGAAAGCGTTGCCTTCACTGAACGCCAGTGAATAGCCATAAACCATCCACAAAACGCACACCAGTGAGAAGGTGACAGCAACCTGCGTCAGCATTGACAGGACGTTTTTGCCTCGAATCAAACCGCCGTAAAACAATGCAATACCTGGAATTGACATAAACAGCACCAGCGCGGTGCAAATCATCATAAATGCATTATCAGCCTTGTCCGCAACGGCAGGCGCTGCCATCGCGAGTGAGGGTAACAGTGCCAGGCTGGTGAGGCCCAACTTAGCGAAAATTCTATTCATTTTTATTCCATCCCTTCACAGTACTGAGTCTTAATTACAGAGCGGCTTCGTCGGTTTCGCCGGTACGAATACGGATGACGCGCTGCAGTTCAGCCACGAAAATTTTACCGTCGCCAATTTTACCGGTGTAAGCCGCTTTACTGATGACATCCACCACTTCGTCTAACTGATCGTCGGCAATAGCGATATCAATTTTGACCTTCGGGAGGAAGTTCACGCTGTACTCTGCGCCACGATAGAGTTCTGCATGGCCTTTCTGACGGCCAAAACCTTTCACTTCGGAGACAGTCAGTCCCTGAATGCCGATAGAGGATAAAGCTTCACGTACATCCTCCAGCTTAAATGGCTTAATTACGACGGTAACCAGCTTCATTGGATCCCCTCCAGCGAGTAAATAGGTAACGTTTACGGACACGCAGGGATATAAGCAAAGCCTGTGCCAGAGTGTAAAACTGTCGTTAATCAGTTATTCAGGCGAGACATGACAAGGGATGTTTTATAGGAGTACTGCAACAGGGTTAACTTGTGGCAGGGATTGCAGCGGAGGAGTGCACCCCTTTGGTGCCACAGGCATCAAAAGAGTGCGTTAGTACAGATTATTCCGAGAAAGATGTGCAAAAAAGGTGCAACTTAGCTTTCAGTTGTTATCGTCACGCCCGACGCCAGTTCATCACCTGCCTGCTGCAGCTGATACATCTGCCAGTAACGTCCCTGCATCGCCAGCAGTTGTTGATGGGTGCCTTGCTCAACCACTCGACCGCGATGCAGCACCAGAATTTTGTCCGCTTCAGTAATCGTTGAGAGTCGGTGAGCAATCACCACCAGCGTGCTGTGCTGGCGAAGCGTCGTCAGCGTCTGCTGAATGGCCTGCTCAGTACCGGAGTCGATATTAGCCGTCGCCTCGTCAAGGATCAGTATCTGCGGCAGATCAACCAGCACCCGGGCTAGCGCCAGCAACTGCTTCTGCCCAACCGACAGATTGTTGCCCTGCTCGCCCAACCGGGTATGAACACCCTCCGGTAGGGCATGCGCCAGCGGAGCCAGCTGCACCTGTTCCAGCACTGTCCAGATGGCCTCATCGCTAATGTTGCGGCCCAGCCGGACATTCGCCAGCAGTGTATCGGCCAGCACCACCGGATCCTGCTGCACCATCGCGATACCGCGTCGCAGCACGGCATGGCTCAGCTCGCCAATGGGTCGGTCATCAATACGGATTTCGCCACGCGTCACCGGGTAGTAACCCATTAACAGGTTAGCCAGGGTGCTTTTGCCGCTGCCGGTATGTCCCACCAGCGCCACAAACTCACGCGGTGCGACCTCAAGATTGATATCACTCAGCACATCACGGTTTTCACGGTAAGCAAAACTCAAATTGTGCAGGGCGATATGACCTGATGCCAGTGGCTGCTCATCGGCACCATACTGCTGCTGCGCGGCATCCATCAGCTCAAAGATACGCTCGCCTGAAACTACCGCCTGCTGCAGCATCGATTGCTGAGTAGTCAACTCAATCAACGGCTCATTCAGGCGACCCAGGTAAGTAATAAAGGCATACAGCACACCCACTTCAAACACGCCAGGCACTGAGAAACTAAACAGGATCAACAGCCCGCACAGCACCATTGCTGAAAACAGACTCAACAGCGGACGCAGCAGAAAGCCATCAAGACGCAGCGTTTCCATTCGTGCCAGATAGTGAGAGCGGCTCGCTTCGCCCATCCGCTCACCAAATCGCGCCTGCTGACGAAACTGCTGAATCACGCTCATCCCGCTGATCACTTCGTTAAAGCCATTATTGATGTCTGCCAGATAGCTGCGAACCCGGCGCGCAATCGGTGTGCTGTAGCGCTGATAGATAAACATCACCACCAGTACCAGCGGGAAAATCATCATCGCCACCAGCGCCATTCGCCAGTCAAGGCTGAACATCGCCACCATCATCGCGCCAACCAGTGCGGCGCTGCGCAGCACAGTTGAAACCACCGTGACATAGAGATCGCGGACCACTTCCGTATCGTTAGTTACACGCGAAATAATCTGCCCGACCGGCTGAGTATCAAAAGCGCTCAGGGGCTGACAGAGGGCGGCATTCATCACATCACTGCGTAACTGCTGTACCACACCGATAGCAGTACGGTTGAACAACAGCGCCTGCCAGTAGTGCAGCGCGGCGGCCAGCAGCTGAAGCAGGATAAAACTAACTACAAGCCCCGCGACCAGCCCCCAGGGCATCTGATGTTTCGCCACCAGATTATCGATAAAGTAGCTGACCAGCACCGGACCGGTCACTTCAGCCGCGGCAGCGATCCACAGCATGGCTACCGCCAGCGACAGGGATTTACGCCATGGCTTACCGTAGCTCAGCAGGCGCTTCAGGGTAGGCCACAAGCGTGCAGACTTAGCCATGCGGCACTCCTTTCTCATTTTCATCATCATCCAGCGCTGCTTCCAGTTGCTGGTAACGGTACATATCACGATACCAGCCAGCATGGGCGGTCAGCGCGTCGTGGTCGCCTCGCTGAGCCACGCTGCCTTGCTGCAGCACCAGAATTTCACTGGCTTCCGTCAGCGCCGATAGGCGGTGCGCGCTGATAATCAGCGTTCGACCCTGCCCCCAGATGCGCAGGTTATGCAGGATTTCGTGTTCGGTACGCCCATCCACCGCAGAAAGCGCATCGTCCAGAATCAGAATTTCGGCATTCAGCAGCAGCGCCCGGGCAATCGAAAGACGCTGCTTCTGTCCACCTGACAGCATCACACCACGCTCCCCGACTTCCGTTTCATAGCCCTTCGGCAGACGCAGGATATCGTCATGAACACAGGCCAGCGTGGCGGCATGTTCAATCTCCTGCTGGGTTGCGCCTGGTTTCCCCAGCGCAATATTGTTCGCCACACTGTCTGAGAATAGGAACGGTGTCTGGCTGACCACGGCCAGACGGCTGCGCCAGCTATCCAGCCGCAGCTGCGGCAGCGGGATCTGATGATAACGGATGTCGCCCTGCTGAATATCAAAGTGGCGCTGAATCAGGCTGAGCAGTGTACTTTTGCCACTGCCAGTTGGCCCGCACAGCCCCAGCATCTGGCCGGGTTTCAGCTGGAAGCTGACATCGCTTAACACCGGGCCAGCGCTGGCCGGATAGTGAAAGGCGCGAATCGCTACCTGCAGCGTGCCCGGTTCAGGTGGCAGTGAATTATCGCCATCTTCCACCGCTGGCGCTTCCGCCAGCAGCGCGCCGATGCGGCTCCAGGCGGCGCTGCCGCGTTCAACAATATTAAACATCCACGCTAGCGCCAGCATTGGCCAGATCATCAGGCCGAGATACATCACAAAGCTGGTAAGTTGCCCCAGCGTCATCTGATCATGCCACACCAGCCAGCTGCCGCCGCCAATCGCCAACAGGTTTGAGAAGCCGATAGCGATATAGATAGTGGGATCGAAACGGGCATCGATCCGCGCCACGCGCAGGTTTTTTTCACCGGTATCACGGGCGATGTCAGAAAATTGCTGCGACTGATGCTGTTCCAGACCAAAGGATTTAATCATTCGGATGCTGGTCAGGCTCTCCTGTGTCTGATCGTTCAGGCTGGAGAATGCCGCCTGTGCCAGCTTAAAGCGGTGGTGCAACTGATTACCGCAGCGATGGATCACGATTGCCATAATGGGCATCGGCACCAGCGCAAGCAGTGTCAGCTGCCAGCTGATCTGAGTACTCATCACCAGCAATACCATGCAGCCCATTACCAGCGAGTCGACCAGCGTCAGTACGCCTTCCCCAGCGGCAAACACCACCCGATCCACGTCGTTAGTGGCGCGCGCAATCAGATCGCCGGTGCGGTGACGCAAATAAAATGCTGGTTGCTGACGACTCAACTGGCGATAAAAATCTTCGCGCAGTTCAACCGCCAGCTGGTAAGAAGCACCAAACAGCAGTACGCGCCAGACATAGCGCAGCAGATAGACCACCAGTGCCGTTGCCAGCATGATCCCAATCCACATCATAATGCGGCTGGTACTCATGTTGTCATGCGTTACACCATCAACAATTACCCCGACCACATGTGGCGGCAGCAACTGCAAAATAGCAATAACAATCAGCAGGATGACCGCGCCCAGATAGCGCCGCCACTCCCGCAGAAAATACCAACTTAATTGACTGAATAATCGCACAACGCTGTTCTCAATCTCAGGCCCTTAGGGGGCGACAGGTAAAGCCGTGGTGTATTTAATTTCTTCCATGGCAAAGCTGGATGTCACATCAATCAGGCCTGGCACACCATTCACTAATCGCTTGTAGAAAGCATCATAGCTTTTCATGTCAGCCACCTGGATGCGCAGCAGGTAATCATACTCGCCTGCCATACGGTAGAAGGCCATCACCTCTGGCATGCTGCTCACCATCGAGACAAATGCCTGATACCATTCGCGGCTATGCTGCTGTGTTTTAACAAACATAAATGCCGTCAGTGACAGTCCGATTTTGTCCCCATCCAATAACGCCACCCGTGCGCGGATAATGCCATCATCTTCAAGCTTTTTCAGTCGCTTCCAGCAGGGTGTGGTGGTGAGGTTGACGGCATCCGCCAGCGACTGCAGCGACAGCGCACAGTCATGCTGCAGCAGTGAGAGCAATTTCAGGTCAGTTTTGTCTAGCATTAGGAACTCCGAGAGAATCATTTTCTCCATTACCGCGATTTTAGCGGTAATTTCGCCATCTCTTTTTCCTGCACGTGCCATAAAATCGCTGCATCATTTTTTACCGGACGCCTGAGGTGCATACCTGCTGGATTCATCACGCTATCAACGAAATTAACGCTGATTTTCAACGATCGGCTGAGACCCATTTGATCCGTTTCGATCTGGCGGACTTTCCCGGCATCCCGGCATCTGGTTCTATCTGAAAGATGAGAGCACCCATCCCAGTGGCAGTCTTAAACACCGGCTGGCACGATCCCTGTTCCTCTACGGCCTTTCCAACGGCTGGATCAAACAGCACACGCCGATTATTGAAGCCTCGTCAGGCAGTACTGCTGTTTCTGAGGCTTACTTCGCAAAGTTGCTGGGGCTGCCCTTTATTGCGGTAATGGCCGCCAGTACCGCGAAGAGTAAAATTGAAAAGATCACGTTTTATGGCGGGCAGTGCCATTTTGTCGAGCATCCCTGTCAGCTTTATGTTGAGTCTGAACGGCTGGCGCGAGAGCTTAACGGCCATTTTATGGATCAGTTTACCTATGCTGAATGTGCCACCGACTGGTGCGGCAATAACAATATTGCTATGACGGGCGGCATCCTGCTGCCACTCTTCAATTATCGCTACCAGATTTACGCACCGCCTTGCGTTGAAGGGATTGAACTGAATACGCCAGGCTGGTTCGATTTCAGTCGCGCATGGATTCCGCCGCCTATTGATTCGCCCTACAGCTGTTCAGCCGAGGAATGAGGCATTACCATAAGCGCAAAATTTAATTATCAGGAAAACGCCATGAAACGCGCTGTTGTAGTTTTCAGCGGTGGACAAGACTCCACTACCTGCCTTATTCAGGCTTTACAGCAATATGATGAAGTCCACTGCGTCACTTTCGATTATGGGCAACGCCACCGGGAAGAGATCGATGTAGCAAAGGATCTGGCCATTAAGCTGGGTGCGCGTGCGCATAAAGTGCTGGATGTCACCATGCTGAACGACCTCGCCGTCAGCAGCCTGACGCGAGATAATATTCCGGTGCCGGCTTACAATCCCGATGCCAGTGGATTACCCAGTACATTCGTGCCGGGACGCAACATTCTCTTTCTGACGCTGGCCTCGGTTTATGCGTATCAGGTAGAAGCGGAAGCGATAATCACCGGCGTTTGTGAGACCGATTTTTCCGGCTATCCCGATTGCCGCGATGAGTTTGTCAAAGCGCTGAACCAGGCGGTCACACTTGGTATGGCGCGCAATATCCGTTTTGAAACGCCGTTGATGTGGCTCAACAAAGCGGAAACCTGGGCGCTGGCAGATTACTGGCAGCAACTTTCGCTGGTACGCGAACAGACGTTGACCTGCTATAACGGCATAAAAGGTGACGGATGTGGCGAGTGTGCCGCCTGTCATTTACGCGCCAATGGTTTGCAGGGTTATCTCAATGATCGTGCTGGCGTGATGGCCGCATTGAAGGCAAAGAGCGGCCTTAACTGAGGCCGTCTGGCATGGCGGCACAGAACCCCGGTTTGCCGCCTTTTGTCAGCTCATGTCATCAAACGCATCAGTCGTTCACGTAATTCCCCTTCCAGCGACACTGCCTTTTGGGTCTGCAAATCAATACAGACAAAGGTGATTGCAGCATCAGCCACGAGTGTCTCCTGGTCTGCCAGCATCACCCGCTGTGCAATAATACCGCTCCTGCCATTTAACTGCGTGATTTCACTGTCTATGGTCAGTACGTCGCCCAGCACGGCAGGGCGACGGTAATTGATGTTAATGTTTACCACCACAAAAGCCAGTTTCTGTTCCTGCAACCAGTGAAAGGCTTCAATCTCTTCCAGCCATTGCCAGCGCGCCTCCTCCAGAAACTCAAGATAGCGCGCATTGTTAACGTGCTGATAGACATCCAGATGATAGCCGCGCACTTTGAGGGTGGTCTGCATGATCATGCTCTCCTGCTGCTGTGAATGAACTGGTTGGACCTGTTCACTTTAGCAGAGTCGCCTGGTTATCGTGGGTTAAGCATCACAGATGCGTACTGCCTCACAATTTCAGCCGAGCCGCATTCCGCTCTATCAGCGCATTACCGATACCCGGCACTTCACTGAGTTGCTGAATCGCGCTAAATGGTCCGTACTGTTCACGATAGCCCACAATCGCCTGCGCCTTTTTCAGTCCCACACCATTCATGACGGCAGAGAGCTGTTCAGCTGTCGCTTCATTGATGCTGACCTGCTCCTGCTCATGCTGTGGCAGTGCGGATGCTTCTGGCTTCGACGCAGGCAATGCTGCGTCGGCAGTGCTGACAGGTTCAGGGGCCGCAGCGACGCCGCTGTGACAGAATGCACCGCCCAGCGCGAGTGAAAAAAAGAGGGCAACGAGTTTAGGTTTAGCCATGCTGTGTTTCTCCTTGTGTGTAAACAGCAGCGACAGAGTGTCACTACTGCGCACAAGGCTCAAAAGCGAGATGACAGAAATGGAAAAGGCCGCGAATGCGGCCTTTTGTTATTACAGTTGTTGCGCAGTTTTTGCGAGGCTTACTGCATTTGTGCGGCAGCGCCGTACTTAATTTTGGCCTCTTTACGCAGGTTTTGCAGTAACGCTTCGAACGTCAGCTGCGCATTATTCTGCGTGACGCCTTTGACCATTTCGTCAATCTGCGCCTGCGGCATGCTGCCGGTTTTAACCTTATCAACCGCCAGCAGTACCACATTCCCCTGCATATCTTCGCTGACACCCCAGGAAGGTTTATTTTCCGCAGGCTGAGGCAGATTAAAGGCGGCCTGTGCCACCGGATCCTGTGCATTACGATCAACGGTCTTGCTGGCACTGAGCGTCAGACCTGCGGCAGTCAGCGCATCCTGTTTACCTGCTTTAAGATCGGCCAGCAGCTTATCGGCCTGAGCTTTCGCCTGCTGCGTCGCTTTATCATGCTTAAGCGTGTCAGTGATCTGCGCCTTAACCTGCTCCAGCGGTTTTACCGCTTCCGGTTTATGTTCACTGATACGCAGCACAAAGGCACGATCGCCATCGACAGTGATGATATCGGAGTTATTGCCCGGTGCGCCGTTTTGCCCTACCAGCCCACCGTTAAAGATCGCCTGCTTCACTGCATCGAAGTTAAGATCGTCTGGCAGCGTATCCTGACTGAACCAACCTGTCTCTTTCGCTTTCAAACCCGAAGCCTGCTCGGCACCCGCCAGTGACTCATTGTCATTGCTGGCCGCTTCGCTGACTTTCTGTTGCAGTTTGTAGAAGGCATCAACACCTTTCTCCTGCTTCACTTTCGCTGCAATGGCATTGCGAACTTCATTCAGTGGCTTAACCTGCTCTGGCTGGATATCGTCGAGACGAACCACCAGGAAGCCCACTGAAGATGTGATCACACCTGACATCTGACCTTTCTCGGTCAGACCGGCATTTTTCAGCTCATCCGGCGTTGTTGACGGTTCCAGCCAGCCCATATCACCGCCCTGACGCGCAGAGATAGGGTCAATTGATTTGGCTTTCGCCACATCTGTGAAGCTGGCACCACCTTTCAGCTGAGCCAGAACCGCATTCGCATCGGCTTCAGTTTTGGTCTGAATGACGCTGTAGCGCGTACGCTGTGGCTGCGAATAGTCCGCTTTATGCTGGTCGTACCAGGCCTGAATATCGGCCTCGCTGGCATTTTGCTGCATGCTGGCGGCATCCATCAGGATGTAGCTGACACGGAACTGTTCCGGTGCCATAAAGCTGGTTTTATGCTGCTGATAGTACTGACTGATTTCGCCGTCGGTGACGGTTTGTTTCGCCGCCAGCGCATTGACGTCCAGCGTCGCCTGACGAATATCGCGCTGCTGTGAAACCAGGTCCACAAGTTTGCTGGCTTCGCCTTTCAGCGTGAAGTCGGTGTTAGCCACGGCATTGATCAGCTGCTGATTGGAGAGCTGCTTACGCAGCGCTTCAGCATACTGGTCGGCACTGAAACCCATGTTGCCGATCAGAGACAGATATTTAGCATTGTCGAATTTGCCGTTGGTCTGAAAAGCCTGCTGATTGAAGATAGCCTGCTTGACCTGATCATCACTGATGCTGAGGTGGAGATCTTTAATGTAGCTATCGAGCAGCGCCTGATCGATTAACTGCGACAACGCCTGCTGGCGAATCTGCTGCATGTAGCCATCGTTGCTGGCCAGTTGCGAGAACTGATCGCCCAGCATCTGCTGCTGACGACTGCGTTCGCTGTTGAACGCCTGCTCCAGCTGTCCCCGGCTAATCTCCTGGCCGTTAACTTTGGCCGCATAATCGTTATTGCCGCCAATCAGATAGTTGCCAACGCCCGTCAGCACAAAGGAGAAGATAATCAGCCCCAAAATAATCTTGAGCACGACATGGTTCGACGCCGCGCGTAAATTGTCCATCATGGTATGGCAACGCTCCGCTGTAGTGTGAATGTAAAGCTCGGTCGCAATTCGCCACTGGCTGGCGACTCACGCAACTGCTGGCTTAACTGGCAGTCTCAATCCGGTCCAGGTCCATCTTACGGCCCGATATCTCACCGGCGCTAAAACAAAAAAGGCACATCTGATTGATGTGCCCGTATGTTACATGAGAACGCGTTAATCGTCCTCTAATCCACTGAAGAAAATGCGTCAATGAATCTATTCGTTGTTATTAATTGACAGCGTCTTTCAATGCTTTACCAGCACGAAAGCCTGGTACTTTACCGGCCGGGATGGTGATCTCTTTACCGGTTTGCGGGTTGCGGCCGGTACGTGCAGCACGGTCACGCACAGAGAATGTGCCGAAACCCACCAGAGCCACTTCATCACCGTCTTTCAGCGCATCTGAAACTGAGCCCATAAATGCATCTAAAACACGTCCCGCTGCCGCTTTAGAAATATCAGCATCCGCAGCAATTTTGTCGATCAATTGTGACTTATTCACTCTCTTCATCCCCTCTTTTATTATTTCACATCGTACCCGGATTCCGGCCTGGTACGAACGCGCAGCAAGTTATATCAAGCCTGTGGAGCCGAAACAACGGAATTTCTCTGAGAACGTTGCGTCGGCAACCACCTAAATTAGCGGCACAAAAAAAAGCTGGCAAGCGCCAATTGCCTTGCCAGCTCCGCTTTTTAACGGTTTATGCCGTTAATCACTATTTTGCTGTTGCGACCTGCATACCGTAAGGCGCATTTTCCAGTGCCAGATTCAGCACCTCTTCAATGCGTTTCACCGGATGGATTTCCAGATCGGCAATCACGTTCTGCGGAATCTCTTCCAGGTCACGCTTGTTGTCATCCGGGATAAGCACGGTTTTAATACCACCACGGTGTGCTGCCAGCAGTTTCTCTTTTAACCCGCCAATCGGCAGCACCTGACCACGCAGGGTAATCTCACCGGTCATCGCCACATCTGCCCGCACCGGGTTGCCGGTCAGACAAGAGACCAGCGCAGTACACATAGCGATACCGGCACTTGGACCATCTTTCGGTGTAGCGCCTTCAGGAACGTGAACGTGAATGTCACGTTTTTCGTAGAAGTCACCATTGATACCCAGTTTCTCGGCACGTGCACGCACCACAGTCAGCGCAGCCTGAATCGACTCCTGCATCACTTCACCCAGAGAACCGGTGTAAGTCAGCTTGCCTTTACCCGGTACGCAGGCGGTTTCGATAGTCAGCAGATCGCCACCCACTTCCGTCCACGCCAGCCCCGTCACCTGACCTACACGGTTTTCGCTGTCAGCACGACCGTAATCAAAGCGCTGTACGCCCAGGAAGTCCTTGAGGTTTTCGCCGTTAATAGTGATATGCTTTTTCGTCTTGTCCATCAGCAGTGATTTCACCGCTTTACGGCACAATTTTGACAGCTCACGCTCCAGGCTACGCACGCCAGCTTCACGGGTGTAGTAGCGGATAATGCCCACAATCGCGCTATCTTCGACCGTAATCTCACTGGCTTTCAGGGCGTTACGCTCAATCTGCTTGGTCAGCAGATGCTGCTTGGCGATGTTCAGTTTCTCATCTTCGGTGTAACCCGACAGACGAATCACTTCCATACGATCCAACAGCGGTGCCGGGATATTCATTGAGTTCGAGGTCGCCACGAACATCACATCAGAGAGGTCATAATCGACTTCCAGATAGTGGTCGTTGAACGCAATGTTCTGCTCAGGGTCAAGCACTTCCAACAACGCTGACGCAGGATCACCGCGCATGTCAGAGGACATTTTGTCGATCTCATCCAGCAGGAATAAGGGATTTTTAACCCCGACTTTTGCCATTTTCTGGATTAATTTACCCGGCATAGAGCCAATGTAAGTACGACGGTGACCGCGAATCTCAGCTTCATCACGCACGCCACCCAGCGCCATACGCACATATTTACGTCCGGTGGCTTTGGCGATCGACTGACCAAGGGAGGTTTTACCTACCCCTGGCGGTCCGACCAGGCACAGAATCGGCCCTTTAATTTTGCTGACGCGACTCTGAACCGCAAGATATTCAAGAATACGGTCTTTCACGCGCTCCAGGCCGTAATGGTCGGTATCCAGCGTCTCCTGCGCTTTACGCAGATCTTTCTTCACTTTACTGCGTGCGTTCCACGGAACCTGAACCATCCAGTCAATGTAACCACGAACCACGGTCGCTTCAGCAGACATCGGGGACATCATTTTCAGCTTCTGCAGCTCAGCTTCCGCTTTCTCGCGCGCATCTTGCGGCATTTTCGCCGCGTCGATTTTGCGTTTTAACGCTTCATACTCGTCAGGCGCATCGTCCATCTCGCCCAGCTCTTTCT
This sequence comes from Pantoea sp. AS142, assembly GCF_037152305.1. NCBI lineage: Bacteria > Pseudomonadati > Pseudomonadota > Gammaproteobacteria > Enterobacterales > Erwiniaceae > Pantoea > Pantoea sp. AS142. The sequence continues at coordinate 140,193 of NZ_JBBCMO010000001.1, read as the reverse complement.
GAATCGCCTTCATCTGCTCATTCAGATAGTACTCGCGCTGACTCTTCTCCATCTGCTTCTTAACACGGTTGCGAATACGCTTCTCAACCTGCAGCAGATCGATTTCAGATTCCATCATCGCCATCAGATATTCCAGACGTTCGTTGACGTCGGACATCTCCAGCACAGACTGTTTGTCTGCCAGCTTCAGTGGCATATGTGCTGCGACGGTGTCGGCAAGGCGGGCCGCATCATCAATATTATTCAGCGAGGTTAAAACCTCAGGTGGGATCTTTTTATTGAGTTTGATATAGCCTTCAAACTGATTGATCGCCGTGCGCACCAGCACTTCCTGCTCACGCTCTTCAATCTCTGGCGAAACCAGATATTCAGCTTGTGCCACAAAATGGTCACCGTTATCGGCCAGCGTCGTAATGTGGGCGCGTTGTAAACCTTCGACCAGAACTTTGACAGTGCCATCCGGCAGTTTCAGCATTTGCAGTACTGATGCAACGGTCCCTACTGAAAAAAGATCGTTAATGCCAGGTTCATCCGTTGAAGCCTCTTTCTGTGCGACCAGCATGATTTTTTTATCATGATCCATTGCGGCTTCAAGGCACCGAATTGATTTTTCCCGGCCAACAAACAACGGAATTACCATGTGCGGATAAACCACCACGTCGCGCAGCGGCAACACGGGGATTTCAATGCGTTCAGAACGCTCAGGATTCATAGAGCTCTCTCTTTGTTTAATGTCCGCCAGGTGATGGGAACCGCATCAGGCAGGTATGCAGTTAAACCCACAGGTATCTGAGTATATGGGGATGATTGTCCGACATTCAACGTCACAGAGGCGAGAAAAGCAAAAGGGGAAACATTTTCCCCTTTTTTAATAGTACAACATGGATGATCTGTTTAATTATTCGCCAGATGCCTGCGCTTCATGCTTACCGTAGATCAACATGGGCTCAGACTGACCTTCAATAACTGATTCATCAATCACTACTTTTTCTACGTCATCCATGGAAGGCAGGTCATACATTGTTTCCAGCAACGCACCTTCTACAATTGAACGCAGACCACGCGCTCCGGTTTTACGTGACATTGCTTTTTTAGCAATGGCGGTTAACGCCTCATCACGGAACTCCAGTTCAACGCCTTCCAGGTTAAATAGCGCCTGGTACTGTTTTGTCAGCGCGTTTTTCGGCTCACGTAGAATCTGAATCAGCGCTTCTTCGCTCAGCTCACTCAGGGTCGCAACCACAGGCAGACGACCGATAAACTCAGGGATCAGACCAAACTTGATCAAATCTTCTGGCTCACATTGTGAAAGCAGTTCGCCTTCGCTGGCTTTTTGCGATTTCCCTTTTACGGTTGCACCGAAGCCGATACCGGATCCGGTTTCCACACGCTGGGAGATCACTTTGTCCAGGCCGGCAAATGCGCCGCCACAGATAAACAGAATTTTAGAGGTATCAACCTGCAAAAATTCCTGCTGTGGATGCTTACGTCCACCCTGCGGTGGAACGGCAGCCACGGTGCCTTCAATCAGCTTAAGCAGTGCTTGCTGTACGCCTTCACCTGACACGTCACGGGTAATCGACGGGTTATCAGACTTACGTGAGATTTTATCGATTTCATCAATGTAGACGATGCCGCGCTGCGCTTTTTGTACGTCATAGTCGCACTTCTGCAGCAGTTTCTGGATGATGTTTTCAACATCTTCACCCACGTAACCGGCTTCAGTCAGTGTGGTGGCGTCAGCCATGGTGAACGGCACATCCAGCAGGCGTGCAAGAGTTTCTGCCAGCAGCGTTTTACCACTACCGGTCGGGCCAATCAGCAGAATGTTACTTTTACCCAACTCGATGCCATTACTGGTATCGCCGTTGCGCAGACGCTTGTAGTGATTATAGACCGCGACCGCCAGCACTTTCTTCGCTCTTTCCTGACCGATGACATAATCATCGAGGTGATGGCGAATCTCATGTGGGGTTGGCAATGCACTACGTTCACGATGCGGAGCAACTTCTTTAATCTCTTCGCGAATGATGTCGTTGCACAGGTCAACACACTCATCGCAGATATACACTGACGGCCCGGCAATCAGCTTTCGCACTTCATGCTGGCTTTTGCCGCAAAAAGAGCAGTACAGCAACTTTCCTGAACCGTCTTTGCGCTTATCTGTCATCAGTTAACCTCTTCTTGTTCTCAGGCCATACCCGCGTACGGCTCAGGCCGTACATGGACGACCGAAATTCATTCAACCCATAATAGACCCGTTGTCCTGTTAACTATAGACCAGGGACAGGGGTCAGTCGGGTCTTATTGGCGATGCGTCAGAATTGAATCGACTAATCCGTACTCTACCGCTTCACTTGCAGAGAGGAAACGATCACGCTCAGTATCGCGCTCGATTTCTTCCAGCGTTTTACCGGTGTGCTCAGCCATCAGTTCATTCATACGCTGTTTGACTTTAAGGATCTCGCGCGCATGGATTTCAATGTCTGATGCCTGACCCTGATAGCCGCCCAGTGGCTGGTGGATCATCACACGTGAGTTTGGCAGACAGAAACGTTTGCCCTTGGTACCCGCCGTCAGCAGGAAGGCGCCCATTGAGCAGGCCTGCCCCATACAGATGGTGCTGACATCCGGTTTAATAAATTTCATGGTGTCGTAAATCGACATACCGGCCGTGATCACACCGCCCGGTGAATTGATGTAGAGATAGATATCTTTTTCCGGGTTTTCAGCTTCCAGAAACAGCATCTGCGCCACGATCAGATTAGCCATGTGGTCTTCAACCTGACCCGTCAGAAAGATTACACGCTCTTTTAGCAAACGGGAGTAGATGTCGTAAGAACGCTCACCACGCGAAGTTTGTTCAACCACCATTGGCACCAGCGCATTGTGCGGTGCAGTATATTCACGATCGACACTGTATGACATTACCGTCTCCTGGAAAAAATTCATTGGCAACATTCTGTACCGATTCTACGTAAGACGCACGGGAAACTCCACGCGGCGCCCCTTTCCGACACCTTCAGGACGGTTAATCAGCCAGCCTCACTCTCATTCCTGCATACTCCCTTTATCTGGGGGTACTGCACGCATGTTTCAAGCATAACAATCTTTTCCCTGTTCGCTAACCCGCAAAAAGCGATGCGTGAATAATTTGCCGATTAATTAGACAAATAGCGGCAAAGAGTTGCTATCTGGACGCAAAACACAAAAAAGCCCGCGACTTTTCAGCCACGGGCTTAGCACTGACGGTTAAATGCGTAATCAGGCCTGAGTGGTCTGATTCATCAGATCCTGGAAGTTAGTCTCTTTCTCGGTCACTTTAGCTTTCGCCAGGACCGCTTCAACCGCTTGCTCTTCCAGCGCGACGTTGCGCATATTGTTCATCAGCTCGTTATTCTTGCTGTAGAACTCAATCACTTCCTGCGGATCTTCATACGCAGAAGCCATCTCTTCAATCATTGTGCTTACGCGTGCTTCATCAGCTTTCAGCTCGTGGGTACGAATCACTTCGCCCAGCAGCAGACCGACAACAACACGGCGTTTAGCCTGCTCTTCAAACAGTTCGCGTGGCAGTTCCAGCGCCTGCTGTTCGTTGCCACCAAAACGCTGTGCAGCCTGACGACGCAGAACGTCGATTTCGCTGTCAACCAGTGCCGCTGGCACGTCGATTTCGTTAGCGTCAACCAGGCCGTCGATCGCCTGAGTTTTGATGCGGTTACGGATAGCGCCTTTCAGCTCGCGATCCATGTTCTTACGCACTTCAGTGCGCAGACCGGCAACTGAACCATCTTCAACGCCGAAACGTTTGATGAACTCTTCAGTCAGCTCTGGCAGTTCGCGCGTTTCGACTTTCTTCAGCACGATCTCGAACTTCGCCTCTTTCCCTTTCAGGGTTTCTGCGTGGTAGTCGTCCGGGAATTTCACATCAATAGTGAAGGTCTCGCCCGCTTTGTGACCCACAACGCCTTCTTCAAAGCCTGGAATCATGCGGCCCTGGCCCATGGCCAGAACGAAATCAGCGGCTTTGCCGCCTTCGAATTCTTCACCGTCAACGGAACCGTTGAAATCGATAGTGGCACGATCTTCCGGACCTGCAGCAGCGTCACTCTCGATCCAGTTGGCCTGCTGCTTGCGCAGGGTGTCCAGCATGGTATCCACATCGGCATCAGTCACTTCAACCAATGGCTTTTCAACTTCGATGTTTTCCAGGCCTTTCAGCTCAACTTCCGGATAGACTTCGAATTCAACCGAGTAGGTGAAATCCTGACCTTCTTTGTATTCGCCCGGCACATAGTTAGGCGCGCCAGCCGGGTTGATTTTTTCTTTGATGATAGCGTCAACAAAGTTGCGCGTCATCAGCTCGCCCAGCACGTCCTGACGGACAGAAGCGCCGTAACGCTGCGCCACGATGTTCATCGGCACTTTGCCTTTACGGAAACCATCGATGCGAACTTTCCTGGCAACGTCAACCAGTTCTTTTTTTACTGCGCTTTCGATGCTGTCAGCAGCGACAGTAATCGTAATGCGACGGCCCAGGCCCTGAGTGGTTTCTACAGAAACTTGCATCTTGTTACCTCAAAAAATCACGTGCTCGGTCAACTTCAGACACCACACATAGTGAAATGCGCCGTATCCAACAACCGGGACGGCTTCCGTGAAGAGAACCTGATCCCTGTTACCAGAAGCGTCCCGAAGACATTCCGGAAAAATAGACGCAGCATTATAGCGGCATCGCTGGAATGAGTCGAGGATACTAACTCACCACTTTTCAGCAGGTTTGCTGCTTTTTTGAGCCGGGGATCGCGTTTTTCGCTAAATTACAGAAAAAACGGCCCGTGGGCCGTTTCAGAGAAGGGAGATCAGGCGAGTGTTCCGGCACCACGGCAGTTAGGCGATGCCAGTACGGTATCCTGCAGCCCTTCCCACTCTTTCAAAGTATAAGTATGCAGAGCTAAGGCATGTACACTGCCCGCTAATTCAGCCGCCAGTTCGCCATAAATCAGGCGATGACGCGCCAGAAAGCGCTGACCTGCAAAGCAGTCGCTGACAATGACCACTTTAAAGTGACTTTCCGATCCGGCAGGAACGTTGTGCCGGTAACTTTCGTCATGCACTTCCAGATGAGCTGGCTGAAACGCCACACGCAGCTTTTCTTCTATTTGTTCGCGGATCATGGCTATTACTCCTCAATGGCGAGCGCGGTGCCCCATCTCATTCAATCTTAGTCGCTTTTAGTGCGCTTACCCGCCAGCTGACGCTAAATATTGCATTTGTAGGCTGCATGCCGACGACGCGCATAATAACGCAGCTGAAACGAACCGCAAACTGTCCTACCCATCGCCCCGCTTAAAATAGTTTCAGACACAAATTCCCCTGGAACAGGGCTTTTTTCACAGCAGGGCAATGCTATGATGACCGCAGTTTTTGCAAACCAACCCCCTGACATCAACGAGAAAAAGTATGTTGAAAAAACTGTTATTACCCCTGTTGGCTGCGTTCATTTTAGCTGGCTGTGCAACCAGCAATAATACCCTGACTATCCAGCCTAAAATTCAGCTTCCGCAGCAGGATCCAGGCCTGATGGGCGTGACCGTTAGTATTAACGGTGCCGATCAGCGTAAAGATCAGGCGCTGGCAAAAGTTAACCGTGATGGTCAGTTAGTGACCTTAACGCCATCGCGTGATCTGCGTTTCCTGCTGCAGGAAGTGCTGGAGAAACAGATGACAGCCCGCGGCTATATGGTTGGTCCTAATGGCGCTGTCGATCTGCAGATTGTGGTTAACAACCTTTATGCTGATGTCACCCAGGGCAATGTGCGCTACAGCATTACCACTAAAGCGGACATCTCCATTATCGCGACAGCGAAAAATGGCAACAAGCAGGTTAAAAACTACCGCCAGACTTACAGTGTAGAAGGCGCGTTCAGCGCTAATAACCAGAAGATTACTAACGCGGTGAATGCGACCATGAGCGATGTGATCGCGGACATGGCTCAGGACACCAGCGTCAACGACTTCATTAAGCAGAACGCCCGTTAATCCAGTCTCTCCTCTGCCCTGCCTTGCGCAGGGCTTCTTGTTATCTGCAGGATCCGCATGAATCACTATCTTCGCCTCTTCAGCCAGAAAAACGCAGCCGTGTTACTGCTCCTCGGTTTTGCATCCGGACTGCCGCTGGCACTGACCTCGGGCACGTTGCAGGCGTGGATGACAGTGGAAAATGTCGATTTGAAAACCATCGGCTTCTTTTCGCTGGTCGGCCAGGCTTATGTTTTTAAGTTTCTCTGGTCGCCGATGATGGATCGTTATACGCCGCCTTTTCTGGGCCGGCGTCGCGGCTGGTTACTGGTCAGTCAGTTGGCGCTGATTGGCGGCATTATCGCAATGGGATTTCTGCAACCAGGGCGCGACCTTACCCTAATGGCAGCGCTGGCGGTGCTGATCGCCTTCTGCTCCGCCTCTCAGGACATTGTTTTTGACGCCTGGAAAACCGATATCCTGCCGCCTGAAGCGCGCGGCAGCGGCGCGGCTATCACCGTGCTGGGTTATCGACTGGCGATGCTGATTTCAGGCGGGCTTGCGCTGTGGCTCGCTGACCGCTATCTGGGCTGGCAGGTGACCTACTGGTTGATGGCACTCATGTTGGTGCCGGGCATTATCGCGACACTGATGGCGAGCGAGCCAGACACACGCTCCTCTCCCCCCCATTCGCTGCGTCAGGCGGTTGTCGATCCGCTAAACGATTTCTTTCAGCGTAACAATGCCTGGCTGCTGATCACTCTGATCATTCTTTATAAGCTGGGCGATGCGTTTGCCGCCTCGCTGACCACCACCTTTTTGATTCGCGGCGTTGGGTTCAATGCCGGTGACGTCGGCCTGGTCAACAAAACGCTGGGTCTGCTGGCAACCATTATCGGGGCACTCTATGGGGGCGTGCTGATGCAGCGCCTGAGTCTGTTCCGGGCGCTGATGATTTTCGGCGCACTGCAGGCGGTCTCGAACTTTGGTTATTGGCTGCTGGCGGTAACAGACAAACAGTTGTGGAGCATGGCCAGCGCAGTCTTTGTCGAAAATCTCTGTGGCGGCATGGGTACCGCGGCCTTTGTGGCGCTATTAATGACGCTGTGCAATAAATCATTTTCAGCGACCCAGTTTGCCCTGTTATCGGCGCTCTCAGCGGTAGGCCGTGTCTATGTCGGCCCGGCAGCGGGCTGGCTGGTGGAACTCTGGGGCTGGCCAACCTTTTATGCTTTTACGGTGGTGGCGGGACTGCCAGGCCTGGTGCTTCTGGCTTTTTGCCGGCAAACGCTGAATCAGGTCGAGCAAAGTGGCAATTTTCCCACACGTAGCTACTATCCTCATGGCTATCGCTGGACTAATCGTCTGTTTGCAGCAGGATGTGGCGTACTGGCTCTCTGGCTGGTCGCTCTGGCACTGAATGCCCTGGAAGTCACTGTACTGACACCGCTGCTCACCCGCCTTTTTGAGTTGGGGATGACGCTCTCTCTGCTGGCGGTGCTTTTGGGGGTATTGCTGGACTATCGGGCGCTGAAGAGAACCCCTGTGTTACCTGCATCAGACGCTCAAGAGAAATCGACAGGTTAACGGGCTGCGGCTTATTTTATGACAAACGGATAAGTCGCCGTCATTTATCATCGCGTGTTATTTTTAAAAAATAACAATATGGCCTGAGGAGGCGCAGCGGAAATACTAAAAAACGGTGAGCAATTACTTTAGTTAAATTTCATCGCGGAAATGATGCAGACTTGTTAAATATTTGGGAGTTAAAAGTAAGGGTTATTCCTTTCCCTGATTTTTTTACGGTTACTTCCACTGGTTTTTGTTATATTGACGCCAACTGCTTGTCTGCGTTAATTATTTGTCACCTGACGCAACATCTGTGACACCCTTAGCAAAAGGTGTCAACACGTATCTGACACATCCTTAAGCTGGTTTACACTGCATAAACCTTCCCGTAAAATGCGCGCACACTTAAACGACAATAGAGCCCTTTGTCATTGAGGTCGTTAAATGAGACTCAGTAAATACAATAAAAGTTTGGGGATTTTGTCATTAATTGCAGGCACTTTATTAATGAGTGGCTGCGATAGTGCATTGTTGAATCCCAAAGGACAGATTGCACTGGAGCAACGTTCGCTGATACTGACTGCCTTTGGCCTGATGTTGATCGTCGTGATTCCCGCAGTCCTGATGGCCGTGGTGTTTGCCTGGAAATATCGGGCGTCCAACACGAATGCGAAGTACAGCCCCAATTGGTCACACTCTAACAAAGTGGAAGCCGTGGTCTGGACCATTCCAATCCTGATCATTCTCTTCCTCAGCGTGCTGACCTGGAAATCAACCCACGCACTGGAGCCCAGCAAACCGCTGCAATCTGATGTGAAACCGGTTGAGATCGATGTGGTTGCGCTGGACTGGAAATGGTTGTTTATTTACCCGGAACAGGGTATTGCGACCGTGAACCAGATTGCCTTCCCGGCAAATACTCCGGTGAACTTTAAAATCACGTCTAATTCCGTCATGAACTCTTTCTTCATCCCAACGCTCGGCAGCCAAATTTATGCGATGGCTGGTATGCAGACCAAGCTGCATCTGATTGCGAATGAGCCGGGCATTTTTGACGGTATCTCTGCGAACTTCAGTGGTCGTGGTTTCTCTGGCATGAAGTTTAAAGCCATTGCAACCAAAGATGATGCGGAATTCCAGCAGTGGGTGGCTAAAGTTAAAGCAGCCCCTAACACGCTGAGCACTATGGATGATTTCGAGAAAGTGGCCGTGCCAAGCGAAAATCACCCGGTGGAATATTTCTCTTCAGCTGATCCGAAACTGTTCATGCAAGTCATCGACAAGTTCAAGATGAGCCACGGGAAAATGGACATGCCTCAGCATGAAGGTATGGACATGAGTCACGCCGCTTCCGCGGGAGCCGAGGAATAATACGATGTTCGGAAAATTAACACTGGATGCAGTGCCGTATCATGAGCCGATTATCATGGTTACGGTCGCCGCTATCATCATAGGTGGTCTGGCGCTGGTCGCTGCGCTCACCTATTTTGGTAAGTGGAAATATCTGTGGTCTGAATGGCTGACGTCAGTCGATCACAAACGACTGGGTATCATGTATATCATCATGGCGTTCGTCATGCTGATTCGTGGTTTCGCTGATGCCATTATGATGCGTACCCAACAGGTTATGGCTTCGGCCGGTGAAGCAGGCATTCTGCCACCGCACCACTACGACCAGATCTTCACCGCGCATGGCGTGATTATGATCTTCTTCGTAGCGATGCCTTTCGTGGTTGGCCTGATGAACATCGCCGTTCCATTGCAGATTGGCGCACGTGACGTCGCGTTCCCGTTCCTGAACAACCTGAGCTTCTGGTTTACTGCGGTCGGTGTGATCCTGGTTAACCTGTCGCTGGGTGTGGGCGAGTTCGCACAGACCGGCTGGCTGGCGTATCCGCCGCTCTCTGGTGCGGAGTACAGTCCCGGGGTCGGGGTCGATTACTGGATCTGGAGCCTTCAGCTCTCAGGTATTGGTACGACCTTAACCGGTATTAACTTCTTCGTGACCATTCTGAAGATGCGCGCACCGGGCATGAGCCTGTTCAAAATGCCGGTATTTACCTGGACCGCGCTGTGCACCAACGTCCTGATCATCGCTGCGTTCCCGGTTCTGACGGTGACTCTGGCACTGTTGACCCTTGATCGTTATCTCGGCTTCCATTTCTTCACCAATGAAATGGGCGGGAACATGATGATGTACGTCAACCTGATCTGGGTCTGGGGCCATCCGGAAGTGTATATCCTGGTTCTGCCGGTGTTTGGTGTATTCGCAGAAATTACCGCGACCTTCTCCAAAAAACGCCTGTTCGGTTATACCTCACTGGTGTGGGCGACCATCGCCATTACCGTGCTGTCGTTTATCGTCTGGCTACACCACTTCTTCACCATGGGTGCAGGTGCCAACGTTAACGCCTTCTTCGGTATCATGACGATGATCATCGCCATTCCAACCGGGGTGAAAATCTTTAACTGGCTGTTCACCATGTATCAGGGCCGCATTCAGATGCACTCTGCCATGCTGTGGACCGTTGGCTTCCTGGTAACCTTCTCCGTAGGGGGTATGACTGGCGTACTGCTGGCCGTTCCAGGTGCTGACTTTATTCTGCACAACAGCCTGTTCCTGATTGCACACTTCCATAACGTTATCATCGGTGGCGTGGTGTTCGGTTGTATGGCAGGCGTAACCTACTGGTTCCCGAAAGCATTCGGCTTCACCCTGAACGAAACCTGGGGCAAGCGCGCATTCTGGTTCTGGATCATTGGATTCTTCGTCGCCTTCATGCCGCTGTACGCACTGGGCTTCATGGGTATGACCCGTCGTCTGAGCCAGGATATCGATCCACAGTTCCACACCTTATTGGTAGTGGCTGCGGGCGGTGCCGGTCTGATTGCACTGGGTATCCTGTGTCAGCTGACCATGTTCTACGTCTCTGTACGTGACCGCGATCAGAACCGTGATGTGACAGGTGACCCATGGGGCGGTCGTACGCTGGAGTGGGCAACCTCTTCACCACCACCGTTCTATAACTTTGCTGTCATCCCACATGTGCATGAGCGTGACGCTTTCTGGGAAATGAAAGAGAAAGGCGAAGCGTACAAACAGCCGGAATCGTATGAAGAGATTCATATGCCGAAAAACAGCGGTGCCGCAATTGTCATCTGCGCATTCGCGACGGTGATGGGTTTCGCGCTGATCTGGCATATCTGGTGGCTGGCGGGTGTTTCATTCCTCGGCATGATCGTTTCCTGGATCGTGAAGAGCTTCGACGAAGACGTGGACTACTATGTTCCTGTTGCCGAGGTTCAGAAGATTGAGAACCAGCACTTTGACGAAATCAGCAAAGCAGGTCTGAAATAATGTCAACTGAAACTCTTAAACATCACCACGACGCCCATGCGGAACATGGGCATCACGATGCAGGAGCCAATAAAGTCTTTGGCTTCTGGATCTACCTGATGAGTGACTGCATTATCTTCGCAACCCTGTTTGCGACCTATGCCGTCATGGTCAATAACACTGCCGGTGGCCCGGCAGGCAAAGATATCTTTGAGCTGCCGTTTGTTCTGGTAGAAACCGCCCTGCTGCTATTGAGTTCGATCACTTACGGCATGGCTGTTATCTCCATGAACAAGGAGCAAAAAGGTGCCGTTATCGGCTGGCTGGCGCTGACCTTCCTGTTCGGTCTGGGCTTCATCGGGATGGAAATCTATGAGTTCCATCACCTGATTGCTGAAGGCTTTGGTCCGAATCGCAGTGGCTTCCTGTCTGGCTTCTTTACACTGGTCGGTACCCACGGTCTGCACGTGACCTCAGGTCTGATCTGGATGCTGGTCCTGATGTTCCAGATTTCCAAACGTGGCCTGAACGCGACTAACCGCACCCGTATCATGTGTCTGAGCCTGTTCTGGCACTTCCTGGACGTGGTCTGGATTTGCGTCTTCACCGTTGTTTACCTGATGGGAGCCATGTAATGAGTCATTCTGTTAACGAACATGGTGCTTCACACGGTAGCGTGAAGTCCTACATGATTGGCTTCATCCTCTCTATCATCCTGACAGCAATCCCGTTCTGGATGGTAATGGATGGCAGTGCATCTCACGGTACTATCCTCGGTGTTGTTCTGGTTTGCGCAGTGATTCAGGTGCTGGTTCACCTGGTTTACTTCCTGCACTTAGACAGCAAATCTGAGGGTGGCTGGAACATGGTAGCCATTGTTTTCTCGGCCATCATCATCCTGATTGTCGTAGTAGGCTCACTGTGGATCATGTGGAACCTCAACTACAACATGATGCCTCACTAAAGAGTCACGCGTAATGTTTAAGCAATACCTGCAAGTTACAAAACCAGGAATTATTTTCGGGAATTTAATTTCTGTGATCGGCGGATTTCTGTTGGCTTCTAAAGGCAACACGGATTACGCCCTGTTTCTCATCACCCTGGTGGGCGTGTCACTGGTGGTTGCATCCGGTTGTGTTTTCAACAATGTGATTGACCGTGACATTGATATCAAGATGGAGAGAACCAGGAATCGGGTGCTGGTAAAAGGCCTCATCTCCGCGAAAGTAAGCCTGGTTTATGCCACTGTGCTGGGTATTGCTGGCTTTGCGTTGCTCTACTTCGGTGCTAATCCGCTGGCCATGTGGCTGGCGGTAATGGGCTTCGTGGTTTACGTGGGCATTTACAGCCTCTACATGAAGCGTAACTCCGTTTACGGTACGCTGATTGGAAGCCTGTCGGGTGCTGCGCCGCCGGTTATCGGCTACTGCGCGGTCTCCAACCAGTTTGATGCTGGCGCGTTGATCCTGCTGGCTATCTTTAGCCTGTGGCAGATGCCGCATTCGTACGCGATTGCTATCTTCCGCTTTAAAGATTATCAGGCAGCAAACATCCCGGTTCTGCCGGTGGTGAAAGGCATTTCCGTGGCTAAGAATCATATTACGCTTTATATCCTGGCATTTATGATTGCCACGCTGATGCTGACGCTGGGAGGCTACGCGGGCTACAAATATCTGGTGGTGGCCGCTGCGGTCAGCGTCTGGTGGCTCGGCATGGCATTATCGGGTTACAAAACCGCAGATGACCGTGTCTGGGCGCGTAAACTGTTTGTCTTCTCTATCGTTACCATCACCGCGCTGAGCGTGATGATGTCGGTAGATTCGATGGCTCCGGCCTCGAAGGATCTGCTGACTTACGTCTGGTAACCGGTACCGATACAGTATGAAAAGGGCGCGATTTTCGCGCCCTTTCTTTTTGTTACCACTGCTTAAAAACTATTGTTTTACCCGCCCTGCCCCGCCCCCTAGAATAAATGCAGCACATTAACAGAGGTTGGAATGAACGATAATAAAATGACTCCGGTGGAGCTGCGCGCCACATGGGGCCTCGGTACGGTCTTTTCCCTGCGAATGCTGGGAATGTTTATGGTCCTGCCGGTACTGACCACTTATGGCATGGCATTACAGGGCGCGAGTGAAACCTTAATTGGCCTGGCAATAGGCATTTATGGCCTTGCCCAGGCAATATTTCAGATTCCTTTTGGTTTGCTCTCCGATCGCATTGGTCGTAAGCCGTTGATCGTCGGCGGACTGTTACTGTTTGTCCTTGGCAGTATTATCGCTGCCTGCACCGACTCTATCTGGGGCATTATTCTGGGCCGTGCGCTGCAGGGCTCGGGGGCGATTGCCGCTGCCGTGATGGCACTGTTATCTGATTTAACCCGTGAGCAGAACCGCACCAAAGCGATGGCGTTTATTGGCATCAGTTTTGGCGTCACCTTCGCGATTGCCATGGTGGTCGGCCCGATTGTCACTCACGCACTGGGCCTGCAGGCGCTGTTCTGGATGATTGCGATTCTGGCATCGCTGGGTATCATAATCACCCTGCTGGTGGTTCCATCCTCGTCTCATCATGTACTGAACCGTGAATCGGGCATGGTTAAAGGCAGCTTCCGTAAAGTGCTGGCTAACCCGCGTCTGGTGAAGCTCAATATCGGTATTTTCTGCCTGCACGTCCTGCTGATGTCGAGCTTTGTTGCATTGCCGGGGCAGTTTGAACAGGCAGGTTTCCCCGCCCCCGAACACTGGAAAGTCTATCTCTCCACCATGCTGATCGCCTTTGCCGGCGTGGTACCCTTCATCATTTATGCCGAAGTCAAGCGGCGTATGAAGCGCGTATTTATTGGCTGCGTAGGGATGATTGTCATTGCCGAGATCATATTGTGGGGCGCAGAAGGTCATTTCTGGACGCTGGTCGTTGGTGTTCAGCTCTTCTTCTTTGCCTTCAATCTGATGGAAGCCATTCTGCCTTCACTGATCAGTAAAGAGTCGCCCGCGGGCTATAAAGGCACGGCGATGGGGCTCTACTCCACCAGCCAGTTCCTGGGCGTGGCGGTTGGCGGCAGCATGGGTGGCTGGGTATTTGGGCATTTCGATGCACAAACCGTGTTTCTGGTGGGCGCGATGGTGGCTGCGGCCTGGCTGTTTGTCAGCATGACAATGCAGGAGCCGCCCTATGTCAGCAGCCTGCGCATTGTGCTGAGTGATGCCGCACTGGCTGTGCCGAATCTTGAGCAGCGTCTGAAAGCGCAGCCGGGGGTTAACTCTGTGTTTATCGTGCCTGAAGAGAAAAGCGCCTACATCAAAATCGACAGTAAGGTCACCAGCCGCCCCCAACTGGAAGCTCTGCTGGGTAGTTGCTAATTTAACACCGATTCTGGCGGTTAAATCTGGCCGGTTAGCTGTGAGATCGTGCGTGCATTAGAAACCGGCTTGATGGGAGCAAGCACGAGCTTAAGCTTCAAACACGCACTCGTTCTGTTGCAGACGACTCATAAACTTAAAGCGACGGGAGACTGTGCCTGTAGCAAAGCATCGCGGGCCAGGGATGGCCCGCGCTGAGCCGTCATGGAGGGCGCTTTTGCGTTTTTGCGAAAGGCACAGGCTCCCTGAGCAAGCGCGCGATCGCACAGACGCCATCCAACTCACCCCAGAATTTCGACTTGTTTAAAGCAATAGAAGCCCACCCAAACTCAACAACAAAAAACCCGGCCTTAGCCGGGTTTTTATCACTGCATTCATGCTTAAATTCAGCCTGCCCGCTTAATCGCGGAAGTTTTTAAACTGGAACGGCTGCCCCAGATTGCTGCCGCGCACGACTGCCATCGCACCCTGCAAATCATCACGCGCTTTGCCGGTTACCCGCAACGCCTCACCCTGAATCTGGGTCTGCACTTTCAGCTTGCTGTCTTTAATCAGCTTCACCAGCTTCTTCGCCACGTCGCTTTCAATGCCTTTTTTCAGTTTGGCATCGACCGCCCAGCTTTTGCCGCTGTGCTCAATCTCTTCCGGCACCTCCAGGGCGCCACCTTCAATCCCGCGCTTCAGCAACTTCTCACGCAAAATATCCACCAGCTGCTTAACCTGAAAATCAGACTCGCTGGTAATTTTGATGGTTTCATTCTTTTCGTTGAGCTCAAACTCGGCGCTCACGTTGCGGAAATCGAAGCGGGTAGACACTTCACGGTTGGCATTCTCCACCGCATTGCGAATTTCCTGCAGATCGACTTCTGAAACGATATCGAAAGATGGCATCTCTTCTTCTCCTGACGCTAAAGTGACATGCATAATACGCGTCTTAGGGTGCTAAATAAAATCAGGCTGCACACAACGCTATAATGAAGTTGTGACAGTGAATAACAAATGGATAGCCCGCCAGCGGGAGGCAGCATGAAAATTACCGTGTTAGGTTGCGGTGCTCTGGGTCAGATCTGGCTGACAGCGCTTGCCCGCCAGGGACATGAGGTACAGGGATGGTTGCGGGTGCCGCAGCCCTACTGTTCAGCCAATGTGATCGATCCACAAGGCAACATTTCGAATCGCACTTTTATCGCCAACGATCCGCTGTTTCTGGCGGAAAGCCAGCTGCTGCTGGTCACGCTCAAAGCCCCGCAGGTCTCGCCCGCGGTGAAAAATCTGGAAAGTGTTCTGCCAGAAAACTGTCCGGTAATGCTGCTGCACAATGGCATGGGAACGCTGGAAGAACTGAAAGGACTCACGCAACCGCTGCTGCGCGGCGTCACCACCCATGCGGCGATGCGCGATGGCACCGTCATCAAACACATTGCCAGTGGCATCACCCACATCGGCCCCGGTAATCGTAAAAGCGCCGCTTACAGTGATCTCGCTGACATCCTGCACCCTGCCCTGCCCGACGTCGCATGGCATGACAATATCCGCGCGGCCTGCTGGCGCAAGCTGGCAGTCAACTGCGTCATCAACCCGCTCAGTGTGGAGTATGAGTGCCAGAACGGCGCACTGCGCGCTTATCCGGAGCAGATTGCGCAATTGTGTGAAGAGATCAGCTGGGTCATGGAGCGCGAAGGCCAGAGCGTTGCCAGCGAAAGCCTGCAGGACATTATCTTCGACGTGATTGAAAGCACCGCGGCTAACACCTCTTCAATGCTGCAGGACGTACGCGCCCAGCGGCTGACCGAGATAGACTACATCAGCGGGTTTCTGCTGCGCCGCGCCCGGACGCATGGCCTGATGCTGACAGAGAATACCCGTCTGTATGACATTGTTAAACGCAAGGAGTCGCATTATGACCGCGAACGCATCGGTGCTGGTTTGCCTGGCACATGGCAGTGAAGAGATCGAAGCTGTCACCACCATTGACCTGCTGGTTCGGGCCGGGATGAAGGTCGTCACCGCCAGCGTCGAAAGCGATGGCAATCGGGAGATTGTCTGCTCACGGGGTGTTCGTCTGCTGGCTGACGTGCCGCTGGTCGAGGTAGCCGACAATAATTTCGCCGCCCTCGTCTTACCCGGCGGACTGAAAGGCGCCGAGACCTTTCGTGACAGTCCACTGTTAGTCGAAACGGTACGTCAGTTTCACCTCAATCAGAGGATTGTCGCCGCAATATGCGCAGCGGCAGGTACGGTACTGATCCCTCATGATCTTTTTCCGGTTGGCAACATGACCGGCTTTCCGGGCTTAAAAGAGACCATCCCGGCAGACAAGTGGATGGAACGACGTGTCGTCTGGGATCCACGCGTCAATCTGTTGACAAGCCAGGGGCCCGGCACAGCAATAGATTTTGCGCTGAAGCTGATTGATCTGCTGGTGGGAACAGAGATGGCGCGCGAGGTTGCCGCGCAACTGGTGGTGGCACCGGGCATTTATGACTATCAGGCTTAAAGCCATCTGGGTATAAACAATGCAGCCAGTCAGACCTTAACAGGCGCTGACTGGCACCAGTGCATGACTACGGGCGGTAGACTTTAACGTTTTTAAAGCCCTGCTCATGCAGATAGAGCGCTTGCAGACGACTCATGACACCACGATCGCAATAGAGCAACCAGGTCCGGTTCTGATCGAGGTCGCCAAACTGCGTATTGAGTTTGTAAAACGGCAGCGATTTCACTTCCGTCTCTTTCAGCTTCAGTGGGTTCTCTTCCTGCTCGTCGATGGCCCGGATATCCAGCACCACGTCATTTTCACTCAGCAGGGCGACGGTCTCAACTTCCACTACCTCTTCTTCTGTCTGCTCAGCGATGGTTCGGATGTCGACGTTGGTCGCTTCTTCCACTACCCGATCCAGAATCGTAAAGTCGAAATTCTGCTCTTCAGCCTCAATCTTCGCTTTTACTGCTCTAACCGTGGGGCTTTTTGAAATCACCCCACAATATTCCGGCATGGTGCTGGCAAAATCTTCGGTCCCGATCGCCCGGGCGATCCTGATGATGTGCTCTTTATCATGAGAGATCAGCGGACGCAGAATCAACGTATCAGACGCGTTATCAATCAGGCGCAGGTTGGTCAGCGTCTGGCTCGACACCTGACCCACCGCTTCACCGGTGACCAGCGCCTGCACGCCATAGCGCTCTGCAATCGTCGAGGCGGCACGCACCATCATGCGCTTTAGCACCACGCCCATCTGGCCGTCATCCACTTTTTCAAGGATTTCACCCACTACCGGCTCAAAATTAATAGCCACAAACCGCACGCGGTGTGAACGACCAAAACGATTCCACAAATAATGCGCAACCTGACGGACACCAATCTCATGAGCGGCGCCGCCAAGATTAAAGAAGCAGTAATGCACGCGGCTGCCGCGACGCAGCAACATATAGCTGGAGACGCCGGAGTCAAAACCGCCGGAAATAAGTGACAGCACATCTTCCTGCGTGCCGATCGGGAAGCCGCCTAATCCTTCGTAGCGTGCAGTCACCAGCGTCAGGCGATTCTCTTCAACTTCAAGATTTACCGTCACGTCCGGGTTTTTAAGCTGCACGCGGGCGCTTTCAATATGCTGATTCAGCCCCCCGCCAACATAGCGTTCCACATCCTGTGAACTGAAGCTATGCTTACCACGACGTTTAACACGCACGCAGAAGCTCTTCCCTTCAAGGCTGTCGCGATACTGCGCTAACGTCTGTTCAAAGATGTGATGAATATCGGTGTACTCGCGATCTTCAACCGCTAAAACGTGATGAATCCCCGGAATGCGCGTCAGCTCATCGGGAATAATGTCCCGCAGCACCGGATTTTTCGAACGCACTTCAATGTGATCCCAGTGACGCACAACGGCGATTTCGTCGCTAACGGTTTTCAGGACGTTGCGAATATTGCTGGCAAGAATCTTAATAAAGCGCAAACGCACCGATGGACTCTTGATGGTGATTTCAGGAAATAACTTGATAATAAACTTCATGGCGACACAGCTTCGTTGGGCAAATAAGTGCTAAAACAGGCAGCACTTAGCTGGTAAAATCACAAAATTGCGGGCTGCAAGGCGCAACCGCATCCGAGGCGCGGGAGTATATCACTTTTGTCAGGTGACTGCTTCTTCATCAGCCGCCGCATTGATTATTTTGCTAATCATAGGGTCTCAGCTACCATGACCGATTGCGAGATAATGTCCCAACCGTGAGTCGACACGAAATATGCCGAAAAAAGCCGAACAGCCAGCCAGCTTTGAAACGTCATTGCAGCAGCTGGAGCAGATTGTCAGCCGTCTGGAAAGTGGTGAATTGCCGCTGGAAGAAGCCCTGAACGAATTTGAGCGCGGCGTGCAGCTGGCGCGGACTGGTCAGCAGACGCTGCAGCAGGCTGAACAGCGGGTTCGAATTCTGCTGAACGATGATAAAGATGCCGACCTCACTGCTTTCACGCCGGAAAACGACTAATGGATTTCGCCCGATTACTCGACGCATATCAGCAGCAGGTGAACGCCGCGCTGACGCGTTTTATAGAGCCACTTCCTTTTCAGAGTTCTCCTCTGGTGAATGCCATGCATTATGGGGCATTATTAGGCGGTAAACGCCTGCGTCCTTTTCTGGTCTACGCTACTGGCGAAATGCTCCACGCCCACCCGGCGAGTCTGGATGCCCCCGCAGCCGCGGTTGAATGCATTCATGCGTACTCTCTGATTCATGACGATCTTCCTGCGATGGACGATGATGCACTGCGTCGCGGGCAGCCAACCTGTCACATTAAATATGGCGAAGATACCGCGATCCTGGCAGGCGACGCCCTGCAGACGCTGGCCTTTTCCATTCTGGCAGACGAAGTGATGCCGGGTGTCAGCGCTGAATATCGTCTGATGATGCTTTCAGAACTGGCAAAAGCCAGCGGGGTAGCCGGGATGTGTGGCGGACAGGCGCTCGATTTAGCGGCGGAAGGTAAATCCGTGGATCTCAACCAGCTGGAGCAGATTCATCGTCATAAAACCGGCGCGCTGATTCGCTCAGCGGTGCGGTTAGGTGCATTAACGGCAGGCGATGCTGGCCGTGAAGTCCTGCCGCTGCTCGATCGTTATGCAGAAGCTATCGGCCTCGCGTTTCAGGTGCAGGACGATATTCTGGATGTGGTGGGTGACACGGCGGTGATTGGAAAACGTCAGGGTGCCGATCAGCACCTGGGAAAAAGCACCTATCCTTCACTGTTAGGCCTTGAACATGCCCGTGCCAAAGCGCGGGATTTGTATCAGGAAGCCCTTGATGCTTTAGAATTGCTCGCTGCGCACTCTTATAACACCACAGCACTGCAGGCGCTGGCGAGCTTCATAATTGAACGCGACAAATAACTTCCATAATGAGTCTCTGATGAGTTTTGATATTGCTAAATACCCGACACTGTCGCTGGCAAACACGGTTCAGGCGCTGCGCGCCCTGCCAAAAGAGAAGTTGCCTGCGCTGTGTGATGAACTGCGTCAGTATCTGTTAGACAGTGTGAGCCGCTCCAGCGGCCATTTTGCATCGGGTCTGGGCGTAGTCGAACTGACGGTCGCACTGCATTATGTCTATAACACCCCCTTTGACCATCTGGTCTGGGATGTGGGTCATCAGGCTTATCCGCATAAAATTCTGACCGGTCGCCGCGATCGCATCGGCACTATTCGTCAGAAAAATGGTGTACATCCATTTCCGTGGCGCGGCGAAAGTGAATATGACGTGCTGAGCGTGGGTCACTCGTCGACCTCAATCAGTGCCGGTCTCGGCATGGCAGCAGCGGCAGAACGTGAAGGTCAGGGCCGTCGCACCGCCTGTATTATTGGCGATGGTGCCATCACCGCAGGCATGGCGTTTGAAGCGATGAATCATGCCGGTGATATCAAGCCGGACATGCTGGTTATTCTCAACGACAACGAGATGTCCATCTCCGAAAACGTTGGCGCGCTGAATAACCGTCTGGCGCAGATCCTGTCGGGTAAAACCTACGCGCGACTGCGCGAAGGCAGCAAGCGTGTGCTGACCAGCCTGCCACCAATTAAAGAGCTGGTAAGACGCACCGAAGAGCACCTCAAAGGCATGGTCGTGCCGGGCACCCTGTTTGAAGAGTTAGGCTTTAATTACATCGGGCCGGTTGACGGTCACGACGTGCTGACGCTGGTGAATACGCTGAGCAACATGCGCAACCTGAAAGGGCCGCAGTTCCTGCATATCATGACGAAGAAAGGCAAAGGCTACGCCCCGGCAGAGGAAGATCCGATTGCCTGGCATGCCGTACCAAAATTTGACCCGGCGATTGGCGAACTGCCTAAAAGCGCAGAGGGTCTGCCGAGCTACTCTAAAATCTTTGGTAACTGGCTGTGCGAAATGGCCGCGGACGATCCGAAGCTGATGGCAATTACGCCGGCGATGCGCGAAGGCTCCGGTATGGTGGCCTTCTCACGCGAATTTCCGAAGCAATATTTTGATGTGGCGATTGCTGAGCAGCATGCAGTCACCTTCGCTGCCGGTATGGCAATTGGCGGCTATAAGCCGATTGTTGCCATCTACTCTACCTTCCTGCAGCGCGCCTACGATCAGCTGATCCATGACGTGGCTATCCAGAAACTGCCGGTCCTGTTTGCTATCGATCGCGGTGGTATTGTTGGCGCGGATGGTCAGACTCACCAGGGCGCGTTTGATCTCGCCTATCTGCGCTGTGTGCCGGATATGGTGATCATGACCCCCAGCGATGAAAACGAGTGTCGGCAGATGCTCTACACCGGCTATCATCATCAGGATGGTCCCAGTGCGGTGCGCTATCCGCGCGGAACCGGTGTCGGTACGCCACTGGCACCGCTGCAGAGCCTGCCGCTGGGTAAAGCGGTTGTGAAACGTCAGGGTGAAAAGCTGGCAATTCTGAACTTTGGTACCCTGCTGCCAGAAGCGGCCGCCGCGGCAGAAGCACTGAATGCAACCCTGGTCGATATGCGCTTTGTGAAACCCCTGGATGAGACGCTGATCGCCGAGCTTGCCACCATGCACGACTCACTGATTACGCTGGAAGAAGGCGCAATTAAAGGCGGTGCTGGCAGCGGCGTAAATGAATTTATCATGGCGAAACGTCTGGCTGTTCCGGTACTGAACATCGGCCTGCCCGATGAATTCATCCCGCAGGGTACGCAGGATGAAGTCCGTCATGACTATCTGCTGGACGCAAAGGGCATTCAGCAACAGATCGCCCGCTGGCTGGCACAATAACCTCCCTTCTCCTTCTCTGCGCTCTCCTCTCGGGGAGCGCAACATCCTGCTATGCTAAAACCTTTGCACTTTCGCAGGAGCCTCCACTATGAAAACGATTCAACTGGGTACCACCGATCTGCAGGTATCGCGTCTTTGCCTTGGCTGTATGACTTATGGGGAGCCAACGCGCGGCAACCATGCCTGGACGCTGCCGGAAGCAAGCAGCCGTCCGTTGATCCAGCAGGCACTGAATGCGGGGATCAACTTTTTCGATACCGCCAACAGCTATTCAGATGGCAGCAGTGAAGAGATCCTGGGCCGGGCGCTGAAAGATTTTGCCCGCCGTGAAGAGATTGTGGTCGCCACCAAAGTTTATTTCCCGCTGACCAATCTGTCACAGGGCCTGTCGCGTAAAAATATCCTGCAATCCATTGATGACAGCCTGCAGCGTCTTAGCATGGAGTATGTCGATCTCCTGCAGATTCACCGCTGGGATTACGACACGCCGCTCGAAGAGACGCTGGAAGCACTGCATGAGGTGGTACAGTCTGGCAAAGCACGCTATATCGGTGCCTCATCAATGCACGCCAGCCAGTTTGCCCGCGCGTTGCAGATGCAGTCAGAACAGGGCTGGCATCGTTTTGTCAGCATGCAGGACCAGTACAACCTGATTCAGCGCGAAGAGGAGCGTGAAATGCATCCGCTCTGCCTGAAAGAGCAGATTGCCGTGCTACCCTGGAGTCCGCTGGCGCGCGGTAAGCTGACCCGCCCGTGGGGTGAAAGCACTGCGCGTTCGGCCTCTGATAAGGTGATGTCGTCGCTCTATGCCAGTACTGAAGAGAATGATGCCGTTATTGCGCAGCGGCTGGCGCAGGTTGCCGACAGTAAAGGCGTCACACGGGCGCAGGTGGCACTGGCCTGGCTGCTGAGTAAACCTGCCGTCACAGCACCGATTATTGGCGCGTCGCGTGCTGAGCAGTTTGAGGATCTGGTGAAGGCCGTTAATGTCACGTTGAGTGACGGGGAAATTGCACAGCTGGAAGAGGACTATCAGCCGCATCAGGCGGTAGGATTTGAGTAACGTTGAAAGGAAGGTGGCGCCCGGCACGGGCGGCACCTTATATCAAATGATTAGCATCGGCGGTTAACCCGCCAGCCAGACCCCAATGCCATACAGCATGGCAGCGGAAATCACGCCGGCAATAATGTCATCCACCATAATGCCCATGCCACCATGCACATTGCGGTCAAACCAGCGAATCGGCCACGGCTTCCACATATCAAGAATACGGAACAGCACAAAGCCACTTAATACCCATTGCCAGCTGTTGACAGGAATCGCCATCAGCGTAATCCACATGCCGATAAACTCATCCCAGACGATACTGCCGTGATCGTGTACGCCCATATCTTTGGCGGTACGATGACAGAGATAAACCCCAACGCAGATGCCGACCAGCACCACCAGCGAATAGAGATCCTGCGGCAGAAAAGTCATCAGCCACCAGAATGGGATGGCCGCCAGCGATCCCATGGTGCCGGGCACCACCGGGCTTAATCCGCTGCCGAAGCCGGTCGCCAGCAGATGCCAGGGATTGCTCATTCGCAAGCGACGCTTCGCCACGTCGTTATTTAGTATCAAAGTGATCAAACCCTTTATGACGGGATCTAGCTGGCTTGCCATTATCCAGCAGCGTTAAGCCTTCCGACTCCGGTGCTATCTGTCCGATGCAGGTATAGGGCACGCCCAGGTGACCCAGCGCCACATCGAGCGCACCGCGATTGACCTCGGGCACGGTGAAGCAGAGTTCGTAGTCTTCTCCGCCACTCAGCGCCCAGCGCAACACCTGTTCAGCTTCGAAATGGTCGCTTAGCGCAGCCGAAAGGGGCAATGCATCGAGGTTAAGCCGTGCACCGCAGCCGCTGGCTTTCAGCACATGGCTGAGATCGGAAATCAGGCCGTCGGAAAGATCTACCGCTGAGGAGGCGAGCGAACGCAGTGCCTGACCCTGCAGAATGCGCGGCATCGGCCGCAGATGACGTTTTATCAGTGCTTCATGCACCGCCGGATCGTGGATGCGACAGTGGTGTTGCAGCAGCGCCAGACCTGCCGCGCTGTCACCCAGCGTGCCGGTCACGTAGATCCAGTCGCCCGGCTTCGCACCGGAACGTTTCAGCGCGCGTCCCTGCGGCACCAGACCGTGAATCGCCAGCGTCAGGCTCAGCGGACCCCGCGTGGTGTCGCCGCCCACCAGCTGCATATCGTAATATTCCAGCAGTTCAAACAGGCTTTCGCTGAAGGCAGACAGCCAGCTTTCATCGACCTGCGGCAGCGTTAAGGCCAGCGTCAGCCAGGCGGGATCAGCGCCCATGGCAGCAAGGTCGCTGAGATTAACAGCCAGGGCTTTGTAGCCCAGATCGGCAGGATGAATATCCCGTAAGAAGTGCATACCCGCGACCAGGGTATCGGTGCTGATCGCCAGCGTCTGTTTATCCGGCACGCTAAGTAACGCACAATCGTCACCGATGCCGAGCTCGACATCACGGCGGCTGCGTGTTCTGCGGTTGAAGTAGCGTGCGATGAGTTCAAATTCACCACAAGACATAATTGCGTTCCGCTTAACCCTTAATGATAAAAGGCCGGCAAGCCGGCCTTTTTGTTTATTTGCGATTGGGTCGAATTTGTGGACCGGCTTTATCCAGCACACCGTTAACAAATTTATGGCTGTCTTCAGCACCGAAAACTTTCGCCAGCTCGATGCCTTCGTTGATGGCCACTTTATAAGGCACATCATTACGTTTGCTCAGCTCATACAGCGAGATGCGCAGGATAGCTTTTTCTACCTGCCCCAGCTCTTCAAGCTGACGCGACAGGTAGGGCTTCATCAGTCCATCCAGATACGCACTGTTGGTCGCCACACCGGACAGCAGTTCGCGGAAGTAGGTAATGTCGACGTCTTTGACGTCCTGTTCCGCCAGAAACTGGTATTCCACATCGGCAATGTCGTTATTCGACAACTGCCAGGAGTAAAGCGCCTGAACAGCGCACTCACGGGCGCGACGACGAGCAGCAGGTTTCACAAAATTCCCCTTACAAAAATCAGGCTTTAATGGCTTTCAATACGTTGATCATTTCGAGCGCAGTCAGTGCCGCTTCAGCACCTTTGTTACCCGCTTTGGTGCCAGCACGCTCAATGGCCTGCTCAATGCTTTCCGTGGTCAGCACGCCAAACGCGACAGGAATGTTGCTGTTCATAGCAACGCTGGCGATACCGGAGCTGGCTTCACCCGCCACATATTCGAAGTGCGCAGTGCCACCACGAATGACGGTGCCGAGTGCAATAATGGCATCATATTTGCCGGAGTTGGCCAGGGCGCGTGCTGCCAGAGGCAGTTCGTATGCACCAGGCACCCAGACTACAGTGATATTGTCATCTTTGACCTGGCCGATACGTTTCAGGGCATCAACTGCACCATCCAACAGGCTGTCATTAATGAAGTTGTTAAAACGCGCAATAACGATGGCAACATTGGCCTCAGGCGTTGCAACAGCAGCTTCGATAACTTTCATACTTATCCTTTCAGGGGTTTGGTTGGCCCCGCGCAGGGGGGCGGATTCTATCATACTCTTGGGCGGCGTGCTCTTGCTTTTCCGACCGCGTCATTGTGGTGTCAGGGTCAGGCGTAAATCGTCACCAACCTGCCGGACGTCACTGAAACGGAAGGCAGGTGCATCAGCCAGCTGGCTGAGTCCCGGCAGCTGGCACAGGCCGCGTCCTTCATGACCTAACACCTTAGGTGCCAGATAAACGATCAGTTCATCGACCAGCCCGGCCTGCAACAGCGCGCCGGCCAACGTTGCGCCTGCTTCAACCCAGACACTGTTAATCTGTCGCTGTCCCAGCAACATCATCATCGCCACCAGATCCAGCTGCTGTTCACGCAGCGGAACAGCAATCTGCGTCACATCAGCAGGCCAGGTCTGCTGATCCGGCTGATGACGCATTAGCCAGGTTTCGCCCGGCTGCGAAATGAGCCGATGTTGGGGTGTGACGCGATTCTGACTGTCGATAATCACCCGCACCGGCTGACGCAATTGCTGCTCATTGAGCAGTGCCTGGCTGTCAGCATTGAGTTCAGACCAGCGTACCGTCAGGGAAGGATCATCCGCCAGCACCGTGGCGCCGCTACTCAGGATCGCGGCACTTTGCGCACGCAGACGCTGCACATCACGGCGGGCAGCCTCAGAGGTGATCCACTGGCTTTCGCCGCTGGCCATTGCCGTGCGACCATCCAATGACGCGCCCAGCTTGAGCTGAATCCAGGGAAAGCCGGTGCGCATCCGCTTGAGAAAGCCGCGATTCAGCGCCTCCGCTTCCGGCATCATCAGACCGTGGCTCACGTCAATGCCAGCCTGATGTAGACGGTGCAGTCCGCGACCCGCCACCTGCGGATTAGGGTCCTGCATGGCGGCCACGACACGGGTCACGCCCGCAGCGATCAGCGCATCACAGCAGGGTGGCGTGCGGCCATGATGGCTGCACGGTTCCAGCGTGACATAGGCAGTTGCGCCACGCGCTTTCTCACCAGCCAGGCGCAGGGCATGAACTTCAGCGTGAGGTTCACCGGCGCACTGATGCCAGCCCTCACCCACCACGGCGCCATCCCGCACAATTACGCAGCCCACATTGGGGTTCGGCATCGTCGTAAAACGACCACGTCGCGCCAGTTCCAGCGCGCGCGCCATATAAAGTTCATCCATGGTTTAATCCTGTAACCGGGCGATCTCTTCGCCAAAATCGCGAATATCTTCAAAGCTGCGGTAAACCGAGGCGAAGCGAATATAGGCGACTTTATCAAGCTTCTTCAGCTCATCCATCACCAGATTGCCAATCAGCTTACTGGGGATCTCACGTTCGCCGGTGGCGCGCAACTGAGTTTTAATATGGTTAACGGCGCTTTCAACCGCGTCGGCGCTGACCGGACGCTTCTCAAGCGCTTTCATCATCCCGCTGGCCATTTTGTCTTCATTAAAAGGTTCGCGCACGTCATTGCTTTTCACCACGCGCGGCATCACCAGTTCCGCCACCTCAAAGGTGGTGAAGCGTTCATGACACATCAGACACTGGCGGCGGCGTCGCACCGAGGAGCCTTCACTAACCAGACGAGAATCAATCACTTTGGTGTCCACAGCGGAGCAGAATGGGCAATGCATGACGTTTCCTGACGCGAAATAGATGGGTCAGACAGTGTAGCGCGAACTGCGGATCAACAAAATCTCTTCCGTGCCTTTCCTGGAGATCTCCTCGCAGGATAAACGATGCTAAATTTCGTCTGCAGCAAAAGGGACTACGCTTTAAGAGCTACAATTAAAATTTTCCACTAACACATTGGAGGTTGTATGGGTCTGTTTAACTTTGTGAAAGAAGCAGGTGAAAAACTATGGGATGCTGTCAACGGCGGTGATGACCAGAATAAAAAGCTGCAGGATCACATCAACAAACTCGGTTTACCCGACAGTGACAAAGTTGACGTTAAGGTCAATGGCGATACGGTGACCGTGAGCGGTGAGGGCCTCTCCCAGGAGCTGAAAGAGAAGATTCTGATCGCTGCAGGTAACGTTGCAGGCATCACTAAAGTGGAAGATAAGGTTTCCGTGACAGACAGCGCGACCGAGTCAGAACTTTATACCGTGAAAAAAGGGGATACGCTGAGCGCCATTTCCAAGCAGGTTTATGGAAATGCGAACGAATACAACAAGATTTTCGAAGCGAATAAGCCAATGCTCACTCATCCTGATAAGATCTATCCTGGCCAGGTTTTACGTATTCCAAAATAACGGACAAAGATAACTTATGAAAAGGATGGTTTGGGTTCCGGTGGCGCTCGCTCTGGTGACGCTGAGCGGCTGCAGCAGCACTGCCAGCAATCCGCAGGTCAAAGAACTGCATCAGGAAGTGAGTCAGCTTAATCAGCAGATGCAGCATCTGACCACGCAGGCCAGCGCGCTGGAGATTCAGGGGCAGCTCAACAACCACTCGCAGCAGGGTGCATGGCTGGTGCCGCAGGCAAATACGCCCGTGGCGCTGCAAACACAGCTTGGTACGCTGCGACTGACACTGTCGCCTGTTACCGCTGAAGCCAGCGGCTCGCGGGCCACCCTGACCGTACGCTCAATGGACGATCGGCCCCTGCCCGCCCTGCGCACGACGGTAATCTGGGGTGAACTCGACCCGTCGACCGGTAAACCGCTGAGTAATGACAGTCTGAGCCAGACAGTCGTGGTGCCAGCCTCACTGTTACCGCAGCATTCGGCGAGCATACTACTGCGCCTCAGCGGCCTTGCACCGGAGCAATTAGGTTATGTCCGCGTGCATAACGTTACCGGCGACGCGACGACCCAGACCTCACCTGCCTCACCCGCTAGCCCTGAGTAAGCAGTGCAAAAAAAACGGGCAGCCACAAGGCTGCCCGTTTTTATTTCTTCGCGCGATTAAGGCAGGATAGAAGGCTGATCGGCACCCTCTTTCTCGACTTTTTGCACCAGCATATGTTCACGTTTCATGCCCAGCTTCAGCGCCAGCGCTGAAGAGACATAAATCGATGAAATCGTACCAATCGTCACCCCAATCAGCATGGTCAGTGAGAAGCCTTTCAGCAACGCACCACCAAATACGAAGAGGATGAGGATCATCGCCAGCGTGGTCAGCGAGGTAATCAGCGTACGGCTTAACGTCTGGGTCAGTGACACGTTAGTAATATCGTAAGAGCTGCCGCGACGGATCTTGCGGAAGTTTTCACGAATACGGTCCGACACCACGATTTTATCGTTGAGCGAGTAGCCAATCACCGACATCAGCGAGGCGACAATCGTCAGGTCGATTTCAATGCGGAACAGCGCCAGCAGGCCGCAGGTAATGATTACGTCATGCGCCAGCGCCAGCACGGTACCCAGCGCCAGACGCCACTCAAAGCGAAAACCGATATAGATCAGAATCGCAATCAGCGCGGACAACAGCGCCATCGCTCCCGCCTGCGCCAGGTCGCTGCCCACACTCGGGCCAACGAACTCAATGCGCTTAACGGTAGCGTTTTGCTGAGTGGTCTGGTTAATCACCGAGACCACTTTGTTACCTAACTCGGTACCCGCCGGGCCGGTAACCGGTGCCATGCGCACCATCACGTCGCGGCTGCTGCCAAAGTTCTGCACCAGCGGCTCGTCAAAGCCCGCTTTCACCAGTTCACTACGCAGCATGTCGAGTTCGGCCGGTTTTTCCAACGCGATCTCAATCACCGTCCCGCCGGTGAAATCAAGGCCCCAGTTAAAACCACGCACACCCACGATTGCAATCGCGGCCAGAATCAGCAGTCCTGAAATGATGAAGGCCAGCTTATCCCAGCGCATAAAGTCAACGACTTTACGCCCGTGGTTCAACTGCTCAATGTTATATTCCTGTGCCACAACGCACTCCTCAGATAGACAGCTTGTTGATGCGTTTGCCACCGTAAACCAGGTTAACAATGGCACGGGTACCGATAATCGCGGTGAACATTGAGGTCGCGATACCAATTGCAGTGGTAATGGCAAAACCTTTGATCGAACCGGTGCCGACCGCGTAAAGAATGATAACTTTGATCAGGGTAGTCACGTTCGCATCGACAATACTTGAGAAGGCGCCTTTATAGCCTTCATGAATTGCCTGCTGAACCGAACGCCCGTTACTGAGTTCTTCTTTAATACGTTCGTTAATCAGTACGTTGGCATCAACCGCCACCGCCAGGGTTAACACGATACCGGCAATACCCGGCATGGTCAGGGTCGCGCCCGGCAACAGAGACATAATGCCGACAATCAGCACCAGGTTTACCAACAGTGCGCTGGTCGCAATCAGACCAAACTTCTTGTAGAACACCACCATAAACAGGATTGAGGCAAGCAGCCCCCACAGGCAGGCTTCAAGACCCTGAGTAATGTTCTGCTGACCCATGGTCGGCCCGATAGTACGCTCTTCCACAATCTGGATTGGCGCAATCAGCGCACCGGCACGCAGCAGCAGCGAGAGCTGACGTGCTTCGTTCGGGTTGTTGATTCCGGTAATGCGGAAGCTGTTCCCCAGGCGAGACTGGATATTAGCGACGTTAATCACCTCTTCCTGTTTCACCAGAATTGAACGGCCATTGGCATCTTTTTTACCGCTGTCTTTGTACTCCACAAACAGGGTCGCCATCGGCTTGCCAATGTTGTCCTTAGTGAAGTTCGACATGATGTTACCGCCTGCACCATCCAGTGAAATGTTCACCTGTGGCTGGTTGTACTCATCCATGCTGGAGGTCGAGTCGGTGATGTGGTCACCGGTCAGGATCACCCGCTTGTAGAGCACCACCGGCTGGCCATCACGCATGTCTTTCACTTCAGAGTCACCTGGAACCCGGCCATTGGCCGCCGCCGTTGGATCCACGCTGGTGTTCACCAGACGGAATTCCAGCGTCGCGGTTGCGCCCAGAATCTCTTTAGCGCGCGCCGTATCCTGAATGCCCGGCAGTTCAACCACGATACGATCGGAACCCTGACGCTGTACCAGCGGTTCCGCCACGCCCAGCTGGTTTACACGGTTACGCAGAATCGTAATGTTCTGCTGAACCGCATATTCACGCGCTTCGCTGAGACGGGCATCGCTCATGGTGGCACGCAGGGCATCACTGCCACTGCTGTTGATCACCAGATCCTGATGACGCGAGGTCAGCCAGGAGATCGCCGCATCACGGCTTGCAGCGTCACGGAAACGAATTTCCACGCCGTAGTTCGCGACTTTGTTGACGGTGGTGTAAGGGATATTTTTGGTGCGCAGGTCGCTACGCAGCGTGTCAGCATTCTGCTCCTGCAGCTTACCAAGCGCGGTGTCCATGTCCACTTCCATCAGGAAGTGCACACCACCACGCAGATCGAGACCGAGTTTCATCGGCTCGGCTGACAGCATCGTCAGCCAGCGAGGCGTGGCTGGCGCAAGGTTCAGCGCGACAACGTAGTTTTCACCTAGCGCTTTCATGATCGCTTCACGGGCGCGTAACTGCACATCCGTATTGGCGAAGCGCGCGGTAATGGCACCATTTTCCAGCGCAACAGATTTGCTCTGGATATTGTCTTGTTTTAATGCGGACTGAATTTGATCCAACGTCTGCTCACTGGCGGCGCTTCCGCGCGCACCAGTGATTTGAACG
Organism: Pantoea sp. AS142; assembly: GCF_037152305.1. Taxonomy (NCBI): domain Bacteria; kingdom Pseudomonadati; phylum Pseudomonadota; class Gammaproteobacteria; order Enterobacterales; family Erwiniaceae; genus Pantoea; species Pantoea sp. AS142. Next base: position 109,431 of record NZ_JBBCMO010000001.1, on the reverse strand, counting down.
GCCGGATCCTCACCATACAGGTTGGGAAGCGCATAGAGCAGGCCGACGAGAATCACGACGACCAGCATTACGTACTTCCACAAAGGATAACGATTTAACACGGCAGTTCCCTTAGGGAAGAAAGAATTACAGCGCCTTGATAGTGCCTTTAGGCAGCACGGCGGCAACGAAATCACGTTTAATGACCACTTCATTGGTGTCATTCAGCGCAATAGCAACGTAGCCCGTGTCAGAGACTTTTGTTACGCGGCCTACCAGCCCACCGCTGGTCAACACTTCATCACCCTTAGAGATGGAATCCATCAGCTTCTTGTGCTCTTTCGCACGTTTCTGCTGCGGACGCAGGATCATGAAATAGAAAATCAGACCAAACACCACCAGCATGATCACCAGAGAATACGGACTTCCCTGAGACGGTGCGCCAGCTGCTGCCACGGCGTCAGAAATGAATAAGCTCATTAAAATTCCCTCATTGATAAATTGTCAGACGTTAATGGCGGAGCTTCTTTGCCCGTCCGTTGGTAAAACTCGGTTACAAAGCGCTCTAATTTACCCTCTTCGATGGCCTGGCGTAAACCTGCCATCAGACGCTGGTAATAGCGCAAATTGTGGATAGTATTCAGACGCGCGCCCAGTATTTCGTTACAACGGTCGAGATGATACAAGTAGGCACGGCTATAATTGCGACAGGTGTAACAATCACACTCCGCATCCAGTGGCGCAGTGTCATCTTTGTAGCGGGCGTTGCGGATCTTCACCACGCCCTCGGTCACAAACAGGTGACCATTTCGGGCGTTACGGGTCGGCATCACGCAGTCAAACATATCAACGCCGCGACGTACGCCTTCAACCAGATCTTCTGGCTTGCCGACGCCCATCAGATAACGCGGTTTATCCTGCGGAAGCTGCGGACAGACGTGCTCAAGAATACGGTGCATATCCTGCTTAGGCTCACCCACCGCCAGGCCGCCCACAGCGTACCCATCAAAGCCAATCTCTACCAGACCTTTCACCGACACATCTCGTAAATCTTCGTAAACCGAGCCTTGAATAATGCCAAATAACGCATTTTTATTGCCGAGGCTATCGAAACGATCACGACTGCGTTGCGCCCAGCGCAGCGACATTTCCATGGAGCGTTTGGCGTAGTCCCAGTCCGCCGGATAAGGCGTACATTCATCGAAAATCATGACGATGTCAGACCCGAGGTCGTACTGAATCTCCATCGATTTTTCCGGATCGAGGAAAATCGGGTCACCATTGATCGGGTTACGGAAATGAACGCCCGCTTCGGTGATTTTACGGATGTCGCCAAGGCTGAAGACCTGGAAGCCGCCAGAGTCGGTCAGAATCGGTCCTTTCCACTGCATAAAGTCATGCAGATCGCCATGCAGTTTCATGATCTCCTGACCCGGACGCAGCCAAAGATGGAAGGTATTACCCAGAATGATCTGCGCACCGGTCTCCTGCACTTCTTCCGGCGTCATGCCTTTAACGGTGCCATAAGTGCCCACTGGCATAAACGCAGGGGTTTCCACCACGCCGCGATCAAAAATCAGACGGCCACGGCGTGCGCGCCCGTCTGTGGTATCAAGTTCAAATTTCACAACGCCTCCATCGGAGAAACAGTCCGATGCAGATAGCCTTTAGTCGCGTTACAGGCGATTCCGGCTATCGGTTAATAAATCAGTCGCCCACTTTTTCCAGCGGCGCCTGCGTATTTTTACTGATAAACATCGCGTCACCATAACTGAAGAAACGATATTCCTCAGCCACGGCTGCGCGGTACGCGGCCATGGTGTGCTGATAACCGGCAAACGCCGAGACCAGCATAATCAGAGTTGATTCAGGCAGATGGAAATTGGTGATCAGCGCATCGATCACCTGATACTCATAGCCCGGATAGATAAAAATTTGGGTATCGTCGAAGAACGGCGTAATCAGGGCATCCTGACTCGCTTTGGCGGCGCTCTCCAGCGACCGGACGGAGGTAGTGCCCACGGCGACCACCTTGTTGCCGCGTGCTTTACAGGCCAGTACCGCGTCGACGACCGCCTGCGGCACTTCGGCATATTCCGCGTGCATGTGATGCTCTTCGAGGGTCTCGACGCGCACCGGCTGGAAGGTGCCCGCCCCGACATGCAGCGTCACAAACGCCATCTCAATGCCCTTCTCTTTCAGCGCCTTCAGCAGGGGTTCATCAAAATGCAGACCGGCGGTTGGTGCCGCAACGGCACCCGGACGGGCGCTATAAACCGTCTGATAAAGCTCACGATCGGCCTCTTCATCAGGACGGTCAATATAGGGCGGCAGTGGCATATGCCCGACGCTGTTCAGGATGTCGAGTACGGCGCGTTCATCATTAAAGACAATTTCAAACAGCGCATCGCGGCGTGCCACCATGGTCGCTTTCACGCTCTCATCTTCGCCCAGCAGCAGTTCTGCACCGGGCTTCGGCGCTTTTGAGGCACGCACGTGCGCCAGCACACGCTTGTCGTCGAGCATCCGCTCCACCAGAATCTCGATTTTGCCGCCGCTGGCTTTACGGCCAAAGACGCGTGCCGGAATCACACGGGTGTTGTTGAACACCAGCAGATCGCCTGGATTAAGCTTATCCAGCACATCGGTGAAAACACCGTGCGACAGCGTACCGCTGGCCCCATCGAGCGACAGCAGGCGACAGCCGCTGCGCTGCGCCTGGGGATAGTGAGCAATCAGGGATTCGGGCAATTCAAAAGCAAAATCGGCGACACGCATGGAAATGTTCTTTCTCAGGCAAAAACAGGCGGCATAGTTTAGCGGAAAATCGATCAATTCTGAACAACTGGCTGCGCAAAGGCAGTTCAGCCTATAATGCGGCATGAACTTTCTTGCTCATCTCCATCTGGCTCAGCTGGCCGACAGCTCCTTACTTGGCAATCTGATGGCCGACTTTGTGCGTGGCAACCCGCACCAGCACTGGTCTGCGCCTGTCGCAGACGGCATTCTGATGCATCGTCGTCTCGACGTGATGACCGATGCGCTGCCGGAAGTACGTAGCGCCCGTCAGCTATTTCGGGCGGAAACCTATCGCGTGGCACCGATTACGCTGGACGTCATCTGGGACCATTTTCTGGCCCGCCACTGGCAGCATTTCACACCCAACCAGACGCTGGTGCAGTTTTCTGCCGTCGCCGAGCACGAAATTATGCCGCAACTGGCAGACACCCCTCCTGAATTTCAGGCACTCAACGCGGTGATGTGGCGCGAGCGCTGGTTTGAGCATTATGCCCAGCCAGCGCGGCTGGCGCGGGTGCTGCACGGCATGGCCTGCCGCCGCCCACGCCTGGCGGCGCTGCGCGACTCTTACCACGATTTCACGCAACATTATGATCAGCTTGAAGCGCTGTTTTTTGATTTTTATCCGCGTTTAATGGCGCTGGCGTCCAGCAGAACCCTGTAAAACCCGATCCTCTGCTGCCGGGCTGGCAGACGCCAGCGTTTACCTAATAAAAAAGCCCGCCGACCCGCTCCGTACCATCTTGCCATTGCTGCTTATCTGCGGCTTAATGAAGCCTTTCTTAACAATAGCTAAGTAAACGTCACAGTCAGACCGCCTGTTCAGGTGCACCTTCCGTTCGTTATGGCAAAAAATCATAAGAGGAAAAGATGTCATCCGCTTCGCATTCTGAAATTGACGCGCGTTACCGTTACGCCTGCGACATCGCCCGTGCGGCGGGTAGTCGGGGCTTGTCATGGTATCAGCAGCGTCAGACACTGGTGGTGGAACACAAAAGGGATTTGCAGGACGTGGTCAGCGAAGCTGATCGTAACGTTGAAGCATTAATCAAGACTTTAATCGCTGAACGTTTCCCTGACGATGCCGTCTATGGGGAAGAGAGCGGCGGGGAGGTTCAGGGCGCGCCCTTTATCTGGGTTGTCGATCCGATTGATGGCACCGCCTGTTTCGTCAATGGCTTGCCGAACTGGTGCGTCTCGCTGGCAGTGGTCTGTGAGGGCGAACCGGTCATCGGCGTGGTCTGCGATCCTAACCATCAGGAGCTGTTTCACGCACGAGCAGGTCATGGCGCGTGGGTCAATGAGAGCCGACTGCAGGTTCATAGCGCTCAGCATCTTAATGAGGGTTTACTCGGCATCAGCAACTCCAGCCGAACGCCAGGCGAAAGTGTCTCGCGCCTGATTAGCGGCTTAATGGAACAGGGTGGTATGTTTATTCGTATCGGTTCTGGCGCGCTGACCAGCGCCTGGGCTGCCGCCGGGCGACTGATTGGCTACTACGAAGCGCATATGCATCCCTGGGATAGTCTGCCGGGCATCGTTCTGATGCGCGAAGCGGGCGGTGTCACCAACGATTATCTGCGTAATGATGGACTGAAAAATGGCAACCCGGTGTTGCTGGCGAATGCGGCCCTTTATCCGAAAATTAAAGCGCTGACCGGTAATCGCGCACTGGATGAGTAAATGACCTTGCCAACCCTGTGCCGCTGTGCGCTGATCCTCAGTTCTCTCTGGCTGCTAAGCTCAGTGTCACAGGCGGCAGATTACCAGCTGGAGAAAGTGGTCGAACTGAGCCGTCATGGCGTGCGTCCGCCCACACCGGGCAATCGCAAAGAGATTGAAGCTGCCAGCCAGCGCCCCTGGACGCAGTGGAGCACTGCCGATGGCGAGCTGACCCATCACGGCTACAGCGCAGTGGTGAATAAGGGACGCTGGGAAGGCGACCATTATCGTCAGCTCGGCCTGCTGGGTGCAGGCTGTCCTGATGCGACACAGGTTTACGTGCGCGCCAGTCCGCTGCAGCGTACCCGCGCCACCGCCGCAGCGCTGGCTGACGGGGCCTTTCCCGACTGTGACGTACCGGTGCATCACGTAGCGGGCGATGTTGATCCCCTGTTTCAGAGTGAAAAGCTGACGGTTACCCGGTCCGATCCCGTTCAGGAGCTGGCGGCTAAACAGCAGAAAGCGGGCGATCTGGCGCTGCTGCAACAGCAGTTGCAACCCGCAATTCAGCAGCTGAAAGCCGGCGTCTGCCCGCCCGCAACAGACTGCACCTTCTTTGATATCCCCTGGTCATTCCGGCAAACCCGCACCGGGAACAGTTACGTTTACGGGCTGAGCGTGATGGCGAGCATGGTGGAAACGCTGCGCCTGGGCTACAGCGAAAATCTGCCATTTGATCAGCTCGCCTGGGGACATATCAACTCGGCCGCGCAAATTACCTCGCTGCTGCCGCTGTTGACCGCAAACTACGATCTCAGTAATGACATCCTCTATCAGGCACAGCGCCATGGCTCGATACTGCTCAACACCCTGCTGGAGGCGATCACTTCCGATAACTCGCCGACCCGCTGGCTGATTCTGGTGGCGCATGACACCAATATTGCGATGGTACGCACCCTGATGGGCTTTAGCTGGCAGTTGCCCGGCTATTCACGCGGTAACATACCCCCAGGCAGCAGTCTGGTGCTGGAGCGCTGGCGCGATACCCGCAGCGGCGAACGTTTTTTGCGGCTCTATTTTCAGGCGCAGAGTCTGGATGGACTCCGTCAGCTGCAACCGATCGATGATAAACACCCGTTATTACGTCAGGAGTGGCATCAGCCCGACTGCAGAGTCACCGATACCGGTCTGCTCTGCCCTTATCAATCCACGCTGACTCAGCTGCGAAAAAACCTGGATAACAGCGCTGTCCTGCCGGTTTCGGTTATATTGCCCTGAGTCTGTGGCTAATCAAATTAAGGCCGCAGCCGCAATGCGGCCTTAATAATGTTAACCTCTGTTAATTAACGCCATTCCGACCTTTTCTTATTTAAATCGCCCGACTATCAGCGCCACTCATTTTGATTTACGATAGTCCCGTCAATCATCCCTTTATTAACTCTTTTCCTGTAATTCTTGAATATTTCGGCGACTGGTTTCGCCGTTTTTTATTTCCCTTACCCTCCCTTTTCTGCTGCCATCCAGCACCTGTGTGGTCGCTCTCTCGTCTGAAGCGCCTTTATCTCCCTTTACCCGCTCATAACCCTCAGCGATATTCACTGCCAGTTTAAATAATCATTCCCGGATACCTTCGCCGAAATAAACCGACGCTTAATCTTATTTCGCAGACAGGATTAAACTCTGGCTAAAAGGAAAGCCTGTTGTGGAGCAAATCACACAAATAATCAGAGGCAGGAGGAAATAAAAGAGGGAAATGGCGGGATCTGCTCCCCCGTAAATCGGGAGAGCAGAAAAGAGGAGATTAGCGGGCTTTACGAACCAGCTTATAGCCCAGCAGCAGCACCACTATCCACACCATACCGACATAGAGGGAGATGCGGGTATCAGGGAAATAACCAATCAGACCGATAATAAAGCAGAGGAAGGCTACGCCGACGCCCGCGGTCCAGCTGCCGCCTGGCAACGCAAACTGCAGCTTGCTGGCGGCCTCTTTGCCAATTTTGCGACGAAACGCGATCTGCGACAGCAGAATCATGATCCACACCCACACCGTCGCAAAGGTCGCCAGCGAGGCGATCACCAGGAAGACTTTTTCCGGCATCAGGTAGTTGAGATAAACCGCAATCAGCATGGCGAACATCATTACTAACACTGTCACCCATGGAATGCCGCGCGAAGAGACTTTCATGAAGATTTTTGGGGCATGACCCTGCTGCGCCATCCCGTGCAGCATACGGCCCACGCCAAACACATCGCTGTTAATCGCCGAGAGTGACGCGGTCAGCACCACGAAATTGAGAATAGACGCAGCCGCCGCGATCCCCATATGCTGGAAGGTCAGCACAAACGGACTGCCCGAGGTACCCACCTGATTCCACGGGTAGATCGACATAATCACAAACAGCGTGCCGACGTAGAACACCAGAATGCGCCATGGCACCGAGTTGATGGCGCGCGGAATCGACTTCTCCGGATCTTTCGCTTCACCGGCGGTGATACCGATAATTTCGATACCGCCATAGGCAAACATCACCATCTGTAGCGACAGCAGCATGCCGATTACGCCATGGGCGAAGAAGCCGCCGTTCATCCACAGATTGTGGATGCCGGTCGGCTGGCCGCCATTGCCAATCCCCCAGATGATCATGCCGAAACCGGCCAGAATCATTACGATAATGGTGGCGACTTTGAAAAAGGAGAACCAGAACTCCACTTCGCCGAACACCTTCACGCTCATCAGATTCACGGCACCGATGATCAGCACCACGCTCAGCACCCAAATCCAGTGCGGCACATCGGGGAACCATACGCCCATATAGATGCCGAACGCGGTGACATCCGCAATCGCCACAATCAGGATTTCAAAACAGTACGTCCATCCAGTGATGTAGCCTGCCATCGGCCCTAGATAGTCCTGAGCGTAACGTGAGAAGGAGCTGGCCTGAGGATTGTTAACGGACATCTCACCCAGCGCGCGCATAATGATATAAGCCACAGCCCCGCCAATGATATAGGCGAGCAGCACGCTCGGTCCGGCCATTTTTATCGCATCAGCGGAACCGTAAAACAGCCCGGTGCCAATCGCCGAGCCCAGCGCCATAAAGCGGATGTGGCGCGCGCTCAGTCCGCGTTTAAGCTTGTTGGTTTCTTGCATAACAACTTGTACCTGTGAAATGAAAAAACCACGGGCAAGCCCGTGGTTAAAGAAGAATCAGTGCTCTCTGTTACGAGTGAACCGTCACCTGTTCCGGCCCTTTCACCCGATCGACAACAGCGGCAATCAGCAGCATCACCAGCGACGGCGGCAACCAGGCGAGACCCTGATCGGCCAGCGGCAGATGCTGACAGAATGCAGGCAGCAAATCTTTAAACCCGGTGGTTTTAATCGCATCAATAATACCAAACAGCAGGCTTACCAGCATGACTGGTGCGATAATCCGGCTGCTCTTATTCCACCAGTTAAGGGTGAAACTCAGCACCACCAGCACGATGCAGGGCGGATAAATCGCCGTCAGTACCGGGATGGAAATCTGAATCAGGTGGCTCAGGCCGAGATTCGACACCACCATAGAGAACAGACCCAGAATAAACACCAGCGCTTTATACGATAATGGCAGGTATTGCGCAAAAAATTCCGCACATGCACAGGTCAGGCCCACGGCGGTCACCATACAGGCGACGAAGATCAGCGCGGCAAGGAAGAAGCTGCCCATATTGCCAAAGGTGTGCTGAACATAAGCATGCAGAATCGCTGCGCCGTTAGCGTTTTGATCTACCAGCGCACCGCTGCCCGCGCCCAGCTTAAACAGACAGAGGTAGACCAGCGTCAGGCCGAGACCGGCGATTAACCCTGCCAGCACGGTATAGCGGGTCAGCAGCGCGGCATTGTCGACGCCACGTGAACGGGCGGCGTTGACAATCACGATGCCAAACACCAGCGCGCCCAGCGTATCCATGGTCAGATAGCCATTGACGAAACCGCTGGAGAAGGCTGCATGCTGATAATCAGCAGTAGCCGGAATCGTCCCGCCTGCCGGCCACACCAGTGCAGCAACGCCCAGAACGGTCAATGCGATAATTTTTAATGGTGCAAGAAAGTGCCCTACCGTGTCGAGCAACTTACCCGGATAGAGCGACACGCCAATCACCAACGCGAAGTAGATGAGGCTATAGATGAACAGCGGCAGCGCGCCATCACCGGTCAGAGGCGCAATGCCCATCTCAAACGAGACCGTTGCCGTGCGCGGTGTGGCAAACAGCGGCCCGACAGCCAGATAGCACACGGTGGCCAACACAATGCCAGCAACCTTGCCGATCGGGGTGCTGAGCGCATCCACGCCGCCGCCGACACGGGCCAGTGCGATCACGGTTATCACGGGCAGACCGACTGCGGTAAGCAGAAAACCCATCGCGGCAGTCCAGACGTGTTCGCCAGACTGAATACCAACCATGGGCGGGAAAATGATGTTGCCCGCGCCAACAAACAGGGCGAATGTCATAAAGCCCAGCGCGAGAATGTCCTTCGAAGTTAAACGATGTGTCATACGGCCTGTCACTGATGTTGCGGTGGAAGTTGGGTTAGTGTTGTCCCTTACTGCGTGTAAACCGCGACCTGGCTGACAATGTCAGCGCATTATGCTCATCGCAGTGTAAAGCGCAGGTGATTTAAGCTGCTTTTATTCTGTTCACAGAGGGATGGATTGACAACGGCGCTAAGTAAAACGTTTATAGCGGTGAAAGGCAATACAGGATCGGAAAACCAGAAGGTTATCCCGCCATTTAGTCAAAAGGCAGTGGATAGCGTTAATTTTTTCCGCAGGCACACAAGATGATATGTCTGAATAATGAACAGCTGGTAAGAAATCTCCGCATAAACGGGCCTGTAGATACACAAAAGGCGCGTTTTACGCGCCTGTCTGCACAACGTTACAACGCTACCAAATCTGATTAGCAATATCGACCACTAAACGAATCTTCTGCCACTGCTGCGCCTCGCTCAGGCTGTTGCCCTCTTCGGTTGAGGCAAAGCCACACTGCGGGCTGAGGCAGATTTGATCCAGGCTGACATAGTGCGCTGCCTCTTCCAGCCGGGTTTTAACCTGCGCCGGATCCTCCAGTTCCCCCACTTTGGTGGTGATCAGACCCAGCACCACCTGCTGATGGCCCGGCTTAATATAACGCAGTGGCTCAAAGCCGCCGGAACGGGCGTTGTCATACTCCAGGAAGAACGCATCCACGTTGACGCTGCCGAACAGAATTTCTGCCACCGGGCCGTAGCCCCCCTCAGAGATCCAGGTTGAACGGAAATTACCGCGACAGACATGCAAACCCACGGTCAGATCGGCAGGTTTATCCTCCAGCGCTTTATTGAGTACCCGCGCATAAGTCTGTGCCAGCAGGTCAGGATCGTCGCCACGCGCGCGGATATCGCGCTTCTGATCTTCGGAACAGAGATAAGCCCAGACGGTGTCATCCAGTTGCAGATAGCGACAGCCCGCGTCATAAAACGCCCTGATTGCTTGTTTGTAGGTCTGCGCCAGATCGTCGAAGTACTCTGCCAGATCGGGATAAACCTCAGCGTCGATCACTTTGCGGCCACCGCGGAAGTGCAGCACGCTGGGGCTGGGAATGGTCATCTTCGGCACCGCATCGCCGGCAATAGTTTGCAGGAAGCGGAAATGTGCCAGCATCGGATGATCTGCCGGGAAACCGAGTTTGCTCACCACTTTCACGCCATGCGCTTTGGTCTGCACGCCATTAAACTGAATGCCCTGCTCCGCTTCATAGCGTTCTACGCCATTCAGCCCATAGAAGAAATCGAAGTGCCACCAGCCGCGGCGAAACTCGCCGTCAGTGACGACTTTCAGGCCATTTTCACGCTGTTTCGCTACCACATCGCGAATCGCATCATCTTCAACCTGACGCAAGGCCGCCGCATCAATCTCTCCGGCAGCAAACTGTTCGCGCGCCTGCTTAATGGCGGCGGGACGCAGGAAGCTGCCAACGGTATCGGCACGGAACGGGGCGGTTTCTCTTTGCATGATCACTCCTGACTCTCCTGCCGGTAATGACGGCAGGAAATAATTGCATCCTGATATAAATAGCCATCTGGATGGCTACATGTCTGAACACAGAGTGTCATGAGTGGCTTTCATCTGCAACTGAAGAAAATTCAGTAAGGGTGAAAAAAATTCAACTTAAGGGATTAACGCAGGGCTTCACGCGCCTGCGCCATCTGGCTGGCAGAGAGGGGGAGATAGCCCGCTTCGCTAACCCGCCGCTGTCCCTGCACCGAAAGCACCTGCTGCAGAAACGCGGCCACCAGCGGCGGAAGGGGTTTGCCGGGGGGTTTATTAACATAGAGATAGAGCGGGCGTGCCCAGGGATAGCGGCCACTGCGGATGGCATCGGCATCCGGGGTAATCGCCTGGCCCTGATCATTCATTACCGCCAGCATTTTTACGCCGCTGAGATGAAAGCCAAAACTGGCGTAGCCGATACTGCGCGGATTACCGGCCACCGCCTGCACCACCGCGGCCGATCCCGGGAACTCCGCCACGTCACGACGAAAATCGCCTTTGCACAGCACCTGCTGCTTGAAGAAACCCCAGGTGCCGGAGGCGGAATTACGGCCATAACGCTGGATCGGCCGTTGGCTCCATTCCGCGCCCGCTAAACCAAGATCACCCCAGCGCAGCGGCACGCTGTGTGCGCCACACAGACGGGTAACCGAGAAGATGGCGTCGAGCTGACGCGGTTCAATCTGCTGCAGCGGATTGCGCTGATTCACCACCACCACCAGCGCATCCATCGCCACCGGCACCGCCAGTGGTGGATAACCATAGCGCGCCTCAAAGGCCTGCCGCTCATCTGCCTGCATCGGACGGCTCATTGGCCCAAACTGTGCTGCGCCCGCCGCCAGCGCGGTCGGCGCGGTCGATGAACCGGAGGCCTGAACCTGCACATTGACGCCCGGCGCCTGGCGACTGAAATCTTCGCTCCACAGGGTCATCAGATAGCCCAGCGTATCGGATCCAACGCTGCTGAGATTGCCGGAGAGCGTGCCGGGCTGAGCCACTGCCAGGCCCGGCAGCAGAGTGACGATCAACAAAAGAAGGAGGCGCATCAGGGAGATCCGGCAGCGATTAATTGACCGCATTCTCCTGCATCACGCTGCTGACAATCAACCTCGCGGGCAGCGTAAAGGTAAAACAGGTCTCTTTGTGCGGCACGCTGGTGATCGCCAGCCGCGTGTTATGGTGGCTCAGGGCATGTTTTACAATTGCCAGACCCAGCCCACTGCCGCCGGTGGCACGCGAACGCGCTTTATCGACCCGGTAGAAACGCTCGGTCAGACGCGGGATATGTTCTGACGCAATCCCCGGCCCGTTATCACACACCCGGAAGATGGCGCCCTGCTTGCCGCGCAGCCAGCTGATATCAATCCGCGTGCCATCTGGGGTGTGATTCACCGCATTGTAAACCAGATTGGAAATGGCGCTGCGCAGCTGCTCATCGTTGCCGAACACTTTCAGATGAGGGTCGGTATGGAAATGGATATCGTGGCGACCGCCACTCAGCGTCGCGGCCTCATGCTGCAGCAGTTTCAGCATTACGGGCACATCGACCTTCTCTTTCAGATCGATCGCTGGCGCGGCTTCGATGCGCGACAGCGTCAGCAACTGTTCGACCAGGCTGTCCATGCGGCGCGTCTGTTCCGACATCGTGTGCAGCGCTTTGCTGCGCGAAGGCTCACTCATCACGGAGTCGTTCATCATCTCCAGATAGCCCTGCAGCACCGTGAGCGGTGTGCGTAATTCATGACTGACGTTGGCAAAGAAGTTGCGGCGCGCCCCTTCCAGCTGATGCATCTGCGTCACATCACGCGCTACCAGCAGCCACTGACCTTCGCTATAGGGCATGACGCGGAACTCCATGTGGAGATTGTTGTTCAGTACCAGCGTCAGCGGCTTGTCAAAATCGCGCTGGCGCAGATAGCGGGAGAATTCCGGGTAACGCAGTAGGTTGAGGATATTCTGGCCATTATCTTCCGGCCAGCGCAGGCCAAGATGCTGCTGCGCCAGGCCGTTACACCAGAAAATGGTGCCCTCTTCCGTGGTCAGGATCACCGCATCCGGCAGCGACTCGGCACCGCTGCGGAAACGTTTAATCAGATTGCCCAACTCTCGCCGCCGCCGCCGATTGCGCAACTGCATCTGGTAAAGACCATAAAAGAGCGGTTCCCAACTGGCACGTCCGGCAGGGGGCGTCATGGTGCGGTCGAGCCATAGCCAGTGCGACAGCCGCATCAGATTGTGGAAATGCCACAACAGCACCGCCAGCACGATCAACAGCAGCCACCAGGGCAGACCGCCGAACAGCAGGCCCAGCAGCACTGCAGGCAGACAGGCCAGCAGCAGTTCTGTCAGTAATCTCTTCCAGGAGAGGCGTTCCAGCACGGTAAAGGCTCCGTTTAGTAGCGGGCAGAGAAACGATACCCTGTTCCACGGACGGTTTGTACCATGCGATCGTGGCCGGAGAGTTCCAGCGCTTTACGTAAACGGCGAATGTGAACATCGACAGTGCGATCTTCCACATACACATTGGTACCCCAAACGTGGTTCAACAGCTGTTCGCGACTGTAAACGCGTTCCGGGTGAGTCATAAAGAAGTGCAGCAGCTTATATTCGGTGGGGCCCATATCCAGCGGCGTGGTTTCGGACATCACGCGATGTGAGGAGGGATCCAGACTCAGCCCCTGCATCTCAATCACCTCTTCTACCGCCATCGGCGAAATACGGCGCATTACCGCTTTAATCCGCGCCATTAGCTCTTTGGGTGAGAAAGGCTTGGTAATGTAATCATCGGCACCCACTTCCAGGCCGCGAACCCGATCTTCCTCTTCGCCGCGCGCAGTAAGCATCATCACCGGGATATCGCGTGTCATCGCCTCGCGTTTCAGATGCTTAATAAACTGAATACCGCTGCCTCCGGGTAACATCCAGTCCAGTAAAATCAGATCGGGCCAGGGTTCAATCAGCTTGCCAACGGCGCTGTCATAATCTTCCGCCTCGATTGGCTGATAGTCGTTCTGCTCCAGAACAAAACACAACATTTCACGGATGGGGGCTTCATCCTCCACAACCAAAATGCGCTTAGCCATTATTACTCCTGCTGATTATGACGGCTGTCACTGAGATTCGCGGCGCCATTATGCGTCAGATTTGTGACACTTTTATGAAAAACATAACCTGCCTGTAACCACGCGGGTAATCATTTATGACAGCGTAGCGACAATTTTTTGCTTTGGCCCCAGAGCCAGTATAATCGCCGGGCAAATCACAACAGCAGGGACTCATCATGCGCATCATTCATACTGCGGACTGGCATCTGGGGCAGTTCTTTTACAACAAAAGTCGGGCGGCGGAACATCAGGCGTTTCTCGACTGGCTGTTGATCCAGATTGAACAGCACCAGGTGGATGCATTGATCATCGCAGGCGATCTGTTTGATACCGGCACGCCGCCCAGCTATGCCCGAGAAATGTTTAACCGCTTTGTGGTGGCACTACAGCCCACGGGCTGTCAGCTGATTGTGCTGGCAGGCAACCACGATTCGGTAGCAACGCTCAATGAGTCGCGCGAGTTGCTGGCCTGTCTCAATACCCGGGTCATCGCCACGCCGCAGGAAAACAGCGATGTGCTGCTGCTCAATACCCGTCAGGGCGAACCGGGCGCGCTGCTGTGTGCCATTCCCTATCTGCGGCCGCGCGACATCCTGCGCAGCCGGGCGGGTCAGTCGGGACGCGACAAACAGACCTCGCTGCTGGAAGCAATCGCCCACCACTATCAGCAGCGTTTCGCCGCGGCCCAGGCACTGGGCCATGCACTGCCGATTATCGCTACCGGTCACCTCACCACCGTCGGCGTCAGCCAGAGCGATTCGGTGCGCGACATCTATATCGGCACGCTGGACGCCTTTCCCGCCAGCGCCTTTCCGGCTGCTGACTACATTGCGCTGGGCCATATTCATCGCGCCCAGCGCGTCGCAGGCAGCGAGCATATTCGCTACAGCGGCTCACCCATTCCGCTGAGTTTTGATGAGCTGGGCAGCGAAAAAAGTGTCTTCCTGCTGGAACTCGTGGCCAGCGGCCTGCAATCGGTCACACCACTGGTGGTGCCGCAGGCGCAGCCCATGCAGGTGCTGAAAGGATCGCTGGCGCAGATTGCTGAACAGTTAAACGCCTTCAGCACGGCAGAGCAGGATAAACCGACCTGGCTCGACATTGAAGTTACCACGCAGGAGTATCTCAGCGATCTGCAACGTCAGGTGGAGAGCCTGACTGCCACCCTGCCGGTCGAAGTGCTGCTGTTACGCCGCAGTCGCGAACAGCGGCAGCAGAGCCTGACGCGGCTCGACAATGAAACCCTGAGTGAATTGAAGGTGGAAGAGGTCTTTGCCCGTCGGCTGGCGCTGGATGAGGCGCTGCAACCGGCGCAAATCGATGAGATGACAACCCTGTTCCTCCAGACACTGGCCGCCATGGATGAGACCCAATGAAGATCCTCACGCTACGGTTTAAAAATCTCAATGCCCTGCGCGGTGAATGGTTTATCGACTTCCGCGCCGAACCCTTTGCCAGCAACGGCCTGTTCGCCATTACCGGTGCCACCGGCGCCGGTAAAACTACCCTGCTGGACGCCATTTGCCTGGCGCTCTATCACCAGACGCCGCGGCTGGGCGCAATTTCCCAGAGCCAGAATGCGCTAATGACCCGCGACTGCGCGGAATGCCTGGCTGAGGTGGAGTTTGAGATCAAAGGAGAAGCCTGGCGCGCCTTCTGGAGCCAGAACCGCGCGCGCGGTACCGCCGACGGCAAGCTGCAGGCACCGCGCGTTGAGCTGGCGCGCTGCGCCGACAACACCATTGTTGCCGATAAAGTCGGTGACAAGCTGAAGCTGATCGAAACCCTCTCCGGCCTTGATTTCGAACGCTTTACCCGCTCAATGATGCTGTCTCAGGGTCAGTTCGCCGCTTTTCTCAATGCCAAAGCCAGTGAGCGCGCCGAACTCCTTGAAGAGCTGACCGGCACCGAAATTTACGGTCTGATTTCCGCCGCCATCTACGAGCGCCACAAAGAGGCGAAAACCCAGCTGGATCTGCTACGCAGTCAGGCGGGTGCGATGGCGCTGCTGGATGGCGACGCGCGTGCCGCATTGCAACAGCAGCTCACCGATCTGACCGATGCTGAACAGCGGCTCAGCACGCATTATCAGCAGGCGCAGCAACAGCAGCAGTGGCAACAGCAGGCACAACAATTACAGCAGGATATTGCACAGGCTGAAACGGCGTTACAGCAGGCCGAGGCGGCATCCCAGGCGGCAGAGGCGGATCGTCAGCGGCTGGCACGCAGCGAACCGGCGGAAAAGCTGCGGGTAAAACTGCAGCAGCGTGACGCCTTACGCACTGAGCAGCAACAGGTACAAATCCGCTGTCAGCAGCTTACGGCGGCGGAGCGGCAGGCGCAGACCCACCAGCAGCAGCATCAGCAGCACTACGCGGCCACACACACTGCCCGCCAGCAGGCATTGCAGGAACAGCAGCAGCAGGAGAGCCTGCTGACGGAACAGGTGCTGCCGCTGGATCAGCGGATGGCTACACTGCAGCAGCATGTTGCGGAGCAGCAGCAGGAAAATGCCCGACAGCAGCAACATGCCGACCAGACGCAATCCCGCCTTGCGGAGCACAGGCGCCAGGTGACTTCGTGGCAGCAGGCGATTGCAGAACAGCATCAGTTACGCCAGCAGCTTGCCGATCTGGCGCAATGGGGCGCCTCGCTGCCGGTGTGGCAGGAGAACTTTGCCCTGTTGGCGCAGCGTGAAGCAACGCTGGCCGGACTGGCGCAACAGCGTGAGCAGCAGCAGCAGCAGATCGCCATGCAGCAGGCGAAACAGCAACAGCAGGCACAACAGGCGCTGCCGCGCCAGCAGGCGGAGCAACAGGCCCGCCAGGCGCTGTCGCAGGCGGAGCAAGCACTAACTTCGTTACAGGAGCAGCATCCGCCTGCCGCACTGCGTCAGGCATTGAGCCAGTTGCAGAGCAGCCGTCCGGCCCGTCAGCAACTGCTGCTGCTTTCAACCCAGTGGCAGCCGCTGCACCAGCTGCTGGGCCAGCGCCAGCAGCGGCTGACTACGCTTGCAAAAGCGCATCAGCAGAGTGAAGCGGAACGCCAGGCGCTGCGCGAGACGTGGAAACGCGAAAAACAGCAGCTGGATGATGTCGAAAAAATCTGCGCGCTGGAGCAGCAGATTGTCGATCTTAGCGATTACCGCGCCCGGCTCGCCGCCGATCAACCCTGTCCGCTGTGCGGCTCCTGTACCCATCCCGCCGTTGAGGCCTACAGCACGCTGGAAGTAAGTGCTAACCAGCAGCGCCGGGCTGCCCTGCAACAACAGACCGAGGCATTGCGCGAAGCAGGCACCGCAAAAAGCGAACAGCTGAAGCAGTCAGCGGTGCAGCAGCAGACCCTGCGTGATGAGATCGCGGAGATGCAGCAACAACTCGATCGGCTTGAGCAGCAATGGCAGGCGCTGAGCAGTGAGCTGGCACTTACCTTCCCGCTCGCCGATCGGGATGCCTTAGCCGCGTGGGAGCAGCAACAAAGCGAACGCGAAAGCCAGCTTGAGCAACAGCGACAGGCGCAGGAAGCCGCCGAACAGGCGCGTCAGGCCGCAAAGGATTACCATCTTCAGCAGTCGCAGGCCTGGCAGCAGCATTTGCAGGCTGAGCAACTGGCGCAGCAGTCGCTGTCCAGCCTGCAACAGGCGCTGGATGCGCTGCAACAGCGTCAGCAGCAGGAACAGCAGGCCTGGCAGCAGTTGCAGGGTCGGCTGGAGCAGCAGTTCAGTGCGCACAATCTTGCCCTGCCCGACGCCGCCCATCGCGATGCGTGGCTGACAGAACAGCAGCGGCGCTGGCAGCGCTGGCAGGAAAGTGAGCAGTTGCTCGCTAACCTGCAGCCGCAGCTGTTAAAGGGCGAAACCCAGCTCACTGCCCTGCAACAACAGGCAGAGCTGGAGCAGCAGCAACTCGCGACCCGTCTGCAACAGCAACACCAGAGCCAGACGCAACTCAGCGAGATGCGCCGTGCCCGTCAGGCGCTGTTTGGCGATCGCGATATTCCCTACGCCCGTCAGCAGATGCAGGCCCGCGTTCAGCAGGCTGATGAACAACTGGCACAGCAACTCACCGCCCTGCAACAGGCGCAGGCCGAAGTCAGTCGCCTGCAGGGTGAACTCGCGGGGCTGGAAAATCAGCGTCAGACGCTCAATAGCAAACTGGCAGAGGCGGAAAGCGCGCTGCAGCAGGCACTGGAGAGCGCCGGATTCGTGGATGAAGCCAGCCTGCGCGCGGCGCTGCTGGATGAGCAGACCGCAGTGCAACTGCGTCAGCAGCTGCAGCAGCTCGATCAGCAATGCCAGCAGCAGCAGGCTCGTCTGGCGGATCTGCGTCAGCGGCTCAGTGTCCATCAGCAGGCGAAACCCGATGCGCTGCCGGAATCCGCCGAGGTACTGCCGCAGCAGCTGGAGCAGTTACGGCTGGCACTGCGCGACAACGCCAGCCAGCAGGGTCAGATTCAGCAACAGCTGCACAGCGATGCCAGCCTTCGTGTGCGCCAGCAGAGCCTGATGACGCAGATTGAACAGGATGGTGTGGCGCTGGCGCAGTGGAGCCTGCTCAACGATTTGATTGGCTCCGCCAGCGGCGATAAATTCCGGCGCTTCGCCCAGGGTTTAACGCTGGATCACCTGGTCGCGCTCGCTAATCGTCAGCTCGATCGGCTGCATGGCCGCTATCTGTTGCAGCGCCGGGCGCAGGATCTGCTGGAGCTGGATGTGATCGATACCTGGCAGGCCGATGCGGCGCGCGATACCCGCACGCTGTCGGGTGGCGAGAGCTTCCTGGTGAGTCTGGCGCTGGCGCTGGCGTTATCGGATCTGGTCAGCCACAAAACGCGCATCGAATCGCTGTTTCTGGATGAGGGGTTCGGCACGCTCGATGCGCAGACGCTGGACACCGCGCTGGATGCCCTCGACGCGCTTAACGCCAGCGGTAAAACCATTGGGGTGATCAGCCACGTTGAGGCGATGAAAGAGCGTATTCCGGTGCAGATCAAAGTGCGCAAGATGAATGGATTGGGTTACAGCCAACTGGAACTGCCGCAGGGATAAAGGGCGCCAGAGCGCCCGTTTACGTGCGATCAGCGGGCGCTGACGAGCTTGTAGCGAGGGCCGGTGAGTAACCTGCCCTGCTCGTTCTGTGCCAGCAGACGATGGCTGGTCAGTCAGGCCACGGTGTGTGCTTTGTCAGACACGTTGTACCACATCTGTTTGATCGCGGCGCTGACAGCCTGTGCGTCAGTGGCGCTGGTCAGGCCATTCTGCTGAAACGTCTCTTCGACCACGGCGACCGGGAAGACGTAGTAACTGGCTTCGGTTAGCGGGCGCATCACCAGCGAGGTTACGCGATGAGCAGCGTTGATATCCGGCGAGGTGTTATCCGCAGGCAGCACCAGAATCGAGGCCGGCTTGCTGGCACGGAACGCCCTGGCGTCATACGGCTATTTTGGCTGCGCACAACTGGTCAGCACCACCACCATCAGCACGCCGCTCAGGGCAATCTGCTTTTCACCGTACCACTCCTTGTTTTTTTACTCATCAGATAATCCACGTAAGGAGTCGATTCGGGAAACCGCGACTTCCCGCTGGCGTACTGACTAAAGGCGTTACTGGTATCGCCGGTGTTGGCATAGAGCAGGCCGAGCTGGACATGCCAGCGGCACGGGCTTTTGCTTATTTGGCCGGACGCCATGCGCCGTTGTTAATTCCATCCACGCAATGATCGACCGCGTCGCGAATCGCCAGATCCCTCACTTTGCCGTTCAGCATAGAGTCATCGCTGCTGGCTCCCCCAAACACGAATTTTTTCTGCATGGCTAAGCCATAAATTGAAGGAAACATCATCCGCACAGGGGCGGTAAATTCTGGTTCTGCCGACAGTCGGAGGAATGCCATAGCATTCAGCAGGCCGGGCTGTAGACTGTCGACAGCAGACCGGAAGATCGTTAAGGAAAATTGGCCAGTAAAATGAATTTAATTAATGTAAAGATGAGAAGACTCGTGGGAGTGATTATTGCAATGTCGCTCAGCGCCTGTCAGCAACCTGTTTTAAAGCAACGGGATAGCGTGGCAAACTTGTGTGATCCTGCGAAAAATCCCAACAGCCAATCCTGTCACTGGACGAACCAAATGCAACCGGTTCTCAACCGGCAGTTCAGCGATGCAGCGCGTTACGCGGGTCAGCAATGTCTGGTACGGATGGAGTGGCAACAGAGCGGACGTTATGCGGTGACCCAGACACAAGGTGATGAAGCGCTTTGCCTGCGCGCCTGGCAGCTGGTGGCACAGGCTCGCGATCTGCCACCACCGCCGGCGCCTGGACAGCCAGCGTGGTTCGGCTTTGCGCCGCGTGGTTAGCTGGCCAGACCTTCCTGACGCCACTGCCGCGGGCTGATGCCGAACCAGCGGCGGAACGCGCGTGAAAACGCACTGACTTCAGAGTAGCCCAGCAACAGCGCCATCTCAGAGATAGGCAGTTGCTTCTGCTGCAGATAGTGCGTCGCCATTTCGCAGCGCACCTGATCCACCAGCGCGGTAAAGCTACTGCCCTCTTCTCGCAGCCGCCGCTGCAGTGACCAGCTCGACAGTCCGAGTTTATCAGCCACCTCTTCCAGCACCGGCTCACCCTGCATCAGCGATAAATTAACCTGCGAACGCGCCTGCTCAACCATGCTTTGTTGCGATGTCCCGCGGTTAAGCCGCCGGATTGCATCCTGCATGACCATCAGCAGGATCGGATCACTCTCCGGCATGGCGCGCAGCAGATCGCGCTTCGGGATCACCAGTGAATTAAACGGCTGATCGAACCAGACCGGCGCATCAAACACTTTGCAGTGATCGTGCCACTGGCCGGGACGCGGATGCTCAAAATGGACTTCGCGCGGCGCCCAGTGCCTGCCCGCCACATGACGGATCAGATTCATAAACATCCCCAGCGTCAGCTCCGCATCCTGACGGCGCGACAGGATCGCCCCATGTCGCACCTGATAGTCGAGCCGCCAGCACTCTCCCTTATCCACCAGCCGGGTTAAGGTGTCGTGCTGGTGCCAGGGAAATGCGTTAACCACATTGTGCAGCGCCTGTTCCAGCGTGTCGGAACACAAACCGATGTAGCCGATCAAGCCTAATGACTGCGGTTTAAACTGCCTGCCGTAGTGCAAACCGAAGTTATCAAAACCGGAGTGACGCGCCGCTTCTTCCAGCACCCGACAGTAGTTAACCAGCCCCAGGCTCAGCGTCGGGCTGGCCAGCCGTTCAGGATCAATGCCGCTGATGCCGAAGATGCGGTCAACATCGCCGCCCTGGGTGTGAATAAACTCGCTTAAACCGGTCGCCGCCGCTGCCAGCACGCCGTGATTGCCTGCGCCCGCAGCCGCAGAGCAGGCCGCAAACGCATCGGGCTTTATCAGTGTCGGATTCATGGTCGCCTCAGTCAGAATTCAGGTGGATCACCCGTCACTAAAGATCAGAGCAAATTCCATACCAGGTTCCCCAAGGCCCAACGGGCCGCCTGCCAGCGGGCTGGAGTGTGCGCGAGCACTGAATCCGGCACTGCGGCGGCGCAGCGACGCCCGCCGCTGGTGCATCAGACGCCAACCGGCAGCTGTTTACCCTCCAGATAACGGCGGCAGAGGCGCACCGAGTGGTTGGCCCACTCCGGGCCCAGACTGCGCGCCATTCCGGTTTCGGCATGCGATCCCACCCAGGCGGTGAGCTGGATGCGACGCTGGATCAGCAGCGCGGGCAGCAGTGCCATCTCCGCGTCGCTGATATGCGCCACCTGCTCGTAACCGCGGATCCAGTGATCGATCCACTCTGGCGCACGCGGATGATGCTCAACAAAACTGATCGCCGCCGCCAGATCGTGCAGATACCAGCCAAGCCCGCAGTCATCGAAGTCGATCACGCGTGTTTCGCCTTTGTGCAGTAACAGGTTGGTCAGCCGCAGATCGGCATGGATCAGGCCGTAGCGATCCGATCCTTTGCCGAACTCCGCCAGCGCCATGCCAACCTGGCTTACCGCCTGCTCTACCACTCCGTGATCGGCGGGATTCAGATTCGGTGCATCCTGCCAGCGACCCCAGTGACTCTCTGCGCTGGTCATGGTGTGGTGATCCCAGATAATCCGCTGGAAACCCGCAGGCGGCTGCCACTGCTTGCTGTGCTGATGCAATCGAGCGGTAATCTGGCCCAACTGCTGAAAGGCGCGGGGATCGACATCGGTGGTCGGCATTTCCCCGTCGATCCAGTGAAACAGCACCACGTAGCGCTCACTGCCATCCGCCAACCGCAGTGTCAGCACCTTTTCGCCCTGACTGTCGGCAATCGCTTGCGGCACCCTAATACCGGTTTCGCGTAGCGCATCGAGCCATAGCAGTTCGCTGACGATGTCCGCCTTTTGATGATAATCGCCGCGATGCAGTCGCAGCGCATAACGCTGGCCTGCGGCCTGCAGCAGAAACGTAGCGTTCTCTGAGCGGCACAGCAGGCTGAGCTGACCCTGCAACGCGGCGGGATAACAGGTCAGCGCCTGCTGTGCCATCAGGGTGAGTTGGGAATCAGTCAGGTTGTCATATTGTTTCGCGTTCATCAGTCCGGTTCCTTGTCACTTGCGTTGTCTCAGCATGCGTTGCCAGAAGGTGAGCTGCTTGACCCCAGAGGAGATAAAGTTGACCGCAGCGTGCAGCTGGCCCGGATGTTGCCTGTGAGTTGACCGTGGAAGACAGAAGTCACTGCGCCCGCGTCAAGTCGCGGTGCGTCAGGCTTCGGCATTATTCCTCTACTGTAGCGTAATGGCGGTATAACGCCGCGTGAGACCAACAACGACGGGGATAACAGTATGACAAACAGACTCAAGCCCACACTGGGCACCCTGCATCTGTGGGGGATTGCGGTTGGCCTGGTCATCTCAGGTGAATATTTTGGCTGGAGTTACGGCTGGGCTGTGGCGGGCACGCTGGGATTTCTGGTCACTACCGCACTGATCGCCACACTCTATACCTGCTTTATTTTTAGTTTCACCGAACTGACCACCGCGATCCCCCATGCGGGCGGGCCGTTTGCCTATAGCCGTCGTGCTTTTGGCGAAACCGGCGGACTGATTGCCGGTCTGGCAACGCTGATCGAGTTTGTCTTTGCACCTCCGGCGATTGCCATGGCAATTGGCGCTTATCTCAACGTGCAATATCCCGAACTGAATCCGAAAACCGCGGCGGTCGGGGCCTACCTGCTGTTTATGACGCTGAATATTCTCGGCGTAAAACTGGCGGCAATGTTCGAACTGGTTGTGACGGTGCTGGCGGTCATTGAACTGCTGGTGTTTATGGGCGTGGTTTCACCCGGCTTCAGCCTGGCGAACTTCGCCGCGCACGGCTGGGCGGGCAGCGACAGCTTCGGTATGCCCGCCTTCTCCGGCATTTTCGCAGCCATTCCTTTCGCCATCTGGTTTTTCCTCGCCATCGAAGGCGCAGCGATGGCGGCCGAAGAGGCGAAAGATCCTACACGGACAATTCCCCGCGCCTACATCAGCGGGATTCTGACACTGGTGGTGCTGGCGATTGGCGTCATGCTGATGGCAGGCGGAGCAGGTGACTGGCGCAAACTCTCTGACAT
This sequence comes from Pantoea sp. AS142, assembly GCF_037152305.1. Taxonomy (NCBI): domain Bacteria; kingdom Pseudomonadati; phylum Pseudomonadota; class Gammaproteobacteria; order Enterobacterales; family Erwiniaceae; genus Pantoea; species Pantoea sp. AS142. The sequence goes on along the minus strand of NZ_JBBCMO010000001.1, from coordinate 86,200 downwards.
TAACGACCCGCTGCCCCAGGCGATGAAAATGATTGTCGGCGAACACTCTAACTGGATGCATATGCTGGTGTGGATTGGACTGTTTGGCCTGATTGCCAGCTTCCACGGCATCATCCTCGGCTATTCACGGCAATTCTTTGCGCTGGCGCGCGCAGGCTATCTGCCACCGGCTCTGGCAAAACTGTCACGTTTCCAGACGCCGCATCGCGCGATTATTATCGGCGGCGTGCTGGGTATTGCGGCAATTTACAGCGATGGCGTGATTAATCTGCAGGGGATGACGCTGACGGCGGCGATGATCACCATGGCGGTGTTTGGTGCGATTGTGATGTACATCATGAGCATGCTGAGTCTGTTTAAACTGCGTCGCAGCGCGCCGGAGATGGCGCGCAGTTTTCGCGCGCCTGGCTATCCAATAGTGCCGGGCATCGCCCTGCTGTTATCGGTGGTTTGTCTGCTGGCGATGTTATGGTTTAATCCGGTCATTGGCGCACTGTTTTTCGTCATCATGCTGGTGGGCTATCTCTATTTCCTCGCCACCAAAGCGCAACGCGAACGGGCACCGCAGGACAGTATGCTGGCTGGCGAATAAAACCGGCGCGGCAGAGGGCCGCGTCGGAAGTTAACGATTCAGCGCCTGCAGCGTCCGGCGCTGAATCATCAGCAGGGGCGTGCCTGCGGCATCAGCCGTTGAGCGGCCAGAGCCATGCAGCACCGCGTACGCCGCTGGAATCGCCATGCTGCGCCTTCAGCACCGGCGTTTCACACTCCCCGCCAAATACCCACTTCTTCATCAGCACCGGCACAGTTTGATAGAGACGATCCACATTGCTCATCCCGCCACCCAGCACGATCACGTCGGGATCGATCAGGTTCACCACCTGCGCCAGCGATTTTGCCAGCCGCAGCTCATAGCGACTCATCGCCAGTTCGGCGATCGGATCCTGTTGCGCCAGCAGTGAAACGATCTCCGCGCCTTTGCGATGTACGCCACTCAGCCGCTGATAGTCGATACCAAAACCCGTTCCTGAAACGAAGGTCTCTATGCAGCCCTGCTGCCCGCAATAACAGGGCACTTCCTGACGGTAGCGCAGCTCATCCTCATCCATCCACGGCAGTGGATTGTGGCCCCACTCACCGGCATTGCCGTTGCCACCAATACGCGATTCACCGTTGATCGCCACGCCCGCGCCCGATCCGGTGCCGATGATCACAGCAAACACCAGCGGTTGTCCGGCACCGGCCCCGTCGACCGCCTCCGATACCGCCAGACAGTTAGCGTCGTTGGCGATACGTACCTCCCGGTTCAGCGCCTGCGCCAGATCTTTATCCAGCGGCTGACCATTGAGCCAGGTAGAGTTCGCATTTTTCACCCGCTTACTGTAAGGCGACAGCGAGCCAGGAATACCGAGGCCAACCGTCCCGGTCTCGCCGGTTTTCTGCTCCGCCAGTGTGACCAGACCCACTATTGCCTGCACCGTGGCCTGATAGTCATCACGCGGGGTATTCACCCGGTGGCGGAACAGCTCCTGTCCCTTATCTGACAAAGCAATCACTTCTGTCTTGGTGCCACCCAGATCTATGCCTATGCGCAAGGTTACGTCCTCGTTATTCGTTCAGGTGGGAGATACAGTAAAAGGCGTTTCCCGGAAAGGCAATGAAACCACTCCGATGTTTCGCTATCATGCGCGCTGACTCTCGCAGACTTGTGCGCCCGATCGCGCCACGGTAAGGAATCCCGATGTTGTGGTTTAAAAATATGATGGTTTATCGTCTGAATCGTGACATTCCGTTGTCCGCAGATGAGATGGAAAAACAGCTCGACGCCTTCACTTTTTCACCGTGTGGCAGTCAGGATATGAGTAAGACCGGCTGGGTCTCGCCGATGGGTAATCGCAGCGACGCGCTGACCCACGAAAACAAAGGCCAGATAGTGATTTGCGCTCGCAAAGAAGAGAAAATCCTGCCCTCGCCGGTGGTGAAGCAAGCGCTGGAAGCGAAAATCGACAAGCTGGAATCTGAGCAGAGCCGCAAGCTCAGGAAGACTGAAAAAGATTCACTAAAAGATGAAGTGCTGCACAGCCTGCTGCCGCGCGCCTTCAGTCGTTTCAGCCAGACGTATCTCTGGATCGACACGGTCAATAATTTGATTATGGTTGACTGTGCCAGCGCGAAAAAAGCGGAAGATACCCTGGCGCTGCTGCGCAAAAGCCTGGGTTCACTGCCGGTGGTGCCGTTGACGTTGGAAAGCCCGATTGAACTGACCCTGACCGAGTGGGTGCGTTCAGGCGATCTGCCAGCCGGTTTCGCCCTGATGGATGAAGCGGAGCTGAAAGCGCTACTGGAAGATGGCGGCGTCATCCGCTGTAAGAAACAGGATCTGGTGTGCGACGAGATCGCCAACCACATCGAGGCTGGCAAGCGGGTAACTAAACTGGCTCTCGACTGGCAGGAGCGCATTCAGTTCGTGCTGGCCGATGACGGTTCAGTGAAGCGTCTGAAATTCAGCGACACGCTGCGCGACCAGAACGACGATATCGATCGCGAAGATTTTGCACAGCGCTTTGATGCGGACTTTATTCTGATGACCAGTGAACTCGCAGCACTGACCAGCAATCTGGTGGAAGCGTTAGGCGGCGAAGCCCAGCGTTAATGCCCTGATACAGGGCGGAGCCTTTCCGCCCTGTAGTTTTAATTCTTTTTGCCGATAACCCTTTCTTTGGCAAAGGAATTCCATGAATGAAACGCTTATTTCAGCACCTTTTTTTATTCTGCACGCTGTCGCTTCTATCACTCTCTGCACGCAGCCAGCCCGCCTCTGATGATCCTTCCAGCATCAGTCGTTTCAATGCCGTGCGCATCAACGATCGCCTGAATGTCATGGTGGCTATTCCCGGCAAAGACGGGGGCGCAATGCAGATCTGGCAGGCTTATGACTGCAAAAAACCTTATGCCGAGGCGCTGTACCGCCACCTGGTCGATGCAGAAGGCACTCCTCAGGGCCGGTTTTACGGCAATGAATACGGCCGCTACCGCGCGCCGCAGCCTGGCCCCAATCAGGATCCGGCTGTTCTGGAAAAAATCTGCGGATTACCTGAACTGTCAGTGGTCTGGGAAAAAATCGACTCTGCTGATAAGTTTGGCGCCACGACGCTGATTGACGTTGCCAGCCTGAAGCGTGAGGCAGAGACATTGCGGGTCCGGGTGGGCACCGATTATGCGGCCACCGATTTCGATCCACCGTATGATGCGCCCTATAGCCTGAAGGTCGAAAATTACCGTTTCAACTGCAAAACCGGTGCGAGCAAACCGCTGTCCGCTATGGATGTTGATGACAAGGGTTACGTGACCGACTCGCTGGATGGCGGCGAAATGGCGCGACGTTCAGCCGCCTTTAGTTTGTCGCCTCTGCTGCAAGAAACCTTTGTCGAGCTTTGTAAGCTGCCAGAGGTGAAGACTTTTCATGCGCTGGGGCGCTTCAGACCCGCTTCGCATAAATCACCTGGTGTTACGGCACAGCACGCGCTGCCCGACTTAGGCGGCAATCCGGCCTCGGTGCTGGCCTCCGTCCCGCTCGCCCCTGACCTGCTGCAACAGGTGAAAGCCATCGTTCATCCCTGGGCTACGCCACGTTTTCGCCAGATCAGCTGGGTCGAAACCAGTCGGGCAGGTCGTGTCAGCGTACAGATGGTGGCAGATGAGGCGGGCTTTATACGCAAGCTGGAAGATTACGGTATCTGGAAAGTGCAGCGCCTTTCGATTGCCAATGATGTCCAGCTCGCATCTGCCATGTCGATATCTAATTCCCCCGCCCGGTTAAAACAGCTTAGTTCGACGCTGCGCTATCCGCTGACTGCCGGGCAGCAGTATCAGAACAGCGCCATCAGTGAGGGGGGCGTGAACAAGGGAGAGGAAAGCTATCAGCGGGAAACCTGTGAGGTCTCCAGCGGTGGCGAGGCACGGGAGATCAATCCGGCCTTTAGCGGACGTTACCTGCAGGTCATATGTAAAATTGCGTCAGACAAACAGCCTCTCATCATTTCGCATAACGCCTGGCTTGAAGATTTAAGGCTTTTAGCACCGGTCAGTGCTAAAGTCGGTGATAAGCCGCTGGATACCATCACGCTTACCGATGTGAAAATTGTTCGCTAAAAAAAGGGCCGCTTAGCGGCCCTTTTTTTAATCTTTCAGGTAACGGCAGAGATAGGAACTTGGCTCGCCAACCTGCAGATGAAATTCGCTGTGACCCGGCACATTAAACACCGAACCCGCTTCAAACCATTTCCATTCGGTTTCACCTGGCAGCAGCACCTTCAGCGAGCCGCTGACTACGGTCATCTCTTCCGGCTGCCCGGTACCAAATGTGTATTCGCCCTCAGCCATCACGCCCACGCTGGCACGACCGGTGCTCGCACTGTCAAAACCGATAGATTTAACTTTTCCGTCAAAATACTCACTTACATTGAGCATAATAGTTCTCCAGAGCACATGTTGTGTGTGCGGGCAGTGTAGAAGGGAACCCGCTGATCTGTCACGCGAAATGATGATCGTTTGTGATCTTATCCTTCGCGCCAGCGTCTCCGTCAGCCGTCGGGCGATCCACGGTTTTAAGAGCAGCAACGATACAGCCGACCGCTGCGCCTCTCTGCCCGATGCTGCGGGTAATACTCAGGGTATGCCAGCTAATCCGACCTTTTATCTCCCGGAGGCTAAATCGTGACAAACGAGCAGTGAGGGGGAGAAAGGCAACCGGATTGCCGCATCTGGCGTGACATTAAGATCGAGAGAAAAAGGCCCGAAGGCCTTGATTTTCCCTGGTGTGGCGAAAGTATTACGCCGATTAAATCGTGATGCTGTTACGCGCCCTGTTTTGATTATCTCTTTGGCTGTTACGCGTAATGGCTGGACAAGTGCGGCCAGATAACCGATGCAGTCTACAGTGACAGAAAAGAGGCTGAGTGCCACCGTTCTGCCTTGATGCTGGCTGCGAATCATGACCGAGAGCGGCAGCTTTCTGTACGGCAGCCAGTTAACCTGTTCCACGGTATGACACTACGCTGAATCCTCTGCCGGATGGGTAAAATTAAAGCGTGGTGCTGAAGCGGTCAAGCCCCCTTTTCCAGGTCGGCTGAAGAGATAATAAGGCAATAGAAATGATTGGTGGGGCTTTATCTGGCGGGGGTGAGACGGAGCAGAGCAGACGCTCAGGCAGAAGGCATTCAGCAGTAAATCTGCGCATATTTCTTTTTAAACAGGTTTAAGAAAATATGGAGTAATGAAATGATGCCGAATGCTAAAGCAGTATGCTGACAACGTGCGTAACTAAAGCTGAATCACAGACTGGCGTCCCTGCCAGCAGCAAAGTTTTACTCTTTTTCAACATCTTCGTAGCGCTCTTTGGCGTCACGCGCTTCTTCTTCCGTTTCGTGCTCACTGATTAATGAATTCGGCTTGGGATGATCAGCACGCAATTCGTACGAAGTAACTTTATTACCTTCAGGGCCCTTTTCAACAGGCACAACTTTCGCTTCACGTGGGTAGGGTGGTCTGGTCGGCATACTGTGTCCCTCTTGTCTGAATAGCATTCCACAGGACAGGCTGCTGCCTGTCATAGGATAAGTATAGACAATGCCGTCTGAAGCGGGATCAAAGCGGGAAAAATCTGAGGGTTAGCTGGCGCGCGCCAGGGAAAGTGACAGCAGAATGTCCTCTACCACGCACTCAGGCGATTGCATGGCATTCACCTGATGGTGGGCCGCAGCCTGGTAGAGATGCGCGCGTTCACGCAGGACATCGCTCATCTCATCAGCAATCGGGCGTCCGGTTAAGGTTGGACGCTGGTCCGCTTCCGGTTCGCTTTCCAGCCGCTCTGCCAGTACCTCGGGGGATGCACTAAGCCAGATCACCTGGCCCTGCTCCTGCATAAAACGGCAATTCTCTTTAGCCAGAATCATGCCACCGCCAGTGGCAATGACGGTCTTCGGTGCCGTCACGGCCCTGAGCGATTCGGTTTCACGAGCGCGGAAACCTTCCCAGCCTTCTGTCGCCACAATCTCGGCCACACTGCGCTGCGTACTGAGTTGCAGATGGTGATCGGTATCAGTAAAGGCATAGCCCAGCGCCTGCGACAGCGCCTCTCCGACCGTAGTTTTGCCGCAACCGCGAGCGCCAATCAAAAAGATGGGTAGTGACATCAGGGCCGTTCCTCCGCCTGACCGCGCGATGCGGCTGCAGGGTTAGTTTATTTATGCGTCGCATAATAACTGGAAATTATTATGGCCTCTACCTGTCAGGCATGATTTACGCATTTTCGTTACCTGAAGAGCGATAATCTTCATGTTTTCAAGGAGAAACGCATGCACGTTTTGTGCATCAGAGTTACAACAGCGCGATAAAAAACATGCAAAATAGCGGCTAAAATGCGCTGGCAATATTTTCTTACCGCCCCGATTTTACTTTTCACGCTGACGCCCACATATACTGGTAACAATCGCCACAGGAGAGTCATTATGCAACGCGAAGAACAACAACTGATTGAAGGGCTGTTCAGCCGTCTGAAACAGGCTGAAAGCCAGACCGTGGCACGCGATGCCGCTGCCGAACAACTGATTAACCAACATCTTCAGGCGCAGCCAGGCGCGCCTTACTACATGGCGCAGGCGATCCTGATTCAGGAAGCGGCGCTGAAAAAACTTAATGAGCGCGTGTCGGCGCTGGAAAGCCAGCGGGCACAGCAACAGCAGCAACCCGCCCAGAGCAGCGGCGGCTTTCTGTCGGGGCTGTTTGGCAGCGGTTCGCGTCAGCAGCAGCCCGTTCAGCAGCAACAGTCACAACAACAGTCACCGTGGAACAGTGCGCCACAGCAACCGGCCCAGCAGCAATATGCCCCTGCACAAGCGCCACGCGGCACCGGTTTCCTTGGCGGCGCATTGCAAACGGCGGTGGGCGTAGCGGGCGGGGTGGTGATGGCCGATATGTTGACCAGCATGTTTCATCATTCACAGCCGGAAGAGATTGTGAACATTATCAATGAGCCCCCGCTGCCGGAGGTGAATGATAATCTCAACACCTTCAATGGTGGCGATGACAATGCTGATACCCTTAACGGCGGTAGCGACAGCGCTTTCCTTGATCAGAATACGGGCTGGGATAGTAATTATGCCGACAACGGCGATCTTAACGATTTTGGCGGCAATGATTTCGACGACGACGACAGCTTCGTTTAAATTCAGCGTTTCTGCTGGGTGAGCCAGCTATCCAGCTCATTCGCAAACTGCTGGCGGTCACGCGGACTCATCGCTGCGGGGCCGCCAGTCTGCACGCCGCTTGACCGCAGGGTATCCATAAAATCCCGCATCGTCAGACGCTCACGTATCGTCGCCGGTGAGTAACGCTCGCCACGTGGATTCAACGCCGCCGCCCCCTTTTCAATCACCTCGGCTGCCAGCGGAATATCTGCAGTGATCACCAGATCGCCAGGCTGAACACGTCTGACAATCTCATTGTCCGCTACATCAAACCCGGCAGGCACCTGCAGGGTGCGCAGATAAGGCGATGGCGGCACACGCAGAAACTGGTTCGCCACAAAAGTGACCGTGGTCGTGGTGCGAACGGCCGCACGGTAGAGCACCTCTTTGATCACATTCGGACAGGCATCAGCATCAACCCAGATAAACATCATGATTCCTTACAGTCAGAGAAGCCTGAGATCTTGCCGGGTTCCCCTTAAATGGCAAATTTTATTTGCGGCGCGCTTTCCGGCCCACACGCGGCTGACTTGTTATTCAGGCTGACTGAAGTAAGCTAGCCCACTGAGAAAAACGAATAACGTCTTAAGGAGATGGCGATGCTGGCAAAGAAAATCGGGTTTATCGGCGGGGGAAATATGGCGAAAGCCATTATCGGCGGGCTGGTTAACAGCGGCAAAATCGCTCCGTCTGATATTTTCGTTTACGATCGCAAAGCAGAGACCAACCAGGCGATGGCTAAGCAGTATGGCATCAACGCAGCGGAGAGCGCTGAGTCGCTGGCGCGCGAAGTGGACATTCTGTTCGGCGCGGTAAAACCCAATGTTATCCTGAAAGTATTAAAAGAGCTGGCGGGCAGCCTGAAAAAAGAGGCGCTGGTGGTGTCGATTGCGGCTGGCGTAACGCTGGATTCGCTCTCATCGGTGCTGGGTTACGATCGTAAAATTGTCCGGGCGATGCCGAATACCCCCTCGCTGGTGAGCGAAGGCATGACCTCGGTCACCCCCAATGTGCTGGTTGAGCAGGCTGAAATCGACGACGTCGTGGCGATATTCGAGAGCTTCGGCAAAGCGGCCGTGGTGGATGAATATCTGATTCACTCGGTGGTCGGCGTCAGCGGTTCTGCGCCAGCCTACGTGTTTATGTTTATCGAAGCGATGGCAGATGCCGCCGTTTCAGGCGGAATGCCGCGCGCTCAGGCCTATCAGTTTGCGGCGCAGGCAGTGAAAGGGGCAGCGCAGATGGTGCTAACCACCGGTAAACATCCGGCTGAACTCAAAGATATGGTCTGCTCCCCAGGTGGCACGACCATAGAAGCAGTGAGAGTGCTGGAAGAAAAAGGGATGCGCTCAGCGGTGATTGAAGCGATGCAGCAATGCATGGCGAAATCAGAGAAACTGAGTCGCAGCTAACTGATCTGGCGTTGCGCAAGGCAGTCTGACGTGCAGAACCGCCTTGCGCACAGCTTAACGGATCTGGGCCTGGCAAAGCGCCACCGCGTCCGCAAGCGTCAGCGGTTGTTGCATCCGCTCCACCAGCTCAGCGGTCAGCGTATACATGCCGCATGAGCAGATCGCCGCCAGTTGCCCCTGCTGACCATAAAACGCCATAAACTTTTTATCCTCCAGCGAGCCGATCAGCTGGACGTTATCCCAGTCTGCCGCGTGGCCAACATACTCATAACGGGTGCCATATTGGGTTGTCCAGAAGAACGGCACACGATCAAAGGCGACAGTCTGATCCAGCATATTCCATGCGGCGGTCTGCCCCTGCTGATGGGCGACGCGATAGTGCTCAATGCGCAGCGGCCCTTGTGCCGATGGATAGGTAGCAATATCACCCGCCACCCAGATATTGTCAGCGACCCGCAACTGCGCATCCGCCTGCAGGCTGCCATCCTCTGCCAGCGGCAGATCGTGGATAAAATCGGTTGCCGGTTCAACGCCCGTGGCAAACAGCACGACTGTTGCGGCCAACTGCCGTCCGCCCCTGAGCTGCACGCCACTCACCTGCTGGTCGCCCTGTAACGCTTCGATCTCGCCCTGCACCCACTTCACACCGTTTTGCTGATGCAACTGATGGAAATAGCGGCCAATTTGATCGCCAAACTGTTTAGCAAAGGGCAACGCCTGACGGGCAATGACCGTAACGTCAATGTCACGGTTGCGCAGTGCAGACGCCAGTTCAGTGCCGATAAAACTGTTGCCAATAATCACGATTTTATGGCTGGCATCTACCGCCTGTAGCAACTTATCTGTCTGCTCTTTGCTGCGCAGCAGATAAACCCCATCAAGATCGCTGCCCGGTAAATCGGGACGGATGGGCGTTGCGCCGCTGGCGATCAGCAGTTTGTCGAAGGCGAGCGTCCCGCCATCCTCGAAGATCAGTTGCTGCTGCTGAGCGTCGAGTCGGCTCACCGTGGCCTGAACACGCTCAACGTGATCCATCACGTCTGCTTTCAGCAGCTGCGGCACCTCGCTGATAGCCATTTTGCCCGACGGTACAAATTTGGTCAGCGCGGTGCGGTCGTAAGGGGCGTCCGCTTCCCGCTCCACCAGAATCAGGCGACCTTTAAAACCGTCATGACGCAGACGCCACAATGCCGCGCTCCCTGCGGCTCCACCGCCGAGCACCACATAAACCGGCGCGGCTCCCCCGCTGCCAATCGGCGCAGCTGGCGACATCGCTTTCGGATTCACCCGCACCTGTCCCTCTTCAATGCGCAGCGGATACTGTTTGAGATCGGCTAACGCCAGTGGTTCACACATTTTGCCATCGGCCAGATTAAACGCTGCTTTGTGCCATGGACAGATTAGCCGGTCGCCGCAGATCGCGCCCTGCTCCAGCGGCGCGCCCGCGTGCGGGCATTTCGCCTGATAAGCACGTACGTTGTCCCCATCGCGAATCAATAAAAGATCGACCTCGCCAAGCGTTTTTTTAACCGGCTGTCGCTGAGGCAGATCTTTCAGGTTGACGGTAAATTGATAGTTCACGGCATGGCTCCTTTCGCTGTTCGGGTCTGGTAATGCGCGGTAAAACAAAGCGCTGCGCAAATCCCCACAAACAGTAAGTGTGGCAAAGGAACCGGGAAGCCTGACGATGAATGTTTATCAGAAAGTTAACCTGCTGTTATGGCAGGAAATTTAATCAGCAGTAGGTGGGAATTCAATCAGCAGTGAGCGGAAAGGAGAAACGGCCACCTGGGTGGCCGGGGAAGTAATCAGCTTTTTTTCAGGCACTGGCTCATAAAGTTTTTACGCGCATCGCCCGCCAGCTTTTTATCGCCAGCTTCGCCGTTACAGTTTTTCATTTTCATCTGCTGCGGTGACATATGCGACAACTTGCTGTCCTTTTTCAGGCATTCACTCATAAAGGTTTTGCGCGCATCGCCTTTAAGATCCTGCGATTTAGCATGCTGGTTGCACATCCTCATCTTCTCCTGCTGCGGAGTCTTCTCCGCCGCACCTGCCAGCCCGCTGACCAGCAGGCCCGCCATCATCATCGCCATTAAACCGACTTTCATCTTGTTATCTCCACAGTGGATTGTCCTTTATTATTCTGGCAGCGAATAAGCAAAGCGGAAAATTTTCAGGTCAAAGTGATGTGATGATCCCATTACCTATTGGCACTGGCGTCGTCACTGGCGTGGATGACGGAATCGCTTTTACGATGTCATTGTGCAGCAGGTGCGCAGCGTGTCATCGTTATCGGCCACATTGTCCATTGCGGTTTCAATATTGCAGGTCATCGCCAGGTTGTTGCGATTGCAGTTTACAAACCCATGCGGTGACGACTATCTCCAGCGCCTCGATCTGCGCCATTTGCTCTTTCACTGCCCCCTCTTTTTCAGCGAGTGAGCTGACATTCTCGCCCTGTTTTCAGCGATTTCCGGCTAACCCAGCAGGCGAAACGTTTTACGGGTAAAGAGTGCCGCTGTTAAACGTTCCGCCTGTCCGAAGAGGTGGTGAGGCTTAACGCGGATCGACAAATCCGCGGCCCGGCCCGCCGCCATGTCCGCCCCAGCCACCACCACCGCCGCCGCCGCCAGGAGGTGGGAAAATACATCCGCTTAATGCAGTAACCAATGCCACAACGGCAGCCAGCTTAACGATTCGTACCATATCTACCTCAGGGTGAAGAAATCGGGCTGAGTGTATGTAGCCACCTGCATGGCGACAAGTGAGATTCTTCCGCATCCGGCAGCTATTCATCTTTGCTGACCAGGCTTAACGCTTTACAACCAGTAAACCAACACATTCTCAACATCCCTGCCGGCTTGCGGGACACATTATTTGTGCAAATCGGGAGGAGTAACGCTTTACAGTCTGACTAATTTTGCGCAATGTGAGCGCATCACATTTTCAGGATATCAACATGATTCTCGCTCAGGCTGCTTTCACTAACATTCTCTCACGGCGCGACTGGGAAAATCCGGTCGTAACCTCGCTGAATCGGCTGGATGCACACCCGCCTTTCGCCAGCTGGCGCGATGAAGCGGCAGCGCGTGATGATAGCCCTTCAGCGTCACTGAAAAGTCTCAACGGAGAGTGGGGTTTCAGTTACTTTATGCAGCCTGAAGCGGTACCGGTAAGCTGGTTACTTCAGGATCTGCCGGATGCCAGCACGCTTCCGGTACCGGCCAACTGGCAGATGCACGGCTTTGATGCCCCCATTTATACCAACGTACAGTATCCGATTCCGGTGAACCCTCCGCACGTACCCACAGAAAATCCGACCGGATGTTACTCGCTCACATTCAGCCCTGATGCAGCATGGCTGACGTGCGGGCAGACACGCCTCATTTTTGACGGCGTCAACTCGGCCTTTCACGTGTGGTGCAATGGACACTGGGTTGGCTACTCCCAGGACAGCCGTCTGCCTGCTGAATTCGACCTGAGTCCTTATCTGCGGCCGGGCAAAAATCGGCTGGCAGTCATGGTGCTGCGCTGGAGCGACGGCAGTTATCTGGAAGATCAGGATATGTGGCGGATGAGCGGCATTTTCCGCGATGTCACGTTGTTGCATAAACCGCAGGTGCATCTGGCAGACGTTCAACTTGAGACCCGGCTTAGTCCGGAGTGTTATCGTGCCGAACTGCGCGCCCAGGTTCGCGTCGCTCTGCCGTCAGCTGTCACATCGCGTTATCAGCTGCGCCTGACGCTATGGCAGGGAGAAGAACAGATTGCTCAGTGTCAGCAGCCGCTGGGCAGCGCCATTATTGACGAACGGGGTCACTATCCCGAACGTGCCCTGCTCAGCCTTCCGGTGAAACAGCCCGCGCTGTGGAGCGCCGAAACGCCCTCCCTCTATCGTGCCACGCTGGCGCTGCTGGATGAGAACCTGCAGCTGATCGAGGTGGAAGCCTATGATGTGGGCTTCCGCCAGGTCACCATCGACAACGGCCTGCTCTGTCTGAACGGCAAACCGCTGCTGATCCGCGGCACTAATCGTCATGAACATCATCCTGAGCGGGGTCAGGTGATGGATGAGGCGACGATGCGCCGCGACATCGAGCTGATGAAGCAGCACAATTTTAACGCGGTACGCTGTTCGCACTACCCTAATCATCCACTCTGGTATCGACTGTGCGACCAGTATGGGCTTTATGTGGTGGATGAGGCCAATATCGAAACGCATGGCATGCAGCCGATGAACCGGCTCTCAGACGATCCCCGCTGGTTTGCCGCCTACAGCGAACGCGTGACCCGCATGGTGCAGCGCGATCGTAATCACTGCAGCATTATTATCTGGTCGCTGGGCAATGAGTCGGGACATGGCGCTACGCATGACGCACTCTACCGCTGGGTGAAAAGCAGCGATCCAACCCGCCCGGTTCAGTACGAAGGCGGCGGTGCGGATACCGCCGCAACCGATATCATCTGTCCGATGTATGCCAGGGTTGATGAAGATCAGCCGTTTCCGGCGGTGCCGAAATGGTCACTGAAAAAGTGGGTCGGTCTGCCGGGTGAGACGCGTCCGCTGATCCTGTGTGAGTACGCGCATGCCATGGGCAACAGCTTCGGTGGTTTTGCGAAGTACTGGCAGGCTTTCCGCCAGTTTCCGCGCCTGCAGGGCGGCTTTGTCTGGGACTGGGTTGATCAGAGCCTGACCCGCTATGACGATCAGGGCCACCCCTGGCAGGCTTACGGCGGCGATTTTGGCGATAAACCCAACGACCGCCAGTTCTGTATGAACGGGCTGGTGTTTGCCGATCGCACCCCGCACCCGGCGCTTTATGAGGCGCAGCGCGCCCAGCAGTTCTATCAGTTTACGGTTGATCCCGGCGATCCACTGAGCTTTACGGTCAGCAGCGACTATCTGTTCCGCCACAGTGACAATGAAGTGCTGCGCTGGCGCATCGAACGGGCGGGTCATGTGGTGACAGAAGGTGAGGTGCGGCTGGATATCGCTGCACAGGGCCAGCAGCGGATCACGCTGCCGTCACCGCCCGTGTTACAAGGCGAATGCTGGCTTAACGTCGCGGTTCATCAGATTCACCCGACCCGCTGGAGCGCCGCTGACTGGCGTGTCGCCTGGCACCAGTGGGCGCTGCCCTCGGTACTGGCGCTCCCTCCCGCGCCACAGACGGGTGAAGCACCGCGACTGCACGATGATGCCAGTGAGATTATTGTTACCCATCAGCAGCAACGCTGGCATTTTTCACGCCACTGTGGCGAACTGACGCAGTGGTTTGTTGATGAACAGCCGACGCTGCTCTCCCCACTCCAGGACTGCTTTATTCGCGCGCCGCTGGACAATGATATCGGCACCAGCGAAGCGGAACGGGTTGATCCAAATGCCTGGGTCGAGCGCTGGAAAGCGGCAGGGTATGACCAGATGAGCAGCAATCTGGTGTCAATTGCGGCGAATGCGTTGTCGCAGGCGGTGCAGATTGAGACGCTGCACTGCTGGCTCGCCAACGGAGAGATCGCCTTTATCAGCCGTAAACGTTATCTGATCAACGCGCAGGGTGAGCTGCAGTTGCAGCTTTCTGCTGAGCAGTCGCGCGGATTGCCGCCGCCCGCGCGTATCGGGTTGCGCTGCGCACTGGCGCAGATCCCGCAGCGGGTAAGCTGGCTCGGCCTGGGTCCGCATGAAAACTATCCCGACCGCCAGCTGGCCGCGCAGTTTTCCCGCTGGCAACTGCCGCTGGATCAGCTTTCAACGCCCTACGTTTTTCCCAGTGAAAACGGTCTGCGAGGCGGCACCCGTCAGCTCGACAGCGGCAGCTGGCAGGTCAGCGGCGATTTTGCCTTCTCACTGAGCCGTTTCAGTCTGGAGCAGCTGCGGGAGACGTCACACCGCCATCACCTGCGTCCGGAAGCGGGCTGCTGGCTGCATCTGGATGCCTTCCACATGGGCGTTGGCGGCGATGACTCCTGGAGCCCCAGCGTCAGTCCTGAGTTTCTGCTGACTCAGCAGCGCTGGCAGGCTGAACTGACGATTTGCCAGCCGATGCAGGCAGCGCAGTCTTCGGTCGCCGGTAAAAGCGCTTCAGAAACACCACATTAATCAGCACCACCACGGCGGTGGCGAAAAAGACCCAGCGGAAACCCGCTACCGCCGAAACCGCAGCCCCCAGAAGCGGGCCAGCGACATTGCCAAGATACATAAATGACTGGTTATAACCGAAGATCCGGCCGGTAATGTTGTCGCGCGAGTGACGCACCAGCAGGGTCTGTACCGCGGGCATCATCGCGCCATCGGCGAAGCCCAGCAGAAAACGCAATACACCCAGTTGCGTTGTGCTGGTGACAAAGGACATGGCGATGAACAGCAGCAGCGAGATGACCATCGTTGCCAGCAGGATACGCTGCGTGCCGATGCGATCGCCGAGTCGTCCCAGCCGGGGCGCGGCCAGTAGTGCTGAGACGCCAGGCAGCGCGGCGATGACTCCGCTAAGAAAAGCGATGTTCTCTGCGGTGGGCGCCAGCTCCCGCACAAACAGCGTCAGGATTGGATTCACCGATCCGTTGCACATCTGAATCACCATGGTAGTGAAAAAGAGGCAGAGCATCAGCTTTGGGTTATCCAGCGAGCGGAAAACCTCGCGTCCGCTGAGCTTCTCCTTTTTACTGACCGGGGTGTAACCCGTCTCTTTAATCAAAAACAGCGTCACCAGAAAGCTGACCATCAGCAGAGCCGCGGTTACAATAAATACCGTGCGCAAACCGACCCAGTCTGCCAGCAGCCCGCCCAGCATCGGTCCCAGAATCACCCCGCCAATCTGACCGGTTGAGACACAGCTCAGCGCCCAGCCGCTGCGTTCACGCGGGACCTGGGCGGCCACCAGCGCCATGGCATTGGGGATATATCCGGAGGTCAGCCCCATCAGGGCACGCAGCAGCAGCAACTGCCAGGCCTCAGTGACAAAAGCCTGGAGCAGGATAACCACTCCCATGCCAAACGCGGCGCGCAGCAGCATCAGTTTACGGCCTTTACGATCGGCCAGACTGCCCCATAGCGGCGCGACCGCCGCTGAGACCACAAAGGTGATACTGAAGGTGAGACCCGACCAGAGGCTCAGTGATTCGCCACCGGTCACGCCCAGTTGCTCAAGGTAGAGCGGCAGAAACGGGATAATCTGGCTGATTGCCAGTCCGGTAAAAAAACAGCCAAACCAGACCGAGATCAGGTTTATCTTCCAGGGTTCAATAATGCGTGGCATGAGCAGATGATTCAGAGGGAAGGAATATTCAGTCTAACGCGGGCATTCCCTGCGTGACCGACAAAACATGGCACAAACGGCAAAATACCGAATTCCTCTTTGATTCTGCTTGATCACCGGCGCTAATTTTCCCGACCTAAAGGTTTATAGCGCAAACCTCGCGGGCAGCGGCCTGCCCGGAGGCCATCTTCCTGAACCCGGCCTCATCAATATGGAAAAATATGTCATTCTGTTACTGACAACACTTCACGCCGCTTCTATGTTTAAAAAAACCGCCCGCCGCGGCGCTGTGGCGATCTTTCTGATCGGCGCGACGTCCTCCGCACAACACGGTGAAGACCGTCCGGCTACGCTGAGGCGAACAGCATATTTATCAATCTACGCCCTTAAACTCAGCGGTAAGGGACGAGGTAGGCGTTTAAACGGAGGTGGGGAATGAGAGTACAACCTGACAGCGCCAGCCGTGCTATCAACGACTATTTTAATAGCCCGAACTGGCGGCTACCCCCAGAGTCCGATCTGCTGGCGGTGATTCTGCGTGAAATAATGGAAGCGGGAGAACCCGCCACCAATAAAGCCATTATTGCGCGGGTTATCGATAAGCTGAAAGTCGAAGGTGATGAGACGCAGTTACAGCGCTATCGCACCCTGCTGGCACAGTTGATCGACACGCAACCGGCGGTGTAAATCCGCCGCCTACTTCACCCAGCGCCATTGATCCATTTCACTGATGCTGATCCGTCCGCTGCTGCGCTAAAACAGGCAGAGTCCCGCCCATACGTATTTTTCATATACTGCTGAGGAGAGCGTCCCTCCAGCACTCGTACGCTGTAACCTGTGATATCGCCATAGTCGATCGGCTCGCCCGGCACCTTGACGTTGCTCCGGTGGCAGGCGCTAATGCATGCCTGCAACCATCACCTGACGGCGCTTTTGCCAGGGCTTTCACTGGACGCCTGGACACCTGCACCCCTGTACGACTGAGTAACAACGCAGGCAGGAGCGACCCGATGATGCGTTCCCTCTTCTCTGCTCCTGTTTCTGCCCAACGGCGCGAAAAAAATTCCCGCCGGGGCGGGAATAAACAAGACGAGCACTCTCTATTGTGTGACGAGGACGTTTCTTAAACGTGCGGCTATCCTCGCCTGCCGTTATGACAAGCCGATGACAGACTGGTCGTCAGCCACAATAAACTGAGCTGATATTGCCATTTTTGTCGGCCAGGAAGTTAAGCCGGTTGAGGTTGAAGTCCATGGTGACGGCAGAATTATAGGGGATGGGACGCACCAGCTGTTCGAAGTGTGGACCCTGCAGCGCGGTTAACGGTTTGCCAACATAGTGCTGAAACTGAGAGGCTCCACAGCGGTCCGCTTCCGGATCCTGCGGCACGCTGGCGGTGTCAGGTTTACTGGCAGACTGACAGGCGGTTAATGCAAACAGACCGACTACCAGCAGCCCTTTTCCATAAAATTTCACGTTTGTTCTCCTGTTGGACGTGTAAAACCTGTCCCAAGAGTAGCAAAGCGTGCCTGCTGACCAGAAGCCAGAAAAGGTAAAGTTGTTACAGTCAGCGCGAATCAGGATGTCGTACAGGCCCGGTTTTTAAGATTAATCGCACTCACTGCCTAAAAAAAGCACAGTGAGCCGCTACACTATCTTAAGAATCTTCTTAGTCCTGTGGAGGTGATGATGGAACTGATTATTTTTGTTGTCTGCGCGATGCTGATGACCGCCGTAGCGGTGAAAGTCCGTTAAACCGGCTCAGCCCGATTCTGCGTCGTTCTTTCCAGAAGCGTTCTGAATGCAGCCAGCGGCATGGGTCGACCGAGGAAGTAACCTTGCCCTTCTTCGCATGAAAGCTGCTTTAGCTGGTTCAGCTGCGCTTCTGTCTCAATCCCCTCCGCCGTGATCGTCAGGGCAAAGGCGCGTGCCAGCGCAATAATCCCCGCCACGACTGATTGCGCCTGCTGCGACTCCGGAAAATCTTTCATCCAGGAGCGATCGATCTTCAGACCATTAAACGGAAAAGTCTTCAGGTAGCCCAGCGCGGCATAGCCGGTTCCGAAATCGTCAACGGTTAGCCTTACCCCCAGTGATCGTAAGCCCTGCATCACTTCCAGTGCATGCTGCGGATGTTCAAAGGTGACATTCTCCGTAATCTCCAGCTCCAGCCGTGCAGCCGGCAGGCCACTTTTCTCAAGGGCATACGCCACGCGCTTCACCAGGTCGCTGGTGCGGAATTCCATGGGCGAAATATTCACGGAAACATAGCGATCGCCACCCCACCCCAGCGCATCCTCACAGGCGCGCATCAGCACCCAGTCGCTGAGGGTGGCGATCAGACCGCTCTCTTCCGCCAGCGGAATGAAGTGGTCGGGGGTAATCCACTGATCCGGCGCAATCTGCCAGCGAATCAGCGCCTCGGCACCCGCCAGCTGGCCGGTCAGCAGTTGATAACGGGGCTGATAGTGCAGACGAAATTCATTGCTCTTCAGCGCTTTCTCAATCCGCCGCGCCATTTCACGTTTATCCTCATACTGGCTGGCCATCTCATTGGCATACCAGACCCACTGATTACGTCCCGCTTCGCGCGCTTCATTTAGCGCGATATCAGCCATTCGCAGCAGCGCTTCCGGATGGCTGGCATCCTGCGGTACACAGGCAATACCCATGCTGACGGTGAGATAGTGGACATGCTGGCCGGTGTTAATCGGCTGCTGAACCTCATGCACCAGCTGAGCACAACGCTGATCGACCCGCTCACGGTTCGTTTCATGCAATACCAGCACAAACTCATCACCATTCAGCCGCGCCACCAGCTCCTGGGGGCCGATACTGCGCTTCAGACGCTGCGCTATCTGACTCAGCACCTCATCGCCCGCTGCGTGGCCCCAGGTGTCGTTGATCGGCCTGAACTGATCGAGATCAAGGGTAATCAGCGTCAGCGGTGCAGCGCCATCAGGCAGCTCAAGGTGTAGCGTCAGAAACTCCAGCAACTGTACGCGGTTCGACAGTCCGGTTAAGACGTCGTGACGCGAAAGAAACTGAATGCGCGCCTCCGCTTCCATGCCCACGGTAATATCCGATACCGTGCCGCGAAACCCGATGCATCGCGCGTCATGCCAGATTGTTTTCGCGACCAGTTGTCCGATACGGCGATTGCCGTGCGCCGACATAAACTGACAGCGCAGCGGCATCTGCTGCCCTTCCTCTTCCTGACGCCGCAGCCAGGCGACCAGCGAATGACTGGGATGGGTCAGCAGGTGATCGATGTGACGTCCCAGCCAGTGTGTAATGTCGTGGCCGGTGACCGTATGAAAGCGCGCTGACAGGTAGATCAGGCGGCCTTCTTCATCTGTTTCCCAGATCCAGTCTGACGCCGCCTCGGCGAGATCGCGAAAACGCGCTTCACTGCTGGCAAGCTCCTGCTGACTGATCGCCAGCAGGGCAAAGCGCCGGTCAGAGATAATTGCATTAGAGAGGGCATGGCGACTGACACGATGGGTGATCATGCCGATGATGACCGCCATCAGCGTCAGCAGTGGCAGCAGAAACCCGATCAAGCCCATACCTGGCATCTTTGACGTCCAGCGCAGCACAATCGGGTCACCGGCTGGCAACCGCTGCACCCTCCTCGGCTCACGCAGCGCATCCTCTTTACTGGCAGGCAAACGCAGTTCGCGTATATCGAGCGTTGCCCCCAGCGCCTGTAATTTGGCAGGTGTAAACAGATTCACAAACACCATGATTGACGCAGATCCCGTCACTTGAGGCACAGTGGCAATTTTGCCGCTGCTGATGGGGGCGGCAACCACAATGGCGGGCAGATGATTGATGAGCACATCACGGGTCACCGCCTTATTGTTGAGCTGACGTGCCGCCGCAATCAGCGTCCGGCTCTCTTTACCCAGCCAGGCTTCCAGCGGCATATCCATCCGTTGCCCATTAATCACGCTTTAGGTGGTGTGGCCTTTGCCGTCGACCACAAACACGCCCTCATAGTGATACTCATCGTAGAGGCCCGGGCCAAAGTTCTCTTGGTCATAAGCCCAGACTTTGTTCACCCTGACATGCAGATTGCGCCAGGCTTCGCCCCAGAACGCATAATCCCGGATATCCGTGACCATCGCCTCCTGACGATTTTTCCAGGCCTGCTGCAACAGCAGCCGGTCATGCTCAACCGATAGGCTGTTTTGCCGCTGCGCAATCGTCAGCACCATCAGCAGCGAGAGCACCAGCACGCCAAACAGCAGCAGCGAGAGCGTGCGCAGGCTACGCTGCGTAAAGCGGACAGTGCGGTCTTCAGCGACATGTCTGAATGGCGGCGAGGGGGGTGCCGGAGGGTTAGAAGTCATTAAGAGTGCTCACTACACAACCAGGGTTTGAGATGACGGGCCTGCAATACAACACGCGGTGCTGACCAGATGCGTTTCCTCAGTTATCGGCTTGCACGCCCTGGTGTTTAGTCTGCGGCTAAAATTTCGTGATTAACTATTGTGTTACAGGCTGACTCGACAGCGATCTGGTGCATTGCTACTATGCGCTAATCTTCGCTGGCAGAGTCGCCTATGAACACCAATTCCGACAGAGTGACCCTGACGCTGTTCTACGTCGGCAGCTTTGTGGTCTATTACCTGATTACCATGCTGATCACGCTGTTCCCTAATTACAGCGTGCTGCGTAATGACGGCCTGCTGGTGCCGGTGCTCTGCCTGTTTGAATTTGCTGTGATCTACCCGCTTTACCGCTTCTACTGCCAGCGCCGTACCGATTTGCCGTTGGGCGAACTCTGCACGCTGCAGACCCTGCTGTTTACCGGCGCGCTGTTTGTTCTGATGGCAGCACAGATGCAGTTCATGCAACCGGAAGGATGGCTGGTGATGCAAGCCCAGCAGGGACGTAATTCGCTGCTGATCCTGTTGCTCACCGCCGTGCTGCTGGCGCCGGTATTTGAAGAGGTGCTGTTCCGCGGTTTTCTGCTACAGGGCTTTCTGTTGTGGGCGCCGCGCAGCCGCTTCGCCTGTATGCTACTGACCTCACTGCTGTTTGCGGTGATGCATACGCAGTATGTGCACTGGCAGACCCTTATCGCCCTGACGCTGTTTTCGCTGCTGCTCTGCTATGCCCGGCTGCGGAGTAACAGTCTGGCGCTGCCGATCTTCCTGCACACCCTGAATAACCTGATTGCGCTGCTACCCGCCTGGTATTTCGCTAGCTAGTTCCAGCATACGTCCTCTTCTGACACGCCGACCAACCGCCGAGTGGCGCGCCAAAGCTCACTCTGACAATACCGCCCAGGCACGTTTGTCTATACTGCATGTTAAAAAGGAATAATAAGCACCAGAGTCCGGGCCACCAGACCGCGTAAAGGAGAGGGTCTATGTTGATAGGATTTGTATTGTTAGTGAGCGCGTGCGGCTACGATGCCTGCGAGGCGCTGCCGGTCTCGGAGCGCATCTATCCGACGAAAGTCGACTGTGAAACGATGGCGAACCGTATTCATAAAGTCAGACCGAATGTGGTCCTGTTGTGTGGTGAGGTACATCGCTAATTCGAGGCCAGCGTCAATAAAGCAGGGCCACAACATTGCATGCTGGGGCTTTAGCGTACAAAATATAAGCTGTTGTTAACCATTATCGTTGTGAATCCCATGAAAACATCACGCCCCCGTCGTCCTGGTGGACGCTGGGTCTACTATCTTTTGTATGATGGCATTCTGTGGCCCTGCCCCGTCCGATGGGAGTGGGAGAGCAGCTATGGCGGCTGGTTGCCTTTTTACTACACGCCAACCTTTGAGTTTGTGGTGGGCGATCCGCGTAAGGCTTATCGCATTGCACGCAGTGATGTGCGGGCTAAACGGCGCGAAGATGCCTATGTGTGAGCGCGTTTATCGCCACGGCAACCAGGAAGCGGTGAGCAGAAAGTGAATCGCTTCCAGCACAATAATCACCATCAATAATATTCCCAGCGTGTGGCGGCCCATCCCCTTCATCTGCTCAGGCCCAGATCATGGCAGACCAGCGTATCAGCAGCAGCGCGCCGCAGATGCACAACAGAACCAGTACCATTTTCCAGTACTTTTTGGCCGCCCGGTATCTTGTCACCTCGGTTTCCCCTCTGTCAGAAAGCGAAGATGCGCCAGAAGGCGCATCTGTTCCGGTCAGCCACAGGACCGGTAGGGCATAGCATAACGTCCGGGCCGCTAAAAGGCGATCCGTTGCCGGCATCAGTTGTTCAGCGTGTAATCCAGCGTAATTTCCGCGTTCAGTACCTGAGAAACCGGGCAGCCCGCTTTGGCTTTATTAATGATCTCGTCGAAGGTCGACTCATCAATGCCTGGCAGAGAGATGGTGCTGGTCAGCGCCACTTTGGTGATGGCAAAGCCGTCGCCTTTTTTGTCCAGCGACACGTCAGCGGTGGTATCAATGCTTTCTGGCGGATGACCCGCGTTGCCCAGCATTAGCGACAGAGCCATAGAGAAACAGGCTGCATGCGCTGCACCAATCAGCTCTTCCGGGTTGGTGCCTTTGCCGCCTTCAAAACGGGTGTTAAAGCCATAAGGCTGCTGGCTCAGTACCCCGCTCTCGGTGCTAACGGTGCCTTTGCCTTTAATATCGCCTTCCCAATGCGCCGAACCTTTCTTATGAATGGTCATGTCATTCCTCCTGTTGGTAAAAAAGCTAAGTATAGACAACACATTCATTTTCGCAGGCTTAACTCACCGCGCGCGGCCGGGGCGACAGACTCTGCGGTGCCAGTAATGCCTCTGCCTGGACCAGCGAATCGCGGGTGATTTCACTGATCGACTTCGCGCCGGTCAACGTCATGGCGACGCGCATCTCTTTCTCAATCAGATTCAGCAGGTTTTCCACACCGCGCTGACCGTGCGTTGCCAGCGCATAGATAAATGCCCGTCCCAGCAGCACGCTGTCTGCACCCAGCGCAATCATCCGCACCACATCCAGCCCGTTGCGAATGCCACTATCGGCCAGAATGGTGATGTCACCTTTTACGGCATCGGCAATCGCCGGTAGCGCACGCGCCGAGGAGAGCACGCCATCCAGCTGGCGTCCGCCGTGATTAGAGACCACGATGCCATCAGCGCCAAAACGCACCGCATCCCGCGCATCTTCCGGATCGAGAATCCCCTTGATCACCATCGGCCCATCCCAGAACTCGCGGATCCACTCCAGATCTTGCCAGCTGATAGAGGGATCGAAGTTGTTCGCCAGCCAGCCGATATAATCCTCCAGCCCGGTCGGCTTGCCCAGATAAGCGGAGATATTCCCCAGATCGTGTGGACGCCCCTGCAGGCCCACATCCAGCGCCCACTGTGGATGCGTGACCGCCTGCCAGTAACGACGCAGCGCCGCGTGATTGCCGCTCATGCCGGAGTGCGCATCGCGATAGCGTGCGCCTGGCGTGGGCATATCCACGGTAAACACCAGCGTTGAGCAACCCGCAGCTTTGGCGCGCTCCAGCGCATTGCGCATGAAACCACGGTCACGCAGCACATAGAGCTGAAACCACATCGGGCGGTTTATCTGCGGGGCCACCTCTTCAATCGGGCAGACCGAGACCGTCGACAGGGTAAACGGAATGCCTTTCAGCGCCGCTGCGCGCGCCGCCTGGACTTCACCGCGGCGGGCATACATGCCGCACAGACCCACCGGTGCCAGCGCAACCGGCATCGACAGGGTTTCATTGAATAATTTTGTTTCAAGGCTCAGTTCCGACATGTTCTTCAGAATGCGCTGGCGCAGCGCGACGTCAGAAAGATCCTCTACGTTGCGACGCAAAGTGTGCTCGGCATAGGCACCGCCATCAAGATAGTGAAACAGGAACGGCGGCAGGATACGTTGCGCGGCAGCGCGATAGTCACTGGCAGCGGAGATAATCATCAGTCAGATTCCTTTGGGTTGCGTGTGTCATTATCCGGTAAGCGGGTGATGCGCGCCTGACGCGCTTCATCTTCATGCAGGCTTTTCAGAGTGGTATGCACAAATCCCAGATGCTGCATCGCCGCGTGACGGGCAGTGTCGGCATCGCCAGCGAGAATCGCATTAAGCAGTATCTGATGCTGTTCAGTCAGGTGAGCGAAAATCGCGGGCTGGGTATACATGCGCTGCCGGCTCTGCATCACCGACGATTGCAGCAGCTCAAAAAAGCCACGCATGGTCTGCAACAGCACCACGTTGTGCGACGCCTCGGCAATCGCCAGATGGAAGCGCACATCCGCCTGGGCGGCGAGATCGGGATCGTCACTCTCTTTCAGCTTCAGGGTGGCATCGAAGGCGTACTGCAGCTTCTCTTTATCGGCGTCGGTGGCGCGCAGGGCTGCATGCCAGGCGGTGCTGGCCTCAATGGCGTGACGCGCTTCCAGAATGTCGTAGCGGTAGTCAGGATCGTCGTGCAGCAACTGGCGAATCGGCTCGACAATGCGCTGTTCCGACCAGGGAGCCAACTGCTGACGTAGCCAGGTGCCGCCGCCGCGTCGGCTGATCAGCATCCCACTGCTGATCAGCCGCTGTATCGCTTCACGCAGTGAGGAACGGGAGACGCCGAGTTCCGCAGAGAGCTGCCGTTCGGCGGGCAGACGCATGCCCGGTTCAAGCTGACGTTCGGTGATATACGCCCGAAGGCGCATCACCAGCGGATCTGCGGTGTGGGTCATGGGATCATCCAGGGGAAGACATAGGCCTGAAGCGTAGTAATCACACCCACCATACAGGTGAAAATCAGGCTGTGTTTAACGGTAAACCGGAACAGGTCGGACTCTTTCCCCACCAGCCCGACCGCCGCACAGGCGATGGCGATCGACTGCGGCGAGATCATCTTACCGGTCACGCCGCCGGTGGTGTTGGCCGCCACCAGCAGAATATCAGAGACACCAATCTGCTGGGCGGTGGTGGCCTGTAAGGCGGCAAACAGCGCATTCGATGAGGTATCTGATCCGGTCAGGAAGACACCCAGCCAGCCCAGGAACGGCGAGAAGAAGGTAAACGCGTGGCCGGTGTGTGCCAGCGCCAGGGCCAGCGTTGCGGACAGGCCGGAGTAATTCGAGATAAAAGCAAAGGCCAGCACCATCCCGATAGAGTAAATGGGCAGCGCCAGCTCTTTCAGCGTTTCACCAAAGGTCTGCAGCGCCGATGTTGGCTTCATGCGCAGGAAAATTATCGCCATGATCGCCGCAATTAAAATGGCGGTGCCGGTGGCAGAAACCAGATCCAGTTTGAAGATGGCCAGATACGGCGTGGCACTGCCGACCACCGGCGGCATCCGTGCCACCAGCTCATTCAGCATCGGTACCGGCATGCTCAGCACCCAGTCATAGAGCGCACCGCCTTTAGCGAACAGCGCTTTAAACGGCGGGATGCTCCAGAGCGTGACGGTGGCGGTGAGAAACAGGAACGGCATCCAGGCGCGGATCACCTGCCCCAGCCGATAGTTTTGCGGCGGCTGTAGTGGATCGTCCGGCTTTGCCTCCGCATCGGTAAAGCGGAAGATGCGCACCGGTTTCCAGACCCGCAGGAACAGCGTCAGCGAAATCAGCGAGGCGAGTGACGAGATAATGTCCGGTAGCTCCGGGCCAAGGAAATTGGAGCTGAGGAACTGGGCAATGGCAAAGGATCCGCCAGTCACAACGACTGCGGGCCAGGTCTCTTTCACCCCGCGCCAGCCATCCATGATCGCCATAATCCAGAACAGCACAATCATAGTCAGCAGTGGCAGCTGACGCCCGGCCATCTGGCCGATGGCAAAACTGTCCAGCCCGGTGACCTGCCCCGCCACGATAATCGGGATACCCATTGCGCCAAAGGCCACCGGCGCGGTATTGACAATCAGGCAGAGTCCGGCGGCATAGAGCGGATTAAAACCCAGCCCCACCAGCAGCGCGGCGGTAATCGCCACCGGCGCGCCAAAGCCCGCCGCACCTTCAAGGAAGGCCCCGAACGAGAAACCGACAATCAGCATCTGCAGACGTTGATCGGCGGTAATCGACAGGATAGAGGCGCGGATAATATCGAACTGGCCAGTTTTGACGGAGATTTTGTAGACGAACACCGCGGCGACAATAATCCACGCAATCGGCCACAGCCCATAAAGAAAGCCATATATCACGGCGGCCAGCGCCTGCGCAGCCGGCATCTGATAGAGAAACAGCGCTACCAGCAGCGCCAGCACCACGGTGGTAGTGGCTGCCAGGTAGCCTTTCATCTTCAGCTTAATCAGCGCAAAGAAGAAAAAGAGAATCGGGATCAGTGCGACCAGGCTTGAAAGCCAGATATTACCCAACGGATCGTAGTTTTGTTGCCAGACCTGCATGCCAGTATCTCCAGAGGAAGAGGTGACGTGGAACGCAGCCCCAGTGCTGCATACCCTCGGCCCCGGCAGAGTGGTCAGACCAAAAAAAGGTTAGCCAGAGCTTATGGCAACAGATAGTTAATGCATTGTTAACCAATGGCAACAGAAGTTGCGCGAATTTTCCTGGAGTGTGAACCAGAGAAAAAATATTGCCGGTTTTGGTCGGACCAAAATCAGCGATTCACCTCGGGGAAGACGCGCTGATAGCTGCGCGGATGGAAACGCAGAGTAAGTACGACCCGTAGCAGCGTGACCGACGCCTGCAATAACCCGACGCGGGTAAAGTGGCCGGTGAGCACATGCCTTTGTCCGGCGATAAACGGCATACTGCCCGCGATAGTAAAGAGGCAGCGCGGCGACCTCTGTTCAGGCTATTGGTCTGGGGGTGAGCAACAGCCCGAACAGTGTGGCCAGCACCAACGGCAAGGTCCAACGACCTGGCACCCTGCCCGCCAAACTGCGCAGTCAGTCACCCTGGAGCAAAGCATCGCGGGACAGAGATAGCCCGCGCTGAGCCGCCAGGGATGACGATATTGCCCCTTTGCGGAAGGTGCAGGCTCCCTGAGCTAGCGCCTGTTCCACAGCCTCAGACTCAACGCTGCTGGAGACAGCCCCTTACCAAAAAAAAGAGCCTCCACAGGGGAGGCTCTGCATTTACCTGAGCGGAGTGCGGATTACGCGCTTTTGGCCCATTTATCATTCGACATTAGTTCCATTGCTAGCGCGTATAAGCGACGATCTTCCTGATCACAGGGCTCATCTTCCGCATAACACGCAATCATCGAAGCGATCTTATCAGCTGATAAGCTCTCTCCATGAACATGCAGTGTCAGTACGGCGCGGCCTACTATTTTAAGCACATTTTCATGTGGTCCCTGGATGCGATTACTCAATGCAAATACCCTCTACCGGTGGTTGTACCAGGAATATGGCGCGCTAAATATAAAGCAATTAGCTCAGGATTTTTATCGGCACCAGGGGTAATATTTTTTAATGATTAATTCTATTACTGGAGTAGCAGTTCAGGATTTATCTGATTAACAATGAAATAAATTTTCAAAAACGGCCACTTATAAAATAATTACTGGCCTTAAGCGATCACCTTTTTAGCCTGGTCACATTCAGCCATGGGTTAATCGATAAAAATAAACCACCTTTTTCCCGTAAACTTCAGTCTATTCCTAAGCCTTGCGGTGTATATAGTTTCATACCGCTAACCATCGAGGTTCCCGTTGCTGTCAGGCGTGCTTTCTGCCAGACTTGCCCCGCAATAATGCCCTACACTTTCAGCCTCAGAGGCCGCGCCCGTGACCGCTTTTTCTACCCTCAATTCGCTTCCTGACAGCCAGCTCGATAACCTGCGCGAGATGGGCTATACCACCATGACGCCCGTGCAGGCCGCTACGCTGCCCGCCATTCTGCAGGGACGCGATGTGCGCGCGCAGGCGAAAACCGGCAGCGGTAAAACGGCTGCCTTTGGGATTGGTTTACTGCACCATATCGACAGTGCCCGCTTTCAGACCCAGGCATTGATTCTCTGTCCGACCCGTGAACTGGCTGATCAGGTGGGCAATGTGCTGCGCCAGCTGGCACGTTTCACCCGCAACATCAAAGTTCTCACCCTATGTGGCGGACAGCCGATGAGCGCACAGCGTGATTCGCTGGTGCATCCACCCCATATCGTGGTTGGCACGCCGGGTCGTATTCTTGACCATATTCATCGTGAAAACCTCAAACTGGACCAGCTCCATACGCTGGTGCTGGATGAAGCGGATCGGATGCTGGAGATGGGTTTCCTGAATGATATGGAAACGATCATTGAAGCTACGCCCGCCTCGCGCCAGACGCTGCTCTTTTCCGCCACCTGGCCAGACGGCATCGCCGCCATTAGCACCCGTTTTCAGCGTGATGCGCTGAGCGTGGTGACTGAAGATGTCAGCGAACTGCCTTCAATCGACCAGCAGTTTTTTGAAGCCAGCCACAATGAAAAACTGGGTCTGCTGATAGCACTGCTCAGCGATCGTCAGCCTTCATCCTGTGTGGTCTTCTGCAACACCAAACGTGAATGTGATGATGTCGCCGCGGCGCTTAACGCGCGTGATATCAGCGCCCTGCCTTTACATGGTGATCTGGAGCAGCGCGATCGCGAACGCGTGCTGATCCGCTTCGCTAATGGCAGCGGTCGCGTGCTGGTCGCCACCGATGTCGCCGCACGCGGACTCGACATCAAATCGCTGGCGATGGTGGTTAACTATCAGCTCGCCTGGGATCCTGAAATTCACCTGCACCGCATCGGTCGTACGGCACGCGCAGGCGAACATGGCGTCGCAGTCAGCCTGGTCGCTGCCGATGAGATGGCTCGCGCGCATGCGCTGGAAGATTTCCTGCAGCAGAAGCTGCCATGGGTCTCTGCCAGCACGCTGAAAAAGGGCAGCAGTAAACCGCTGCCTGCAGCCATGATGACCTTGTGTATTGATGGTGGCCGTAAAGCCAAGATACGTCCGGGCGATATTCTGGGGGCGCTGACCGGTGAAGCGGGTTATCGGGCCGAGCAGATCGGAAAAATTGTCCTGACGCCGACCCATGCCTACGTGGCAATTGAGGCTAACCACGCTAAAGCTGCGCTGGTGAAACTCAAGCAGGGCAAAATCAAAGGTAAAACCTGCCGGGCGATTCTGCTGAAGGACTAAATTAAAACGGGCGAGGTAATGACCTCGCCCGTTTTCTTACGGCTCTTCGATTTGTGTCACATGCAGCGTGGTTTTGTGCCCTTTGCCCTGAACTTTGCCACTGACGCGGACTTTGTCTTCTGCGGTGTAGGTTTTACCACCAAAGGTTTTCTTCGGCGCGATAATCGGTAAGGTTCCGGTGTTGTCGCGGAACTGATACCGCTCGCCCTGCTCTTTCTTCACGATGTAACCTTCGAGTGTCACATATCCGCCCTGACGGAAATCGCGGATCTGATCGATATGCGTCTGACCGGTATCTTCTGATCCTTTATAGCCGGCATCCTGCTTGTGTTGCGGCGGCGGCGTATCGCCCGCTTTGTATCCGCCCTCTTCGGCCGAAACACCCGCACTCATCATCACCAGCAACGATGCTAAAATCACTTTTTTCATTTCACACTCCTTTATTGGAAAGGTGTCCATGTTGAACCTTCAGGGTTAAGCCTGGCACAATAATTGGCGTCCGTTTTATTTCACCTTTCTCTTCTCACCTTTTTCCGTTTGCTGCCGATAAACTGTTCACACCCTATTTCACCAGCTGCGTTAATGCAGAGGCAACCATGGATAATTTTCAGAAAGAGATCGATGAAAGAGCGAACCTCGCGTTATCGAACAAGTTTGAGCTACTGCTGTTTCGCTTAGGTTCCGATCAGCTAAAAGGCAAATCTGAGCTGTTTGGCATTAATGTCTTCAAGCTGCGTGAAATTGTGCCGATGCCGACCATCACCAAAGCTGCAGGCATGCGTTCGCCGCTACTGGGGATGGCGAGTATACGTGGTCAGTTCATTCCGGTTATCGACCTGCCGGCCGTGGCGGGTTGTGTGCCGGAAACCGGTCTTAACCTGCTGCTGGTCACCGAGTATGCCCGTAACACCCAGGCGTTTGCGGTGGAGTCAGTGGAGAACATTGTGCGTCTCGACTGGAGTCAGGTGCATACCGCCGAAGCCGGTATCGGCGGCCGCAATATCACCAGTATCGCCTGCCTGGACACTGACAAGCAGAGCAATGAGCTGGCGATGGTGCTCGACGTTGAGCAAATCCTGTATGACATCATCCCATCAGTACGCGGCGTCGAACCTGAAGCGGCCAGACCGCGTGCCTTCAACTACCGCCCGGGTGCGGTGGCGATTGTGGCAGAAGATTCCAAAGTGGCGCGTCAGCTGCTGGAGCAGGGCCTGAAGAGCATGGGCATTCCGGCGCTGATGTTTAACACCGGTCTGGAAGCCTGGGAAAAAATTAAGCTGATGAGCCAGGAAGCGCAGGCCGCGGGCGAGTCTATTCACGACAAAATTGCCCTGGTGCTGACCGATCTGGAGATGCCAGAAATGGATGGCTTTACGCTGACCCGCAACATCAAGCGTGACCCGATTCTCAAGGCTCTGCCGGTCGTGATCCACTCCTCACTCTCTGGCAGCGCTAACGAAGATCACGTGCGCAAAGTGGGTGCCGACGGTTATGTGGCGAAATTTGAGCTGAATGAGCTGTCAGACGTGATTTTCAACGTTCTCGACGCGGCCCGCTAAGCGAATGCGCGCTGATAAGCATGCCCGGCGCGTTTTTACTTTTTAGCCAGCGGACTCGCTGACCTGACCAGGAATCGACTATGCACATTGAAACTTTGCCTGTTACGCCCGCACCTGTTACGCCTTCCCGCCAAAATATGCTGCGTGGCCGTTTACGCCAGCTGGCCTGGATTACCGCCGTCACCTTAAGCGTCGTGTTCTGGGTAGGCCTCTACTTCTTAGTTTTCTGAATCCATTCATGCTTGTGTGGATCGGGCTGTCAGCATCCCTGCTGATAGCCCTTTTTTTTGCCTGCAGTTACACCTGCAAACATTCATTAAACCCTTCTGATGCTTTTTACTGGTTATTTATTCACTCAGCGTTATTACTTAAAAATTATTAAAGGTACAACTTCGAGCTCCGATAACTGTATGCGTGAGATCACCTTTTTGCCTGCAATTGTCACCACAGACATCAGTAAGGCGCTGCGCACAACAGCATGAAACCTGCGTGCTGCTAACAAATTGATTAATAATAAAACGGGGAAGAGAACATGTTCAGTATTAAGAATATGAAGGTGGGAATGCGGCTCGCAGCAGCCTTCGGTATTATTGTAACGTTACTGATAGTGATTGGTGTAACATCCATAACAAGAATTAACAGTATTAATACGGCGATCGCCTCAATCGTCGACGATCGCTATGTAAAAGTACGACTGGCGTTCGATGTGCGTGATGGCGTCAACGATCAGATCAAATACCTGCGCGGCATGGTAATCGACACGACGCGTCCGGAAATGAATGTTAAGCGTTATGGTCAGCTGGATGAAGCAACGCAACGCACCAACAGTGCCATGAAAAAGATCGAAGATATTCAGGTCACACCGGTTGGCAAGAAAAAGATCGCCGGTCTGCTGGCCTCGTCTCAGGCATTTGAGAAGGTTAAAGCAGAGTTGATCACCCTGATTAAAGCAGGCAATTTTGATGCTGCCAGCACCTATGTGCTGAAATCGATGACGGCCACCCAGAATAAGTTTCTTCAGGATGCCGTGGATTTTGCTAACTCTCAGGATTCGCAGCTGCGCAGTGAAGGTCAGGGAATTGTGGAAAATGGTCATGCTGCTATCTCCATCACGCTGATTTTCTCCGCACTGGCGATTCTGGCCTCTATTATGCTGGGCTATTTCCTGACCCGTTCTATTGTGCGTCCGCTGGTTGCAGCGGTTGATGTCGCTGAACGCGTTGCCGCAGGTGATCTGAGTACCCAGATGCAGGTGACCTCGCGAGATGAAACGGGTGTGCTGATGCAGGCGCTGCAGCGGATGAACGATAACCTGCTGTCAATTGTGACAGAAGTGCGTACCGGCTCTGACACCATCGCAGTGGCTTCTAATCAGATCTCCAGCGGAAACCTTGATCTTTCGACGCGCACCGAACAGCAGGCCAGTTCGCTGGAAGAGACCGCCTCCGCCATGGAACAGATGACGTCAACCGTGAAACACAACGCCGACAATGCGCGTGAAGCCAATCACCTGGTTTCAACCACTTCCAGTGTGGCGCGGGAAGGTGGCGTGGTAATGGAGCAGGTCATTGAGAAGATGGAAGCAATCGCCCTCTCCTCACGAAAAATTGTCGATATCATCAGCGTTATTGACTCCATTGCCTTCCAGACCAATATTCTGTCACTTAACGCCGCAGTTGAAGCGGCGCGCGCGGGGGAACAGGGTCGCGGCTTTGCGGTCGTGGCGAGTGAAGTGCGTAACCTGGCGCAGCGCTCAGCTTCAGCGGCCAAAGAGATTAAGGTTCTGATTGAAGATTCTGTCGCTAAAGTTGATGAAGGCAGCAAACTGGTGACACACGCCGGTTCAACTATTGGTGAAGTGGTGAACAGCGTGCAGAGCGTGGCAAACATTATGAGCGAAATCACCATTGCCAGCAGCGAACAGAGCAGCGGCATAAATGAAATCAATCAAGCGATTACCCAGATGGAAGCGGTGACGCAGCAGAACGCCGCGCTGGTACAGGAAGCGTCAGCCGCCTCACAAGCGCTGCAGGATCAGGCAGAGCGTATGGCACAGGCGATGAGCGTCTTTAATACCGGCAAGCTCTCACTGCAACCCGTGCTTCGCTAATCCCTCTCAACGGCCTGCTTCGGCGGGCCAGTTTAAGAAGGGTGACGATAAGAGCAGACAGGTTACAGGCAGTAGAACGGTAAGCGGTAAGCGGTAAGCGGTAAGCGGTAAGCGGTAAAAGTTAAACAGGATAAGTAAAGGTAAATAGGCAGGTTACGAGGAAAAAGCGTGAAAGGGAGAAACGCAGAAACAAAAAAGGCTGCCAGAGGCAACCTTTTATTACTGTAAATGCAACAACGCTATAAAGCTCACTAGCCTTAATCAGAGAGCGCGAAGCTGGCTCTGAATTGCAATCCTCGCCGCGTTCACCTGAACAACGACAGATTTGCAGAAAATGCATTTCGCTCCATGCGGATTGGCTCTTGTAACATCAAAATGTGATGTACGAAACTGTGAGCCATTACAGTGAGGACATTTAAAAGTAATTTTCAGTCCTTAGAGACCAACAACGTTCGCAGCAGCTGGGCCTTTAGCGCCATTTTCTACTGTGAATTCAACTTGCTGACCTTCGTCTAATGAACGGAAATCGGTGCCCTGGATTGCAGAGAAGTGTACGAATACATCTTTGCTGCCGTCCTGAGGAGAGATGAAACCGAAGCCTTTCTCTGCGTTAAACCATTTAACGGTACCGCGAATTTTGTTAGACATGCTTAAATCCTTAATATATCGAGCCTTCCGGCATAATGGCCTGAGAACAGATTTTAATCAGAACGTAAGAGAAGACTCAAAAAGAAGGGATGTCTCGCGACAAACTTAGAGATGAGAACTGCTTTGGTTACTTACTTTGATAGTGTCTGTTAATCAAACCGACAATTCATTAAGCCACACATCTCCTTGTGACGCAAGCCGTAATTGAAATTAAACGCAAATAGCGTTGCCCGAATGCAACACGTAGCATTTACGGTGTTATCGTCAGCCCTGGCAAGCACTGCGCTCCTGGAGGGACGTTGACTCTGCTACGTTGCCATTCAGATGGTGAACAGAATGTTTCGCATCTCCGCATCTTTTGCTGGATTGAGATTGAGCCAGGTGAGCGTCTGACGCTCGATTTTCTGATCGTAATCGGAGTAGACACCATGGATCGCGCCTTTTTCCGGAGAGTAAAGGATGGCGATAGATAGCGCCGGGCAGTTATGCGGCTTACAGCCAGATAGCACCTGACAGGTCGCGCCCTTGATAGTGATTTTGCCGGTGTACGGGTCCTGCCCTGCTAAACCCATGCGGGCAAAGGGTACCCGGCCATAAGCTATTGATATGGCTACCCGCCCTACTTTTTGAATAAAATCAAAAATATAGGGTTGGGCTGAGGCACTCACATCGGCACGCCAGCTAATGCAGCCACTTAAAAACCTCTTTTCATCGCGTTTCCTTCCTTCTGCCTGAGCGCTTCCTGCGCAGAACAGGACAATATCGGCTTTGTCGTTATTTGTCTGGCAGAGAGCAGCTGCTAATGATGTTTCAGAGACGCAGATAAAAAAAGGGCGAGGCCGAAGCCTCGCCCAAAACATGCCAATCATCAATCGTAGTAAGGAACCTTACGGTCAACACCGTTGATATTGATCAGCACAAAGCCGGTTGGAGCGGTCTTATTGGTCGGTGTACCTGCTGCGGAAGCGAGTGTAACCACCCCTTTTTCGTTGGCGCCGATGCCCGCCACTCCGTTGTGCATGCCGAAACGTGCAGCGGGTTTCAGGTTACTGATACTTGTGATGTCCGTAACCACCGACATATCAGACTGGAACAACGAACAGGAACCCGTATCGAAGCGGGTCGGGCCTGTGGTCTTCAGGTTGAACATGGTTTCTCCACTATTGGCTTTCAGTTTGACCCAGATTACGGCATAAGTGGTACCTACCCGGCCATAACGAATGTCCAGCACTGAAGGCTGTCCCATATGGTAAGCATCAGCCCAGACCGTCTCCAGTCGCTGAAGGTTGATCAGGGTCTTACCCGTGCCAGGCACATTAACCGGCGAACCAGCAGTGCCGGAGGGCGTGGTGGCATCCGCTTTCCCAATCAGCTCCATCACCCATTGCTGGTTAGCCGCCGGAAAAAAGAGCTGCCCTAACCGATACCAGTTATCGGTATCGGTGTTGTTCACGACTTTATAGCCGCTGTAATAGCCGGCACGCAGCGAACCGGTCATGAACGTGCCATAGTTCTCATCCCGCCGATAGCCATATTCAAAGGTCGATAACCATTTACTTCCGGCCAGATCATTGGTGATTCTCGCCCCCGCCTGCAGGTTGATATGACGCATCACCACGCGGGCATTGTTGAGATTGAGCGGTGTGGCGCAATCTTCAATGTTGAGCGTCTCAATGTTCCAGCCGCCGTCCGAAAGATCCCCCGGGTTAAGCGAATGCTCAATCCAGACGTTGCGCAAAATCCCCTGCGTGACGCGTGGCATATAGAGTGTGGCGTCGCCATAACCTGTCTGGAAATTGGCATTACACAGCTCAATGGCGGTAGAGTGATCCCAGTTCCCCTTTGATGCGTTTGACCAGCCGACATCAAACACCCGACCATAGGTGCTTGAGGTGTAGATCTGATCGAACTTACTATCGAGCGTATCCTGCAGCTTAAAGACGGTTCCCCCCGTACTTTGCGCCTTGAAACAGAAGATACTGACGACCTGACCTCCAGTAATCGTATTCTCGAAAAATGGCTGAATGTTGCTGCACTGCTCGGCGGTAATGGTGGTTTTGGCGGAGACATCGGCATTCGACTGCCCGTGCCAGGCGATACCTTTGATGGCGATTCGGCGCGCCATGACCTTAAACACGGGATTGGGGCTTTTGTCAGAAACAATGGTGGTACGCGGTGCCGATCCCTGTTCAATGTCATCCCCTGACAGACCAAAAAACGACAACTCCGTATCGGTGAGATCGATGGGTGAAATCAGGAAGCGGCCACCCGGAAAACGTACTGGAATCGCTTTCGCATAGGCATTGTAGATCTGCGTCCATGCCAGCATCCGCTTAAAGGCTTCAGTATCATCGGTGACGCCATCCCCTTTCGCGCCAAAGTGCAGGATATTCACTTCAGCAGGATCGTTGATGGTGCGCTTCCAGTAGAAACCGTTACCCACCGCCACCGTCCCGCCATCATCTTTTAGCGGGGTGGTGCTGAGAAAACCGACAAAGTCAGCGCCACCACGGAAGCTGGAGTCTTTGTCGTAATAGCGTTTCAGGCTCGCGACTTCCCCTGATTTTGGTGGAACCGTGGTACGCAGTTCAGCAAAAGAGTTAACTTCGATCATAGAATCCTCCTCAGGATCATTGGATTAGTGCGCTGATCATCAGCGCACTACTTAGCCGCAGCCGGATGGCCGCAAAGGGAGTCCCACATGTCGTTGTGGGTGTTGATGGCGCGCACTGTACGAACGTCCATTTTTTGCGCGTCATCGCCGTAGGTATAAAGAGGGGAAAAAAGTACGCAGGCAGAGTCGGTGATCGCCACCGGCTCAGGGTTTGTGGTATTTCGACTGCTGCAGCTTGTCGCGAGCAGCAGCGTCATCAAGGCTATGGTTGTCAGTCGCCACACGGTTAGCCTCCTCGCGGTTGTGTTGTTGCTGTTGCGCCACCGCGGTGACGCGGGACGCCTCCTGTTGCGCGTTATCGACGTCAGATCGCGCTTTTTGCTGCACTTTGCCGATTTTCCTGCCGCCGAAGTAACTGGCGCACAGCGCCGCAATGACGGCAGCCAGAGCAGCAAGCCAATGCCAGCCGCCGCCCAGTAAGGTGGTTATCAGAGTCATGGCTGCGTTCCTCCCCCCTGCTCCTTCGCGTTGAACAGGCTTTTCTGACGAACAAATTGTGCAATTACCCCCATGGCCACCATGAATGCGCCTACCAGCCCCAGGTAGTTGTGCGGCAGAATGGCTTTAACGTCTTCGGGCAGTGTGCTCCAGGCATCAATGGCGGCAGAAGGAAACGACTGTGCCCAGGCGCTGAGCATGGAACCCAGCGACGCAAGCCAGACAGACCAGGTTTTGAAAAGCAGGCGGGCATGGGAGACAAACTGCAGGGTGGTAAAGCGCTGCAGCAGAAACAGAATAATGATTGCCGTTAGCACGGCGATGAGAAACATGAGCCATCTCATAGCAACCCCCTGTAAATCGAATAAGTTCCGCTGCGCATCATCTCCGCGTGACGTCGGGCGCGGCCCGGTGTCTGACGGGCCCAGAGGCTGTTCATCATCGCGTCAGCCGCTTCATTAAACTGTTCAGCGACGATGGCGGTGAGCATGTTTTTGAACTGCAGTACGCCCTCGACGCCCAACTGATAATTCATGCTCAGCAACACGTCGGTGCGAGCGTCGTTGCACTTCGCCAGCGCATTACTCAGCAACTCTCTGCTCTGCATTTCCTGAATTTTGTTTTCAAGAATGCACTGCTTCCAGACATCTCCGACGCGCCGTGGCACGCGGAAAGCGTAATTACTCAGCGACGCCCCTTTTGGCCCGATGCGGATGCCGCCCGCCACCGTAGGAAAGCCCAGCGTGTCGAGATAAGGCGTGTCGACATATCCCTCTTCAAAATTCAGTACTGCGATTATCTGGCTCATAACGACTCCTCAATAGCGGGTTAAAGCAAGTCAACCTTGTGAAAAGAAATACATAACACCTGCTGATCATTATTCTCCCCGGCACAGCAGAAGGTCTTACTGACCCTGCAGCAAAACTGAACAGTAATTCAGTAAGTTGCGCCCAGTGATAGCTGGAGATAGCGGAGAGTTAACCGGAACGTAAAAACAGGATTTCTTTACGTTTCAGCTCACGGCGTAGAGATGAACGTGTGGAAGACAGCAATTGTCGAAACTGGGTGTGTCCTGGCTGATGATGCGGGGTGCAGTGATGGCACGGTCAACGCGCGGGCTGACCTGACGCTGGCAGATTTTCTCTGCACGCCGCAGGGTGGGTGTTTCATTGGGGAAGTTCAGGGCCTGGTCAATACTCTGTTGCAGGCTGCTGAGAGGTTGGCGCCGCCGATGGCGACGAGTACGTGCGTTGCCCATAAAAACGCTTTTGCCATAGTGAATTATCGCCATAACTCCTCCTGTGAATGAGTCTTTGGCGATGGGGTGGCAGGCGCGAGCTTTCGGTGATCCGAACGGGCCCGAATGTCGTGTATCGCGATCGCACGCTCGCCGCCCGGTTGCGTTAGCAGCCAGGAGGTAAAGTAAGCGAGGGGAAATAAACGGCATCTGACGACGCTGCATTTTGCGCATCCACCCCATCCCAAAATTCACTGACTTTTGGGTGGTATGATTCGCGCTTGTGCAGCGCCTCAATTGTTTAAGAGCGGGTCATCCCTGAAAGAACTGCCTCGTTCATCCATATTCAAATTATTAACAGGTTCTTATGCTTTATCAAATACTGTTGGTTAATTTTTTATTTACCGCTGGTTAAATTTATGAATTTATGCCGATTATTTTTTTGCAGTTCTTTTGAGAAAAGCGGCAGAAGCGGCCTTAGCCGAGGATTTGATAGTGTCGCGCCTGGCTCATGATCACTTTTGCCAGTATCTTCAGGCTGCTGACCTCGTCATGATTGAGATACCAGGTTTCATAACGCTTATTATCTGATATTACAGCAATTTTTTTATGCTGCAGCTGCAACCGCTTGAGGTAGAGTTGCTCATCAAGGGTAAAAATATAGATGCCGTCGCCGTCGAACATTCGCACACTGATATCCACAAACAGCTGGTCGCGTGGCGCAAAGGTGTCAGCCATCGAGTCGCTGTTGATAGCAATTAACCGGATGTTTTCCGCCTGGCGACCATTGAAAAGTACCCGTGCCTCATCCAGACCATACTCGATCGCCTGGATGGTCTCGACAAACTCATCACGCGCGGGCAGACCCGCAGCGCTTCGCTGACCAATGTCGAGGCTATCCACCCGAAACACATTTTTATGACCGGCCAACGTGCTTAGCGTTACTGATTCAGCGGGTTGCTCCATACCGTACTGCAGCCACTCTACCCTGACTCCCAATAACTGGCTGAGGGCCAGCAAATTGCCGCCATCAGGCACTGAGTGCGCGTTAAACCACTTCCACACTGCCGGCGTTGAAATCTTACAGCCTTGCTGCTGCAGGGCTTTGGCAACCCGTTTATTTCGTCCATGTCCGACGATGCCAGCACTCTCACAGGCCGCTATCAGCCTGGCGGTGAAAGCTTGTCTTGTACTTTCTTTTTTAACCATTAGTTAATAATCAACCATTGAAGAGATACTGGATGTTATTTTCATTATTGCTACCAGTTCATTTTATATTACCGCTCGTTTACTACCTAACCGCTTTATAAAGCATTTCTAATTATCATTATCCGCTTCAGCCCGCGGCAGACCAAAAAATATTGCCTCAGGCCGCGTACAGGCTCTGCTTTCAGGAATGTTCCGTAAGAAATTGTGTAAATATCATCCAGAATAATAGCCAGCGGAGACAAGACCGGAACAAAAATTAAGCTGATGCTCAGAAAACTCTATATTTAACTGGATCGAAAAGGGGCGCTAAAAAAAACGGGAGTCTGTGAAAGACTCCCGTTTTGTTAAATATTATGGCCGTTATGGCCGGAGCGTGTCGTCGCCCCAGGCTATCCATTTGTAGGTGGTCAGCGCCTCTAAACCCATCGGCCCGCGGGCATGCAGCTTCTGGGTACTGACCGCCACTTCAGCCCCCAGCCCGAACTGTCCGCCATCAGTAAAGCGGGTGCTGGCATTGACATAGACTGCTGAGGAGTCGACCTGACGAACAAAACGCGCGGCGTTGCAGGTATTGCGGGTCAGGATGGCATCAGAGTGCTGCGTGCCGTGGGTGCGGATATGATCGATCGCCTCATCCATATCCGCCACTAATTTGACGTTAAGATCCAGTGACAGCCACTCATCATTGTACTGCTGTGGATTAATCAGCGTGACCGATGCCGGGCCTTGTTGCAGCAGCGTCAGCACGTTGCTGTCAGCATGCAGTGCGATGGCTTCCTGCGCCATGCGCGCGCTAAAGGCGGTCAGGAAACGCCCGGCAATCGCCTGATCCACCAGCAGCGTCTCCAGCGAGTTACAGGCGCTGGGACGCTGTTTTTTGGCGTTGACGATCAAATCAAGTGCCGGTTCAATCTCCATCGTCTCATCAATATAGATGTGACAGACGCCGATGCCGCCAGTAATTACCGGGATGGTTGAGTTTTCCCGGCACAGCTTATGTAGCCCGGCTCCGCCGCGAGGGATCAGCATATCAACGTAGCGATCCAGCTTTAGCAGTTGATTCACCAGCTCGCGATCGGGGTTTTCAATGGCCTGAACAATAGCAGCCGGTAAGCCGTGCTGCTGCAGCGCGTTCTGAATCACCCTTACGGTGGCTGCATTGGTGCGCCAGGTCTCTTTACCGCCGCGCAGAATGGCGGCGTTGCCGGTTTTCAGGCACAAACTGGCAACGTCAACCGTGACGTTGGGACGCGCTTCGTAAATGACCGCAATGACCCCCAGCGGTACGCGACGGCGTTCAATGCGCAACCCGCTGTCGAGCTGGCCGCCGTCAATTACCTGTCCAACCGGATCGGCCAGCTGACAGACCTGGCGCACATCGCTGGCGATGCTGCCGAGGCGTTGCGGATTGAGTGTCAGTCGGTCTAATAGCGCGGCGCTCATGCCGTTCTGGCGCGCATCAGCTAAATCCAGCTCATTGGCTGCAAGAATATCTGCGCTTTCCGCCTCCAGACGATCGGCAATGGTCATCAGAACCTGATTCTTCTCTGCCGTCGACAGATCGGCCACGGTATAAGCTGCGGCACGTGCCGCTTTTCCCATCTCTTCAAGCATTGTCCACTCCTTAACTGACAATCATGTCGTCGCGGTGAACCGCCACCGGGCCATATTCATATCCCAGAATTTCGCTGATCTGCTGGCTGTGATGACCGGCAATCATCCGCATCGCGTCGCTGTTGTAGCGTGACACGCCATGGGCGATGTCCCGGCCCTGCAGGCTGCGAATACGGATTACTTCACCGCGCGAGAAATTCCCCTGGATAGCACGGATCCCTTTCGGCAGAAGCGAACTGCCGCGTTCGATAATCGCCGACAGTGCACCATCATCGACGGTGAGTTCGCCCGCTGGTGGCGCACCGAATATCCAGCGTTTACGGTTCTCCAGCGGCGACTGCTGCGCATGAAAGCGCGTGCCGACCGGCTTGCCGTCAATCACATCGCTGATCACACCGCTGCGACTACCCGACGCGATGATCACGTCTATTCCGGCGCGGCAGGCGACTTCCGCCGCCTGAAGCTTGGTCGACATGCCGCCGGTGCCAAGTCCGGACACGCTGTCGCCCGCCAGGGCGCGTAACGCATCATCAATCACATGGACGTCACTGATTAGCTCAGCCTCAGGATTGTTACGCGGATCGGCGGTGAACAGTCCCTGCTGATCGGTCAGCAGCAGCAGCTTGTCGGCACCACCGAGCATGGCCGCCAGCGCCGAGAGATTGTCATTGTCGCCCACTTTGATTTCAGCAGTGGCGACAGCATCGTTCTCGTTGATCACCGGCACAATGTGATTATCCAGCAGCGCGCGCAACGTGTCGCGGGCATTCAGGAAGCGTTCGCGATCCTCCATGTCGGCACGGGTCAGCAACATCTGACCAATATGGATACCGTAGATAGAGAATAACTGCTCCCACAACTGAATCAGACGGCTCTGCCCCACCGCAGCCAGCAGCTGCTTTGAGGCGATGGTCGGCGGCAGGTCGGGGTAGCCCAGATGTTCGCGTCCGGCGGCCATCGCGCCAGAGGTGACAATCACAATGCGGTGTCCTGCGGCATGCTGCTGCGCACACTGACGAACCAGTTCCACCATGTGCGCCCGATTCAGCCGGCGAGAGCCGCCGGTAAGAACGCTGGTACCCAACTTGACCACTAAGGTCTGACTGCCACTCATATTTCCTGCCGTAGTGAAAAATTTTTACGAAAGGACGTTTTAACAGGAGTCGATAAGGAAGCCAACAGCCAGCGGGGTAAAAGCACGAAATTACGCGGACACTGGCGTAGACCAAAAATTCAGCATTAACAAGAAACCAGGAAAAGTGTCATAAAAAGTTCATCAGCGACGGGTAAAAAGTCCGTGTTTTACAAAACCTTTATTTTTTTATGGCGTTCACATTGGGATTGATAGCAAATGAAGAAAAGCACACTGGCCATGATCCTCTCCACGCTGACGCTGGCGTCTGCCGCGCAGGCTGCTGAAGTTTATAACAAAGATGGCAATAAACTGGACTTCTACGGCAAAGTTAAAGCTGAGCATTACATCAGCGATAATGCCAGCGCAGACGGTGACAAGTCCTATACGCGTATCGGCTTCAAGGGTCAGACTCAGATTAATGACCTGATGACCGGTTACGGTCAGTGGGAATATCAGTACAACCTTAATAACTCCGAAGGCAGCGACGCCAGCAATGGAAACAAAACCCGCCTCGGTTTTGCCGGTCTGAAATTCTCGCAGTATGGATCGGTGGACTACGGGCGTAACTACGGTGTGCTGTATGACGTCGAAGCCTGGACCGACGTCTTCCCGGAATTCGGCGGCGATGGCACGGCCCGTTCTGACAACTTTATGACCCAGCGCGCCACCGGTGTGGCGACTTATCGCAAC
This sequence comes from Pantoea sp. AS142, assembly GCF_037152305.1. NCBI lineage: Bacteria > Pseudomonadati > Pseudomonadota > Gammaproteobacteria > Enterobacterales > Erwiniaceae > Pantoea > Pantoea sp. AS142. The sequence continues at coordinate 43,916 of NZ_JBBCMO010000001.1, read as the reverse complement.
AACAACTTCTTTGGTCTGGTCGATGGGCTGAAAATTGCGCTGCAGTATCAGGGCAAAAACGACGCCACCAGCGCCAACAGTCGCACCGACATTAACCGCCAGAATGGCGACGGTTACGGTGCTTCACTGGGCTATGCTCTGGGTGATTCCGGCGTAAGCCTGATGAGTGCCATCACCTCATCTGACCGCACTAACCAGCAGCAGGCGCGCGCCTATGGCGGCGGTGACCGTGCGGATTCCTGGGGCGCAGGCGTGAAGTATGATGCCAACAGCATCTACCTGGCAGCGATCTACACCGATACCCGCAACATGACGCCAATCAGCGGCACCAACCGTAATACCGGCGCTACCGTTGCGGGCGCAGCCAATAAAGCGCAGAACATCGAGCTGGTGGCACAGTATCAGTTTGATTTCGGACTGCGTCCTTCTGTGGGCTATGTTCAGACCAAGGGCAAAGATATCGAAAACGGTATCGGCGATGCAGATCTGGTGAAATATATTGACGTTGGCGCGACCTATTACTTCAACAAAAATATGTCCGCCTTTGTGGATTACAAAATCAACCAGCTGGGTGATGACAACGCGCTGTCGATTAACAATGACGACGTCGTGGCGATGGGTGTGACTTACCAGTTCTGATTTTCAGGCCCACCCCGCGCCGTTAAAGGCCGGAGGTGGGCTGCAGAAACGGTGATCATAAAAAAAGGCGAGTTTTAAACTCGCCCTTTTTATCGCTAATCACCCCATCAGGCGCTCAGCTTCACCGGTTTTTCGTCAAAATCGCTGGCCGGAATCAGATCCAGCTCGAACTCCTGCAGCATCGCTTTCAGGCGGGTATGGAAGTTGCGTAAGGTCTCTTCTACGCGCGCCGTATTCTCTTTACCTTTGATGGTTGCCACCGACCAGTCACCCTCTTTATCGAACAGACCGATATGGTAGACATAGGTAAAGTGGTCAGGCTGCGCTTCCAGTTCCATCCACCAGCCCCAGAACTCACGCAGTTCAGGTGCTGGTTTCACATTAACGCAGGCAGCCAGGCAGTCGAAGAAGAAACGGGTTTCGCCACATTTCCCATCGCGAATATAAGGCCCAAGCTCAGTAAAACGCTTAAGCAGGCGACTGCGGGGATGACCACTTGGTAACGTCATGCTGATTCTCCATAGGTTTTGACCGCTATACAGCCCTGATTTTCCGGACTGCCTGGTCACGTCATCGCGCACGGTATGGCAGTCCGGAAGAATTCCGCTACTAGTTGTAGCAAATACTGTAAATTTTGCCAGTTACCTTTTTAAACGCTTCGCCAGCCAGTCGCAAATATCATTCAGCGCCTTGTCGAAACTGGCCATCATCGGCTTCACCGGAATCAGCAACGCTTTGCCATCTGATGAAGAGTTTGCGATCAGCTTGCTCTCCTCTTCCGGGCTGAAGAGATCATTCTGCCAGTAGCCCGACAGCATCGGCGTCGGTGTCCGGCGGCCCAGCAACCCCTGAGTTTTAAGCGAATATCGATTGAGTTCGGTACGCAGCGCGCTGTCGGAGGCGGTTGCCATGCCCATTCGGCTCGCCAGCATATCCATGTACATATCCGGTATCGCATCCTGCAACGCTTTCTGCGTCAGCAGGGCATGCACAATCGGACCCAGACAGGCGACCCCACGCAATTGCTGTGATTCCAGATAGGCCAGCCGCACGGCCACGTTAGCGCCGAAGCGATACCCAAACGCCGCCACGCGGGTGTGATCGACCCAGGGCACGTTTTTCAGATCGCGCAGCACCTGCTGATGCAGAAAACTGGTGTCCTGATTCAGCGTCCATTTCACTGAGTTACCGACTGACGGCACATCAATGGTCAGCATCGCAATGCCGCGCGGTGCGAAGTAGTCATGAAACAGGCGGTAGTGATCGCTCTGTAACGAGTCGAGTGCGCCGCACAACAGCACCGTGGGATAAGGCGCTTCTACATCAGGCGGCATGTGCAAAAATCCACTGACCGGGCTGCCGCCTGTGATGGCAAATGTCAGGGGTTTCAGCTCGCCTGGCAGCCGTTGTGTCGCCTCTTCATAGGCACGATTCGCCAGCGTCTGTGCCTGGTCAGCCAGCTCATCACCCTTTATATAGGGATAAGCGGCGACGCTGTAGAGATGCGCCGCATGCAGCCAGTAGTCACCCGCCTCGCTGTCGTCGGAAGCTTCCAGCGCTTTCTGCTGCCAGATACCCGCCTGTCTGCACCATTCAAAATGCCAGTTGCCGCCGCGAAAACCGATCACGGTGTCGAGTAGCGCCTCATCGGTATGCTCAACGGTGCTGATGGCGATACGCGCCAGCACTTCGCTGATCTCCTGTGGCGTCAGGCCACGCCAGGTCCACATCAGCTTATTCAGCATCCGATACCAGCCACGCTGGCTGTCACCATCCAGGGCAGAGTGGACATCCGGGGTAGCATGATGCTGGCGGCGAACCAGGGAAGAGGTTTCAGGATGTTTGAAACGCGGCTTGAATAGCTCCTCGCTGAGATTTTTGCTCGACATAGTCACTTCTCCTGCAACAGAAACGGCGATGGCTAAGTGTACTGTATGGCAATGCGGGGGGCGAGGCACAGAAAGCACAACGCCCGGAAAACCGGGCGTTGTCTGACGCGTATCAATCAGTTTTTAACAATCGGCGGAATGTAAACCACGCCCATATCCCACGGCTGCTCAATCCAGGTATCCTGCGGAATATCGACGATATAATCATCAACCAGTGAGCGACCGGCGGGTTTTGCGAAAATAGTGCAGAAACGCGCTTTCGGGTACATGTCACGAATCGCCTGCGCGGTGCCGCCGGTATCGACCAGGTCGTCGATCACGATAAAGCCTTCGCCGTCGCCTTCTGCGCGCTTCAGGACTTTCATTTCGCGCTGATGATCGTGGTCATAGCTGGAGATGCAGACGGTATCGACGTAGCGGATACCCAGTTCACGTGCCAGCAGCGAAGCCGGTACCAGACCGCCGCGGCTCACCGCGATAATGCCTTTCCACTGTTCAACAGGCAGCAGGCGTTGTGCCAGTTTACGGGCATGGATCTGAAGCATGTCCCAGGTAACGACGTATTTTTCGCTCATAGAATAGAAATCCCAGCCAACCGAAGTGGCGTAAAAATGTGCAACGGGGAAAAGGTTGCGCGGGATTATAAGGAGTTGAAGCACTAAAAACCAGCACCCGCGCGCTGGTTGCGGCTTTTTAGCGCGTCTGAGAGCGCACCTGGTAAAAAACAGTGATATTCTCAGGCCTGGCTCGTCAGATTCTCTGACGGCGATTTTTCACTGGAAACTCGCGATGTCCGGCCTCGCCGGTACACTGATACAGGAGACCTGTCGTGTCTGAATTGTCTCAACTCTCTCCACAGCCGCTGTGGGATATTTTCGCTAAGATCTGCTCTATTCCCCATCCCTCTTTTCACGAAGAAGCGCTGGCGAGCGACATCACTGGCTGGGCTAAAGAGCAAGGCTTCTGGTGTGAGCGCGATCAGGTCGGCAACATCCTGATTCGAAAGCCCGCCACCGCAGGCATGGAAAACCGTACCCCGGTTGCACTGCAGGCGCATCTGGATATGGTGCCGCAGAAAAATAACGATACCGTTCATGACTTCACTAAAGATCCAATTCAGCCGTGGATTGACGGCGAGTGGGTGAAAGCGCGCGGCACCACGCTGGGCGCGGACAACGGCATCGGTATGGCCTCAGCACTGGCGGTACTGGCTGACAACAGCCTGACACACGGCCCGCTGGAAGTGCTGCTGACCATGACCGAAGAGACCGGCATGGATGGCGCATTTGGTCTGCAGCCCAACTGGCTGCAGGCAGAAATCCTGATCAACACCGACTCTGAAGAGGAAGGTGAGATCTATATGGGCTGTGCGGGGGGTATCGACTTCGTCACCACTCTGCCGCTGACGCGTGAAACCGTGCCTGCTGACTTCCAGACCCTGAAGCTGACGCTGAAAGGGCTGCGCGGCGGTCACTCCGGTGCCGATATTCATATGGGCCTCGGCAACGCCAACAAACTGCTGGCGCGCTTCCTGGCGGCACACGCGCCTGAACTGGATCTGCGTCTGCTGGCCTTCAGCGGCGGTACGCTGCGCAATGCGATTCCGCGTGAAGCCTTTGCTACCGTAGCGGTCGAGAGCCACAAAGCAGATGCCCTGAAATCAGCGGCGGCGCACTTCCTGAGCGCCATCAAAAACGAGCATGGCGTCAAGGAGCCAAACATCGCGTTGGTCACCGAGCCGCTGGCGCATCAGGGTGATGCCCTGAGCACTGACAGCCGCGATCGCTTCCTGAATCTGCTGAACAGCACGCCAAACGGCGTAATCCGTAATTCAGACGTGGCGAAAGGCGTGGTCGAAACCTCACTGAATATCGGTGTGGTGACAATGGAAGATGATCACACAGAGATCAACTGCCTGATCCGTTCGCTGATCGACACCGGTCGCGATTATGTGGTGCAGATGCTGACCTCGCTGGGCCAGCTGGCAGGCGCGCAGACCAACGCGAAAGGCGGCTACCCAGGCTGGCAGCCTGATGCGGACTCCGCAATCATGGCACTGACCCGCCAGACCTATATCGCGCTGTTTGACAAAACCCCGAACATTCAGGTGATTCACGCCGGTCTGGAGTGTGGCCTGTTCAAAAAGCCTTATCCGAACATGGATATGGTGTCAATTGGGCCGACCATTACCGGGCCGCACTCGCCTGATGAGCAGGTTCATATTGAAAGCGTGGGCCTTTACTGGAAACTGCTGACCACGCTGCTGAATGTGGTGCCCGAAAAGTAATTCTGTCACAACGAATGAACTCAATGCTCCGGGAACACAGTCAGAAGAGGAAAGCGGCCCGCACAATGGGCAAAAACGCCCGGAGCGTTTTTGAACAACGCAAAGCGTTGGCCCGGCAACGGGCGCGCCTCCCGGATGAGGTGCGTAATCGCGCAGGCCGAGCATGCCACGGATGGCGGTTTTTGCCTCTTTCCGATCTGACCGTGTTCCCAGTGCTGGCTCGGTCTGAAAGCTAATCGTCTCTCACCTTGTCAATAATCATAACCAGGCTCCGGCCTGCTTTTTTATGTCTGTCACTTTTCACCAGCATAATTCGCTATCTTTTCTGTGCTTTACCCCGCTATTCCGCCACTTTCCCACACTTCGCTGGTTTTAGCCGCCGTTATGTCCAGATGTCCGGATGGCTAATAAGATTTCGTGCTACCTTATGCGCTTTCGGCTGTTGCCGCGCCTGAAGGTTCAGGAAAAAATGCGGCCAGTGATTCTTCAGGAGAGTAATGACATGCCAGGGTTAAATTGCCTTGAGATGCGTAACATCTCCATCGCTTTTAGCGGGTTTGCCGCGCTATCGTCGGTGGATTTCCGCACTGAAGGCCATTCGGTTCATGCGCTAACCGGCGCAAACGGCGCGGGCAAGTCAACGCTGATGGCGATTCTTTCCGGTGCGCACAGTCACTACAGCGGCGAGATCCTGCTGGATGGTGAGCCAGTCTCCCTCCGCACGCCGCGTGATGCTAAACAGTTGGGTATCCATCTGGTTCAGCAGGAAGTGGACGTGGCACTGGTGCCGCAGCTCAGCGTAGCGGAAAACATTCTGCTGGATCGACTGGCAGAGCCCGGTCACCGCTATCGCTGGGGCGAGATCCGCCGTCAGGCACGGGCGCTGCTGGCTCAGCTCGACGTCGCGCTGGATGTCAACCAGCTAGTCGAGCGCTGCACCCTGGCGGAAAAACAGCAAATTCTTCTGGCGCGGGCGCTGTCGCACCACTGCCGTTTCCTGATTCTGGATGAACCCACTGCCCCGCTGGATCAGCATGAAAGCGCGCGGCTATTTGCTGTGGTGCGTCGTCTGCAGGTTAGCGGCATCGGCGTGGTGTTTATCTCTCACCGCATCCATGAACTGAAAGCCATCTGCGACCAGCTGACGGTGCTGCGTGATGGCCGTTTGATTGAAACCGGTCCGATGGCCGCACTGAGTGGTGAGCAAATCGTGGAGAAGATGCTGGGCCATCAGCTCACCGATATTTTTCCGCCCCGCCGCGAACAACAGTCACAGCCGTTGCTGCTGGCGGTGGAGGGGCTGCACGATGAGCAACTGCTGCAGGATATCTCGCTGCGGCTGCGCAAAGGTGAGATTCTGGGCATTGCTGGCCTGGCCGGTGCGGGCAAAACCGAGCTCTGCAAAGCGCTGTTTGGTGCCAGCAAAAGCCGCATCCGTCGCGGTGAACTGCACGGTCAGCCGTGGCAGCCCCGGTCGCCGCACGACTCCGTGAGTCGCCGTATGGCACTGGTGCCGGAAGAGCGGCGCAAAGAGGGGATCTTTATTGATGAGTCGGTGGCAATGAACCTCAGCGTCAGCGCGGACGACAGCTTTTCGCGCTGGAGCCTGTTTGGGCATCGCCAGGCGTGGCGCTGGGCGGAGCAGGTTATCCGCCAGTTGCAGGTGCGTACCACCGGCCCGGCACAGCCGCTGCGTCGTCTCTCCGGCGGCAACCAGCAGAAGGTGGCGATTGGCAAATGGCTGCGCAACAACGCTGACGTGCTGATTTTCGATGAGCCGACCAAAGGCGTCGATATCAAAGCCAAAACCGAGCTGTTCACCCTGATCGACAACCTGGCGCGCGAGGGGAAAGGCATTATTTACGCGTCGGGTGAATTTTCTGAACTGGTCGGTTTATGCGACCGGATTTGCGTGCTCTGGGATGGGCGTATTGTGGCCGAACTGGCTGCACGCGACGTCACTGAAGAGACGCTTTTGCTCTATTCCACCGGAGGAACCCCTGCGTGAGCAGCAAAGAAACCAGCCTGAATCTGACAGCCTCGCCGTGGCGTCACCAGTTATTCGACTTTCTCTATAAATGGGGGATGCTGCTCACGGTGGTTTTCCTGATCGCCGCCTTTGGTCTCGCCTCCGACAGCTTCCTTGAACCCAATAACATCATCAATATTCTGCGCTCCATTGCCATTGTCACGGTGATTGCGATCGGCGTGTCGATCTCGCTGACTGTTGGCGGCTTTGATCTGTCGGTCGGCTCGACCGCCTCGCTGGCCAATGCGCTGGTGATTTCGCTGTTTGTCTGGTACGGCTTCGGCACCACCACCGCGATCCTGATCACCCTGGCGCTCTGCACCCTGGTCGGGCTGTTTAACGCCTTTCTGATTGTGATCCTGCGCATCCCCGACATGCTGGCAACGCTGGCGACACTGTTTGTCATTCAGGGGGTGGCGATGACCTACAGCTTTGGCGGGTCGATCACCGAGAACATGGTGCTGCCGAGCGGTGATATGGCGGAAGGCACCATTCCGACGACGTTTGGCCTGCTCGGTCAGGTGCCGACCATTGTGATCATTATGCTGGTGGTGACCGTCGCCGCGCAGCTGGCGCTGTCGCTGACCAAACATGGTCGCCGAATGTATGCGCTGGGCGGTAATCCGGAAGCGGCGCGCCTCTCCGGCATCCGTACCACCCGCTACCGGGTGCTGGCTTATGTGGTCGCCTCACTGCTGGCCGGCCTGGGCGGTATCCTGCTTGCCTCGCGTATCGGTTCATCGCAGGTGAATGCCGGGAGCGGCTATCTGATGGACGCGGTCGCTGCGGCGTGGATCGGCTTCTCACTGGCGGGCTCCGGCAAGCCGAATGCGCTGGGCACGCTGGTCGGTGCGGTGATCCTCGGCGTGCTGCAAAACGGTCTGGTGATGCTCTCCGTTCCCTATTACGCCATGGACATTATAAAAGGGCTGGTGCTGGCTTTAGCACTGGCGATCACCTACATCCAGCGCCGCTGAGGCGCGTTTACCGGAGTTGATAACAATGCAAAAAATAACACTCTCGCTGCTGGCCCTGAGCCTGCTGAATGCCAGCGCCGCCTTCGCGGAAACCGTCACCCCGGTGCCATCGGCTATCGCCAGTCATGACGGGCCAATCCGTATTGCGGTGATCCGCAATCTGGGTTCCGATGACAACACCACGCAGTTTGTCGCCGGCGCCATTCAACAGGGTCGTCAGCTTGGCTTCAAGGTCAGTACCTTCCTGAGCAACGGCGACGATGCGCGCTTCCAGGATTTCGTGAATCAGGCGATCAGCCAGAAATATGACGGCATTGTGCTGTCGCACGGTAAAGCGCCCTACGCCAGCGGGCTGGTAAAGCGCATTGCCGATGCAGGCATCAAACTGTCAGTGTTTGATACGCCGGTGGATAGCCCGATTACGGGCGTTACCGTCACCGCGCAGGATGATGCTTCGCTGGCGCAGCTGTCACTGGGCCAGCTCATTCATGATTTCAACGGCAAGGCGAACATTGTTAAATTGTGGGTCGCCGGTTTCCCGCCGATGGAGCGCCGTCAGGTGGTATATGAAAAACTGCTGAAAGAGAATCCGGGCATTCATCAGCTGGAGTCGATTGGCGCGGTTTCTACTGACGTTCAGGGCGACACCGCCAATAAAATTGGCGCAATTCTGGCGAAATACCCGAAAGGCAAAATCGACGCCATCTGGGGCGCCTGGGATGCCTTCAGCCAGGGCGCTTATAAAGCTCTGCAGGAGAATGGCCGGACCGAGATCAAGCTCTACAGCATCGACGTCTCGAACCAGGATTTGCAGCTGATGCGCGAGAAAAACAGCCCGTGGGTGCAGACGGTGGCGGTCGATCCTAAAACCATTGGCGCGGTAAATATGCGTCTGGTGGCGAAGAAGATTGCCGGTGAAGAGACGCCAGCCACCTACCAGTTTAAAGCGGCGTCGATCTCTCAGCAGCAGCTCAGCAGCCAGCCTGGCGCGGTGAACGTCGCGTCGCTGAACAAGATCATTCCGGGCTGGGGCAGCAATGAGGATTTCGTCGCGCCGTGGTTTGCTACCCTGGCGGCGAAGTATAAGAAATAACCCGGCGTCAGCCTTACCGATTGGTAAGGTTGACGATTACAAACCCAGCAGTAACTGACGCTCAAGCTGGGGATCAACCAGGGTGACATGCAATCCCACCAGCCGCACGCCACGCCCGGCACGACGCTCATCCCAGGTTTTACGGGCGATGGCAATCATGTCCTCTTTATTCAGCACCGGCCAGATATGCTCCTGGGTCGTCTGCTGAAAATCACTGAACTTCAGTTTGACGCCCTGGCGCGCTACCTGCCTGTCAGGCCGGATTTGCGTCAGCCGTCGATCCAGTTCGGCATAGAGAAAATCGATAATCTCCAGGCAGGCATCCCAGTCGCTGATATCTTCCGCCAGGGTGCGTTCAACCCCCAGCGATTTACGCTCACGCTCCACAATCACGCCACGTTCATCAATGCCGTGGCTGCGCTCCCACAGCACCCGGCCAAACTTACCAAAGCGCTTCAGCAGTTGCGCTAAGTCCGCCTTCTGCACGTCGCCACAAGTTACCAGCCCCATCTCCTCGAGCTTTTTGGCCGAAACCTTGCCGACGCCAGGGATCTTCGCCAGCGGCAGGGCCAGCAGAAAAGCGGACATCTCCGGCGGGGTTATCACATACTGCCCGTCCGGCTTATTCAGGTCCGAGGCGATTTTCGCCAGAAACTTAATCGGGGCGATTCCGGCTGAGGCGGTAAGCCCGGTTTCACGGTAGATGGTGGCACGGATCGCCTGCGCCATCAGCGTGGCAGAGCCATGACAGTGCGGGCTGTCGGTGACATCCAGATAGGCTTCATCAAGGGAGAGCGGCTCAATCAGCGGCGTGTAGCGCGTAAAGATGTCGCGGATCTGCGCGGAAGCTTCTTTATAGGCATCGAAGCGCCCGGGCAGCAGGCGCAAATGCGGGCATAACTTGAGGGCCATACCGGTTGGCATCGCGCTGCGCACGCCAAATTTTCGGGCCGGATAGTTGGCGGTGCTGATCACGCCGCGACGTTCGCGGCTGCCACCAATGGCGATCGGGATGTCGCGCAGTTGGGGATTATCACGCATCTCCACCGCGGCATAGAAGCAGTCCATATCGACATGAATGATTTTACGCATACCCCCTCCAGCACTGGATAAGTATACAGTTGTCTGGGGTAACTGCAATATTTGTCGCGCTGGCGATTAAAGTTTACAAATTTCTGACCGAATATCCTTCAGTAAATCGCGAATTTGGCTGACGCCGTCTTGCTAAAAAAACAGACAATGTTTAATGTTGCGCTGCGGTAGCGGACTGTTCCGATAATGCAAACAGAGACGCACATTTTGCGTCATGTTCTCTTCATCTCAAGGTAGACACAGCATGGGCAAAATCGCACTCCTGTTTGCGATGATTTTACTGCCAGCCCTCAGCATGGCAATGACACCCGAACCCGTTCAGACAGCGGCACCGGTCAGTAAAGAATTAAAAAAGCAGTTACTCGGTACCCCGGTCTATATCCAGATCTTCAAGGAAGAACGTACGCTTGAACTCTACGGCAAAATCGGTAACGAATACCGCCTGTTGGATACCTACCGCATCTGTAACTTTTCTGGCGGCCTCGGCCCGAAACGCCGTGAAGGCGATTTCAAAAGCCCGGAAGGTTTTTACAACGTGAAGCTGAATCAGCTGAAACCGGACAGCCGGTTTTATCGCGCGATCAATATTGGTTTTCCGAATCAGTACGACCGTAATCAGGGCTACAGCGGCAATTACCTGATGATTCATGGCGACTGTAAGTCGATTGGCTGCTATGCCATGACTAACGCCTATATGGATGAGATTTTTACGTATGTGAATGCCGCGCTGCGTAACGGCCAGCAGGATATCAGCATTAGCATCTATCCATTCCGCATGACCGACAGCAACATGCAGCGTCATCGCTACTCCAGCGATGCCAGTTTCTGGCAGCAGCTACAACCGGGATACGCTTACTTTGCTAAATATCATCAGCCGCCGATGGTCAATGTCGCCAGCGGTAAATACGTGATGAACAGCAGCCCGGCACCCGTTTTAGCCAGTCCCGAAGCCGCTTCCCGCTCATTCCTGGCGCTCTCCAAGGCAGAATAGCGCCCATTCACCTGGCACAATCCGCTGCCAGGTTTCGTTGGCCGTCAGTGGCTGCGTAGCAATCACCGTCACCACGTCATGCGGCGTGGTGTGCTGCTGAAAATCGACCTCCACATCCTGATCCAGTAACTGCGCCCGGCCAAACGGTGCCCGGCGGGTGATCCAGAACAGATTGGTAGAGCAAAAGGCCATCAGATAACGGCCGTCTGACAGCAGCATGTTAAACACCCCCTTCTGCCGCAACGTGCCGGCCAGCTCCCCGATAAAGCGAAACACTGCTGGCCAGTTGCCCGGCGTGCGCGGATAGCGCGTCGCCAGCTGATGAAGGATCCAGCAGAACGCCTTCTCGCTGTCCGTTTCGCCCACCGGCCGGAATGTGCCGGTCTCCAGCTGACGATAGCCCTTAAGCTGGCCGTTGTGCGCATAGGTCCAGTGACGGCCCCACAGCTCGCGGGTAAACGGGTGGGTATTTTCCAGCGACACCTGTCCACGATTCGCCTGGCGGATATGCGCCACCACCGAATGCGATTTGATCGGATACTCCTGTACCAGACGCGCAATCGGCGAATTAAAGCTCGGCAGCGGATCTTTAAACGTACGACAACCTTTATCTTCGTAAAAGGTAATGCCCCAGCCATCTTTGTGAGGCCCGGTTCCACCGCCACGCTGAACCAGTCCGGTAAAGCTGAAACAGATATCCGTGGGAACATTGGCGCTCATCCCGAGCAATTCGCACATAGCCACCACCTTAGATTAAGCGGCCTCCCGTCAGGCGGGAGGCCAGCGCAATTACTTCACCATCTCTTTTTCGACCAGCAGCATCAGGATGTGGATCACTTTAATGTGGATCTCCTGAATGCGATCGGCATAACCAAAGTGCGGCACCCGGATTTCGATGTCGGCACTGCCTGCCATCTTACCGCCATCTTTACCGGTCAGGGTGATCACTTTCATCCCCTGAGCGCGAGCAGCTTCAATCGCTTTAATGATATTGGCAGAGTTACCGGAAGTAGAAAGGCCCAGCAGCACATCGCCCGGACGCCCTACCGCTTCCACATAACGGGAAAAGACATAGTCATAGCCAAAGTCATTACTGACGCAGGAGAGATGGCTGACATCAGAGATGGCAATCGCCGGATAGCCAGGACGATTTTCACGGTAGCGACCGGTTAGCTCTTCGGCGAAATGCATCGCATCGCAATGTGAACCACCGTTACCGCAGGAAAGCACCTTGCCGCCCGCCTTAAAGCTGTCAGCCAGCAGCACCGCAGCACGTTGGATCGCATGGATATTGGCGTCGTCGCTGAGGAATTTATTCAGCGTATCAGCAGCTTCATTAAGCTCAGAGCGGATGATGTCCTGGTACATAGGGATGTCCTTTTTTAGAAGAGGTTAATCGCAGCAAGTTTAACGGAATGGCCGGTCAGCGCAAAGCGCCATGCCACCCCCGGCCGGGCAGAGGCGGCGATTATCGCTGCCCCAACTGATGAAAAAATGAACAGAAAACAGTTTTTGTGAGGCAGGTTGTAATTGCGATGTAAACAAATTGATAAATCCGTTCAACTGCTCTAAACCTCTCTACATAACAGGTCAGACCTCTTACTTCCTGGAGCGGTTCATTATGATGGTTGTTTCGATACTTGCCACGGTTGCGCTGATTGGCGCCCTGTTCTATCACCGCCTGTCGTTGCGGCTCAGCAGCGCAATCCTGTTGCTGTGGACTGCGGCGATGGCTGTCGCTCACCTCTGGACGCCATGGCTGCTGCTGCCGCTGGCGATCATTTTGCTGCCGTTCAACCTGCCGTCGCTGCGTCGTAGCCTGTTTTCGAAGCCGATGTTTCAGCGTTTCCAGCAGGTGATGCCGCCGATGTCGCGCACCGAAAAAGAAGCGATCGATGCAGGCACCACCTGGTGGGAAGGCGATCTGTTCCAGGGCAAACCGGACTGGCAGAAGCTGCACAACTATCCGCAGCCACGCCTGACAGCGGACGAGCAGGCCTTTCTCAATGGCCCGGTTGAGGAAGCGTGCCGGATGGCCAACGATTTCCAGATCACCCATGAGCTGGCCGACATGCCGCCGGAACTCTGGGCATACCTGAAAGAGCATCGTTTCTTCGCGATGATCATTAAGAAAGAGTATGGCGGACTGGATTTCTCCGCCTATGCGCAGGCCTGTGTGCTGCAAAAACTGTCCGGTGTTTCCGGAATTCTGGCGATTACCGTGGGTGTGCCTAACTCACTGGGTCCGGGCGAACTGCTGCAACACTACGGCACCGAAGAGCAGAAAAATCACTATTTACCACGGCTGGCACGCGGCGATGAGATCCCCTGCTTTGCGCTCACCAGTCCGGAAGCGGGCTCGGATGCCGGGGCAATCCCTGATACCGGCGTGGTCTGCATGGGCGAGTGGCAGGGTCAGCAGGTGCTGGGCATGCGGCTGACCTGGAACAAACGCTACATTACGCTGGCGCCGATCGCCACCGTGCTGGGCCTGGCGTTTAAACTCTCTGATCCGGATCATCTGCTCAGCGACAACGAGAATCCCGGCATTACCTGTGCACTGATCCCGACCCATACTCCCGGCGTGGAGATTGGTCATCGCCACTTCCCGCTCAACGTACCATTCCAGAACGGACCAACGCGCGGCAACAACATCTTTGTGCCGATTGACTATATTATCGGCGGTCCGGAAATGGCCGGTCAGGGCTGGCGGATGCTGGTGGAATGTCTGTCAGTGGGGCGCGGCATTACGCTGCCCTCTAACTCAACCGGCAGCCTGAAAAGTGTGGCGCTGGCAACCGGTGCTTATGCCCATATCCGCCGTCAGTTCCGGCTCTCAATCGGTAAGATGGAAGGGATTGAAGAGCCGCTGGCGCGCATTGCCGGAAACGCTTACGTAATGGATGCAGCGGCCACGCTGATCACGGCCGGTATTATGCAGGGTGAAAAACCGGCGGTGCTGTCGGCGATTGTTAAATATCACTGCACCCACCGCGGCCAGCGCGCCATTATCGACGCCATGGATATTGCCGGGGGCAAAGGCATTATGCTTGGCAATAGCAACTTCCTGGCTCGTGCCTATCAGGGCGCCCCCATCGCTATCACCGTGGAAGGCGCGAACATTCTGACCCGCAGCATGATTATCTTCGGACAGGGCGCGATTCGCTGCCATCCTTATGTGCTGCAGGAAATGGCGGCGGCAGCCAGCAACGATGTTAATGCGTTTGATCAGGCGCTGTTCAGCCATATCGGCCATGTCGGCAGCAGTACAATGCGCAGCCTGTGGCTGGGCTTAACCGCCGGACGCACCAGCGCCAGCCCGACCCGCGATGGCACCCGTCGTTACTATCAGCACCTGAACCGCATCAGTGCCAACCTGGCGTTGCTTTCTGATGTGTCGATGGCGGTGCTGGGCGGCAGCCTGAAACGTCGTGAGCGTATTTCCGCGCGTCTGGGTGATGTGCTGAGCCAGCTTTATCTCGCCTCGGCGACGCTGAAACGCTATGACGATGAAGGCCGCAACGAAGCCGATCTGCCGCTGGTTCACTGGGGCGTGCAGGATGCACTGCATCAGGCGGAAGTCGCGATGGACGATCTGCTGCGCAACTTCCCGAACCGTCTGGTCGCGGGCGCATTGCGGATGACTATTTTTGCAGGCGGTCATCACTGCCCCGCGCCGTCTGACCGCCTGGACCATCAGCTGGCAAAATTGCTGCAACAGCCGTCAGCCACCCGCAGCCGTCTGGGCCGTGGCATGTACCTGACGCCCAGCGAGCACAATCCTGCCGGCCAGCTGGAACAGGCGCTGCAGGATGTGATGGCGGCAGAAGTGATCCATGACAGATTGTGCAAACAGACGAAGCAGCACCTCTCCTTTACCCGTCTGGATGCGCTGGCGAAGCGCGCGCTGGAGCAGGGCTGGATTGATACTAAAGAGGCGGAAGTATTGCAGCGTGCTGAGGCCAGCCGTCTGCGTTCGATTAACGTCGATGAGTTTGAGGCGGATGCACTGGCGGTACCGGTGCCAGAGAAAGCGCCTCAGCCTGCGTCACGCGCGAGTGAGGCAGCATAAGGTCAGGGCCGTCGGCCCGCAGCACTGGCTCAGGGAGCATACGCCCTCCGTAAAGACGCAAAAACGCCATCCATGGCATGCTCAGCGCGGGCCATCCATTTCCCGCGATGCTTTACTCCAGGCGTATGCTCCCATCGCTTGAAGTTCAGCACGCTTCATCAGGAGGCCGGCACGATGCCAAATCAGGGGAAATCTGACCGCAGTGACTCAGCCCAACCTGCAGGGAACAGGGTCAGAAGAGGAAAGCCGACATTATGTCGGCTTTTTTTATCCTGCCTGACGGATGCGGGCAATCAGCGCATCCACATCTTCTACATGATCGGCCGCCAGAATCAGCGTGCGTCCCAGATTAATGGCATGACGGATGCAGTCGGTACGCATTGCCGGATCGGCAATCAGCTTCATATCCGCCACGTGTGACATCCCCACCGTGCGGCGAATCAGTTCGGTGCCGCAGTAACCGAGGGTATCCGCCCACACTTTACGCAGAAACGCCGCCGCATAGCCCGGATAAGCCAGCGCATGATCGTGGGTTTTCTCTGCCGCCAGCGCCAGAAAGCCCGCGGCAAAGGTCGACCAGAGGGTGTGGACATCGCTGAGGCGCTGCTCGCGTGCATCGGCAGCCTCACGCGGTGGCAGCAGACCCGGCAGGCCGCAGTAGTTAATCAGCAGGTTGCCAATGGCGGTACCGACATCAAACCCGATGGGGCCAAAATAGCCGAATTCCGCATCAATTGCTTTCAGGCTGCCATCGGCAACGAAAAGGGATCCGCTGTGAATATCACCATGCAGCAGCGCTTCAGCGTGGGCAAAGAAACGATGCTTGAGACCGCCCACCGCAATGCGCAGTGCATCATCATCACGCAGGCTGGCGACCAGCGGCTCCAGCGCCGCGGGATAGCTGTTGCGCTCATGGTTGGTGTAGGGATCGTTGAAGAAAAGATCTTCGGTGATTTCACACATTTCCGGATTAATAAAACGCGCCACTTCCGCTTTTTTCTGATGCGGGTGCAAAATGAAATCGGAGGTATGGAACAGGGTCTGCGCCAGATAATCGCCTAATTGCTGAGCCGCTTCGGGGTAATATGCGCCCTTCACCAGCTCGCCGCGCCAGATGCGATAGCTGGAGAGATCTTCCATCACCATCACCGCCAGTTCCGCATCGTAATGGGTGATCTTCACCGTATGCTGCGGACAATATTTGTAATGCTCAACCAGGGTCTGCGCTTCCAGCCGCGCCCGATCCAGCGTCAGCGGCCAGGACTCCCCCACGCAGCGCACATACGGCAATGCCTGCTTGACCACCACCCGACTGTTGCCCTGATCGTCATAAACTTTAAACACCAGGTTGAGGTTGCCATCACCAATCTCTTCTGCGCTGCTCAGCGCGGCAGGAGCGTCCACGCCGCCAAATTGTCGGGCATATTCCACAGCATCAGCAGCAGTAAAGGTACGGTATTGCGACATTGCCTGTTCCTCATCAATCGAAGGGGGATAAATCAGGTGTAATAAGCCGTTCAGACGTCTATACATCCGTTCAGCATGTTGGCACAATACGCATCATTAACGCAACATGGATTTCACCCACAATGCAGACACTTCAAACCACCAGCTTACAGGTTCGTGACAATCAGCTCTGGATTCTGGATCAGCAGGCACTGCCGCAGCAGAAGAACTGGCTGCCCGCGCACAGCGTGCCCCAGCTGATTGAGCATATTCATGCGTTGCGGGTACGCGGTGCGCCGCTGATCGGCCTTTCCGCCTCGCTGCTGCTGGCACGGCTGGCAGAACAGGGACTGACGCGCGCTGAACTGGCGCAGGCGCTGGAGACCCTGCGCGCGGCACGCCCCACCGCTGTCAATCTGATGAATAATCTTGACCGGATGAAAGTAGCGCTGGCGCAGACAGACTTTGTCCCCGCGCTGGCTGAGGAAGCCTGGCGTCTGGTGCAGGAAGATAAGCAGCTGTGTGATGCCATCGCTGATGCGGGTTGCTCACGGGTGAAACCCGGCAGCCAGCTTCTGACCCACTGTAATACGGGTGGGCTGGCAACCGCTGGCGTGGGCACCGCGCTGGGCGTGATTGCCCGTGCGCATCAGCAGGGGCTCATCAGGAATATCTGGGTTGATGAGACCCGCCCGTTGTTACAGGGCGGCCGGTTAACCGCCTGGGAATTGGGAGAATTGTCGGTTCCTTACACGCTGATTACCGATTCCATGGCCGCCAGCCTGATGGCCCGTGGAGAGGTAGATGCCGTGTGGGTGGGCGCTGACCGTATCGCCGCCAATGGTGATGTGGCGAATAAGATCGGCACCTACAGCCTGGCGGTACTGGCGCATTATCATCAGATTCCGTTTTACGTAGCAGCTCCACATACCACGCTGGATCGCAGCTGTCCTGACGGCGCAGCGATTCCCATTGAGCAGCGCGCCGCCAGCGAAGTGACGGGCGTTGCCGGCAGTTTTGGCAGCGTGCAGTGGGCACCGGAAGCGGCGAAAGTTTACAACCCGGCGTTCGATGTCACGCCTGCCGCCCTGATCAGCGGCTGGATACTGGACACGGGTGTGGTCACGCCTGACCAGGTGCAAAGTGGCATTTTCCAGCCACAGTAATGCGCTGCGAGGCGTTTCGGTTCATGGCAAACGCCTCACCGTGCCGGCTGACAAATTACGCCAGACGCGGATAGGCATCCGCAATCTTATCGCCGGTGAAATTCGCCACCCAGCCTTCCTGATTATCGAAAATCCGGATAGCCGTGAAGTGCGGTGACGATCCCATATCAAACCAGTGTGGCGTGCCCGCGGGTACCGAGATCAGATCATTTTTTTCGCAGAGGATCTGCAGGATCTCGCCATCCAGATGCAGGCAAAACAGTCCTGCACCCTCAACAAAGAAACGCACCTCATCTTCGCCGTGCGTATGCTCATTGAGAAACTTCTCGCGCAGCACGGTTTTCTGCGGATTGTCGGCACGCATGCTGATCACATCCCAGCTCTGATAGCCCTTCTCCGCCACCAGCCGATCGATCGCGTGCTGATAGGCGTTGATCACCGTTTCGGCATCCGGGTTTTCACCCAAATCACGATCGGCCTCCCAGCGCTCAAAACGGACACCTTTGGCATTCAGGCGGTCACGAATCGCTTCTGCGTCGGTGCTGTGCCACACCGGCTGGCTGGCTTCGCGGTCGGTAAAAATAGTCAGTGCGCTCATCCTAAATCGACTCCGGGTTAATCTGGGAAAAATCAGTCACCTGACGATGGCGGCTCTCGTCATCCGCCTCGCCACGCAGTAATTGCAGCGTCTGCCAGCCCGCCTCCGCGGCGGCATCCAGCTCCTGATGAATATCGGAGAGAAACAGCAGCTGCGCCGCTGGCTGACCAATTTCAGCGGCGATAGCGCGATAAGACGCGACTTCACGCTTGGCGCCGACGCGGGTGTCAAAATAGCCGCTGAACAGGCCAGTAATATCACCTTCGTCGCTGTAGCCAAATAACAATTTCTGCGCCGCAACCGATCCGGAGGAATATACATAAAGTTCAATGCCCTGCGCCCTCCAGTGGGTGAGCGCAGGCAGGACGTCGGGATAGAGATGACCGGTAAAACTGCCGTTCACGTAGCCATCGCGCCAGATCATACCCTGCAGCGCTTTCAGGCCGGTGGATTTGCGATCCTGGTCCATAAAGCCCAGCAGAATGTCCGTCACCCCATCCAGATCGGCCTGCGGCTGACCGGCCTCTTCACGTACCGACTGCAGCGCCGCCGCCACCTCAGGCTGGTGCGCATTGTCACGCACGAAGTCCGGCAGATGCTGGCGGGCATAGGGAAACAGGATGTTGTGTACAAAGCGAATATCGCTGGTGGTGCCTTCGATATCAGTAACAATGGCGTGAATCATGCTTTCTCCAGCAGGCGACGTTGACGTTCACATTCGAATAAAAATTCCAGGCCTTCCAGATGACGGCGGGCTTCGCTGACATCCCGGCCCCAGCAGGTTAAGCCGTGGCCGCGCAGCAGGAAGCCATAACGCAGCGGAAAGCGGGCGGCGTAATCTTCAATTTCTGACGCCAGCGCCGCAATGTCCTGACTGTTGTCGAATACGGGAATCGCCAGCGTATCCAGATGGGTGTGCTGGCCACTTAACGATTTCTGCATCTCATAGCCGTGCAACAGCAGCGCCGCGCCCTGCTCCACCCGCGACAGCACGGTCGAATTCACCGTGTGGGTATGCAGCACCGCGCCCGCCTCGGGAAAGAGGCGATAGATCATCGTGTGCAGCCCGGTTTCTGCTGACGGCTTACGGCCAGAGAGCGACTGGCTGGTGGCGATATCGACCTCGATAAAGTCATCCCGCGTCAGCGTGCCTTTATCTTTGCCCGATTCACTCAGCAGGCAGACATGTTCATCGCGGCGCACGGACATATTCCCGCCGGTGGCCGGTGCCCAGCCTTTAACGCCAATCCAGTGACAGGCGGCGACCAATTGATCTAACGGAAGACTCTGCGACATAAAGATTCCTTGCGGTGAAAGGTAATCACGGATAAGTACGCGCCACCGACGCGCGGAGCATGACGCATGTAAATGCTAAATGATCCGTGCGTCAGCAAGGCGGCAAGCGCGCTTATCCCGGGGAGCTTACATGAGTAAGTGACTCGGGTAAGCAAGCGCAGCCAACGCCGCTGACGTGCGGAGCATGAAGCATTTAGCCGTCTAAGCGTCTTGATTGCCAAATACTACCATCCTGTTTATAGTGGCACAAACACCGGGTGACACCGCATCAATCTTCGCGCTTAAGGCCTGACATCATGACGCAGCACAACCTGATCCCCGAGAGTAAACTCCCTTTGCTCGGCACCACGATTTTCAGCCAGATGAGTGCGCTGGCGCAGCAGCATAACGCCATCAATCTCTCTCAGGGCTTTCCCGATTTCAGCGGCCCGGACTATCTGCAGCAGCGGCTGGCCTATCACGTCAGCCAGGGCGCGAATCAGTATGCGCCGATGACCGGTGCGCTGTCGTTGCGTGAGGCGATTGCAGAGAAAACCACGCGGCTTTATGACTATCGTCCTGATGTTGATGCGGAGATTACCGTAACGGCGGGCGCAACCGAAGCGCTCTATGCGGCAATTACCGCGCTGGTGCGGCCAGGCGATGAGGTGATCTGCTTTGATCCGAGCTACGACAGCTATGCGCCCGCGGTGGAGTTATCAGGTGGCGTCATGAGACGCATTACGCTGCAGCCGCCCGCCTTCCGGGTGGACTGGCAAGCCTTTGCTGCGCAGCTGAGTGACAAAACCCGGCTGGTGATCCTGAACACACCGCACAATCCTTCGGCGACCGTCTGGCAGCAGCAGGATTTCGCTGCGCTGTGGCAGGCGATTGCTGCTCGGCCGGTCTACGTGCTGAGTGATGAAGTTTATGAGCACATCTGCTTTGATGAGGCGGGCCACGCCAGCGTGCTGGCACATCCCGAACTGCGTCAGCGCGCCATTGCGGTGTCGTCGTTTGGTAAGACCTTCCACATGACCGGCTGGAAAGTGGGGTATTGCATTGCCCCTGCGGCGATCAGCGCTGAAGTGCGCAAGGTGCATCAGTACCTGACCTTCTCGGTGAATACCCCGGCGCAACTGGCGATTGCCGATATGCTGCGTGAGCATCCCGAACACTATCTTGAGTTGCCTGCGTTTTATCGCGACCGCCGAGACCGGCTGGCAACGGCGCTGAACAACAGCCGCTTTAAGGTGCTCCCCTGCGAAGGCACCTACTTTTTACTGGTGGATTACAGCGCTATTTCCGATCTGGATGATGTCAGTTTCTGCCAGTGGCTGACCCGCGAAGTGGGCGTCGCTGCGATTCCGCTGTCGGTGTTCTGCGTCGAACCTTTTCCTCATAAACTGATCCGCCTCTGTTTTGCCAAACAGCCGGCGACATTAGATGCTGCCGCGGAGCGCTTATGTCAGCTTTAAAAATGACACTTTTGCAGGAGACGCTGAGCTGGATGGATGGCGAGGCCAACCTTCGCCATTTTGATAAGCAGTTGGCCGGACTCACCGGACGCGATGTGATTTTACTGCCGGAGATGTTCACCACCGGCTTTGCGATGGAAGCGGCAAAAAGCTCGCTGCCTCAGGCGCAGGTGGCAGAGTGGCTGCATCAGCATGCCCGTCGCACCGATGCACTGGTCGGCGGCAGCGCGGCGATTCAGACCGACAATGGCGCGGTCAACCGCTTCCTGCTGGTCGAGCCGGACGGCACGCTGCATCAGTATGACAAGCGTCACCTGTTCCGCATGGCGGACGAGCATCACCACTATCTGCCAGGCGAACAGCGTCAGGTATTTGAGTGGCGCGGCTGGCGTATCCTGCCACAAATCTGTTACGACCTGCGTTTTCCGGTCTTCTCGCGCAACCGCAACGATTACGATCTGGCGCTCTATGTCGCCAACTGGCCGGCGCCGCGTGCGCTGCACTGGCAGGCGCTGCTGTTAGCGCGGGCGATTGAAAATCAGGCTTATGTGGCAGGCTGTAACCGCGTGGGCAGTGACGGCAATCAGCATGAATACAGCGGCGACAGCCAGATTATTTCACCGCAGGGCGAGATCCTCAGCGCGGCTGAGCCGCATCAGCGCGCCCGGCTGGATGCCGAGCTGTCGCTGGACGCGCTTCATGCTTACCGCGAGCGTTTTCCGGCCTGGCAGGATGCGGATCGCTTTTCGCTGTGAATGGCGGGCGCGGCAGTCCAGTCAGGCACCCCTTAACTGCCGCGATAAGTTGACCACGACCAGGGCGAAATCAGAAACGGCAGATGGAAGTGGCTGCCCGCCTCGGCAATCATAAAATCTATCTGGGCGCTGACGTAGAGCGCATCCTGACCGGCGACGGCAAAATAGTCGCCAATTTCTGCCGTTAAACGATAGTGGCCCGGTGTCAGCGGCTCGGGAGTCAGATCGTTCAGACGCCCGTCGCTGTCCGTTTCACCCTGTGAAATCGGAAACCATCCTTCCGGGCTATTCTGCTCCAGCGAAATCACTATGCCACTGGCCGGTTTACCCAGCGCCGTGTCCAGAATATGGGTGGTAACGGTGCTCATTGAATCGTCTCCTCAAGGCGTAACAGCGTAATTTCACGCAGCTGATCCAGCGCCTCCTGCTGCTCGGTCTGATCGTCATTTTGCAACCGACGCTGCAGCTCTGCCAGCATCTGTTCACCGCTGCGCCCTTTAGCACGAATCAGAAACACCCGGCCAAAACGCGCTTCATACGCCTGATTACCCTGCTGCATCGCCTGCAGCAGAGCGTGATCGGCCTGCTGCATGGCGGTCTGCTCGCCGCGCGACAGGCTAGCTTCTTTATCTGCGCCGTTCACGCGCTCACCGATGCGGGGATGCGCCGACAGTGCTGACTCCAGTTCAGGCTGCTGCCATTGCCGGGCCAGCGCATCGGCAGTTGCCAGGAGCGCATCGGTGTTAGCAAAAGGCCGGACAGCCACCAGCGATTGCTGCCAGTGCGGGATCGCCACACAATGCCGGATGGCCACCTGCGCCCTGTCAGCCGGCAGTTGATTAAATGCGGCTAATTCCATGTTCAGCTCCGTTCGGCAATCAGCAAGACCGCCTGTAAATAAGCCTGCAATGCGGGTGCCACATCTTCAACCGCCACGGACTCCGCCGGATGATGACTGATGCCGCGATGGTTACGCACAAATAACATGCCCACCGGCCAGCGTTCAGCAATCGCAATCGCGTCGTGCCCGGCGCCGCTTGGCAGTGACAGGCTACGGCCCTGAACCGTTTCCACCGCATGACTCAGCGCCTGTTGCAGCGCGGAATCACAGGCAGTGGCACCGATGCGATAATATTCGTTCGACTCAAACTGGAGTCCGCGACGCAGCGCAATCGCCTCGGCCTGGGTTAACAGGCTGGAGAGCAGTGTCTCCAGCGGATTGTCCAGCGGACCACGCACGTCCAGCGACAGCGATACCTCGCCAGGAATCACATTCACCGCACCCGGCGCACAGTTCAGGGTGCCGACGGTGGCCACCAGCTGCGGCCCCTGCTCACGGGTGGTTTGTTCGATAAACACCATCCACTCCGCGGCAGCGGCCAGCGCATCTTTGCGGTGGGTCATCGGCACCGTGCCCGCATGACCCGCTTCACCGGTGAAACGGCAGTTGAGACGGCGCGCACCGTTGATTGCCGTGACCACGCCCAGCGCCAGATCTTCCTGCTCCAGGCAGGGGCCCTGCTCAATGTGCAGCTCAAGATAACCGACAATATCCTCAACCCGCCGCGCCGCAGAGGCGATCTGATTGCTATCGAGACCGACATCCGCCATCGCCTGCGCCACGGTAATGCCGTTGCCGTCGGGATGCGTTACCCAGCTTTGCGGCCAGCTGCCGGTTATACCGCGACTGCCAAGCAATGTAATGCCAAAGCGGGTGCCCTCTTCGTCGCCAAAGCCAATCACCTCAATCGCCAGCGGTAAGCGACACTGATGTTCGTTAAGCCACTGCACGGTTTCAATGGCGCTGAGGACGCCCAGCATCCCGTCGTAACGACCGGCGTTGCGTACCGTGTCGAGATGTGAGCCGAGCAGCAGCGCGGGCGCACCCATTTCTGCCGCCTCGTAGCGCCCACAGATATTGCCGACGTCATCCTGCCACACTTGCATTCCCGCCGCCTGCATCCACTCCCCCACGCAGGCGTTGGTGCGCAGATGTTCGGGCGACAGGTAGACGCGGGTCAGCCCCTCAGCCGTTTCGCTGATCGCTGCCAGCGCATCGCAGCGCGCCATCACGCGCTGTGCAGCGGTTTGGGCTTCGCTGGCGCTCATCATCATGCCTGGCTCCCGTAGTGATCCCAGGCGGCCTGCGCGGCGGCGCCCTGCGGCGTGCGATAACCGACATAGGTCAGCACCGTTTCCAGCGCGGAGAGCGTCTGCATCACGCAATCTTTACGCGCGTTGTAGCCCATGGTGCCGATTCGCCACACTTTGCCATGCAGCGGGCCAAACGAGGTGCCAATCTCAATGCCGAAATCTTCCAGCATCAGCTTGCGCACCTGATCGCCGTTAACACCGGACGGAATCATCACGCCCAGCACGTTATTCATTTTATGTTTCAGGTCACCAAAGGTCTCAAGGCCCATTCCCTGAATGCCTTTCAGCAACGCTTCACCATGCAGCTTGTGACGGGCGATGCCATTGTCCAGCCCCTCCTGCAGTATCAGACGGGCGCACTCGCGCGCGCCAAACAGTGCACTGGTGGCTTCGGTATGGTGGTTGAGCCGCTCCGGGCCCCAGTAATCCATGATCATGCCGAGATCAAAATAGTTTGAGTAGATCATCTCCTCTTCGCCATCCTGATGCGCCTCGGTGCGGATCCCCTGCTCAACGCATTTACGTTTGCGGATCACCGTTTCCATTTCGGCGCTCAGGGTGATCGGCGACGTGCCTGAGGGACCGCCCAGGCATTTCTGCATCCCCGCGGATACGGCATCGAGTCCCCAGGCATCCGTTTCCAGCGCATTGCCCGCCAGCGACGCGGTGGCATCGGTGTAGAACAGCACGCCATACTGTTTGCAGATGGCACCCAGCTGCGCCAGCGGCTGCAGCATGGTGGTCGAGGTATCGCCCTGTACCGTGAGCAGCAGCCGTGGCCGCACTTTTTTGATCGCATCTTCAATCTGGTCGGGGGTAAAGACCTCGCCCCACGGCACTTCAATGGTGTGAACTTCCGCACGACAGCGGCGGGCAATTTCGCACAGCAGATGTCCAAAGCGGCCAAATACCGGCACCAGCACTTTGTCGCCAGGGCGAATAGCGGAGAGCAGAATCGATTCGATCCCAGCACGTGACGTGCCATCGATCAGCAGCGTCCAGCGGTTTTCGGTGCGGAACACGCCGCGATAGAGCGCCATCACTTCGTTCATGTAGTGGGTCATCGCAGGATCGTACTGACCCAGCAGCTGACTTGACATAGCGCGCAGCACGCGGGGATCGGCATTGATCGGCCCCGGTCCCATCAGCAGACGCTGTGGCGGATTGAGTTGCGGGAATTGTGTTATATCCATCATCATTTCCTTTTCTAAAACTCAGAGACGAACCGAAGAGATAAACTGCTTCAGCTCTGGCGTCTGCGGCTGGGCGAACAGCGTCTTACTGTCGCCCTGTTCCCAGACGCGCCCCTGATGCATAAAGACCACACGATCGCCCACGTCGCGGGCGAAGTTCATTTCATGGGTGACGAGGATCAGCGTCATGCCCTCTGCCGCCAGCTGCTCCAGAACCTTGAGCACTTCGCCCACCAGTTCAGGATCGAGCGCGGAGGTGATCTCATCACAGAGTAAAACTTTCGGCGTCATCGCCAGCGCACGGGCGATCGCCACGCGCTGCTGCTGACCGCCGGAGAGGCTGGCAGGATAGTAGTTAAGGCGTTCGCCCAGCCCGACCTTCTCCAGCATCTGCGCCGCCAGCGCCCGGCACTCGGCGTCGCTTTTCTTCAGCACCCGGCGCGGGGCCAGCATGACGTTCTCCAGCGCCGTCATGTGCGGGAACAGATTAAAGCTCTGAAACACCATCCCGACCGAGCGGCTGATTTCACGCGCCTGAGAATCGCGGTCGGTGATCGTCATCCCGCCGAGCTTGATGCTGCCCTCCTGATAGCCTTCCAGCCCATTCATGCAGCGCAGCAGCGTGCTTTTACCCGATCCGCTGCGACCGATGATCGAGATCACCTCGCCCATGTCGATATCCAGATCCACGCCTTTCAACACATGGTTGTCGCCGTAATATTTTTGCACCTGATTAATGGTGATGAGCGGCATTGAATTTTTTCTCCAGATACTGGCTGTAGCGAGACAGCGGATAACACATCAGGAAGTAGCCCAGCGCCACCAGCCCAAAGACTTTAAACGGCTGATAGGTCACGTTGTTCAGAATGGTGCCGGCCTTGGTCAGCTCGATGAAGCCGATAATCGACGCCAGCGCGGTGCCCTTGATCACCTGCACGGCGAATCCCACCGTCGGGGCGATACCGATGCGGATCGCCTGCGGTGCCACCACCCGCCACAGCGTCTGACCAAAGGTCAGGCCGAGGCAGCGCGACGCTTCCCACTGCCCCTTCGGCAGGGCGCGGATGCTGCCGTACCAGATATCGACCAGAAAGGCGCTGGTGTAGAAGGTCAGCGCCAGCGAGGCTGCCGTCCAGGGGGCGACATCAATCCCAAACAGGCCGACGCCGAAAAACGCCAGGAAAAGCTGCATCAGCAGCGGCGTTCCCTGAAAAAGCGCGGTGTAACCCCGTACCGCGCGCGTCAGCCACTTACGTTGCAGAAGGCGCATAAATAGCAGCGGCAGCGTCACCAGCGTTCCGCCGACAAACGCCACCAGCGATAACAACAGGGTCCAGCGTGCGGCCAGCAGCAGGTTGCGCAGGATGTCCCAGTCGGTAAAGGTCGTCATCATGATGGCTGCACTCCAAACCATTTACGGCCAATCGCCAGCAGCAGATGGCGCATCGCAATCGACAACGCCAGGTAGATCAGCGTGGTGACCAGATAGACCTCAAAACTTAAGAAGGTGCGCGACTGGATCAGGTTGGCAGCGAAGGTCAGCTCCTCATAGGAGACCTGCGACACCACCGACGAGCCCAGCATCACGATGATGCACTGACTCACCAGCGCCGGATAAATGCGCTGCAGCGCGGGCGGCAGCACCACCCGAATAAACGTCTGGCTGCGGGTTAATCCCAGCACCCGTCCCGCTTCCCACTGCCCTTTGGGCGTTACCTGAATCCCGGCACGGATAATCTCGGTGCTGTAGGCGCCAAGGTTGATCAGCATCGCCAGCAGTGCCGCCTCGCCGGCTGTAAGTTTCAGTCCCAGCGCAGGCAGTCCAAAAACGATAAAGAACAGTTGCACCACAAACGGCGTATTGCGGATCAGCTCGACATAGATGCCCCACAGTCGGCTCATCCAGCTGGGTCTGCCGCTGCGCAGCGCCGCGCCTGCTATGCCGATCGCCACGCCACCGGTGGTCGCCAGCAGCGTCAGCTGTATAGTGACCCACAGACCGGAGAGCAGCTCCGGCCAGTAGGGCCACAGGGCGGGAAAGTTAAGTTGCCCGGTCATGAATCCGTCCTCAGGCGCCGAGGTTGGCAGGCAGCGGTGCTTTCAGCCACTCTTCTGACAGTTTATTCAGCGTGCCGTCTTTAATGCCCTGCTCAATCAGCGCATTCACTTTCGCTTTCAATGCAGGCTGATCTTTCTTCAGGCCGATAAAGCAGGGTGAATCTTTCAGCATAAACTGCGCCACCGGGGCTTTGGCCGGATTCTGGCGCGCAATCGCGGCGACCACCAGGTTGCCGGTCGCAACGTACTGCACCTGACCAGAAAGATAAGCAGATAACGTAGTGTTGTTATCTTCGTAGCGTTTCACCTGTGCATCTTTCGGTGCGACTTCGCTGAGCACCATATCTTCTACCGCACCGCGCGTAACGCCAATCGACTTGCCGCTCAGGGCGCTCGCCGCTTTGATTTCATCAGCTTTCGGACCAAATACGCCCAGGAAGAACGGCGCATAGGCGCGGCTGAAATCGATCACTTTTTCCCGCTCCGCATTTTTACCCATGCTGGAGATGACCAGATCGACCTTGTCGGTTTGCAGATAGGGCACCCGGTTGGCACTGCTGACCGGCACCAGCTGCAACTTAAGTTTCATCTGCTTTGCCAGATATTTCGCCGTGTCGATGTCATATCCCTGCGGCTGCAGGTCCGTGCCGACCGAACCAAACGGCGGGAAATCCTGCGGCACCGCCACGCGGATCACGCCGCGCTTCTGAATGTCCTGCAGTTGATCGGCCAGCGCGCTTCCCGCTTGTGCCATCAGTAATGCCGCTGCCGCAACCGCTATTAAAACTTTTTTCATTATGCACCCCGGTGAGATTACGTGAAACAAAAGATTCTTTGATATGCAATCTGCAACTAATGTGCCAACACGGTCCATGTGAGAAAAAGGGTTAAGCGGCAAAGCGTTCGGCAGAAATCGGGCGTAATCGGAGCGACTACGCCACGGCAGGCGTGCTCAGAAAGGGGGCAAAGCACCAAAAAGGTGCCTGTTAACGGTGCTCCAGCTCGTCAAATTGCTGGTAAAGGTCGGCAATCTGATGGATACGCTGGCGTCCCTGGGCCAGCATTTCGTGCAGCAAGGCATTCGCTATCAGGTTAACCAGGCTCATAGCCGCACTATAGCTGTCGAAGGCGGAGACGCTGTCCAGCGGCGTACAGAGCTGCCAGCGAGCCAGCGCAATCACCGCCTGCGCCTGTGGCTCACACAGCGCCAGCAGCGGGATACCGGCCGCCTGCAACTGCAGCATCAGCGGGCGAATGATGCGGGGACGACGACGGAACGCCATCACTATCACCATATCATCCTGCGTGATGTCCACCATTTCTTCAGCCAGCGTCTGACCTGGCTGCGGCAGGATATGCACCTCTGAACGCGCCTGCACCAGCTGTTGTCGCAGATGCAGCGCCACTGGATAGGCGTTGCGCATGCCGACAATAAAGACGCGTTTTGCCTGCGCCAGCTGCTGAATAACGTCATTAAAGTGCCGGGCATCCAGGCCGTTCACCCACTGCGTCAGGTTAGCCATCTCCTGCTTATAGTGGCGCGCCAGCAGCGTATTGCCCTGCACGGCATCACGGTTGTCGGTCAGCGGCATGCCACTCTGGCGCAGGATGCGTAACTCATCTCGCATATCCTTGTACTTCTCGTAGCCCAGACGCTTAAAAAGCCGACTGACCGTGGCTTTCGACACGCCACTGAGCCGCGCCAGCTCGGCGCTGTTGTAGCTGATCAGGTCATCGAAGTGGTCAAACACGAAGTCGGCAATACGCTGCTCCTGCGGAGAGAGCTGGGGATAGTGACTTCTGAGTCGTTCATCAAGCTGTTTCATAAGGCGTCCTGTAACTTTTGTTTCAGCAGAAGCTAGCACAATTTACGCCAGGTTAAGCGGCGCATTGTCAGCTGAGCATGAAAACTGGAACAGCTCTTGCTTTGTTATGGATTCTGTCACCCGAAGAACGAGAAAAAGATGATTCAAAGCAATATGGCCCCGCAGGGAATGGCGGTGGCGCCGCACCATCTGGCGAGCGAAAGCGCACTCGCGGTGCTGCGTGATGGCGGTAACGCCATTGAAGCGATGGTGGCCGCCGCCTCGACCATCGCCGTGGTCTACCCGCATATGAACGGACTGGGCGGCGATGGCTTCTGGCTGATTTTGCCGCCCGGCGGTGATCCTGTCGCTATTGACGCCAGCGGCGCAGCCGGTTCGCTGGCTCACCGTGATTTTTATGCCGATCACCTGAAGATCCCGCATCGCGGGCCGAAAGCCGCGCTGACCGTGGCCGGTACGGTCAGCGGCTGGCAGGAAGCACTAACCCTCTCTGCCGAGATGGGCACCCCGCCGCTGCCGCTGGCACGCCTGCTGCGGGATGCGATTCGCTATGCCGCCGATGGAATTCCGGTGACCGCTTCACAGACTGCCGCCACCAGGACCTTTCGCAGTGAGTTGCAGCATCAACCTGGCTTCAGCGCCACCTTTATGCCCGACGGCGATGTGCCGCAGCCAGGCAGCCGTTTTACCCAGCCCGCGCTGGCGAATACCCTAACTCAGCTCACTGAACAGGGACTCGACAGCTTTTATCGCGGTCCGCTGGCTCAGCATCTGGCCAGTGAGATGGCAGTGCTGGGCATGCCGGTGACGCTGGCCGATCTGCAACAGCATCGCGCCCGTCGCGCGACGCCGCTGCATCTCTCCCACAGCGAAGGCGACATCTGGAATATCACCCCGCCGACTCAGGGCATGGTATCGCTGGCAATCCTCGGCATCACCGATCGGCTTGAAATGGCGGACGCTGACGACGCTCAGACGGTGCATCGCATTGTTGAAGCCACCAAAAAAGCGTTTGCGCTGCGCGATAAGCACATTACCGATCCGCGCTACGTTACGGAAGATTTACAGGCGCTGCTGGATGGCGATCACCTCGCCACGCTCGCCAGCCAGATCGCCGATGGAGAAGCCGCCGCCTGGGGTAGCGGTCGCGGGCCAGGCGACACGGTCTGGATGGGCGTGATGGACAGCAGCGGTCTGGCCGTATCCTTTATTCAGAGCATCTACCACGAGTTTGGCAGCGGTGTGGTGCTGCCCGGCACGGGCATCACCTGGCAGAACCGTGGCGCCGCTTTCAGTTTGGACCCTGAACATTTACTGGCTTTGGTGCCTGGTAAGCAGCCGTTTCATACCCTGAATCCCGCTGCCGCCCGCCTGAAGGATGGCCGCACGCTGGTGTATGGCGCGATGGGCGGAGATGGCCAGCCGCAGACCCAGGCAGCGATTTTTACCCGCCATGTGATTCAGGGCCTGCCGTTACAACAGGCGGTCAGTGCGCCGCGCTGGCTGCTGGGCCGAACCTGGGGGCAATCATCAGACTCGCTGAAACTGGAAGGCCGCTTTTCCGCCGAAACGGTCGAACAACTGCGCGAATGGGGCCATGAGGTGCAACAGCTGCCGGACTTCAGCGAATCCGTGGGCCATGCTGGCGCTATAGTGCGCCACCGCAACGGCATGTTTGAAGGCGCGAGCGATCCGCGCAGTAACGGCAGCGCCGCCGGTTTTTAACAGGAGCGAATCATGAATCAACACGACTGGGCCAGTTACATCGGCCATATGGAGCAGATCCTGCAACTGGAACTGGATGACGCCCGCCGCGCTGAACTGCTGATCCAGCTGTCGCGTCTCGCGGAGATGGCTGCGCCGCTGATGGCGTTTCCGCTGGGTGACCGGCTTGAAGTGGCGGGAGTATACCAGGCATGAGGTTAGGTGACGTTTCGATTCAGACCCTGCAGCAGGCGATCCAGCAGGGTGAGATCAGCGCGCTGGAAGTGGCAAAGAGCACGCTGCAGGCCATTGAGCAGAATAATCCCGCGCTGAATGCCTGGACGGAAGTGACGGGCCCGCGCATGTTAAAAGAGGCCGCAGCGCTTGATGCGCAGCGGCAGCGCGGCGAGACGCTGCCACCACTGGCGGGCATCCCCTATGCGGTGAAAAACCTGTTTGATGTGGCGGGCCACAGCACGCTGGCAGGAGCCAGCCTGTTCAGCGATCGACCTGCGGCACGCGCGGATGCGTTCGCCGTCGATAAGCTGCATCACGCTGGCGCACTGCTGTCGGGCATGCTGAACATGGATGCCTACGCTTATGGTTTTACCACCGAAAACAGCCACTATGGTGCGACGCACAATCCGCGCGATCTAAGCCGCGTGGCGGGCGGCTCGTCAGGCGGTTCAGCCGCCGCGGTGGCCGCCGGGCTGGTCCACTTTTCGCTGGGTACCGACACCAACGGATCAATTCGGGTGCCCGCGTCGCTGTGTGGCATTTTTGGCCTCAAGCCAACCTTTGGCCGTTTGTCACGTAGCGGCAGCCATCCGTTTGTCGCCAGCCTTGACCATATCGGTCCGCTGGCGCGGCGGGTTGAGGATCTGGCGCTGGTTTATGATCAGTTGCAGGGCGCAGACCGTGCCGATGCGTTTCAGGCCGAGCGTCCGCTGGCCGAGACCCTGCCGGGGCTATCACAGGGCAGTGAAGGATTACGCTGCGGCGTACTGGGCGGTTTTTTTGCCCGCTGGTGCGATGAGGATGCCCGCGCTGCCGTCGCAGTGGTCGCAGCAGCACTTGATGCACAGGAAGAAGTGCTGATGCCGGAAGCAGAACTGGCCCGCTCGGCGGCGTTTATCATGACCGCCGCAGAAGGCGGTAATCACTATCTGCCCGCTCTGCGCCAGATGCCGGAGCAGTTTGAACCCAACTCACGCGAGCGTCTGCTGGCCGGTGCCATGATGCCAGGTGCCTGGTACGTGCAGGCACAGCGCTTCCGCCGCCATTTTCAGCAGCAGGTTTTACCGCTGTTTGACCACGTCGATGTGCTGATAGCCCCGGCCACACCCTGCAGCGCGATCACCCTCGGTCAGCAGACACTGTCGATTCAGGGTGAATCTCTGCCCGCTAAAGCGAGCATGGGTATGCTGACGCAGCCGATCTCCTTCCTGGGGTTGCCAGTCTGTACCGTGCCGCTGGCAACCCGCTGTGGTCTGCCGATTGGATTACAGCTTATCGCCCGTCCGTTTAATGAAGAGGCGGTATTACGTACCGCGTGGACACTGGAACAACGCGGCATCACCATGCCGCAAATGAATATGGCAGGAGCCTGATGAACAGAGAGATTAATATACCGCAGGTGGTCACCGAGGTAACGGCGCAGTTTTATCGCTACGAGCAGGCGCTGGTCAGCAATGACGTGGCGGAACTGGATGCGTTGTTCTGGCACGATCCGCGAACCGTGCGTCTTGGTGCAGGTGAGAATCTGTATGGCATTGATGAGATTCGGGCCTTCCGGGCTGCACGCCCTTCCGCCGGGCTGAACCGGACGCTGCGTAACACCGTAATTACCACTTTTGGCGAGGATTATGCAGTCTGCA
Source organism: Pantoea sp. AS142 (assembly GCF_037152305.1). Taxonomy (NCBI): domain Bacteria; kingdom Pseudomonadati; phylum Pseudomonadota; class Gammaproteobacteria; order Enterobacterales; family Erwiniaceae; genus Pantoea; species Pantoea sp. AS142. The sequence continues at coordinate 11,317 of NZ_JBBCMO010000001.1, read as the reverse complement.
GCACCGAATTTACCCGTACCGGCAGCGATAAAATTGGCCGTCAGCAGCAGACCTGGGTGCGAATGCGCCACGGCTGGTGCATCGTGGCGGCACAGGTCAGTCTGATGAGTTGACACTATCCGGCGCTTCGCCCGAACTGAGCGGGGCCAGCGCCGGAACCGGATTAAGCTGCCGGATGCGTGCGAATCCAGTGGTCAGCGATCTGCTGGCGGGTACAAATCCAGACATCATCGTGCTGCTGAATGTGATCGAGGAAATTCTGCAGTGCGCGGAATTTGCCAGGGCGCCCCAGCAGGCGGCAATGCATGCCGATCGACATCATCTTCGGCGCTGTCTCTCCCTCTTCATATAACACATCGAAACTGTCGCGCAGATAGGTGAAGAACTGTTCGGCGGTGTTAAATCCCTGCGGCGAGGCAAAGCGCATGTCATTGCACTCCAGGGTATAGGGGATAATCAGGTGCGGTTTCACCGTGCCATCCTGACAGGTGACATGGGTCCAGAAAGGCAGATCGTCGCCGTAGTAATCGCTGTCGTAGCTGAACCCCCCCTGCTCCACCACCAGCCGACGCGTATTCGGGCTGTCGCGGCCGGTGTACCAGCCTGTCGGCGCTTTACCAAACAGATCGACCAGCACATCGACCGCCTGCTGCATATGCTGACGTTCGGTTTTTGCATCCATCCCCTGATAGTGGATCCAGCGCCAGCCGTGGCTGACGACATCATAGTCGGCCTGCTTGATCGCCTCGACGATTTCCGGGTGACGCGCCAGCGCCATCGCCACGCCGAAAACCGTTAACGGCAGACCGCGTTTCTGAAATTCATTGTGGATGCGCCAGAAACCGGCGCGGGATCCGTACTCATACAACGACTCCATCGACATGTGACGATCGGCATAGCTGGCTGCACCGATGATGTCGGAGAGGAACTGTTCTGAGCCCGCGTCGCCGTGCAGCACGCTATTTTCTGCGCCCTCTTCGTAGTTCAGAACAAACTGCACCGCCACCCGGGCCTTATTGGGCCAGGCGGCGTGCGGCGGATGAGCGCCATAACCGATTACATCGCGCGGATAGTTTTTGTTAAAGCTGTACTCTTTCTTCTCTGCAGCGTCAGTCATCACTCGCTTCCTGTCATCGGGAACGTTCCGTTAGTTTAGATGCTGAAACGCACCAGAGAGAGGTTTCTGCAAAGGCCAGGCCAGATCGCCATGTTTGCTGGTGCCAAAGCCAAGCGCTACCAGCGACTCCACCATTTTAACCGCCGCGCTGACCCCATCGATCACTGGCAGGCCCAGCTCCTGGGTCAGCGAGGCAGCCAGTGTCGCCATCCCGCCGCAGCCCAGCACAATTGCCCCGCTGCCATCTTCCCGTTTCGCCTGAATACAGCGCTGTCGCACTTTTTCCTGCGCCACGCCGCTGCCATCTTCCAGCGCCAGAACCGGCAGATCGATGGCATGCAGTGCTGCACAGTGATGGGTAAAGCCATACTGCTGCAGCAGATGACGTGCAATCACCAGGGTGCGTGGCAGCGTGGTGACAATGGAGAATCGCGTCGCCAGCAGGGTGGCGGTATGCATCGCCGCTTCCGCGATGCCGATCACCGGTCCGTTGGCCAGTTCGCGTGCAGCCAGTAAACCCGGATCGCCAAAGCAGGCAATGACGTGGCCGCTGACACCCTGCGCTCTGCCCAGTTTGATCTGCTCCAGCACACCGATAGCGGCGATTGCCTCATCGAAGTGCCCTTCAATGGAGGGCACGCCTTGCGACGGCGAAACAGCCAGAATTTCGGTACCCGGCGCGGCGACCGCACGTGCGGCCTGAGCGATGGTTTCGGTCATCGTCAGGCTGGTGTTGGGGTTGATAACCTGAATCAGGCTCATGAGGCAACTCCAAAGCCGGCGGCAAACAGTCGGGGGAAATCGGGCAGGGTTTCCCCGCTGCGCTCAAAGTGCAGGCTGGAAACGATGTGCTCAAAGTGATGCTGTAGCGCCTGCGTCAGTGGCGCCAGCGCACGCGCACGGAGTAACTGCAGCAGATTCCCATGATCGTCACAGCGGCAGCCTCGCTGCCAGGGCGCGCCATAAGCGGCAATCACCAGCGAAGAGCGCTGCGTCAGGCTGGTTACCATGCCGGTGAGCACCTGATTACCGGAAATCGCCTGTAATTGAATATGAAACGCTGCTGAGAGCCGAATTGCAGCCGGGCCATCATGATCGGCGTGCGCCTGGTTCTCCTGCACGATGAGCTGCTCCAGCGCCACCAGATGAGGGGGCTGCAGATGCGCCAGTACCGCAGGCAGATTGGCGCACTCCATTAAGCTACGGGTTGAGAAGATGTCACGCGCCTCTTCAACGCCGGGTGTGGCCACCTGCGCACCACGTTTGGGCGTCAGAGTGACCATTTGCACCGCCGCGAGGCGTTGCAGCACTTTGCGAATACCGGTGCGGCTCACACCAAATACCCCGGAAAGTGCCTCTTCCGGCAATTTACTCCCCGGCGGCAGCTGGTGCTCAACAATGGCGTTCATCAACGCCTGGTAAATTCCTTCATCCTTATCCTGCAGCCTGGTGGCATCTCGCTGGCCTGTTTTACTCGTCATTACCTGCTCCGGTCGCTCGCTGTGTGCCACTATCGTATACGTGAAAATTAAAAATTGTATACAAGAAAAGAGATCTGGCCTGAATCCTGCAATACCGTTTTACCAGATTATTCATTCCACTCTCGGGTAAAGGAGCAGGTTTCATGCCAAATCAATCAACGGTGGTCAGCACGGCCTCTGAAGCCAGTGCCCGTTACAGCCCACGGCTCTGTAACGACGACCTGGCACCGACACGCGATCAGAACTGGTCGTGGTACAACATTTTTTCCTTCTGGATGTCCGATGTACACAGCATGGGCGGCTATGTGGTGGCCGCCAGCTTCTTCACACTGGGATTAGCCAGCTGGCAGGTGCTGCTCTGCCTGCTGGCAGGCATCTGCATCGTGCAAATCTGTGCAAATCTGGTGGCGAAACCGAGCCAGATGGCGGGCGTGCCTTACGCGGTGATCTGCCGTCAGGCATTTGGCGTGTTTGGCGCCAACATTCCGGCAGTGATACGCGGACTGATCGCGTTTGCATGGTATGGCATCCAGACCTATCTGGCGGCGAATGCGCTGATGCTGGTGCTGCTGAAGTTCGCGCCTTCGCTGACATCGATGACCGTTCCGCACTGGCTGGGTCTGTCGCTGCTGGGCTGGTGCTGCTTCGGCATTATGTGGTTACTGCAGGCAATGGTGTTCTGGCATGGCATGAATGCCATCAAACGGTTTATCGATGTCGCAGGGCCAGCAGTGTATGTGGTAATGGTGGCGCTGGCGGGATGGATTGTATACAAGACCGGTTTCGATGGAATCTCCTTTACCCTGGCCAGCAAATCGCTCACGGCTGGAGAGCAGACATGGCAGATGATTACGGCGACGGCGCTGGTGGTCTCTTACTTCTCCGGGCCATTGCTGAACTTCGGTGACTTTTCACGCTACGGCAAAAGCATGTCAGAGATCCGTCGCGGCAACCGCTGGGGCCTGCCGTTTAACTTTCTGCTGTTCTCCGTGGTGACGGTGGTGATTGTATCGGGTACCCAGTCGCTGTTTGGCAAAATGATTACCGATCCCATTGAAACCGTGAGCATGGTCGGCAACGATCTGGCAGTTGCGATTGGACTGCTGACCATGATTACCGCCACCATCGGCATCAATATCGTAGCGAACTTCGTTTCACCCGCTTTTGACTTCTCTAACTGTTCACCACAGAAAATTAGCTTCCGTACTGGTGGGATGATCGCTGCAATTGGCTCGGTGCTGTTAACGCCGTGGAACCTGTTCCAGTCTCCTGAACTGATTCACTACACCCTGGATGTGCTGGGATCATTTATCGGGCCGCTGTTCGGGATTTTGCTGACCGATTTCTATTTGATTAGACGTGGACGTATCTCGGTCGACGATCTGTTTAACGATACGCCAGCAGGCCGTTACTGGTATCACGGTGGCTTTAACCCCAAAGCGATTGGCGCGCTGCTGCCGTCGGTGGCGGTTTGCCTGGTGATTAGCTTTATCCCATCCCTGCATCAAGTGGCAAACTTCAGTTGGTTTATTGGTGCCGGTCTGGCTGCAGGCTGCTATCGCTTTATCGCCCGTGAAGATCGTGAGGCTGAGGAGGTTGCCCACTGGCATGCCAATGGGGTGGCGCCAAAAAATCAAGCTGCCGCTGAATAGCAGACAGCAAAAAGCCGATTCATTTCTGAATCGGCTTTTTTAAAGATATTGGCGGAACGGACGGGGCTCGAACCCGCGACCCCCTGCGTGACAGGCAGGTATTCTAACCAACTGAACTACCGCTCCGCGCTTTGTTCCCCGTCGAGAACGAGGCGCATAGTAATGGCAGGCTGTTACGGCGTCAATGCTTTTTCCAGGCGAATAAATTGTTTGCTGTTTTTTTCAGCTTGCCGTTGATTTTATCCACAAAATTACGCAATTCAGCCGCGCCACAGGCAGCTCCCGCCCTTTTTCATCACCAGATCCAGACGTGATTCATGGGCAACCACTTCCTCTTCGCTGGCCGTGACCACACGCAGTGCAGAGGCGGGACGCACGATGCGCTGAATGCTCTCTCCCTGTGCCTGACGGGCGCTTTCACTTTCCGATAAAAAAGAGAGTGATGTCTGGCCGCCGGTCATGGTCAGGAAGACTTCAGCCAGAATCTCGGCATCAAGCAGTGCGCCGTGCAGGGTTCGTTTGCTGTTGTCTATTTCGTAACGTGAGCAAAGCGCATCAAGGCTGTTGCGCTTGCCGGGAAACATACGACGCGCCAGCGCGAGGCTATCCGTAATTTTGCAGAAGGTTTCGGTTTTCTCAATGCCACGGTTCAGCTTAGAAAACTCATAGTCCATAAAGCCGATATCAAACGGAGCGTTATGGATCACTAGTTCAGCACCGCGAATGTAATTGAGAAACTCATCAACGATCTCGCTGAACGCGGGCTTGTCGGCAAGAAACTCATCGGCAATGCCATGTACGCCAAACGCTTCGGGGTCGACCAGCCGATCAGGCTTGAGATACATATGGAAATTGTTACCGGTCAGGCGACGGTTAATCACCTCTACCGCACCAATCTCAATGATGCGGTGCCCCTCATAATGTACCCCGATCATATTCATGCCGGTGGTTTCAGTATCGAGAACGATCTGGCGGTTATTTGCAGTGCTCATAAGACCCGTTTTATGTCAGACTTGGCGTTTTTGTCAGAAGGAAGTCTACCAGAGATGCGCAAACAGGTAGAAATATTCACCGATGGATCCTGTCTTGGAAATCCCGGTCCCGGCGGTTATGGGGCGATTTTACGTTACGGTCAGCATGAGAAAACCTTTAGCGCCGGCTATCACCTTACTACCAATAACCGGATGGAACTGATGGCGGCAATTGTCTCGCTTGAAGCGCTGACCCAGCCGTGCGATGTGGTGCTCAGCACCGACAGTCAGTATGTGCGGCAGGGGATCACCAGCTGGATCCATAACTGGAAAAAGCGTGGCTGGAAAACCGCCGATAAAAAACCGGTGAAGAATGTCGATCTCTGGCAGCGTCTCGACTTGGCACTGAGCACCCATAAGATTCAGTGGGAGTGGGTTAAAGGTCATGCCGGGCATCCTGAAAATGAGCGCTGCGACGTGCTGGCCCGCAGTGCGGCTGAGAACCCCGCCTTTGAAGATATCGGCTATAAGACCGAATCCTGATCTTCTGTCTGCCGAAACTGACGTGTGGCGTTGACTGTCTGGCGAATCTTGCTGGTGCTCATGCTCTTCTTAGCCCGGGTCGGCAGCAGCGGGAAAGTGCGTTTACGTGCCACCACAATATTCAGACATCCCAGCGCCGGTAAGTGGGCGCTAATCAGTTTTCCGCCCTGTCGGTGCCACGGCAGTACCTGAAATCGGGTGCGGTAGACCACCTCATAATTCAACAATCCCAGCCAGTCGAGTAACCGCATCTGGCTGAACATTCGCCCGCTCCATGGCGCCTTGCGGGTTAATCCCGGCACCATTTTACTCACGCCAAGCAGACTGAACGGATTAAAGCCGCTGATGATCATCCAGCCATCATCAATTAATACCCGATCCACTTCGCGCAATACACGGTGAGGATCCTGACTCCAGGCGAGCGTATGGGCCAGCAAACAGGCATCGATCGACTTCGACTCAAACGGCAGCTGCATCGGGTCAGCCAGCACCTGTAACAGCTCACCTCCACTGCCAACATTAACCTGATGTGAAATAGCACAATTTTCGGTGTTGATTTCTGCGCTGAGGTTGCCAAGCTTAAGCATATGAAAGCCATATAGCTTTCCGAGGTAAGGCTGAAGCTGCTGCGTTAGCGCGTCGCGGAAATAATCTCCCCACGGCATATCGCGCCAGGACAGCGGTGCGTTCAGAATCTGGCGTGATTTCGCGGGCTTCATGCTTTACGCTCTTCCTTTTCCGACGACCTGCAAGAGGTGATGATGAATCTTACCAGTATTCCTGCGTTGCAGGACAATTACATCTGGACGCTGACTGATGATGAAGGTAAATGTCTGATTGTCGATCCCGGCGAAGCTCAGCCAGTGTTAGAAAAAATGGCGTCCAATGGCTGGCAGCCGGTCGCTATTCTGTTGACTCACCACCATAACGACCACACGGGCGGAGTAAAAACACTGTGTGAGCATTTCCCACAGCTTGAGGTCTATGGTCCCCAGGAAACCGCCGCTAAAGGGGCAAGAACGATAGTCAGCGAAGGCGATACAGTCTCGATACTGGGCCTGACTTTCGAGGTGCTCCACACCCCTGGTCACACTTTAGGACATATCTCATATTACAGCTCACCTTATCTTTTCTGTGGCGATACCCTCTTTTCGGGTGGCTGCGGCCGCCTTTTTGAAGGCACGGCCGAACAGATGTATCATTCTTTTCAAAAGCTTAATCAGCTTCCGGGTGAGACCTTAGTCTGTTGTGCGCATGAATATACTTTATCCAATCTGAAGTTTGCTGCGGCTATTATGCCCCATGACCCGCAAATAATGGCCGAATATCAGAAAATTAAGGACTTACGCGCTGAAAATAGCATTAGTTTGCCAACAAAACTGGCGCACGAACGGTCAATAAATTTATTTCTGCGTACGCAAGACATTGATTTACAAAGAGCATTAAACGTTAACATTACTGATGAACCAGTATGGCGGACATTTGCCGTTCTACGCGAGAAGAAAGACGCTTTTTGATTTTTCGGGTTGTGTTGTGAAAAGTCGTCACGTATAGTTGCTCGTCTTTTAAGCGAACTATTGACACACATATGAAGGCTAAAGCGATCTTACTCGCCTCAGTCTTGCTGGTAGGATGTCAGGCGTCCAGGAACGATGCCAATATCCCGGTACAGCATGCACAGAGTCTGTCTTCAGCTGGTCAAGGTGAAAATGGAAAGTACGGAGACGAGTTTTTGTCGCCGCGATGGCAGGAAGATGGAACTGGCCTCGCAGCAGACGCAGATCTCTGGCGTTTCATTAGTGACGAGTTGAAGATGGGGATTCCGGAAAATCCGGCAATCCGCGAACAAAAGAGTAAATTTTTAAAAAATAAGAGCTATCTCCACGATGTAACATTACGGGCAGAGCCGTACATGTACTGGATAGTCGAGCAGATACAGAAACGTAAAATGCCGATGGAACTGGTACTGCTACCCATAGTGGAGAGCGCTTTTGACCCCCGCGCAACCTCATCCGCCAATGCCGCTGGTATATGGCAGATTGTTGCTGCAACAGGTCGAAATTATGGTTTGAAACAGAACCAGTATTACGATGGGCGACGCGATGTGGTCGCATCCACGAAAGTTGCGCTGGATATGATGCAGCGTCTTAATACCATGTTTAACGGTGACTGGTTACTAACCATCGCAGCGTACAACAGCGGTGAAGGACGTGTACTCAAAGCGATAAAGCAGAACAAGGCGCGCGGTAAGCCGACTGACTTCTGGCATTTATCGCTACCACGCGAAACGACTGTGTATGTGCCTAAAATGTTAGCGCTGAGTGACTTGCTCAAAAATAACCAGCGTTACGGTATCAAACTGCCGACACCTAATGAAAGTCGTGCTCTGGCGCGAGTGGAAGTGGGTCAGCAGATACAGCTGACGCAGGCCGCCGAAATGGCGGGTATGTCGCTCACGAAACTTAAGAGCTTCAATACCGGTTACAAAGGCGGAGCAACCGCGCCAAACGGCCCGCACTATATTATGGTGCCGAAGTCGAATGTCGCCAAACTGCGTAACTCACTGGCTTCCGGTGACATCGCAGCGGTACAGCCCATGCAGCTTGCAAAAGCCAGCGCGAATGGCGGGTATAAAGTGCGACAGGGTGATACGCTTTCTGGTATCGCCTCTAAACTTGGCGTTAGTGTCTCCACACTGAAGCAGGAGAACAATCTGCGCGGTGCTGATATCCGACCCGGTCAGACTCTGACTATCGGTTCGAATGGCACCCGACTGGCTGATAACGGCAACAGCATCACCTATCGTGTTCGTAAGGGTGATTCTCTTGACAGTATTGCCCGTCATCACGGCGTCAATATCAAAGACGTGATGCGCTGGAACAGTGTGCTGGACAGTGCAAAAGATATTCAACCCGGCGATAACTTAACGCTGTTTGTGAATAATAACGCAACACCTGATACCTGATATGCTGAAAAGGCTGATATTTGTCAGCCTTTTACTTTTATTCATCTGCTGCTATTTACTTATCCCCCGAATTTCCCTTCTTCTGCAGGCAAACGCTATGCGCCTGACTAGCGACCAGAACTGAACTCCACCAGTAAGGGATTATGGTCGGAAGCGCGCGTCACCAGTACGGATGCCTCACTCACTCTGAGATTGCGATAAAAGACGAAATCCAGCGGGCGGCCAAATGCTTTACGACGATGATCGGCAGTAAACATTACCTCCTCCAGCTTCATACGCTGAGCAAAGCGGTACAGCGCATTAATGCGCTGCCGGCTCCAGGCATTGAAATCCCCGGCCATAATCACTGGCCCCTGGTGATGCATAATCTGCTCCCCGATTGGGCCCAGCTGTTTACTATAAACATCGACGCCCAGACTGAAGTTAACTGCATGGATGTTAACGACCATCAGCATTTCACCAGTGGGCAGAGGATATGCGGTAACCAGGGCTGATTTTGACAGCCTCAGCAGTGGCTCCCGCTCGCGCAGCGGACAACAATAGACAGGGTGCGCAGAGGCTAGCGTCATCACCCCAGAGGGATGCTGAGGCAGCACAAAGGCAGGTACCTGATCGGCAGCCAGATAATTGCTGGTGGCAAACGCCACCAGTTCAGGAGTAGTCTGCGCTTCCTGTAATAATACCAGGTGAGCATCCTTACCAAACCCTTCCAGTACCGACATCCAGTCTGCGCGTTGCTGCTTGAAGATATTCCATACAAGGACTTTGAGATTTGGATGTGCGGGCAATGGCGCGCCGGGTGGCAGTGCCTGACCGAGATGGAGCATCGCGCCAGGTGGAAAGATCTGTTCCACTGGTTGTCCTGCTACATATCGCATTGCATAAGTTTTTTTGCGCACTTTCCCGCCTGGCTGATGATTCAAAATACAGTTAACACCTGTCTGTTATAGGGATTTTAGACCGGGGTTTCAATGGATGCAGGTGAATGTCAGAATTCATCACCCTTTTCCAGAATAAAGCAGCCCCTCTATGTCAGCTAAGCAAAACGAGGCAGATCAGGTGACGACATATACGGTGTCATGGTTTAGGGATCCTATATTGGTTATAACAACATTATCGGTCATAAACAGGCTTAATGACCACGTTACTGCAGGGAGGAAGAATGAAGGCATCTTCTGACGAACTAAAAGTGTTTGTCAGCGTAGTAGAAAGTGGAAGTTTCAGTCGCGCTGCTGAACAGTTGCAGATGGCTAACTCTGCCGTCAGCAGGACAATTAAAAAACTTGAGAGCAAGCTTGGTATTGCCCTGCTGACCCGTACAACGCGGCAGCTGGCGCTTACACAAGAGGGCGAACGCTATTTCCGCCATGTTCAACGCTTTTTGCAGGAGATGACCACGGCAGAAAGCGATTTGATGGAAAGTTTACAGGAGCCTAAAGGACTGCTGCGCGTTGATGCCGCGACACCAGTTATCCTGCATTTGCTGATGCCGATGATTAAGCCATTTCGTCTGCGCTATCCTGAAGTGACCCTTTCTTTGATCTCCTCAGAAAGTTTTATCAACCTGATTGAGCGGAAAGTGGATATCGCTATTCGCGCCGGCAACCTAACCGACTCTACGCTGCGCGCCCGACTGCTGTTCAATAGCTTTCGCAAGGTCGTTGCTTCACCAGCCTATCTGCATGAGCATGGGATACCTCAAACGGTGGCTGAGCTGGATAACCACTACTGTCTTGGCTTTGATGACTCCCCACGACTCAATCGCTGGCCCGTCTCTCGCGAAAGCGGCGAACTCTATGATATCGACTGGACTCTCTCCTCTAACAGTGGTGAGACCATCAAGCAGCTTTGTCTTAACGGTAATGGCATCGCCTGTCTGTCGGACTATATGATCGATCGTGAGGTTGCTGAGGGAAAACTTGTTGAAGTGTTGGCCAATCAACGCCTTCCGGTCGAGATGCCCTTCAATGCGGTTTACTATAGTGATATTGGCGTAAGCCAGCGTGTGCGGGCCTTTATCGACTTTCTCAGTGAGTATACAGCTGAGCAACCGTGGCGCACCTGAAGTCTAGAGTGGCAGTACATGTCGGGGTCTGCTACTACGGTCGCGGGTGCAATAAAGAAATGAGGGATGATAGTAAGATTATCGATGTAAATTCAGATAATTAGCGACTATTAATTGGATTTTCGGGCTTGACAGAAATCAGGGTGGCCAATTTTACCGATAAAATTTGCTGCAATGGAAAAAGCCCTGACCGTTAAGTCAGGGCTTTCCAATTAAGTGGCGGAACGGACGGGGCTCGAACCCGCGACCCCCTGCGTGACAGGCAGGTATTCTAACCAACTGAACTACCGCTCCACCGGTTCTTTCACGGCATCAGCCACTTGCTGATAGCCGTCTGTTCCTGTTACTTTCCTCGTCAGGGGAAAAGGAACGAATTTGATGCCTGGCAGTTCCCTACTCTCGCATGGGGAGACCCCACACTACCATCGGCGCTACGGCGTTTCACTTCTGAGTTCGGCATGGGGTCAGGTGGGACCACCGCGCTACAGCCGCCAGGCAAATTCTGTCTCCGCGCCGCCCGACG